>NZ_JBVJLY010000057.1:0-1254 GCF_055584485.1 Amycolatopsis sp. NPDC102522 | reverse complement strand
CGGGCTGCTGCCCGAGCTGGTCAAAGCCGTACTGGAACGTGGGTTGCAGGCTGAACTCACCGGCCATCTGGGCTACGAGAAAGGCGACCCGACCGGTCGGGGAGTCACCAATTCCCGCAATGGTTCTACCCCTAAAACGGTGTCCACCGAGGTCGGTGAGGTGCAGCTGGCCTCGCCCCGGGACCGGGACGGCTCGTTCGAGCCCCGTCTGATCCCGAAGGGCTCACGGCGCACCGGTGGCCTGGACGAGATGATCATTTCGCTCTATGCGGGTGGGATGACCGTCCGCGATATCGGCCACCACCTGTACCGCACCTACGGCACCGAACTGTCCCACGACACGATCTCGAAGATCACCGACGCCGTGCTGGAAGAGGTCAAGACCTGGCAATCGCGGCCGCTGGAGGAGATCTATCCGATCATCTACCTCGACGCCCTGGTCGTGAAGGTCCGCGACGGTCACCAGGTCCGCAACAAGGCCGCCCACATCGCCGTCGGGGTCGACCTGGAAGGCGTGAAACACGTCCTGGGCATCTGGGTCCAGGCCACCGAGGGCGCCAAATTCTGGGCGGGGGTCTGTGCCGAGCTGCGTAACCGCGGGGTCCGGGACGTGCTCATCGTATGCTGCGACGGCCTCACCGGGTTCCCCGAGGCCATCGAGGCGACCTGGAATCTCGCGATCGTGCAGACCTGCACCGTCCACCTGATCCGGGCGGCGATGCGGTTCGTGTCCTACCAGGACCGCAAGAAGATCGCCGCCGCGCTCAAGCCGATCTACACCGC
The DNA here is from genome assembly GCF_055584485.1 of Amycolatopsis sp. NPDC102522. NCBI lineage: Bacteria > Bacillati > Actinomycetota > Actinomycetes > Pseudonocardiales > Pseudonocardiaceae > Amycolatopsis > Amycolatopsis sp. NPDC102522. The sequence continues at coordinate 471 of NZ_JBVJLY010000057.1, read as the reverse complement.
TCCTACCGCCGAAGCCGCCCGCCTGGAACTGGATGCGTTCGCCGCCTCCGATCTGGGGAAACGCTACCCGGCGGCGGTCATGACCTGGGAAAACGCCTGGGAAAGGTTCGTTCCTTTCCTGGAATTCGGCCCCGAGGTCCGCAAGATCATTTATACGACGAACGCGATCGAATCGCTGAACTACCAACTCCGCAAGATCATCAAGAATCGGGGGCATTTCCCCAACGACGACGCGATCATCAAGCTGCTCTGGCTGGCCATCCGCGACATCGAAGACAAGCGAGCACGTCAACGCGACAAGGAGAAAGGCCTACCAGCAGGCCAGCGCAAAGCGCCCCCGAAGCTTGTCGAAGGCGCCACCGTCCAGGGCTGGAAACCAGCACTCGGCTCCCTGGCCATGGCCTTCCCCGAACGCATCGCCCACTACGTCAAATAGAACCCATTTTTACGATCACTTACACAGAAAACTTG
>NZ_JBVJLY010000056.1:0-1378 GCF_055584485.1 Amycolatopsis sp. NPDC102522 | reverse complement strand
CCAGCACTCGGCTCCCTGGCCATGGCCTTCCCCGAACGCATCGCCCACTACGTCAAATAGAACCCATTTTTACGATCACTTACACAGAAAACTTGGCTCTGTCCAAAGTTTGGTGATCGGCGTGGTGGGCCGAGGATCGAGGTCCGTGGGTACCTGTGATCATGTTCGGCGTGCGATGACCAGTTGAGGGTGTTGCTGCCGCACTTGGCGGGTGTGCTGATCGAGAAGATCGAGCAGGCTGGGACGGGCGTGCGAGTGTGGGCGCGCGTCAGCGCGGAGGACGGGACCTGTCCTTCGTGCGGTAGTCGCTCGCGCCGTGTGCACAGTCGATATGACCGCAGTCTGGCCGACGTCGCGATGGCAGGCCAGGCGGTGGTGCTGCGGTTGAGGGTGAGGCGGTTCTTCTGCGACGCGGTCGACTGTGCGGTGCGGACGTTCGCCGAGCAGGTTGACGGCCTGACCTGGCGACACGGCCGCCGGACTTCGTTGTGCCGCAGAGTTCTGGAGCGCATCGGACTCGCGCTGGCTGGCCGGGCAGGAGCTCGGCTGGCGGCACGACTGGGACTGCCGGCCAGCCGGGGCACCCTGCTGGGGCTCGTGCACGCATTACCAGAGCCGGACGTCGGGACTGTGGAGGTACTCGGGGTTGATGACTTCGCGATCAGGCGCGGACGTAGGTACGCGACCTTGCTGATAGACGCGGTCACCCATCGCCGCGTCGACGTGCTGCCCGATCGCAAGAGCGAGACCCTGGCAGCCTGGCTGCGCGAGCACCCCGGAGTCGAGGTCGTGTGCCGCGACGGTTCAGCCGCCTACGCCGAAGCCATCCGCCACGGTGCCCCGAAAGCTGTCCAAGTCAGCGACCGGTGGCATCTGTGGCACAACCTCGCCGCTGCGGTGGAAAAGTGCGTTGTCGCCCATGCCTCATGCTGGAACGCTATGCCCCGCTCCGAAGGATCGGCGCTGGCCGCGCGCACCCGAGAACGGCACGCCGCCGTCCACAACCTACTCGAGCGAGGTGTCGGCTTGCTGGAGTGCACCCGGCGGCTGGGTTGGTCTCTGAACACCGTCAAACGCTACGCCCGCGCCACAAGCGCGGAGGAACTGCTGCGCCCGCCACGCTATGGCGCTTGCCTGGTCGACGCCCACCGCGACCTCCTCCGGCGTCGGCTCGCCGAGAAGATCCCGGTCACCCGGATCCTGGCCGAGATCCGCGACCGGGGCTACACCGGCAGCGCCACTCTGCTGGTGCGCTACATCAATCAAGGCCGAGCCGATCCCGAGGGCATGTCTGATGGTCTGTGTATGAGATCGGCTTCGTGTGGATTGAGGGAGTACACAGATGTCCGTGACTGACGAGAACGAGGCCGTGTCGCCG
>NZ_JBVJLY010000055.1:0-4096 GCF_055584485.1 Amycolatopsis sp. NPDC102522 | reverse complement strand
ACGCACCAAAATCCACACAGTCGACGCCACAGGCCCGGTGTCGCGCAGAGTCACCGACACCGTCCACAAACACGCCAGGTTTGCCTTACCCCTCACTAACCCGAAACGCCACTCACGACCAGCTTGACCTCCACCGAACTGGAGGTAGCAGGCTCGTCGTATGACGATCACTGGGGACAAGGCGAAGCCGAAGGGCGTGCTCTGGACACCGGAGCACCGCGTGACCACGGTCGGGTTGCTGCTCATGGTCACGCTCATCGCGTTCGAGAGCATGGGCGTCGCGACCGCGATGCCGACGATGGTCGCCGATCTCGACGGTCTCGCCCTGTACGCCTGGCCCTTCACCACCTTCCTGGTCGCCAGCGTGGTCGCGACCGTCCTTTCCGGACGGCTCGGTGACCGCAAGGGCCCGGCGCCCGCGCTGCTCGCCGGGACAGCGTTGTTCGCCGTCGGGCTGCTGGTCGCGGGGCTCGCCCACGACATGCCGATGCTCCTGCTCGGCCGGGCCTTGCAGGGCTTCGGCTCCGGCCTGCTGCTGGTCTCGGTGTCGCTGCTGATCGCGCTCACTTTCAGTGACCGTGAACGTCCGGTGATCTACGCCGCCAACGCCGCCGCGTGGGTGCTGCCCGCGGTGATCGGGCCTTCGATCGCGGGGGTGCTGACCGTGAGCGTCGGCTGGCGCTGGGTCTTCCTCGGGCTCATCCCGCTGACCGCCGTCGGTGTGGGGCTACTGGTCGTCGTCACGCGCAAACTGCCCCCGCACGTGCCCGGTGAGTCCGCGCGCCGCGCCGGGGTCGTGCCCGCGGTGGTCGCCGCCCTCGGCGTCGCCGCGCTCACCTGGGCGGCGCAGCACCCGTCCCTCGTCGCGCTGGCCTACGGCGGCGCCGGACTGGCCGCCCTGGCGTACGCGCTCCGCAAACTCCTGCCCGCCGGGACGCTGACGTCGCGGCCGGGGTTGCCGACAGTGATCGCTTCGCGCGGGCTGATCGCGGGCGCGTACGCCGGGATGGAGGCGTACCTGCCGCTCACGATGACCGAGGTCCACGGCTACAGCCCCGCGCTGGCCGGGCTGCCGCTGACGGTGACCGCGCTGGGCTGGTCGGCTGGTTCGATGCTGCAGGGCCGCATGCTCGACTGGTCGCGCGAGGTGTCCTTGCGGGTCGGGTTCGCGCTGGTCGCGGCCGGTCTGGCGATCTTCGTCTTCGTCCCGCTGCCCTCGTTCCCCGGCTGGATGGCGTTCGTGGCGTCGGCGGTCGGCGGCTCCGGGATGGGCATCGCGATGCCCGCGATCTCGGTACTGCTGCTCCGCTACTCGCCGGAGGCCGAACGCGGGTTCAACACCTCGGCGCTGCAGCTCGGCGACTGGGTCGGATCGGCCCTGACCATCGGTTTGGGTGGTGTCCTGCTCGCTTCGCTGGCGTCGGCGAAGGAGCCCTCGGTGGCGATCTTGGTGCTTTCGGTCCTGCTGACCGGCATCGCGCTGCTCGGGGTGCGGCTGACCGGCCGGTGGCCGTCGGGTATGAGCGGGGCCACCCGCTGACCAGGGTGGGCTTGGTCACGCCCCGGAACGGTCTACCCTGGTAAGGCGATGACCTATCTCGACCACGCGGCGACCACCCCGATGTTGCCCGAAGCCGTAGCGGCGATGTCCGAGGCGCTGTCCACAGTGGGCAACGCCTCCGCGCTGCATTCCTCGGGGCGCCGGGCCCGGCGAAGCGTCGAAGAAGCCCGCGAGGTGATCGCGGAGGCGCTGGGCGCCCGGCCGTCCGAGGTGATCTTCACCGCCGGCGGCACGGAGAGCGACAACCTCGCGGTCAAGGGCATCTTCTGGGCCCGAAACGGCGAGGACCCGGAGCGTCGGCGGGTGCTGTGCAGCACCGTCGAGCACCACGCCGTCCTCGAATCCGTCGAGTGGCTGGAGCAGCACGCGGGCGCCGAGATCGTCTGGGTCGAGGCCGACCAAGCGGGCCGGGTGTCCCCGGAGTCGCTGCGCGCCGCCATCGGCGACAGCCCCGAGACGGTCGCGCTGGCCACCGTGATGTGGGCGAACAACGAGGTCGGCACGATCAACCCGATCGCCGCGCTCGCCGCCGTCTGCGCCGAGCACGAGATCCCGCTGCACACCGACGCCGTCCAGGCCGTCGGCGCGGTGCCGGTCGGCTTCGCGGAGAGCGGCGCCGCCGCGCTGACCCTGACCGCGCACAAACTCGGCGGCCCGTACGGCGTCGGCGCGCTGCTGCTCGGGCGCGACACCGCGTGCGTGCCGGTCTTGCACGGCGGCGGCCAGGAGCGCAGCGTGCGTTCGGGCACCCTCGACGTGCCGGCGGTGATCGCGTTCGCGACGGCGGTGAAGGCCACGGTCGAGGGCCGCGAGGAGTACGCCAAACGCGTCGCCGAACTGCGGGACGACCTGATCGAGGCCGTCCGGCGCGAGGTGCCGGACGCGGTGCTCAACGGCGGCGAAGGCGAGCGCCTGCCCACACATGCCCACTTCACCTTCCCCGGTTGCGCGGGTGACAGCCTGTTAATGCTCTTGGACGCCAAGGGCATCGAATGTTCCACTGGATCGGCGTGCACGGCCGGGGTCGCGCAGCCGAGTCACGTGCTGCTGGCCATGGGTGCCGACCCGGCGGCCGCGCGCGGGTCGCTGCGGTTCTCGTTCGGGCACACCTCGGCGCCGGAAGACGTCGAAGCGGTCTCGAAGGAGATCGCGGGCGTCGTCGACAGGGCGAGGCAGGCGGGACTAGCCGGAATGCGCAAGCAGACGCAGAAGCAAGAGGTGTGAGGAAGATGCGCGTACTGGCCGCGATGAGCGGGGGAGTGGACTCGGCGGTGGCCGCCGCCCGCGCCGTGGACGCCGGGCACGAGGTCGTCGGCGTGCACCTGGCGCTGTCGGCGAAGCCCGGCACGCTGCGCACCGGATCCCGTGGCTGCTGCACGATCGAGGACTCGGGCGACGCTCGCCGCGCGGCCGATATCCTCGGCATCCCCTTCTACATCTGGGACTTCGCCGAGCGCTTCACCGAAGAGGTCATCGAAACCTTCGTCGGCGAGTACGCGGCCGGCCGCACGCCGAACCCGTGCGTCACCTGCAACGAGAAGATCAAGTTCGAGGCGTTGCTGGACAAGGCGATGGCGCTCGGCTTCGACGCCGTCGCCACCGGGCACTACGCCCGGCTGTCCCTTGTGGACGGTGTCCCGGAGCTGCGGCGCAGCGTCGACTCGGGCAAGGACCAGTCCTACGTCCTGGCTTCCCTCACCCCGGAGCAGCTGCGGCATTCGCTGTTCCCGCTGGGTGATTCGTGGAAGACCGACGTGCGCGCCGAGGCCGAGAGCCGCGGCCTGTCGGTGGCGAACAAACCGGACAGCCACGACATCTGCTTCATCCCGGACGGGGACACGAAGGGCTTCCTGGAGAAGCGGCTCGGTGAGCGCCCGGGGCAGCTCGTCGACGCCGAGACCGGTGCCGTGCTCGGCGAGCACACCGGCGTGCACGGCTTCACCGTCGGCCAGCGCAAGGGACTCGGCATCGAGGCGCCGGCGCCGGACGGGCGGCCGCGCTACGTGCTTTCGCTGGAGCCGGTTTCGGGCACCGTGAAGGTCGGTTCCGCGCGGGACCTCGGCGTGAACGTGATCGAGGCGAACCGCCCGATCTGGCCGAGCGAGCGGCCACTGGTCGGCCCGACCGAATGCGTCGTCCAGGTGCGTGCGCACGGCGGGATCGTCGAGGCCGTCGCTGAGGTTTCGGGCGACTCGGGCGACTCGGTGACCGTCCAGCTGCGGGAGCCGCTGCGCGGGGTCGCTCCGGGGCAGGTCGTTGTGCTGTACCGCACCGACGCGGCCGAAGGCGACCTCGTGCTGGGAAGCGCGAAGATCTCAGGCACTCGCTGACTGCCGCGTTTAGTCGACTAAACGCGGTCCTTGCGTGGGCAACCACCGCATTCAGAGGACGAAATGCCCCAGTGAGTGGGCGGTCCGGCGGGTCGTGAGTGGTAAGTGTCGTTCTGGCGGACCCGTATTTGCCTGCCCACTGGGCCCGGATCGCGTCTCGGTGTCCTTGGTGGGGCTCGTGCTGGATGTCGGTGTGGGCGACGGG
>NZ_JBVJLY010000054.1:0-5202 GCF_055584485.1 Amycolatopsis sp. NPDC102522 | reverse complement strand
GTTAGTCCGGCGGTGTCCTACTCTCCCACAACCCTTCGGTTGCAGTACCATCGGCGCTGTCAGGCTTAGCTTCCGGGTTCGGAATGGGACCGGGCGTTTCCCTGACGCTATAACCACCGAAACACTATGAAACAACCACTTCCCACCGAATCATGCTGGTGGTTGTGTGGTGTTTCAGAGCTGTAGAGTGGATGCGTAACATCTTTGTGGGCAAGTCCTCGGCCTATTAGTACCAGTCAACTCGATAACACATTACTGTGCTTCCATTTCTGGCCTATCAACCCAATGGTCTGTTGGGGGCCTTAACCCACAAGGGGTGGGATACCTCATCTTGGAACAGGCTTCCCGCTTAGATGCCTTCAGCGGTTATCCCTTCCGAACGTGGCTAACCAGCCATGCCACTGGCGTGACAACTGGCATACCAGAGGTTCGTCCGTCCCGGTCCTCTCGTACTAGGGACAGCCTTCCTCAAGTATCCTACGCGCGCGGCGGATAGGGACCGAACTGTCTCACGACGTTCTAAACCCAGCTCGCGTGCCGCTTTAATGGGCGAACAGCCCAACCCTTGGGACCTACTCCGGCCCCAGGATGCGACGAGCCGACATCGAGGTGCCAAACCATGCCGTCGATATGGACTCTTGGGCAAGATCAGCCTGTTATCCCCGGGGTACCTTTTATCCGTTGAGCGACACCCCTTCCACCAGGTGGTGCCGGATCACTAGTCCCGACTTTCGTCCCTGCTCGACATGTCTGTCTCACAGTCAAGCTCCCTTGTGCACTTGCACTCAACACCTGATTGCCAACCAGGCTGAGGGAACCTTTGGGCGCCTCCGTTACTCTTTAGGAGGCAACCGCCCCAGTTAAACTACCCATCAGGCACTGTCCCTGAACCAGATCATGGTCCGAGGTTCAGATTCCCAATCCGACCAGAGTGGTATTTCAACAACGACTCCACCAACACTAGCGTGCCAGCTTCACAGTCTCCCACCTATCCTACACAAGCCGAACCGAAAACCAATACCAAACTATAGTAAAGGTCCCGGGGTCTTTCCGTCCTGCCGCGCGTAACGAGCATCTTTACTCGTAGTGCAATTTCGCCGGGCCTGTGGTTGAGACAGCCGGAAAGTCGTTACGCCATTCGTGCAGGTCGGAACTTACCCGACAAGGAATTTCGCTACCTTAGGATGGTTATAGTTACCACCGCCGTTTACTGGCGCTTAAATTCTCAGCTTCACCCCGAAGGGTTAACCGGTCCTCTTAACGTTCCAGCACCGGGCAGGCGTCAGTCCATATACATCGTCTTGCGACTTCGCATGGACCTGTGTTTTTAGTAAACAGTCGCTTTCCGCTGGTCTCTGCGGCCACCCACCCCTAGTCCGCAAGGGACTTCAGAGTGTTTGGCCCCCCTTCTCCCGAAGTTACGGGGGCATTTTGCCGAGTTCCTTAACCACAGTTCACCCGATCGCCTTAGTATTCTCTACCTGACCACCTGTGTTGGTTTGGGGTACGGGCCGTGCACGCACTCGCTAGAGGCTTTTCTCGGCAGCATAGGATCACTCTACTTCACCTCAATCGGCTACGCATCACGTCTCAGCCTTAATGAAACACGGATTTACCTATGCTTCGGCCTACACGCTTACACCAGTACTACCACTCACTGGCGGAGCTACCTTCCTGCGTCACCCCATCACTCGACTACTACGGAATCAGATCCCACGCTCCACAACACCAGTCCACCCCGAAGGGCTTCCCGATGCGCTTTGGGTGGTTAGTATCAACCGCCTCATCCTGGGCGCACGTGCTCGGGTACGGGAATATCAACCCGTTATCCATCGACTACGCCTGTCGGCCTCGCCTTAGGTCCCGACTTACCCTGGGCGGATTAGCCTGGCCCAGGAACCCTTGGTCATCCGGCGGCAGAGTTTCTCACTCTGCATTCGCTACTCATGCCTGCATTCTCACTCCCACACCCTCCACGACTGGCTTCCGCCGCCGCTTCCCTGGATGCAGGACGCTCCCCTACCCATCCACACCACTAGACACAACCCTCAAGGAGTTGAGCCGATGTATTGCATGAATGACACAGCTTCGGCGGTGTGCTTAAGCCCCGCTACATTGTCGGCGCAGGACCACTTGACCAGTGAGCTATTACGCACTCTTTCAAGGGTGGCTGCTTCTAAGCCAACCTCCTGGTTGTCTGGGCAATCCCACATCCTTTCCCACTGAGCACACACTTGGGGGCCTTAGCTGGTGTTCTGGGCTGTTTCCCTCTCGACGACGAAGCTTATCCCCCGCCGTCTCACTGCCACACTCTCACACCACGGTATTCGGAGTTTGGTTGATTTCGGTAACCCGGTAAGGCCCCTAGACCATCCAGTAGCTCTACCCCCGTGGTGAAACATGTGACGCTGCACCTAAATGCATTTCGGGGAGAACCAGCTATCACGGAGTTTGATTGGCCTTTCACCCCTACCCACAGCTCATCCCCTCAGTTTTCAACCTAAGTGGGTTCGGCCCTCCACGTCGTCTTACCGACGCTTCAGCCTGGCCATGGGTAGATCACTCCGCTTCGGGTCTAGACCACGCGACTCAGACGCCCTATTCAGACTCGCTTTCGCTACGGCTACCCCACACGGGTTAACCTCGCCACGCAGCACTAACTCGCAGGCTCATTCTTCAAAAGGCACGCCATCACCCTAAACATCAAAGATGTTGCTCAGGCTCTGACGGCTTGTAGGCACACGGTTTCAGGTACTCTTTCACTCCCCTCCCGGGGTACTTTTCATCTTTCCCTCACGGTACTAGTCCGCTATCGGTCTTCAGGAAGTATTTAGGCTTACCGGGTGGTCCCGGCAGATTCACAGCAAATTCCACGAGCTCGCTGCTACTCGGGAACACCACCAAGATTCACTAACATGTGTTTTCGCGTACGGGACTCTCACCCACTCCGGTCGCCCATCCCAAGGCGTTCCACTAACACACGCGTAAACCCGGAAGACTGTCAGATCTTCCAAGGCGGGTCCCACAACACCACACACACAACGCCTGACAGCTTGACATGTGCATGGTTTAGCCTCTTCCGCTTTCGCTCGCCACTACTCACGGAATCACGGTTGTTTTCTCTTCCTACGGGTACTGAGATGTTTCACTTCCCCGCGTTCCCTCCACACACCCTATATATTCAGATGCGGGTAACACCACATAACTGGTGCTGGGTTTCCCCATTCGGAAATCCTCGGATCACAGCTCGGTTGACAGCTCCCCGAGGCATATCGCAGCCTCCCACGTCCTTCATCGGCTCCTGAAGCCAAGACATCCACCATGTGCCCTTAATAACTTGACCACAAAGATGCTCGCATCCACTCTACAGTTCTCAAACACCACACCAGAAACAAACTCCCGGAGCGTGAAAGCCCCTCGGCGTGTTGCCTCAGGACCCAACAGCGTGCCAATGAACACCATCTCCGACCATCCCGGGATCACCCTTTCCACGCCCCACAAGGAAGCAGTACTCAGACGCCCCGGCAACCGCCGGCGATCGCATAAACCAGTAGTTCCACAATTCCTTGAGCAACCAGCGCCACCACACAGTCGGTGGTGAAACCCTGGCCACCCCACAGTCTTGGTCTCGGGTATCCCGAGGACTGTGGATGTGTTGCTCCTTAGAAAGGAGGTGATCCAGCCGCACCTTCCGGTACGGCTACCTTGTTACGACTTCGTCCCAATCGCCAGTCCCACCTTCGACCACTCCCCCCCTTACGGGTTGGGCCATGGGCTTCGGGTGTTACCGACTTTCATGACGTGACGGGCGGTGTGTACAAGGCCCGGGAACGTATTCACCGCAGCGTTGCTGATCTGCGATTACTAGCGACTCCGACTTCACGCAGTCGAGTTGCAGACTGCGATCCGAACTGAGACCGGCTTTAAGGGATTCGCTCCACCTCGCGGTATCGCAGCCCTCTGTACCAGCCATTGTAGCATGTGTGAAGCCCTGGACATAAGGGGCATGATGACTTGACGTCATCCCCACCTTCCTCCGAGTTGACCCCGGCAGTCTCCCACGAGTCCCCGCCATAACGCGCTGGCAACGTAGGATAAGGGTTGCGCTCGTTGCGGGACTTAACCCAACATCTCACGACACGAGCTGACGACAGCCATGCACCACCTGTACACCAACCACAAGGGAAGCCCTATCTCTAGGGATGTCTGGCGCATGTCAAGCCCAGGTAAGGTTCTTCGCGTTGCATCGAATTAATCCACATGCTCCGCCGCTTGTGCGGGCCCCCGTCAATTCCTTTGAGTTTTAGCCTTGCGGCCGTACTCCCCAGGCGGGGCGCTTAATGCGTTAGCTACGGCACGGACAACGTGGATGTCGCCCACACCTAGCGCCCAACGTTTACAGCGTGGACTACCAGGGTATCTAATCCTGTTCGCTCCCCACGCTTTCGCTCCTCAGCGTCAGTATCGGCCCAGAGACCCGCCTTCGCCACCGGTGTTCCTCCTGATATCTGCGCATTTCACCGCTACACCAGGAATTCCAGTCTCCCCTACCGAACTCAAGTCTGCCCGTATCGCCCGCACGCTCCACGTTAAGCGTGGAGTTTTCACGAACGACGCGACAAACCGCCTACGAGCTCTTTACGCCCAATAATTCCGGACAACGCTCGCACCCTACGTATTACCGCGGCTGCTGGCACGTAGTTAGCCGGTGCTTCTTATCCAGGTACCGTCACTTGCGCTTCGTCCCTGGCGAAAGAGGTTTACAACCCGAAGGCCGTCATCCCTCACGCGGCGTCGCTGCATCAGGCTTTCGCCCATTGTGCAATATTCCCCACTGCTGCCTCCCGTAGGAGTCTGGGCCGTGTCTCAGTCCCAGTGTGGCCGGTCACCCTCTCAGGCCGGCTACCCGTCGTCGCCTTGGTAGGCCATTACCCCACCAACAAGCTGATAGGCCGCGGGCTCATCCTGTACCGCCAGAACTTTCAACCCACCCCCATGCGAGGGAAGGTGATATCCGGTATTAGACCCAGTTTCCCAGGCTTATCCCAAAGTACAGGGCAGATTGCCCACGTGTTACTCACCCGTTCGCCACTAATCCACCCGAAGGCTTCATCGTTCGACTTGCATGTGTTAAGCACGCCGCCAGCGTTCGTCCTGAGCCAGGATCAAACTCTCCAACAATGTCAAATTTGATCGAGGCAA
>NZ_JBVJLY010000053.1:0-5808 GCF_055584485.1 Amycolatopsis sp. NPDC102522 | reverse complement strand
ACAGGACTGTGTGGATTTCTGGTCATCCAACGCACCAAAATCCACACAGTCGAGGCCAACGACCCGGTGTCGCGCAGAGTCACCGACACCGTCCAACAAACACGCCAGGTTTGCCTTACCCCTCAAATAGAACCCGAATCGCCACTCACGAGGCCTGTACCGACGCAGTCAGTCGAGGCCGAGTACTCGCTGTTCGCCGCTGTAGAGGTTCATGCTCTCGCCCCGCAGGAAGCCGATGAGGGTCATGCCGTTCTCCTCGGCCAGTTCCGCGGCCAGCGACGAAGGCGCGGAAACCGCCGCCAGCAGGCCGATCCCGGCCATGGCGGCCTTCTGCACCAGTTCGAAAGAGGCGCGCCCGGACACCAGCAGACCGGTGTCCGCCGCGGGGATCCGGCCCTCCTGCAACGCCCAGCCGAGGACCTTGTCGACGGCGTTGTGCCTGCCGACGTCTTCCCGGACGACGGCGAGGTTCCCGTCGCCGTCGAACAGGGCGGCGGCGTGCAGCCCGCCGGTGCTGGAGAAGACCTTCTGGTGCGAGCGCAGCGTGTCCGGGAGCTTCGCCAGCACGTCGGTGCTCACCGTGAACCCGGACTTCTCCGGTGAGAAGCGGCTTCGCAGCTTGACCGCGTCGAGCGCTGCCTTGCCGCAGACACCGCACGAAGAGGTGGTGTAGAAGTTCCGCTCGACGCCCGTCTCCGGCGGAGCGACCCCTTCGGCCAGCGCGATGTCCAGGACGTTGTAGGTGTTGCGGCCCTGGTCGTCGACGCCGTCGCAGTACCGGGCGACCGCGACGTCCTCGCGTGTGGTGAGCACGCCCTCGGACAGCAGGAACCCGTGCGCGAGTTCGACGTCGTTGCCGGGTGTCCGCATGGTGACCGCGAGTGCCTTGCCGCCGACGCGGATCTCCAGCGGTTCTTCGGCCGCGAGCGCGTCGGGCCGTCGCACGTCCCTGGTCGCGGAGATCTTCCGCACCGGGCGGCGCACCGTCACCCTGCCCACTTGTCCACCTTTCTGGCCGGTCCTTCGACAGTCGTGTACTGCAACGCCGGGAATTAAGTAATACATTCCCAGTGCACATCCTCAGAGTACGGAGGCGCCGGATGGCTGTCGGCTTCCTGGACCGTTCCCGCATCGTCGCATCACCCGGCTGGAGCCGCTGGCTGGTGCCGCCCGCCGCGCTGGCCGTCCACCTGTCGATCGGGCAGGCGTACGCGTGGAGCGTCTTCAAACCGCCGCTGGAGAAGACCCTCGGGCTCAGCGGCACGGAGAGCGCTCTGCCTTTCCAGCTCGGCATCGTGATGCTCGGGCTTTCGGCGGCGTTCGGCGGGACGCTGGTCGAGCGCAACGGGCCGCGCTGGGCGATGTTCGTCTCGATGGTCTGCTTCAGCTCGGGTTTCCTGCTCGCCGCGCTCGGGGTGGCGACGTCGCAGTACTGGCTCGTCGTCCTCGGCTGGGGCGGGGTCGGCGGCATCGGGCTCGGGATCGGCTACATCTCGCCGGTGTCGACGCTGATCAAATGGTTCCCGGACCGGCCGGGCATGGCCACCGGCATCGCCATCATGGGCTTCGGCGGCGGCGCGCTGATCGCGTCCCCGTGGTCTTCGCAGATGCTGGGCACGGCGCCGTGGACGATCGGGACGGTCGCGACGGCCTTCCTCGTGCACGGCCTGGTCTACGCGGTCTTCATGAGCCTCGGCATCCTGCTGATCCGGGTGCCCGCCGACGACTGGAAGCCGAAGGGCTGGGTGCCGAAGACCGAGCACGGCAACGCGATGATCACCACCGCGAACGTGTCGGCGCGCAACGCCATCAAGACGCCGCAGTTCTGGCTCCTCTGGGTGGTCCTGTGCTTCAACGTGACCGCGGGCATCGGCATCCTGGAGAAGGCGTCGCCGATGATCGCGGACTTCTTCCGCGAGACCTCGACACCGGTCGGCACCGCCGCCGCGGCCGGGTTCGTCGCGCTGCTCTCGCTGACCAACATGCTCGGCCGGTTCGTCTGGTCGTCCACTTCGGACCTGGTGGGGCGCAAGAACATCTACCGTCTCTACCTCGGCGCGGGCGCCCTGCTGTACCTCGTGATCGCGCTGACCACCAACGCCTCGAAGCTCGTGTTCGTCCTGTGCGCCATGCTGATCCTGTCCTTCTACGGCGGCGGCTTCGCGACCGTCCCGGCGTACCTGAAGGACCTCTTCGGCACCTACCAGGTCGGCGCGATCCACGGCAGGCTGCTGACCGCGTGGTCGATGGCGGGGGTGCTCGGGCCGCTCATCGTCAACGCCATCGCCGACAGTCAGAAGTCCGCGGGCAAGGTCGGCCCTGACCTGTACACGACGTCGCTGTTCATCATGATCGGCCTGCTGGCCGTCGGTTTCGTCGCCAACGAACTGGTGCGGCCGGTCAACCCGAAGTTCCACGAGCCGGCGCCGTCCGGTGAGCCCGCGAGGAGTGAGACCCGATGAGCGAACCGGCTCCAGAACGCACCCGCACCGGGCTGATGGTGTTCGCGTGGCTGTGGGTCGCGCTCCCGTTCGCCTACGGCGTCTACGAACTGTTCCGCAAGGTGGTCCAGCTCTTCGGCGGCTGACTAAGGTCGGCGCCATGGGAGTTCTGGTGACCGGGGCGTCGCGCGGCATCGGCCGGGCGATCGCGCGGGCCTTCGCGGAAAAGGGCGACCGTGTCGCCGTTCACTACGCCTCGAAGCGGGAGGACGCCGAGCGGACGCTCGCCGACCTGCCCGGTTCCGGCCACGGGCTGGTCCAGGGAGATCTCTCGGATCCCGAGGTGGCGCGACGGGTCGCCGACGAGGCCGAGGCAGCCGTGGACGGCGTCGACGTCTTGGTGAACAACGCCGCCTTCGCGCCGTCTGCGGCATCGGCGCATCCGGTCGCCGAAGTGTCCTATGCGGACTGGCAGCGGATCTGGCGGCGGATGGTCGACGTCAACGTGCTCGGCACGGCCAACGTGACCTACTGCGTGGCGCGGCACATGATCGAGCGCGGCGCGGCCGGCCGCGTGGTCAACATCGGTTCGCGGGGTGCCTTCAAGGGCGAGCCCGAGTTCCCCGCGTACGGCGCGAGCAAGGCGGCGCTGCACTCGCTCGGACAGTCGCTCGCTGTCGCGCTCGCCCCGCACGGGATCGCGGTGACCTCGGTCGCACCCGGCTTCACCGCCACGGACAGGGTCGCGATGAAGCTCGAAGGCGCGAGCGGCGAGGCCCTCCGCGAGCAGAGCCCGTTCGGCCGGGTCGGCACGCCGGAGGAGGTCGCGGCGGCGGTGCTCTACCTCGCTTCCGGCGAGGCCGCTTGGGCGTCCGGCGCGATCCTCGATCTGAACGGCGCGTCGCATCTGCGGATGTGAAGTGGATCACCTATGCAGCAATGACGGCCTCCCGCGCGTCCTAGGAACGTGCACAAGCTGGGGAAGGTCCTGGTCGCCGTTCTCGCGGTGGCGGTGTTCGGCGGGACCGCGTACGGATACACGACGCTGGAGTCGCTCGACGGCGTCACCCGCGAAGACGTGATCGAGGCGCCGGAGCCGGGAGAGCAGCCCGCCGACGGTTCGCTGGACATCCTGCTGGTCGGGCGTGATTCGCGGACCAACCAGCAGGGCGAGCCGCTGGATCCGGCGATGCTGCGTGAGCTGCGGGTGGGCGCGAACGGCGACGACCTGACCGACACGCTCATCGTGCTCCGCATCCCCAACGGCCAGAAGGCGGTGAAGGCCTTCTCGATCCCGCGCGACTCCTTTGTCGCGGAGCCGGGGTCGAAGGACAAGACCAAGATCAACGGGATCTTCGGTCACGCCAAGTTCGCTTCCGCGAGTGCACAGCGCGAGGCGGGCAAGACCGACAAGGCGGAGATCGACAAGGTGGCGATCACGGCCGCGCGGAAGGCGACCTTGAAGGCGGTCGAGGACCTCACCGGCGTCAAGATCGATCACTTCGCCGAGGTCAACTTGCAGAGCTTCTACGACATCAGCAACGCTGTCGGCGGGGTCGAGGTGTGCTTGAAGCGGGACACCAAGGACGTCAAGTCCGGTGCGAACTTCAAGGCGGGCAAGCAGACGATCCAGGGCGCCGACGCGCTCGCCTTCGTCCGCCAGCGTGAGGATCTGCCCCGCAGCGACCTCGACCGCGTGCGCCGTCAGCAGGTGTTCCTCGCCGGGCTGGCGAAGCAGGTGCTCTCCGCCGGGACGCTCGCCAACCCGGCCCGCCTCTCCGAACTGATCGACGCGGTGAAGCGTTCGGTCGTGCTCGACGGCTCGTGGGACCTGCTCGACTTCGTCCGGCAGATGCGAGGCGTCTCCGGCGGCGGCATCGCCTTCGACACGATCCCCGTGGTCAACCCCGACTACCGCTACAACCCCAAGCAGCCGACCGCGACCGCCGTGCAGGTGGACCCGGCCCAGGTGCGGGCTTTCGCCGCGTCCCTGATCGGTGTCCAGCCCACGACACCGCAGGCGCCCGCCGGCCCCAAGGTCGACGTCGTCAACGCGAGCGGCAAGGACGGCCTGGCCGCCCGAGTCTCGGATCTTCTGGCGGAGAAGGGCTTCGGCAAGGGTGACACGACGGCCGACACCGGACGACGCACCTCCGTCGTCCGGTTCAGCGACGCGTCCGGCCCCGCCACGGAGATCGCGAAGGCGCTTGGCGGTCTGGAAACCGAGAAGGTCGCTTCCGTCGCGGCGGGTCATGTCCAGGTCGTGCTCGGACAGGTCTACAAGGGACCGGGCGTGTCCGCGGGCGGCGGGGCGGCCGGGGTCCGGACCGACGAGCCGATCACTTCCGACGACACCGGCTGCATCAACTGAGCCGGCTCAATCCCTCGGCGGGATCCTGCCGTTCTTGGCGACAGGAAGGCCGAGCTGGACCGGTTCGGTGATGGTGACCTCCTCGCTGGGAAGGTGCGCCAGCACCGGGTTCAGGTGGGTCAGCTTCAGCGAGACCGGTCCGATGACGCTCGGTCCGGTGCTGACGTCGTACTTCGCCAGATCCAGCCACTGCAAGGTGTTGAGCACCTCCCGAGGGATCTCGTCACCGCGTTTGGCGACCGGGACGCACAGCTGCCGCGCGTTGCCGACCTTCACGTCCGTCTTCGGCCGGTCGGCCAGCACCGGGTTGAGATGCCCCAGCGTCAACGGGAAGGCACGGCCGGGGATGCCGAGGACGCGCAGGGCGTAGCACTCCAGGTCGACGTGTCGCACGAACGACAGGATCTCCGGCGGCGGCAGGACACCGTTCTTCGCGACCGGGACACACAACTGCTCCGGCGACAGCATGGTCACCTGGGCGTCCTGGATCCCGAGCTTCCGCACGACAGGGTTCAGCTGGCTCAGCGTCAGCGGGACGTTCCTCGTGCCGCCTTCGATCCGGTAGCAGGACAGATCCACCCAGCGGACGAAGTCGACGATCCCTGGCGGCGGGATGGCGCCGTTCTTCGCGACAGGCACGCAGAATTGCTCGCGTGCCCCCAGTTCGACCGTCTCCGTCGGCAGTCCCGCGAGTACGGGATCGAGGTGGTTCAGGGTGACCGCCGTCGGTGGCGGTTTGTAGCCCTCGGTCCGGTAGCAGGACAAGTCGAGCTGGGAGACGAAGGGAAGCGGCGGTGGCGCGGCCGCGGCGGCATCGGCCGCGCCGGGCAACACCGCGACGAGCAGGAGCGAAGCCAAGGCGGCGAAGCCGCGCAGGGTCGATCTTCGTGACATGGCAAGGCCCTTGGGTTCACGGGGTCGTTGCAACACCGATTGTGTTCGGAGGTTGTGATGGCTGGTCGTGTGTCGTTGGGGCGGGCTGTGCGGGTGCGGTTC
>NZ_JBVJLY010000052.1:0-6331 GCF_055584485.1 Amycolatopsis sp. NPDC102522 | reverse complement strand
TGTCCTGTCCGGCGCGACGCTTCGGGTTCCGGAGCAAGTCTTCGGGTGGTCTTCGGGTGTTCGGGGCTACCGTTCGGGTCGGTGAGGGCCTGCTGGGCGGTGTCGGGACAATGTCGCGGTGCCGAAGCTTGATCTTGTGCCAGGTGGAGCCCCTCCCGCGCTCGCTGACCGGCTTGAGGTCGGCTACGTCGATGACGCTGGTCAACAGCGCATTCCACTGAGTGAGGCGTGGTCGGTCCCGTTCGAGTCCTGCCAGCCGACCCGTGGTTTTCCCTCGTACAAGGGGCAGCGACACCACGTCGGACGGCGCTGGACCGCGACCACGGGCACGTTGGTGGGCTACGAGTCATGGCTCGAACGGGACCGGCTGATGCTGCTCGACTTCGACCCGGACACCGTCGGCATCTCCTCCCAGCCGTTTTGGCTGTTCTGGACCACCGACGAGGGCAAGGCGCGCTCGCACGCGCCGGATTACTTCGCGCGCCTGGCCGACGGGACGGCGCTGGTGCTCGACTGCCGGCCGCTGAACCGGATCAAGCCTCGCGACCAGGTCGCCTTCGATGTCACCCGCAGAGCCTGTGAGCTGCTGGGATGGCGCTACGAGGTGGTCGGTTCGCCGCCGGAGGTCCTGGTCGGCAATGTCCGGTGGCTGGCGGGCTACAGCCACCCTCGCCATTACCTGATCGACACCGCGGCCGCCCTGCGGGCGGCCTTCGCCGAACCCACCGGCCTGCTGCCGGGAGCCGAGCAGGTCGGCGATCCGATCGCGGTGCTGCCCGTGCTCTATCACCTGCTTTGGCGTCGTGATCTCGACGTCGATCTGGATCGCCCGCTGTCTCCGGACACGGTGGTCACCACGGCGGCCGCCTGATGCCCCCGGAGCGGCCGGTGCTGCGGGTCGGGGACCGGGTCGGCTACGACGGTGACGAGCACCAGGTGCTGGGCCTCGTCGGCACGACAGTCCGGTTGCGCTCCGATTCCGGAGTCGAGCAGGTGCTGCTGGCCGGGCACCTGATGTCCGCGCCGGACTTCGCCGTCCTCGACAGCGCTCCGCTGCCGGCAGTCGAGCCGTTCGGCCTGCTGGAATCGCTGCCCGCCAACGTGGTCGCCGCCGCCGAACGCTGGCGGGACCACGTCGTCGAGGTCGAAACCGGCCTACGGCCGGGCGCGGCCGCGGGCTCAGAACCACGTCCCGGCTTCGACCCGGCGACGACCACCTTGACCGAGCGACAGCTCGCCAAGGCCGCCGAACTGAAGGTCACCGCCCGGACGCTGGAGACCAAGCGGGCCCGCTACACCGCGCAGGGTTTATGGGGCCTGGTCGACCAGCGCGCGGCTCGCGGCTTCGAGGTCGCGGGCCAGGCCGACGCGCGTCTGGTCGAGGTGCTGCGTGAGCTGATCGTGGCCGAGACGAACGCCTCGACCGGCACGCGCTCGCGGCTGATGCGCCGCGCGATCAAGCAGGTCGAGCAACGTCACGGCGTCGGAGTGGTGCCGTTGCCGGGCAAGACTTCCTTCTACGCCTTGATGGATCGGCTCAGCGCCGGACGGCACACCTTCGGCTCGGCGGTCACGCGTCGCCAGCTCGCGAACCGGCCGCCCGGGGCGTTCACCGCGACGGCAGCAGCTCGGCCAGGTGAGCAGGTCCAGATCGACTCCACTCCGATCGACGTCCGGGTCCTGGCCGCCGACGGCGTCCCGGTCCGGGCCGATCTCACCATCGCCGTCGACGTCGCCACCCGCACCATCTGCGCCGCGGTCCTGCGGCCGGTCGGCACGAAAGCGGTCGACGCGTCCCTGCTGCTGGCGAAGATGCTGGTGCCGGAGCCGATGCGACCGGGCTGGTCGGAGACGTTGAGAATGTCGGCCTCCCGGCTGCCGTTCGCGTCCCTCCTGGACATCGACGCGCGGATGCGGGAAGCCGCGGCGAAACCGGTCATCGTCCCCGAGCAGGTCGTGATCGACCACGGGCGCGTGTTCGTCTCCGAAACCTTCACCCGCGCCTGCGAACGACTCGGCATCTCCATCCAGCCCGCCCGCAAGGGCACCCCGACCGACAAAGCCGTCGTCGAGGCGACGTTCTCGGCGATCAAGACGCTGTTCGCCCAGCACGTCGCCGGGTTCAAGGGCGCCAACACCCAGCTGCGCGGCCGCGCCGTCGAGGCCGAATGGACCCTCGCCGAGCTGCAGGACCTGCTCGACGAGTGGCTGATCGTCGGCTGGGCGCACCGCCCGCACGACGCGCTGCGCGACCCGCACGCACCGCGCCGACGGCTCACCCCGAACGAGCGCTACGCCTCACTGGTCTCGATCGCCGGCTACCTGCCGCTCACACTGACCGGCACCGACTACCTCGAACTCCTGCCGGTCAAATGGCGGTCGATCAACGCCTACGGCATCCGGATCGACTACCGCACCTACGACTGCCCCGAACTCGGCGACTTCCGCCGCGAGCACTCCGGGCTGGCCGGAAAACGCGGACTCTGGGAAGTCCACTACGACCCCTACGACCTCTCCCAGGTCTTCGTCCGCACCCCGAACGGCTGGATCACCGCGCCCTGGACCCACAAAACGATGGTCACCGCGCCATTCGCCGACTTCACCTGGCGCCACGCCCGCGAACTCACCCGGCGACGCCGGGGCGACCAGGACGTGTCCGAAGCCGACATCGCCCGCGAGCTGGACGCGCTCCTCACCCGCGCTGAGCACGGCCCCGACCGGGCGAGCGCGAGGATCGTCGCCCGCACCCGGACCGCGGCCGCCGCGCACCGGCCCGCCGAGGCCGAGACCGCCCCGGTCACCGACCCTGCTGCGCACGCATCCCCGGCCGATCCGCTGGCCGAGGTGATCCCCTTCGGCGTTTTCGACGCTGACGCCGAAGCCGAAAGGTGGCTATGAGCGAGCTGCTCACGGGCTTCGACGAGTTCGACGAGCTCATTCCCGACGACTCCGTCACCACCAAGGAAGGCTGGCGGCGGTTCGTCGAGCACCAGCCCACACCGCCCGATCCGGTCGACCCGGACCAGTGGGCACGGCTGAGCGCGCGCGGCCGCGCGCAGATCATCCAGGCACGCAAGGACTACCACAGCGAACTGCCGCTCGCGGCCACGCCGACCATGCGGAAGCTGCTCACCACCGGACGACTGCTGATCCAGCTCAACCGCAACCAGATCTCCGCCCGCCGAGGCATCATCCTCTCCGGCGCCTCCGGCACGGGGAAGACCACCGCGCTCACCCAACTCGGCCGCACCCACGAACGCGTCGTCCGCCGCCGTCATCCCGGCCGCGCGGGACAGAACCGGATCCCGGTCGTCTATGTCACCGTCCCCACCGCGGCAACCCCGAAGATCCTCGCCATCGAGTTCGCCCGCTTCTACGGGCTGGAATTCGCCCCGCGCGCGACCATGCCCGAGATCGTCAACACCGTCTGCGCGGTCGCCGCCCGCACTCACCTCGAACTCGTCCTCGTCGACGAGATCCACAACGTCTCCCTCAGCACCAGATCCGGCGCGGAGGTGTCCGACCAGCTCAAATACTTTGCAGAGCGGCTCCCGGCGACCTTCGCCTACGCCGGGATCGAAGTCGCCGAGCGCGGCTTGTTCGCCGGGCCGCGCGGCCGCCAGATCGCCGGCCGCTTCACCCTGCTCACCTCACACCCGTTCGACTACGGCACCACCGAGCAGCGCGCGGCCTGGCGCTCCTTGGTCGCGACCCTGGAGCAGGCCCTACGGCTGCATCGGCACACCCCCGGCACGCTGGTCGAGCTCGCCGAGCAGCTCTATCAGCGGACCGGCGGCATGATCGGCAGCCTCTCGCAGCTCGTCCGCGGCGCCGCGGTCATCGCGATCGACGACGAGACCGAGTGCATCACCGAAGATCTGCTCGATCTCATCCCGCTCGACCACAACGCCACCCAGTCCACTCCCACCCGCCGCCGGGACAGCACGGGGTCACGCTGATGGTTTCCCGCTTGCCGATCACTGCCCGCCCGGCGCACAGGGAAATCACCGTCTCCTACCTCGCGCGGCTCGCCGCGCTCAACGAGATGCCCGCCGCCGAGCTCTGGCGGCAGGTCACCCGGGATCGCAAGCTCGACGACGACCTTCTCGCGATCCTTTCCCAACAGCCCCGCGCCCGGCTGGAGCGAGCGATCATCGAGCTGCTCACCCCGCAGCCGGACTGGCGGATGCTGCGGCACGAACCGCAGCGCGGCTGCCGTCGCTGCACCGCCGCGCACCCCGGCGGGCCGGTCCTGCAACTGCTCGGCCACCACGACTACGTCTGCACCCGGCACCGGATCTGGATCGGCCCGCCCGACCTGCTCGACCACCCGCAACCCGACATCTCCGACCTCCCCGAGCTCATCATCGCCCAACGCCGCCACCTGCAGCTGCTGCGCCAGATCGGCCCGGCCGCGACCTTCGACGCGCTGCTCACCGGATTCCTCATCTGCGCGCACCGCTGGAACTACACCGAAATCAGCAACGACCGTGACGCCCTCGCGGACTGGCATCGCCGCGCCGACCTGCTCATCCCGCCCGGCACCGAACCCGAAACCTTCAGCACCTCAAGGCTTTTCGCCGCCACCTACCCCGAAGCCGTCCTGCTCGCCGAGCTCATCGGCTCCCTGCACTGGCGACGGCTCGCCGCCGGCGGACCCGAAGACCAAGCCCGCTTCGTCACCGAAGTCTCCGAACGACTCAGCCTGCTCGACTACCGGCCGACCGTCCTCAAAGACCCCATCTCCCACTGGATCGAAGCCGACTGCTGGAACCCTCCCAGCCCGCCCAACTTCACCTTCAACACCCTGCGGACCTTCCGCGGCCCAAAAGGATTCCGCAGATCAGCCAACAACGCCGACACCAAACGCGGCACCACCGCGCTCTGGTTTAGCAGACACCGCCGCGGCGGCGACGCGATGCTGCACCACCGCACCCTCAACCCCGTCGTCATCCGTGACTGGTCCCCGAAAATGGAGATGTTCACCAGCGCCCTCTCACTCACCGCCGACACCAGCGGCAAGTCCCACCAGGCACTCAACCTCGACCGGCCCCGCACCACCACCGAGTTCCACGCCTACAGCAGAGCTCACTGGTTCCGACCCCACCCGCAGCCATCCACCTGGCTCGACAAAGCCACCGAACCCCTCCCCTGGGACGACCGCGACGGCAGCCCCCGCCCCAAGACCGGAGGACGGCCACTGCTCCCCGGCGAGAAACGGCTCTACGGCAAATTCCCCATCAGATCGAACCCGCTGCGATCAAGCCACCGCTTCGACGACTGACCCACCACCACCGCGGCCGCGCCGGGAAGATCTCGCATGCATCAGTCCGCCGCCGATCCATACCACTCGACCTCCAGAACCCGCGCCAACCGACCCCCTGAATTGACCACACCCCAACCGAAAGCACCGGCATGACGATCGTTTACGACTACATCGACGAAGCCCACATCCAGCAGCTGCACGACTTCCTCACCGCACGCGGATGGAACCTGTCCGACCACGTCGACCGAGACCAGCACGGCAGGCCCGAGCACCCCGAGCCGGAGTGGTACTACCCCGCCTCCTTCCAGGGCATCACGTTCCACGACCACAACGACATCGGCCCCGCCCACCTGCGCTGCAAACTGGACGGCATCGACGGCCCGCGCATCGTCATCGGCGCCGCCGGAAACTTCTACGGCTGCGACCTCCACGACGCCCGCGAGCACGACCTTCCCCCGATCGACGACGAGCTCGCCCTCGACCACGCGGCGACCGTGCTCACCACCCTCGAAGCCGACGCCGGCGCGCTCAACGCCGCCGACCTCGTCCACTGCCGCTTTTTCGGTCCCTGCGGCGAAACCAACCACATCTTCTAACCGCCGAATCCGCGAATCAGATCAGGCAGCGTCTCCGGCGATCTCGACACTGCGAGCTGCTCGTCAGCGCTCGCGGTCCCACAGATCAAGCAGCACAGCACCGAACTGGTTGAGCCGGTCGCCGAAAGGCGTGGTCACCGCGACAGCGAACCTGCTCTCGCCAAGGCATTCCATGATCATGAACGGCCCTGCCCAGCCGGGAGCAGCGCTTCTCACTGACCGCAGGAACAGATGGCGCTGGTCGGTGCGGACGAATCCCGGGTCTTCCGGCATCGGGGCATCCTCACCGGCGAGACTGGTCAGCTTCGGCACCGGGTGATCGTGACATCCGGCGTCGAGCCTGCTCGACCCCGACCACTGCCGATTCCGAAAAGTAGGTCCGGACAACCCGAACGATCATCGTCCGGACCTACTTTTCGGACCGCAGCTCAGCGCGGTGAAGCTCCGCAAAGTTCGGGCGGACAGGACA
>NZ_JBVJLY010000051.1:0-9372 GCF_055584485.1 Amycolatopsis sp. NPDC102522 | reverse complement strand
GATCGGGATGCTCAGTCCCGACAACTTCGAGCAGTCACTCCAAGCGGCTGCCTGAACCCTCGTAAGCCCCTGTCCACCATTCGGGGTGAACCTCAACATAGATAATCAGGCGTACAAAGCATCCAGCTTGACACTATGATTGAGAGCCAACATAAGCGATTCTGGCAAGTAGTACCCAGTCCGGTAGCCCTATTACAAGGCCGGCACTACATTGGCCGATCAGGCAACACTCTGATCTCGGAGGTCGTCATTCTGCGGTGACGACGAGTACGGAGCGTTCGCCGACCTTGGTGCAGATGCCTTGTGGATCAGATCAGACGCAGGGCGAAAGATAGTCGTGTTGCGAGAAGGCAGAACTTGCCCCCTGACGGCGCGATTGGGAGTGTTAGCCTGTGCGGCGGCTCGAACTCGAATAAATCAGCGGACAACGGTCTTCGCCAGGATTGAGATGGGTACCTATGACATCATCGTGGGCTTCGACCGTCTACCTAGTGAGCGAGGGTGTCCCGCGTCATGCGGTCCCGTGTGGCTATACAATCTCAGTGGTAGTCCTCATCGAAACGCTTCGCTCAGCCGATAGGCGAGGGAAATAGCCGAAGGCCAGCCAGCGTCAACGAAGGCGTGGAGTACCGACCGGATCGACGTCAGCAACTTGTCGTCAGCGATCACAACTTCGCGGAACTCGGCCAGGTAGCGCTCGATGAATTTGGTCGTTTCGGCGGCTGCGACTGAGTCATACGTGTACTCGTCGCCTGTGCCCACCGCTGTTGCTGCTGTGTGGAAGGCTCGAGACGGGTCGGCGGCGGCAAGATGGCCCAGAGCTTCGATCAGGAAGTGTGTGATTGAGGGATGCTTGAATTGAGCGATCCCGTCCAATACGGCGAGGGCTCTCGCGGCGAATTCGCGATCTTCGGTGGGTTGACCGCCGGTCACTAGAAGCGCTTCTGTGGCGAGGTTGATGTTGCGGGAGATGAGGTCGGCCGTGAGAAAGATCTTGCCTAGCCGGTCCGGGGAGTCACTAGCTGCATGGCGAAGTTGAGCCAGCGCAGCGGTCGCAGCCTCCAGCATGTCGAAAGCACGTGCGCGTTCCGCGGCTTGGCCAGGTGGCAGTTCAGTCCACGCACGCAGGTTGCCGACAGTGTGCTGGGCGGCCGCCGTCGCGATGGGATCGGAGAGCCAGGTTTGGACCAGCTCTTTGGCGGCGGGCGTCTGATGTCGGATGGCGAGCATCAAGGCGAGTGAGGTGATGATTTCGAGCGGTTCGAGTTGATCCGAATTGGATTCGATCTCGTTGAGCAGCAGCGTCCAAGGTTCCTGTTTCACGAGGCTTGCTAGGACACCGTCGACCTCTGCGGGCCGATCTGAGCCGCAGTCCCAAAGCTCTCGGAGGAGTACAGCGGCGATAAGAGGATGTTTTTCGACAAGAAGACGGTCGCGCACGAGCTCAAACCCCCCTTCTAGTTCGAGGGAAAGTTGCCGCGCCACCTGGGCGACGTGGAGCCGGATGACGTCGTCAGCATCGTCGAGATTGGCCCGAAGAACCTCACGGAACAGGTCCGCGTACTGCGACGACCGCCAGGCGGATTGACACCAAAGGATTGCCAGTGTGCTGATAGCTGTCCGTTTCGGCGTCGGTGTCCAGGACATCATGATGCGGGCTCTTCCTCATCCGGTGCGTCGTCTGAGTCCGCCGCGGAGAGCAGCAGGGGAACGATCAATTTGGCCAAGTCGGAGTCCGGCTCCGGTGGTTTGGCGCGGACTAGAGCTTCGATGGCACGGAAGATCATTTCGGCGCCTGGCAGACGGTGGTCGGGACCGCCTACTCCGGCGGCAACAGCTCGGCGGAGTGCCTGTTCGAGAGCGGCCCTCTGATCCGGGGACGGGGTGGTAGGCAGCGTGTCGACTAGGGTTCGGAGCGTATCGAGCGCTCCACGTTGCTGAAAGTCAGTAAGTTCGGCGTCCTGTTTCCCCAGGTAATCCTGCAGGGTAAGGGGCTCGATGCCCGCAACGGGCCCGTGAGGTTGGGGGATGGGAGGTGGTCCGCCGGCTTCGGCCTGCAGATGTGCTCGCTCGGCGAGCGCGGAATCTTGGATCTTGTCGATGTCGAGGCAACCGCACAGCTGGTCCAAGAGGTGTTCCGTCGCCTCGTCCGACGCGTGTACAAAGTGGCTAGGGCCGGCCAGGATGGCTTGCTCAAGATCGTGCTCCTCGGCGGTGGAGATCGAGGGACCGACCGCCCGGATCAGCTTGCCGGCGGCGGCACGAGTCTGAGAGTGTGCAATCAGTCCTCCGCTCCCCAACACGGTAAGAAATGCGTGCCCCAAGTCGGCGGGCCTCTCCGCGGCAGTGACTAGCAGTGCCTGCCAGGCCTCAGGGTGTCGAATCCGCCGGACCAGATCTTCGACGAGCGCGTCGAGATCTGCGTCTCCGATGGGGACTTCGAGCAAGGCAGCGGCGAACGCG
This sequence comes from Amycolatopsis sp. NPDC102522, assembly GCF_055584485.1. Classification (NCBI taxonomy): domain Bacteria; kingdom Bacillati; phylum Actinomycetota; class Actinomycetes; order Pseudonocardiales; family Pseudonocardiaceae; genus Amycolatopsis; species Amycolatopsis sp. NPDC102522. The sequence goes on along the minus strand of NZ_JBVJLY010000051.1, from coordinate 6,909 downwards.
GTGAGTATGGCTTTCGCGGCGCCGTGGCCCGGGCCATGTTGGAGCCAGGAGCCGTAGAGGTCGACTTGGCCCTGGGCGGCCCGCACGGAGATCGTATAGCCGCCGACTTCCGTGGTCAGCTCGTCGGATTCCGGACGAAGAGCCTCGGCGAGGACTTCGATGGAGCGTGCGAGGTCCGCGGCAGCGATGAATGCGGCCATTTTCCGCCCGACCTCGTACTTCGCCATCTCGAGGTCCTGCCAGCGAGTCGTGGTCATCGTCACGATGCCCTGGATCAAAGGACTTACGTCGTCGCTGTCGTCGCTCCATCGGAGTACTTGCACGAGCAAGTCACGGGCCAGGTCAGGGTCTGCAGCGGCGATCGCGTCGACAGCCTCCACATAGTGGTAGAGGTAGCGAGGTGACCAAAGCATCATGATCTCCGGCTCAAGTGTCGCCCTAAGGAGATGGCTGTGTGACCGCTCGATCGCGATCACGCGAGGGAGAAATCCCGCCGCTGCGGTTGCTAGCCGTTCGCGTCCGGACGGTTCCTCGAGGGCTACGGACAACAAGCCGGCCACGCATTCCGCCCACACGTACGCCGCTACTGTCCCGGGATGCATCGTTGATAGTTTGTCGATTTGCTTCAGTAGGCGAAACGTCTGGTTCACCAGTGCGATCTCGAAGTTGCTAGCCACCTGTGCGGTGGCGCCGGCAAGCACCTTGGTCCACAAGCCGACGTTGCTGTGGGCGCGTTTACGAGCTACTTCGTCCTCTGCGTCCAGGACACCTGCGATCCACCCGATGATCGTCGAGAACGTCCCACTGTCGCTGCGCGAGAGGTCTACGAGCCATTGCACGTCGTCGTCTGCCGAGGCCTCGGAAACGAGAACCCGAATCGCGGCGACCCCGGCGAGGCTGTCGCCATGCTGCGCCAGTGATGCGACCGTGGCTGCGAAGGTGGAGCGGTCTTGGTCGAGGTGCCAGAGGTCGGCCAGGTGCAGGTCGATGCTCGGTCGTGCCACAAGGACGAGATTGGGATCGGCTCGCAGCCGTGTTACCAGCTGTGATTCGTCATCGACGGCGAAGATGAGCGCGGCGACACTGTAGTCGAAGAGGATGTGGTGTGAGTAGACGAGGAACGTTGACCCGCTGGCCTTCAGACGGCCCGGAAGCTCGTGTAGTACTCCGTCCTGCACGAGCGCGGTTCTCGCATCGAGGAGCGCATGGGGTACGCAGTGGCCGCTCGCGCGAAGGGTTCGCCGTTCCAGCATCGTGCCGCTGAGACATTCCAGCGCCCGCAGGCGTGCCTCGGTGTCAGTGCCCTGGGTTACGCGGACACGCCAGTACTCCTGCAATAGCTCGAGCTGGTCGCGTGTATTGGCCAGCGAAGCCTGGCTGACTCCGGCGATCAGCAGTTCACAGGCGAGCCGGAGGTTGAAGGGGGTGCGAATGAGGTCGAGCATGTGCTCGTTCGCACCGGAGACCAACTGAGCGACGCCGGCATGTTTGCCGGCGAGCGCGGTGAGCTCATCGGACGAGAGGTTCCCGAGCAGGAAGTGGCGGACGCGCCGAAGCGTTTCGTCGACGTACTCCCGCTGATCCGAAACCGGTTGGCCCGAGAATACATCGGTCCATACCGGGCTGTGGCGGAGGTCGAACCGCCGCATCGTCGCGATCACTCGCCACCGCGAACCGACGAGCCCGTGAATTAGCTTCACCAGCCAGGGAGGAGGCCCGCCTCGGGAGGCGTCCAAGCCGTCGATGAACAAGGCCGCGTGTGAGTCGCCGACCCATTCGCGGAGCACGACGAGCAACGACTGGCTCAGCTGGACATCATCGCGAACCGAGCGTGCTTCGGACCCGATGCTATCGACGGTCAGAAGGACGACGTCATCGCCACGGTCGATCATCTTGCAGGCCAGTTGGTTCAGCAAACCTGTCTTACCGCAACCCGGTTCGCCAGTCAGAACAAAGGTGTCTTCCGTCGCTAGCAATGCGGGGAGCTCCGCGCGATCGATGGTGGAATCTTCCTCCGCTCCCGGCAACATCGTGTGGGTGTCGAGGGCCTGGAGGTTCGATTCCGTGACCTCGCGTAGCGCTTCGCGGTCGTTTTCGCGTGCCTGTTCGCGTTCAGTGTCGGTCTGTGGCATCCGACTTAGCAGTTCGAAGGTGAACGCGGCGGCGTTTCTGGAGGCGATCGGCTGCCATTTGCGATCAGCTTCCCCGGTCTTGTCGCTGAGCAGATCGGACACACCGCGTATGACCAGTGCGACAACATCGTTGTTCACGTGGGCGGCGTAGAGGAACCCGTGTCCCTCCATCTCGACAGCGACGGCATCGCCGCAATGCTCGCGCAGAAAGTCCGCAGTGGCTGACCGCTGATCGGCGACGACCTTGCTGCCGGCCGCAATCGGCTTGACCAGCGCTGTCGGCAGGGGCGTAGGCGTAGTAGGCAAGATCCGGTGCTGCCAGGCGTCATCCCGGGCGATCTGGTCTGCGCGCTGGACGAGCTGGTACGCACTCGGGTAGGTCTTGATGCGCGACCGATATCCGGTTGCTGTGTCCTTACCGGACTCATAGCCGTAGATATCGTCAGCCGCAACCACGTCCCCGAGCTCGAGATCCTTGATCCCGCCCGCCACACCGACGAAGAACACGATCTGCGGGCGGAACGCACCGATCGCGCGATCGAGCTGGACACCGGCTTGGGTGTTGCCAGCGCTGGTCTGGGTCAAGACTACAGTCCAGGAGCCTCGATCGGTAAGGAAGGTGCCGACTTGGTAGAGAGTGCCACGTTCCTGGCGTTCGTCGAGCGGCTCGACAAGGTGCTCGCGTACGGCTCGGTATTCGTCGGCCACGGCGGTGCATATGACCACCGTGCCCAGCACGGTGTCGTGAGCGGTGTTCATCGGCGATTCGGCGCCTTTCCTGCTCTGCGTGATGGGGTATGGGTGTCATGTGGTTCGCTGGCCACCGAGTCGCGCAAAAGGGCCGGGTGCAGACGGATCCCGGTTCCGGCGCGGTAGAGCTTGGCCGGGCGTCCTCCGGTCCCTTCTGCTCGAGTTCCTGTCGGCACGAGGAATCCGCGCGAGCTGGTGACCTTGCGGTGAAAGTTCGACGGATCGAGCTCGACACCCCAGACGATCTCGTACACCTCGCGCAGCTGCGCAATCGTGAATTCCGGAGGACAGAATTTCGTTGCGAGAGTCGTGTCGGACAGTTGGTTGCGGGCGTAATCGACTGCATCGACGAGCAATCTGTGGTGATCGAACGCGAGCTGGTCCGGATCGGAGAGAACGTCCTGAACGGGAACCCAATGCGCGGCTTTGGCGTCCCCGCCGGCAACAGGTACTGGGAGGTCGGGCATCAGCGCGACATAGTTCACGGAAACGACACGCCCACGTGGGTCACGATCAGGTGCTCCGTAACTTCTCAGCTGGCGAATGGCCATATCGGCACCGTTCAAACCGGTTTCCTCGGCGAGTTCACGGTGGGCGGCCTGGTCGAGGTCCTCGCCGTCTTCCAGGAACCCACCGGGTAGGGCGATACTGTCCTTAAAGGGAGGGTTGGCTCGGGTGACCACGAGGACTTGGAGGCTGCTGTGCCGAACTGTCAGCACTGTCAGGTCGACTGCGACAGCGCTGCTGGGCATGTCCCACTTGTTCACAAGCTCACGGTACGTGACTTATAGTTTAACTGACAAGAAGTCCCGTTAGCTAGGTTTGCCTGTTGAGCGGGGTCATGTGAGCTTGTCGGGGCCGACGCTGGCGTGGTGGTCGCGATATGTGGGTGATCGAAGGAACTCGTGAAGCTTGAACTCGGCGTTCGCGCGAACTTCTCGGCATTGCTGTGCGGGTAAGCCGAGCTGTTCCGCTGTAGTGATCAAGCTTAAGCCCTCAATTCTGGTCCTCCCGATCAGCTCGGCTTCGGCACGGGTTAAGACGTGGTAGCCGATGGCCTCAGAGAGAACGAGGTCAATGTGTCCCCGTCGTGTCGCTATCGGCACTACGCTGAACGCTGCAGCCTTGGCGTAGTAGGGGGGCGAGTGGATCGCGCTCATTGCTCGGTCGTACGCGACTCGCTTGAGGTGAGGGAGCAGGCGTCGCATTGAAGGATCAACTGCTCGCAATGCCTCGATGAAGCCGAGCACGACCTCCGAGTCGACTTCGGAGGGATCTCCGCCGTGTTCGACGACGACACGGCGTGCTGTCGCTGCGAGGCTGGGAGCAAGTAGGCCTGCGGCGATAATCTGCCAGATTTGCGTTTCCGTCTGCGCTAGCCGGATCAGCTCGGCCCAGATCGCGTCCTTGACTCCGTGGTCTGTCGTTCGGCTGCCGAGAATGTCGACGACCTCGCCCAACGAGAGCACTTGTTCGGGTAGGTCCGGAGACAAGGTCCAACCGTCCAGAGTGACTGGTGAGTGCTCGACCAACAGCCGGAAGGCGTGTCGGACTGCGGTCACCGCTGTGGGCGTGCCCCTGTCTGCAGTCATGGCGCTCCTCGCTTTTGTAATCCTAAAGTCGCTAGGTGATGCTTATGGTCATAGTGACAAGTAGCTCGGCCTCGCAGAGATTAGCGTTCTGAGACGTTCGGGTCAAGTTGACAAGAACTTCGATGGGTTGCCTCGGCATGGTGTGCCGGAGGAGGGTGGTTGACGGGCACCGTGTGACCGCTCGGTGGGCGTGGACGAGCGTTCATTGGGGGGCGAGGAGAACAGGTGCGTCGGATCTTCTAGCCGTTGCAGCTGGGCGTGAGATCGGCGCGGGTGGCCTGGCGACGCTGAAGGTAATGCCGCCTACCTGTTGAGGGTGGGCCGATGCCGGATCGGACGTTGACGGAGACCTAGCGACAGGGCGGGGCCCGGCGGGCTAATTGGGCGACATGTCGGCGTGCCTGGGCGAGCAGGCCAGACCGCGCTTTTGAGAACGGCAGGTATTTGGCCTGGCCCACCTCCCAGGTTCGCATATGCCCCGCGGGTTCTTGGCACTGTGTCCATGACCGGCAGGTTGGAGCTAGGTGATCGTGCGGGCACGAGGATGTGCCCACGGTGTTGCGGTGTCAGCGGGCAGCCGGGTTGTTTCGGTCGATGTAGTCGCGATGAGGTCCTCATGCCGGCCGACACCGAGCGTTTCAGCAGGGCACTGCGTGCACGGACCGTGTTGGGTGCAGCGTGGGTCGGTGAGCGACATGTGTACGTGGTGGTAGGCGTCGTTCGGGTGGTCCGCTCTGATGAGATACCAGGTGCCGGACTGCGCTGAGTCTGGCACGGCCGCGGCGATGGAGCGCCGCATCGGCAGGTAGAGGTCGGAGCCGTGCTGGCGGATGGCGAAGATCCGGTCGAGGTAATCGACCTCGTCGGATTCGGGCCGGTTTTCGTCGAACCAGATTGCTGCGTCTGTGATCGTCCCGGAGCCCCAGAGCAGATCGACTGGGTACTGGGTGGTGTCGTGCCGGGAGTCGAACTCGGTCAGGCCCGGATCGGCGATGCTCTGATCGAGACGGAAGACGGCGCGCACGATGACACACCGCCACGGCTTATCCCGGGGCTGGCCGGCGAGATCAGAGGCAAGTCCTACGTGAACCTGCGTCTCGCCCTCGTTCCACGCGAGAGCGAGTGCTTCGCGTTTGATGGGCGCAGGGTACAGCCGCCCGCCCGGTGTTGGCGCGCCCCAAAGTTGATTGATGATTTCCGCAAGATCGCGGGGGACCTGGCTGCGTCGACTGGCGTTGCCAGGTGATAACCGGTGGGGTGGGCGACCAGGTCTCGCAGGTTGGTGATTGCCTGTTCGACGGCGCGGTTGCGTTGGCCGCGCAGGAGCCCCAGTCGACGGGCCCAGCTGCGCAATCCGCCGAGCATGCCATTGAAGGGAAGGGTCTGCCCGTCCTCGAGCAGCAACTGCCAACGACGATTCTCTCTGATTGCCGCATAAAGCTGCTCGTAGTTGGTGGCAGCAACGGTGTGGTGGCTACCGTCCTTCTTGTCGATGAAGGTGCCCGTCCCGTTGTGGTGCTCGATGAACCGATCGCGAAGCGCCTGCTCCAGAACAAGTAACCCGCGGTCGTTGACCAGGGTGAAGTTCTCGTAGCAGAACAATCCGTGCGCGAAGGCCGTGCGGAGGTCTTCAAAGCTGCTGCGCGTGCCCAGGGCGACCATCGGGGACAGTTCGAACTGTGCAACCACGTGCTGCTGGTACTTGGCCGCCTCCTCCGGAGGCATGGGCCTGCCCAGCCCCAGCGGCGTGAACATGAGAGTGCGGTAATCGGGCCGCCGCAGCTCCTCCAATGTCTTGATCCTCACTGCCGAACCCTTCTTCGATCCTGGTGAACAGGGCAGGTTACGACTCGGGTCTGCCAACCGCGACGAACCCCCGGTATGCGCGTCGCGATATCTGTTCAGGCTGAACGACCTTGGACGATGAGGACCCGTGCCGTTCCCAACGTGTCGTTGCGGTTAGTGGCGGCCAAGGTCGCGGAGGACGTCAGCGGATGCCTCGGTCCATATGGGCTGGCTGCGAGTGTGGGCAGTGATCAAGAACCGTGGGGAGGTCGCCTTCGTCAGGCTGGTAGTAGGCGGTGTCGTCGGGGAGGACGTGCCAGCGGCCGCTGCCGAGTGACCTGCGTTCGGTGACGACGCGGACCTTCGTGTCGAGCGACGTGTTTCGCCCCTCTGATTCCCAGGGGTGTTCCTGGCGGATGAGCCTGCCCGCATTCGCGCGAGAGCTGGTGGAGTGCGGCCTCGGCGAGGTCGAGATGCTCGTCGAGTATCAACTGCCGCTGTCCAGCCTCCGCGCCGATGTCGTACTCGCCGGCATCCATCCCGAGACCGGCAGGTAGCCGTGTCATGACAACCGTGTAAGCCATGGATGGACCAAGATCGGGTCGTCGAACGCGACCCAGAAGGGCTCCATCTGTGACCGAGAACACATC
>NZ_JBVJLY010000050.1:0-10566 GCF_055584485.1 Amycolatopsis sp. NPDC102522 | reverse complement strand
AAACACCCTCGCCGCACTCTTCCCAGACCGCCTGCCACTCCACTAGAATCAGAGAAGAAATCATCCGTGGCTTACACGGAAATCATGACAGAGCCCGGCAGGTCGTCCTACGTCGTCGTGGAGCTCAAACAGTGGAGCAGCGCGAGCGTCGACGAGGACGAACCCCGGTTGTGCACCGTGCCAGGAGCCAAGCGCGCGTTGCTGCACCCGATCGCGCAGGTCGAGCAGTACTGCGAATACCTCGTCGACTTCACCGCCGACGACGCGGGGGTCGAGTCGTTGCTCGAGCTGCCGCCCCGGCAGTACGGGCAGATGTTCACCGCGTCGAACCGCTCCGCCCTGCGAACGTTCCTGAACACCCGCCTTGCCCCCAAATCCGGTGTCCAGGCCGCGGAAGACCTCGCGAACAGCAGGATCGCGCCGAGCAAGCAGCTGATGGCGGTCGCCGCCGACGAGATCAAGCACCAGCGCGGCTTCGTGCTGCTCGACGAGCAGCAGGTCGCCTACCTCATGGTCCTGCGAGCGATCCGGCGTGCCGGCGAGGCCGACAGCAAAGAAGTCATCATCGTCAACGGTGGCCCGGGCTCCGGCAAGAGCGTCATCGATGCCGCCCGCGTCCGGCGGATCGATCTCGACGGTCAGTTCCGCTGCGGCGGTAGCCGCACCTATGAACAGTGGGTCCTGGACCTGCTGGGCCTCTCCGGCAACCCTCCCGCCGCATGGCCGGGAGACGACCGCTTCGAACTGGCCGTCGCCGACAGCCCTGCCGACCTCGAAGCCCATCTCGCCACAAAACTGGAACAAGGCTTCGGCGCGCGGATGACCGCGGGCTTCTGCTGGCCCTGGAGCGACGCCCACCCCCACGACGGCCTTGTCGACGACGTCGTCATCGGATCCTGGAAACGTCCCTGGAACGTCAAGGGTGACCGCGGGGTCAACGGCGCACCCGCCTCCCAACTGTGGGCGACCGATCCCGCCGGCTTCGGCCAGGTCGGCTGCATCTACACCGCGCAAGGCTTCGAATACGACTGGAACGGCGTGATCTTCGGCCCCGACCTGGTCTGGCGGACCGACCGCTGGGTGGCCCCCCGCCAGCAAGGACACCGTCGTCGCCCGCGCCAAACCGGACGAGTTCGAGCGGCTGATCAAGCACACCTACATGGTGCTGCTGACCCACGGCATGCAGGGAACAGCCCTGTACTCGACCGACCCCGAAACCCAGGCCATGTTCCACACACTGGCCGACGCCTGAAACCTCGATGACCCTCGCGAACCCCAGCGTGGGCAGTCACGAACGCCACCGGCCCGGTACGCGCCACACAGACCGCGCGCCAGTGAGCAATACGACGACGTCCGTGCCGCGGTTCGCCACCCACGAAAGGAAGCCCATGTGGGCTTGGTTCGTCGGCGGCTATGCGGTGCTCATCGCGTATTCAGCACACGTCACCATATCCTGTCACAACAAACAGCGTCGTGCCGACGCATTCAGGGTCCTTAAACTTCTCGCAGTCAGCGCAACCGCTGGCACCACTGGGCTTATTCTGACTGCGCTACGCCTCCATGAAGCCGGTGTCTTACCATGAGCCTTTCTTCAGCCGCGTCCCGTCCGGAACAGTCAAGGCCACCACCGCCGGAGGTCCCTGAGCGCATTGATCACCTCGCCGACCCCGGCGTCGCCGAGGAGCCGGGGCAACGCAGGTGCTGCGGCCTCGAGCAGGTCAGAGAGGTGCCATCTGAACGATTGTTCTCGCCGGAGCATCTCAACGATCGCGGCGTCCGCTTCGGGCGTACCGACTTCGCAGAGCACAGTGACCAGGCGGGGCAACAGATATCCTCCTGCATACGGACGAGCGACGGCGCAACCAGTGAGGATGTCGTTATTCGGCAACGTGGGCATGCGGGTTCCCCCACCGAAGTACGAATGAAGATCGTTGCCCATGATGGTCTCCAAGCCCTCGGAAATGAGCTCGGCCCGATTGCCACAACGTCCAAGACTCGTCAGGCACAATGCGACCAGAGCGGCCTCCTCGAGCTCGCGTGCCTGCTTCACCGCAAGTTCGAACTCAGTACCGGAGAGGTACCCCGCGATCGCCGCCAAGGCTTGGGCACGTTCCCCGGGCGACCGAATCTCGGCGACGGCGCTCAGCACCTCCCTCTGCGTCAACGGGAAGCCCTCGTGCCGGGCAAGATGGGCCAGAGTGAGTGCGACATCCGACGGTGTCCCGGGGTCCGTCCTCGTGCGTAGCACCCGGTTGAGCTGCGCGACGGTGAACAGGTCGGCAGACGTCGACATGATGACGTGTCGCGCCGTCGAACCACACTGGTCAGCCGCATCAAGTGCATGATTGACGTATGAGGTGCGGGCTTCAGGCGGCATCTGCTTACTCAGAACGGCCAACGCGAGACCTCGGCCGTACGGGTCCTCCACCCGTAGCACAAGGCTCGCCGCTTGACCCGGGTCCGGTAACTGGGAGGCGAGCCGAATCAGAGGTCCGACACGCCCTTGGCCGACCGCTGTGAGTGCTGTCTCCACGTCAGTTTGGTCATCGCAACCAGCAAAGGCGATCTGTTCCCTCGCAACCTCTGCGTCCTTCGCACGTGCGAAGGGGACCAACGCCTTTAGCACGGACGTAACTGTTGCAGCGTCGGTCTCGGTACTGAAGGCGATCCTCAGGCCTTCTTTGATCAGGCCGAGACGGTCCGAAGCAGGCGCCAGCTCTATCAGATCCGCAACTTCTCTACCGTGCGCTCGCCAATCGTCACGAAACAGCGCCAAGACATGCTCCAGCACTGTGCCCTTGTGCTCCTGCGAGACGTTGCGCATCACGGCGTTCATCACTCTTCCGAAGGCAAGCGTGCCCAGAGACCAAGCCTTGTCCAGCATGCCCAGGAGCAAGTCTGGGGGTCCGGCCGGCGTGTGCTCGAGGAGACCTTCGATGGCCTTGTTGTGGAAGAGAATTTCGGGCAGTACGGCGAACACCGCTCGAAACCCCGGCACGCGTGCCGCCTCAGGTACCCTGCCCACCAGCGCGCCAACAGCGTCGATCCGCGCGAATGGATCAGCGAATCGTGTTGCCATGTCGAGAGCCTGGCCCGCTTCCTCTGGAGACAGGACCTTGCCGAGCCACATCAGGCAGTACGCCTTGGTGCGTTCGTCGGCAAGCTCCAGCACATCGGTCAACACGGTGGCCGGTTCGAGACGTGGGCCGAGGGCAGCCTCGACACATCGCTGCTCCTCCAGGCCGAATTGCGTCACCAGGTCCAAGGCGAGCAGTGGAGCGGTTCGGCCCGGAAGTTCGAGGAGTATGCCGATACGCCGACGGTCATCGAGTCCATCGACGGCAGCGACGAAGGCACCGACTTGATCTTCCAGGCTCCTGTGTGCCGAGCAGGCCAATGTCCGTACCCAGTACTCAAGCAGTCTGTACAGCCCGCCGGCGCGCTCGATGTCGGCGGCCAGCGCGCCGATTGTCCTTTGCTGTTGAGTTTCGGACAGGTAGGGGAACAGACCGAGTTCGGCGCGAACCCGGTGGTCGGTCTTACGCATGTTCCAGGTGTGCCGGAGCGCTACGTCCAGAAGTTCCGGCGATAGCGCGGGTGCCATCGCCTCTAGCGCCTCGGCCTCCAGCCAGTCGGCCCCGATTGAGCAGACCGCGTCCAGCGCACCGGGGAGCAGTTCCGCCGGAAGATGGCCAGCCAGTTCACCGAGTGTCCGAGGCATCCTCAATGCGTTGGCGAATACGCGGTCCAGCGGCCAGAGCCCGTACTCGAGCAACGCCGCCAGAAGCTTTCCGGAAAACACGTGGCTACCGATATCGACCGCGTCGGCGATAAGGATGTAACGCAGCTCTAAGCCGAGCGACGGCGCGGAGCGTTTGGCGATCAACACGTCTTCACGGAAGCCTGCAGGGTCGTCGCCCTTTGCGGTCAGCCACACATTGGTGGCATGGTGATCATTGACAGGTCGTTCAAGGCGGAGAAGCCGATCCAGATCCTCGAAACGACCGACCTGAGACAGGTGATTCGCAAGGTGGCGCAACGCGTACCCGTCGTCCATCCCGGCGATGGCCGGATCGTCCACAAGGGAATGGAAAGCGGTCAAGTAGCGATCGCAGATCCGATTTTGCGCGTTCACCGCTTCAACAGCCAGGGTTTCCGCCCACGAATAGGCGATGTCACCGGCGCCCGGCACCGGTGTCCCGGTAAGCAGCTCGCGAAAGCTCGCGTGATGCAACGCGAACCTCCGCGGGGCTCCCTCGGTTGCGGTCAGAAAAGGGCGCAGCACGTGATGGCACCAGTGCCGAGCAACGTCGTCACTCACACCGGCCAGCCCGGCCAAGGTCTGCGTTGTCAACGGTTCCGCGGCGACCGCCAACGTCGCCAGAACGGCACGTTCGGACCAACGCTGGACGTGATCGAGGTAGTAGGTGCCCAGGCTCGTCGGCAGCATAGTCAGTTCATCGGCTCGGCGCTGTCCAAGGCGGATCTCTTCGAGCACGTACCGCATGTAGACCCAGACGCCACCACAGCGTTCAGCGAGTTTGGTGGAGAACTCATGTGGGTCGACGTCGGCCTCGCGCAGGCGAGAGGTCAGCTCCGACTCCGTGGCGACCTTCACAAGGTGGCGTTCGAGATCCTCACGGTTGCGTTCGCCACGAGCGTTGATCGAAAAGACCCGCGAGGGTGAATCGACATGCCCCGGCGAGGTTCCCGTGCGATAGGTGCCGACGACAAACACACCGACCGGCAGAAGGCGTGGCAGCCCCCACGGGAGGAGACCGTCCGGCCGTTCGGCCTCGTCCGCGCCATCAACCACTAGAACGAGCGGTTCGGAAGCCCGTTCCGAAGCCTTCCCGACCAGTGATTCGAAATCCTCCGGGCTAACCGTCTCCGCCGGTGGGGCGACACCGTAACGCGTCGCGAGCTGAGCCGCCAGGTTGCCCAAGGCCACCGCGGACGCGTCGCCTTTGACGTACCGGGCAAAGTGGGAAAGCCACCCTCTTTCCCGGACCAGATGCGCGGCTAGAGCTGTCTTGCCGACGCCGGCGTCCGCCTCGATCCAGACGAAGCCACTGTCGTGCGACGCGATGAACCGGTCAATTTCGGCGACCAGCCAGTTCCGCCCGGTAAAACCATACGTGAGCACATCGGCGAAGACACCAGCCGGATCCTTGGCCCCCGGCCGGCGCTTGCCCGCCGTGGTTCTCGGCTGCACGCCGTACTCGGCCAAGGCATTCCACACACCCTCGCCCGCCAGTCGCTTGTGGACGGAATTGTCGACGAGATCGCCGAGGAGAGCCGCGACGATCTGAGGTGGTTGCCCATCCACCAATGAGATCAACCGGGCCTCGGTCAATTCCTTGAGGTGTGGCTCATCGATCAGGTTGACTTCGATCTTCGTGAGGGCCTCATACACCTTCTCCGGTTCGGGGTTTCCCCACGCCTCGCGCAGCCGGTCGAACCGCTTGCGCTGATTCGCCGACTGGAGGAAATCCCGTTCGAACTCAGCCCAGTCCTCCGCGTCCGCCGCACGTTCGACAAGCTCACGCAGCTCCCCTGCGCCGGTACTCGACACGAACGCGCAGCGACTACCACCTTGGATCTTGGACCACCACGATGCCAGGACTCCCTCCGCGTGCAGCGCGGCCATCGTCCAAGGTCCAGCAGCTCGCTGACGTTTTACCTGGTGCCAGGTGGCCGTATCGCTCGACATGAGCTGGAACTCCGCACCTGTTCCCGCATCCCCGGGCACCTCGACCTGCAGCCAGTCCGCTGTGCCCGCCAGCACGTCCAACAAGGACAAGACCGTCCAACGGCGCTCAAACCTGTTGCCCGTCTTGTCTGCGGCTCCGCCAGCAAGAGGCAACCTCTCCCCTCCCCACTCGATCACGTCCCTACGCGCTCACATCGTACTGGTGCACTCACAACCCTCGATCGAAGATCGATGCTTCGACGGTAAACGAGCGGTCTCTCGAGCATTTGGCTCAGGCCTGGCGCTCACGCCAGGGCACATCAGGTTTGGCGTTGGCAAGACCACTCGCTCCAAAGGGTTCTCAACAAGCTTCCGCCGGAGTGCTCGACGTGGCAGTTCCGGCCTTGCCGATTCGGCGGTGTCGCTCAACGATCGCGACGTCAGGTCCGCCAGGAGCGGCCGAGGACATCTAGCAACGCCTCTTCCTGCCCAGTCTCCCAACTCAGGACGGAACCGTCGGTTTCAGCAGGAACTCCCCAGTCGACGAACATCGCGATCGCTCGCACGAGATCACGGAGATCCGTGACGGAGTCGTGCGACGACTCGCGCCGGTGGACACGAACAACACCGAGGTAGCCCCTCGACAAGCTCCCGATCACAGACCACCCGAACGCCGTATTTACTGTCCATATGACAGTAAATACGGTCAGGGGCATGCCTGATGACGACTGGACTCCCCCGCCGGTGCTGCTGGCCGTGGACCTGGTGATCTTCACCCTGCGCGAGTCGGCACTCCACGTGTTGCTCGTCGAACGGGGCATCGAGCCTTTCCAGGGCGCGTGGGCACTACCGGGCGGTTTCTTGGCCAACGACCGGGAGGACGTACTCGCCGCAGCCCATCGCGAGCTACGGGAGGAGGCGAATCTTGATGCGTCGCACCTGCATTTGGAGCAGCTGGGTACCTATGGAACCCCGGACCGAGATCCCCGCGGCCGTGTGATCTCGGTGGCCTATCTGGCTATCGCTCCCGGTCTCCCGGAGCCACTGGCGGGCACTGACGCCGCCCATGCGGCATGGGCGCCGGTGCCGGACATCCTGCGCGGGCGGGTTCGGCTGGCGTTCGACCACGACGAGATCCTCGGTGATGGCCTGGAGCGAGCGCGGTCGAAGCTCGAGCACTCGGCGCTGGCAACGGCTTTCTGCCAGGAAACTTTCACCATCAACGAACTGCAGCAGGTCTACGAGGCCGTGTGGGGCTGCCCGCTCGATCTGCGGAACTTCTACCGGAAGGTCCAGGCCGTCGCCGGTTTCATCGTGCCTGCCGGCGACGAACGCCGCACCGGCAAAGGCCGTCCCGCCCGGCTGTTCAAGGCCGGTGATCGCACGACACTTCATCCGCCGCTGGTGCGACCCGCCGCAGTGACGACACGAGAGGGGAACTCATGACCGACGACCTGGTGGTGATGCTGACCGCCTTGAATTCCGAGTACGAGGCGGTCCGGAATCGGCTCGAGAACCTACGGCCGGACCGGCACGATCGCGGTACCCGATTTGAAGTCGGTACGGTTCGCGGTACATCGTGCCGTGTCGCACTCGGCCTCACCGGCAAGGGCAACCACTCGGCCGCGGTACTGGCCGAACGCGCCATCTCGCACTTCTCCCCGGCCGCACTGATGTTCGTCGGTGTCGCCGGGGCCCTGTGGGGCACCCCGCTCGGGGATGTCGTCTTCGCGACTCACGTCTACGCCTACCACGGCGGCACCAGCGAGGACGATGGTCTCAAAGCCCGCCCCAGGACGTGGGAAACCTCGCACGAGGTGACCCAGATCGCGCAGCACGTCGCACGCGTCGGCGGCTGGAAGCGAGACGTCCCCGACGGCACGAACGCCCATTTCGGCCTCATCGCCGCTGGTGAGATCGTGCAGAACTCGACCATTTCCGCCGAGGCGCGATGGATTCGCGACCACTTCAACGACGCGCTCGCCATCGAGATGGAAGCCGCAGGCGTCGCGCAGGCAGGGCACCTCAACGGCGCCCACGTCGCCATCGTGCGCGGCATCAGTGATCAGGCCGACGGAACGAAGAACTCCGCCGCAGACCGGAACTGGCAACCACGGGCCGCCGCGAACGCCGCGGCATTCGCGGCCCACCTCGCCACCGAGCTACTCAAAGAAGGGGAACACGTCACCATGCGCAACGCGAACTCTTCGCGCGGGCCGCGTACCGTTCACAACCGTGGGACCGGCACGGTCGGGATGCAGGCCGGGACCATTACCGGGAGCACCGTCGTGCAGAACGTCGCGTCCCGCTCCGAGGGCGCCCCGGATTTCGCGGCCGAGTTGTCGCGCCTGCGCCGCGATCTCGAACGGGAGCACTCGCGCGGACAGCTCGACGACGACACCTACGAAGCCGCCCGCGGTGAACTCGACATCGCGGACAAGGCGATCGCGTCCGACACGCCGGAGGGCAGAAAGACCTTCGTGCTGGCACTCAAGCGGCTCGGCGGACTGATCGCGGAACTCGTCGGCCCCGCGGCGAAAATCGCCGCACTCGTGGCGGCAGCGAAGGGGCTCTTGTGATCTCACCGACTCAGTCCACGAACACGGCCGAAGCCAGTTCGACGGTCGGCATGCAGGCCGGCGAAATCCACAACTCGACGGTCTATCAAGTCCTACCCGACGCTCCACCCGAGGAAAAGTACAAGGTCGGCATCGCGTATCTGCAGGACGGCGTCCCGACCCGCGCTCGCGAACTCATCGACGAAGCACGCGCCCACGGATACGACAACGCCGAAGTCCGGTTCCACTGGGTACTCGCGATGCTCAGCAAACGCTCCTACCGTGATCTCACTCCGGAAGAACGGAAGCGCCTGGCATCCGAGGTGTACTGGTGCGCCGACCCCCTAGGCGACGAGTGGGCGCGCTCGCTCTCGGCAGTACACGATCTGCTCGACTACCTCATCGGCACCGACAAAGATCCAGAGCACGCGCTCACGCAGCTGGCCGGCTTGCCGTCACCGCAACGCGGGCAGGTCATCCACCACCTGGACCTGGTACTCACCGGCGGCCTGAAAGACCGGTTCTGGGCCGATATCCGTCGGCACGCGAAAGAAACACGCACAAGCCACGACCGGCAGAACCGCGTCTGGGCCTACTTCGAGCCGTCCCCGATCAGACCCCGGACCCGGCCACCGACGCCCGCCACGATCGCGACACGTGATCGCTTCCGTGCCGGGTTCGCCACAGTAGCGGCAGCCCTCGGAGCGGGCTACCTGGCCAATGCGGTCATCCTGACCGCGCGACCGCTGCCGATGGTGGCGTATCTGGCTGCGCTCGCCCTAGCGTGCTTCGCGATCCGGAGCGGATTCCAGTGGCGCTATCTCAGTGGGCGCCTCGCCGAGCACGAACGGCGATACGCGGGCCGGAGCGGGACCACGGAAACCACGGACCAGGGCTTCGCCGCCAGTGTGACCCAGCAATTCGAGTACTACTTCAACCGGTACCCGCCCGGGGACGTGGACCGTGCGAATTGGACGAGGACGACTTCCGGTATCCGATTGTGGTTACGCAACGAGATCGTCGATCTCTACCGCGAAAGCCGGGTCCCCGCAGGCCGGGTCAAGTGGCTCGTCCGCTTTCTCGCGCGGGATGTGCGCGACAAGTGGCGCAAGGGTGAGCTGTTCGAGTACCGCGAAAGGTACCAGGTCGCCGTCTCCACGAAGATCGTCTGCACACTGTCCACAATGGCCTTTCTCGGCCTCGTCTCCTACACCGTCTCGGCGGCGCTTGAAACCGAACTCCTGGCCACCGTGGCCGCGACTCTCGTCCTGCTTCTCGGAACGGCCTACGCACTCCGTGGCTGGTCTCACCTCATCGGCGAACGCCGACGAGGTGCGGAAGACCAGCTCGAACGCGAGAGGGTACACAAAGCACGCGAAGACGAGTACCAGCGCTGGAAGGACAAACTGGACGCGACCCGGCCATCCGAAACCGAAATGGAGACCTGGCTGACCGCCGACAAGACGATCGTCGTCGAACGGGCACTGCACCACTACCGCCTTGCTTGGCGTGACGTGCTCACCCACGCAGTCCTTCAGACACCGGTCAAGGACAGCAAACACGCGCGAGTCCGCGGTGGCCCGCGACGATACGCGAAGTACGACATCCGCCTCTTCCTCATCACCCTCGACGGCGTGCGTGAACTGGGCACCTCGATCGACTTCGAGCACATGACCCTCACCGACATCGAACGCAACAACTTCCGCTTCGACGCCGTCTCCTCGGTCTACGTAGCGACACCGACCGACCTCAGCTGCGAACTCGAACTCACCCTCATGAACGGCGAACCCCGCGGCATCCACGTCACCGACCCCACCAGCGACCAGGCCGCCCCCGACGAGAGCCCGCACGTGGTCGCACAGATGAACCTCGAAGTCACCGGGTTCACCCACACCCTGCACATCCTGGAAGGCATCGCCGCAGAAGGAAAACGGTGGATCGAGCGCGACCCATACCTCACCAAGCCCGTCGAAGGGCTCGCGGACGAGCTCAACCGCCCCGAACCCGTCGAGCGCTAACGGCGTGAAAGCCCATAACTACGAGGAACGAGAGACAAAAGCCTGCAGAAACAGAGAAGCGCCCGGTCAGGAGCTAGTTCGATCCTTCCTGACATGGAAGTACTCACTTACCGGCTACAAACACACTCAACTACCAATCACTACTTCAGCCAAAGGCGTGTGGATAGTGAGCAACTCGCCCCTCGGACACGTGGGGGTTCAAGGCCCTAGTAGTGCTTTGTTAGGTGTGTCGTTGTGGCTGGTCAGGGTGCTGGTGTGATCTGCTGCTGGAGTGAAACCGGTGGAGTTGGAGCAGGTC
>NZ_JBVJLY010000049.1:0-13292 GCF_055584485.1 Amycolatopsis sp. NPDC102522 | reverse complement strand
AACACCCTCGCCGCACTCTTCCCAGACCGCCTGCCACTCCACTAGAATCAGAGAAGAAATCATCCGTGGCTTACACGGAAATCATGACAGAGCCAGAGACCCGGCCGTTCTCATGTCCAGTTACGGCAGCGCTGACTATCGGTCGAAAGGCACCCATCCCGGGGCTGAACCTCACTGCGAGGTTCAGCCCCTTTTTTCGTTGTGCACCAACAACATGAAAGGAATCCTCATGCCCACCGCACCGAATCGCCCGCTGGGGCGAAGGCTCCGCATGCCGTACCTCGCCGTATTTCTCGCCACAGCTGCCTTGATGTCCACCACCGCGTGCGAGGTTCCGGCAGCCACCGGCGCCGAACCCGCGGTGACCACGGCCGCCACAACGGACAACGCGCCCGCCGACATCGGAAAGCAGCTCGCTGCTCTCCAGGTCGCGCCGCGCGGCTCCACCGCCAACTACGACCGGAAGCTATTCCCGCACTGGGACAAACAGGGCAACGGCTGCACCACCCGCGAAGTCGTGCTCAAACGAGACGGGAAGAACGTGGTGACCGGCCCGGACTGTGCGCCAAAGTCCGGGACCTGGACCAGTCCCTATGATGGCGAGACCTGGTCGAAGGCGACCGATGTGGACATCGATCACGTCGTCCCTCTCGCTGCCGCTTGGGTCTCCGGCGCGAAGTCCTGGACCACGGAGAAGCGGCGCCAGTTCGCGAACGACCTGACCCGGCCGCAGCTGTTCGCCGTCACCGACAACGTCAACCAGGAGAAGAGCGACAAGGCACCGGACCAGTGGAAGCCGCCGCTCGTCTCGTTCTGGTGCACCTACGCCACCGACTGGATCACCGTGAAGCACTACTACAGCCTCACGATCACCACCGCGGAGAAGAACGCACTCAGCGACATGCTGACACGATGCCCACGATGATCCATCCTACGGCGACCGAAGAGGCCGGGCTCCCCACGGGGATGTCCGGCCTCTTCTCGTTACAGGGACAGGAAACAAGTGTTTGCCGTCTAACGGTCGCTCTAACGGGTTAATTAGCTTTAAAACCGAACTGAAAACCCGTTCTGTGGGTAACGAAACCCGTTCGACGTGCGTTAATAGGTTTATGGCGACGATGTTGCAGCACCTTCGTGAAACCGCCCACCTTGGCCAACGAGAGCTGGCGAGCAGAGCTGGGATCAGCCAGGAAACCCTCAGCCAGCTGGAGACGGGCAAGTCCGCCCGTCCGCGCCTGGACACCCTGACCAAGCTCCGCAACGCTCTCGAACTCGACGACATGCGGCCGGAGGACCTGCTCGACCCGACCCCTCTTGCTGATGACAAGACCCTGGCGCCGGCGGCGACCCAGCTCATCACCTTGCTGAAAGTGCTGCCCGGCTTTCGCCGCGGCGGCTCCGATCGTCAGGCCGCCCAGTTCTGGCGGAAGCTGTCGACCCACCTCGGCTATCAGGACCTCTACCCGGCTACTCACCTGACGGCGCACCTCGAACAGGCCATCGCCGGGCGCGGGACAGCTCCGGAGGCCGACCTCGCCGAGTACACGCTGATGTTCTTCGATCCTGAGGACGTCGGAACGATCGAGGTGCTGGCCGAGCACGCCGGGATCGGCCCCAGCGATCAGGTCGCCCGCCGATGGTGCCGCGACGTCACCGACGCGGCGTGGATCATCCACCGCGCCGCGATGACCTCCTACCCCAGCCAGGTCGGCGAGCTCTACGCGGAAGCGAGCTCCACCACCGACCCGAAACGCCTGCCCGAACTCTGCGGCAGCGTCTACGACATCGTCCGCAGCCGCGCCATCCCGCGGGCGTCCGTCGAGGTACAGCTGGCCGCGCTGCGTCAGGACCCCTCGTCCGAAGTGCACTCCGTGGTCGCCGAACGTGGCGGCCCCGCGGTCCAGGAACTTGCCCTCACAGTCGTGACCTCCTGGCCCGGCCTCTCCCGCAACGAGCACCTCGACCCGGAGATCGCCGACCAGTTGTTCACCGACCTGCTCCCACACCTGAACGGCCCACGCGACCACGAAGCTGGGTTTGCGCTGATGAACCTGGCCGAGCGCCCCGATCTCCCACGACCGCTACTCGAACGGATCCGCACCACCCTGGAAACCGACCATGAGGGCGGCTGGGCCACCTCCGCCTGGCTCGCCGTCGGCAGCACCCTCGCCAACCTCGACGGCGTCGTCGACGATGACGAACCTGACACTGACCAGCCTGCTCTCCGCTTGGTGCACAACGCCGACCAACCCACCTCCTGGTGGCGTCGTTTCCTCAGCCGCACATAGACATCAGGACGCGTGAACGCCCTCGGCCCGCTTGGGGCCGAGGGCGTTCACAGTGTTCAGCGCAGAGGACCTCTGGGCTTCGCGGACATTGCCGTGATTGGCTACGAGGCCACGTCGGTGTCGCTCAACGCGGCTGTCCATGACGTGCGAAGCAGGCCACGACCCGCGCCAGTTCAGGAAGCCCGGCGTCGTTGAGCGCGGTGGCCAGCTCGCTATCGGTGAGCACGTCGCTCGCGAGCTGCCCCTCGATCTGATCAAGACGTGCGATGTCGATCGTGTCTCTCATTCCGGTTTCCGGTCGGGTCCAGAACCATCGCCACCCCTCGGGGGTTTCCCGCAGGGTGTAGCCCTCGGCGAGTTGATCGCCGAACCGGGTTGCCTTGTATGTCAAGGAGTTGTACCGCTCCACGTTGCCAGCATCGAAATCGACGATCACGACGATGCTGCCCGTGCGAGGGCCGTCGGCCACGCGCGTGGTCACGTCGATCGCGACCCGCCGCGGCTGCTCGCCAGGGGCGAGTACCCGGTCGTGCCGGCCTTCGTACCGCAGAACCCATTGGCGTCCGGTCTTGGCCAGGACGTAGCGCTCGATCATGTCTGGCTGGTGCGAATCGAGCGCATTCGGGTTGATGTCGAGTGCTTCGCCTTCAACCAGCTGGTCGGTCGAGTCGTACTCCTCGAACTGCTTCTCGCCGTTCCAGTACTCCAGGGGGCCGCCCTCGAAGGGCACGCGGATCGCCATCACGACGTCTTCCTGCTCGATGTGGCCGCTCCGGCGATGCTGTCCCGCCAGCGGTCGATTGCGGTGCACGCCAGCTCGATCCGCGCGCGCCCGAAGCCTGCCATGGTGGACAACTCGGAGCCATCCGGGTTCGCGCGGTGCGCGTCGACCAGCTCGGCGAGCCGCTCTGCGGTCGTGATGCCGTGCTGCTGAAGGGGTCGGGTCTGGTGATGGGTCAGTCCACATGCGCCTTGCAGCTCCTTCAGGGGCGTGCCAACGACGGCGGAGGATTCAGGTCTGGGCAGGAACAGCGCTCCGCTACGCATCATCTCGCCGAACTCCTCGCGGGTGGCTATGCGGCCAAACCGCTCGTTTTCGTCGTTGTACTCCGACATCGTCTGGGCCATCGTGGTGCTCCAATCTCAGTGTTCTGGCGAAACCTTGGGTGCCTGCCGCCGGCGGCCGGTGGCCGGGTAGACCGCGCTGAGGGCGTCGACGAGCTCGGACCAATCGGGCGCGGTGTAGTTGTCGGTGGTATCGGCGGCGTGACCGAGCAGCGTGGCGATGAGGCGCTTGTCGATGCCGTGCTCGCGCAGTTCGGTGGCGAAGGTATGCCGGAGGACGTGGGCGGTCAGCCCCTTGATGCCGCTGGCCTTTCCAGCATCCGTGACGATGGTGCCGATCCCGTCGTCACCGAGCCGCCGGAATGGGCGGCGCTGGGTGAGCAGCAGTGGGTCGCGCTCGCCGTCGACCGGCGCGGCCTGGGCGATGCGCCACGGCCGGTAGAGCTCCAGCGCCGGCCGCAGCAGCGGCGCGATCGGGATGTCGCGGGCCTTACCGCCCTTGCCGTAGCGGACTTTCACCGCGCCTGCACGGTCGGTCATCGGGATGTCGTCCAGGTCGAGCGCGGCCAGCTCGTTGAGCCGAACCCCGGTGTAGCGCAACAGCTTGAGCAGCGCCTGGTCCCGCTTACTCAGCGGGAACCGGGCGTCCGGGACCTCGCCGCGCTCCGGCGCGGTGGCCAGGAAGTTGTCCAGCCGGGCACGCTCGTCCGCATCCAGGGCTCGCCGGTTCGGCACGATGTCCAGCCGCGGTGCGGACACCGCGATGCCGCGCCAGGCGTAGAACGCCTCCACCGCGGTGAGGTGGGCGTTGACGGTGTTGCCCGATCGCTTGCCCGCGGTCATCATCCAGCGTCGGTACTCGATGACCGCGTGCTCCGCCGAGCGGAAGTCGGTGAGCGCGTCGCCAGCTACCCCATCCAGCACGGAGGTGTTCAGCCAGCGTAGATAGCCGCGCAGCCGGGTCACGTACCCGGCACGCGTGTTCTCCGACAGCTTCGGCAGCCCGTTCAGGTGAGTACGGAAGGCGTCCACGAGCGGGGCCAGCTCGGGAGGCAGTGCGGCGCTGATCGAATTCTCGTTAGTCTTCATCAGGATCTTCGGTGAAGAAGAACGTGGGGTCCTCCGCGCGTGAAGCCGCGACACAATGGGCCGCCTCCGCCGCGGTGCGGTATGCGCCGAGCGGATGACGAAACCCGAGGTGCCGAACGCCGCACCACCACTCAAGGCGTTCGTCGATCGGGACGAATCGGCTTGTCAGGACGTAGACGACATCGTCGACGCCTGCCTGGTAGGCGTGTCGGGTCCGGTAGTCGACGCCGACCATGTCCATCGCATCGGTGGAGGGTTGCCAGCAGACTCCGTCCACGGTGAAGCTGGCTGGGTCGGCCGGGGTCGCGGTCTGCCCCATGGTGATCACGTCTCCTTCTGGTCGGCTAGTGCTGAGATACGTCGACGAAATGTCACCGCGGATGCGTCACTGCGGTGTCGGTAGCGCGGCGCTGGGCTAGTTCCCGAAGCCGGGCGCGCACGGCGTCCTTGTCGGTGCCGTCCCACGTCGCGTACGGATCATCGGCATCGGCCCACGACACATGCTCCACGAGCTGGAGGTCGTCGTCGGCGACGTGGAACGTCATCTGGCCGACGTCGGCGTCGGTCAGGTACAGCACGGTGCGAAATCCGGGTACGCCGTCGACGTCCAGGGCGAGCCGCGGATGCAGGGCCGGGTCGGCGGCGAGCACCGCGATCAGATCCAGCCGGTCGACGTAGACCGACCGTAGTTGCGTCTCCAGCTCCGCCACCCGCCGGCGCAGCTGCTCCACCTCGCTCGGCGGCTCGTCCTCCAGGTCGAGCACGGCGCACGCGGCCTGGTACACGTCGCACGCGTCCTGGTAACCGATCTGAGCGTGCAGGCGCGCGAACACGTCCGGGAAGAGGGCGCCGATGTCGCCGTCACGATCTTCCCGGGCGATCGCGTCGGCGATCTCGGTCGCGCCGGTGGGAAGGGGCGGGATCACGTCGACCCCGGCCGGAGTCAGGCCGTACTCGATGGTGGTGCCGGGAATGTGCGTGGTGTGCGTGAGCTGACGGCGGAAGCTGTGAACCGCCATGTCGGCTTGGTGCCTGAACGCAAACCCGAGGTACAGGGTGTTGTGGCCGGGGCGGACGATCCGCGCGCAGTACGCCAGCGTGTCGATGGTGGTCATTTCGGCAGGACCTCCGCGTTCCCGGCGTCGTTCCAGCTCCCGGCGTCCTCGGCTTCACGCTCGGCGAGACGAGCCTCGAGGTCGGCGATCGCGGCCGCGCGATCGGCACAGGCCTCGCCTTCGCTGATGCCGAGAGCAACGACAGGGTCGTTGCGGGCGTTCTCCAGGGCGGCGCGCAGCTGACTGGCGGTGCGGGACATGGAGCCTCCTTCATGCTGTGGTGAGCAACAAGGGGTTGAGTTGGCACAGGTAGTTCAGGCACTGAAATATTCCGGCTAACTCGGCGGAGGTCTCCTGCACGTTCATCGCCGGGAAAGCCTCAATATTCCGGCTACCGTACCACGTTGGCCGGAATATTGAGAAATATTCCGGCCAACGGTTTGTGATCCACGGGTGGCTGCGGGCGCCTTCTCGGGAGGTCGAGGCAAACGAGTGAAGACTGTGACAACTGGTTGTCAGAGAAGCGGTCTTCGTGACAATGTGTTGTCACGCCAGAACGCCCTGAGGGAGATTTCGATGAGCGCGCCTGCTTTGACGACTGCAACGACTTCCGAGCTGACCGTGGTGCCGATCGATCGTGACCGGTGGCCCGTCGACCCCGGCCAGTACCTGCCCAACATCTACATCCACGTCATCCTCGACCTGGCCGCCGGGCGGGTGGCGATCCTGGGCGATCCGCACTATCGCGGCCCGGCGAAGGAGGACCACACCGAGCAGAAGTACGTCGGCAGCTGGATGCACCGCTGGGACTTCCCGGCGCCGGTGCCCAACCATATGACCTGGGAGATCAGCAATCACCTAACCCCGGACGAGGCCGAACAGTTGTTGGGATTGATCGCCGAGCAGGCCCGCGTCATCCTCAGCGACCTGGTTCCGGTCGAGGGACGCGCGGCCGGAGGTTGGGACTGGTCGCTGCGTGCGGCAGCCGCGGTCCGGGCGATCGGCTCGTTCTGCCGGAACACGCACAGCGCGCTGTCGGCCACATCCAATTATGGTGCGGCGTGGATGATCGAGAACAGCTACAAGTTCTCGGGTTTGCTCGACATGACCGACGCGCTCGCGGCCACCCCGGAACTGGGGTCGCCGGAGTGGGCGGTGATGACCGATGCCGAGCTGGACGAGGCCGCGGCGAAGCTGGCCCGCACCGCTCCGTACGAGCTGCGCGGGCAGTGGTTCGATGCCGCGCACCTCGAGGAGTCGGCGTTGCCGCACAGTGTGTCGATCTATCTCGTCGGTGTGCTGGCCACTCTGTATCGGCTGCGCGCTGAGCAGGCCGGCGCTCTTACCCCGACCGACGCGTCTGTCTGGTTCACCGAGCACACAACCCGGCTCACCGCGATCGACGACTGCACCAGCGATGCCGAGCTGGCGAAACTCTCACAGGCCGAGGAACGCCGTGCAGCGACTAAGGGCAAGCGCCTGCTCGGTGCGCAGACCTACCTAACCGCGGTACGGACCGGGCGGCGGGACCGCATACGGCAGGAACTCACCTCGACCGGGCAACGGGCAGCGAACCTTGCTGGCCAGTACAAGAAAGCCCAGTCGAGCCGCGCGGCACTATTGCTTCGGATCGACGGCTGGGGAGACCCGCAGGACGGCGACGAGTCGAATAGGAACGCGATGCTCGCCCGCCTGGCTGGCATCTCCCGGCAAGCCGTCCTCAGCCTGCGGGAACGGGCGCACGCGGTGAACGTGGCTGACGCCAGCGAACACGACGAATGAGTCTCGTATACACGTCCCATACCCAGTTATATCCAGGTATGGGACGTGTATGGGCGTCGTCCGACGTCGACGAGTACCCGTCGCCGCACCGGGGCCTCGACCCGGCAGGCTCCCAACTGCTGTACCACTGCTACTCAATGCCGTGGTGGTCGACGACCCGGTCTGGACCTCCCGGCCACCGCGATCAGCGACAACCGCGCGACCGGCCGATCCCACCGATGAACCCGGAAATGCTCCTCCACACCGTCCATTGTGGTCACGGCCTTACCCGAGGCCCGGGGAGCTCGCTGAAGGCCGGCTCCTCTACGAAGGCCTAACCGCCGTCAGGCAGGGGAGCTTTGTCCTGGTGCTGTCCAGCTTTTGTCGTGGATTGCCGGTCCGGGAACGCCGACGATGATCGGTATGGCCCTCTCGACAATGGGACGGTACGTGGTGTCGACGATCGCGCGGGACGCCTGGTGCTGCCGCCTGCAGGTACCCCTGGACTCCTACAGCACGATGTGTGACGCCCTGGAGACCGCCGCGCGGCGGCGGGACATGCCGATCACGACCGTGGTCCGGGGCAGCGCCGGTGATGTCGCCGAGGTCCTGCTGCTGCGTGACCCGAGCGCGCGGTACGGGACACCCACCGCTACTTGCTATGAGGACCTGGTGGACCTGCTCACCGCGGCGACCGGATGGCGCCGCCGCCCACCGGGACCGGTGCCGGGGATCGTGATCCCGCTCGGCCTGCGCCGCGGCTACACTCCCGGCGCACCGGTCCACCCGGCCCGCGCCACCCGCCACCGGCTCGCCGCCGACGTCCCCGGGACGCGGGCGTGGCCAGTCCGGCTGTGCTCGGTGCGGATCCTGTCCGATGGCGACGCGCAGTGGCACCACGAGCCCGGCCTGCTCGTCCATGCCGACGACACCGCCCGGCTCCCCGGCCTCGCCCGGGTCGCCGCCGTACTCGGCCAGGACCGGTTCGTGGCCACCATCGCCGAGGGCATGACCACCGCGTTCCGGCTCCAGAATGCCGCCGGGGCGGTGTGAACTCGCTCGCGGTGATCGTGTTCCTGCGTGGATGTGTCGGTGGGCCGACCTACGATCCGCGACGTGGAGGACAACGAAACCGCTCAGCGGCTGTGTTTCAAGTGCGGGACGGCGCCGATCGAGAAGCCGCATGTGCTGTGCGGTGGCTGCCTGGGCCTGCTGGAGCAGGACGGCACGGCATATTGGCAGGCCCACGAACAGCGGGGCGCCACCGTCGTCAAGGTCGGGAAGTAGTCAGGGCCGGTTCGCCCGGAACGCGTCGGCCTCCCAACCCCCCGCGATCCCCGCGTCGAACTGGTGCCGGCACGGCCGGGGCTGCGGTGGCCCGATGAGCCCCACCTGCGCCCAGAACCGGGTCGACATCGGATCCGCGGGCAGCGGCGCGGTGGTGACCATGAACCGCTCGCAGCGGGCCCGCGCCGCTTCGGCCAGCACCCGGCCGGCACCGCGCCGCCGATACTCGATGGCCACCTCAAGGTGCTGCACCACGGCCCTGCGGCAACCCCGCGGGCACAGCGACAGGACGACGTAGCCGTAGACAGTGCCCTGGTGGATCAGCTGGATCTGACCGGTCCCGGCCGGGACCTCCGGTGGCAGAACCATGAGCGCGATCGTCAGGCCGTCAACCTCGTCCGGGCGTTTCTGATGCGACACCTCGGGGTTGACCGTGATCCACTCCCCCGCGCCCGGACCCCCGGCGTCCCGGCACGCGCGGCAGGTGAACGAGGACGCGCCGTACCAGTGGGAATAGCCCGCCTGGACTCCGCCCACGGACAGATCGCAGCCCCATGGACAGCGGTCACCGGCCGTCGGTGTGCGCGACGGCCGCATCACGAGGTCTTCCGGCGGCACGGTGTCGAACATGTGAACGAACATACGACGTGCGGGGTGGGGCACGCCCTGCCGATATCAGCGACATGCCGCCCCGAGGGACAGAGAAGTGACAATGTCGGCGAACTGCCGCTCAGCCGAGTGAACCGATCGGTCGCGCTGAACCACGTCACCGGTACGTCGTGCGTAAACCACCGGCTGCCGACAAGCAGTACTGCTGTTGAAGGCCGTGCTCATAGGGTCGATCTTGAGCATCATCGATCGTGAACGGGGCGGCCCCTTGTCCGAGGGGCCGCCCCAGCGGTCTTCCGTTCGATGGCATCTCGTCCGTACAAGATCCAATCAATAAAGATGGATGACCACACACATGACAATAAGACCCGCATCCCGCCAATTGCGATCGCGCAACGACAGAACGCCAGCCGCGCGCGACGACGAACATGATCAGTACCGCGAACCGAACCCGCCCTTCGATGAACGCACAGATGCAGGCGACGAACGGATCCCGCTATCCCTGCTGCGGTTCGTCAGCCGAACCGTGGGTTCCTGGGACCGGACGGCACGGCTGATCACGATCCTGATCGTGATCATGGGCGGCCTGTGGCTGCTCAACGCCACCGTCGACCTCGGCCCAATCCGCCTCGGCAAGCCCTGACCGGGCCGGAAGGAATGGTCCCGGCGCCGTGACGGCGCCGGGAACACCCACCAGTCGACTACGTCCATGCAGTACCCACCAGTCTGCCCAGCGGACGGGACTCAGGGCAGTCGACCATTCGTGTTCAGCTCGCGCCGGACAGCCGCCGCTGGTCAACCGCCCTGCGACAGGTGTCCCGTGCCGGGCAGAGTTCTTCATCGGACTGGACCACGGGTAGTGGAGGGGACAGTGGTGGCGCGGCGTCGAAGGTGCGCGGGTTGCTCGCTCCGGAGTGCGGGCTTCTTGTCCTGGCCTGGCCGCTTCGTTGTGTGCTGCACCTTCTCGGTGAGTTCAGCGGCCCAGGTCGTCAAGGTGCCGCTCGCACGGTGCGCGGCCGCCGCCGCGGCCATCTGTTGCCGCTGCGCTCGCCACGCGGCGATCTCGGCGACCAGACTCGCGAGAGCGAGCACCAACGCCAGCGCCGCGACGGCATGGCCTCGATCTGATCTGGTGCGGACCAGCCGCCAGGACGCGGTACGCAGCTCGATCGCGGCACGGCTCCAGTGCGCGGGTTGCCCTCGCCCCGGCGTGCGGGCGGCGCGTTCGAACTCGTCGGCCGCCACGGTGGTCGCGCGAACCGAGACACCGCTGAGGTGGGCCAGGTTCAGCAGCATGTCGCCGGCGGCGTGCGCGACACCGTCGACATCGTGACCGTGGGCCACCGCGGTTCGGGCCTGCTCGACAACGTGGGCCGCCGAGGCCCAGGCCGCCCATTTCCCGGCCATATCGGGTGGCTGGGTTTCGATCGGCGCTGGTGCGCTGGCCCACCGTTCGGTCAGCCGTGTCGCGGACAGGTCGGCGGCCAAAGCACGGCCGCCGAACCAGACCAGGTCATCCCCCGACAACGGGGAGTGGGCGTGGTCGTCGGCTACGGCCACCGCGTAGCCGAGCAGCCGCCCGTCGACAGCCTGCCGGGCACGCACCCGAAGCCCGTGGGAGGCCAGCGCCTCGAGGAACTCCTCCGGGTCCGTGGTGCGGGCGGCCACGCCACGCACGATGCGGCGCAGCCGATCACGACTGGGCTCTGGCCGACGGTTCCGGACGGCTTTCTCCCGTTCGGCGCGGGTGGCGATCCGGGGTGCGGTGTGGTCGGCCGGGCTGGTCGGGCGCAGACCGAAGTGCCGTTCGGCGGCGAGGCAGGTTTCGCGGACCCGGTGGTAGTCCCGCCGCGGGTGTACCCGGCGCAGCGTGTCCTGGCGGACCAGGACCGCAGCCACGTGCACATGATCGGTCGCGTGCCGCACGGCCACCCACCGGCACGCACCGGGATCGTCGCGGCGGGCGATGCCGGTCCGGTGCAGCAGATCGACGACGACTTCCGACCATTCGGTGTCGGAGAGTTCGCGATCTTCCGGCGCGGCCCGGATCGAGCAGTGCCACACCGGTCCCTGCGTGCGCTGCCCGCCGTCGCGGTCCTCCGGTGGCCGTTGCGGCACTGCGGCCGCGGCCGCCGGGTCGGTCAGCGCGGCCACCAGGTCGCCGACGTCGAACCGGCCCGGCGCGGTTTGCGGTGGCTGGTGCAGATGCGGGCAGCCATCCCAGGACGCGATCGTGTGCGGGTTCTCGTGTTCGTGGTGGCGGCCGGGACCGAACAGGTAGGCGATCAGGCCGTGCGTGCGCCACCCGCGTACGACGCGGCCGATCACAACCGGGTCCGAGCCTCGGCGGTCAGCCGGTCGAGTTCGGCCAGGCCCTCGTCGGCGGCCGCCAGGACGGTTTCCACCCGTTCGGACATCCGGGTCAGCACCGCGGGCGCCGGCGTCGAGCTGTTGCTGTTGACCGCGCGGGCGATCTGGTTGACCAGTCGTCCGACCGCGGCGACGTCGCCACGCAGCCCGGCGAGGGTGGCGCGATGTTCCAGCAGCTGCGCCATCACCTCGCGCCAGTCGGCCGGGACGGTGTTGAACTCGGCGGCCAGGTGCCGGTGCACGACCTGGCTGGCGTAGGCGCCGTCGGCGAGCTCCGCCTTCGCGGCCGCCACGGCGAGCAGCGTCCAGTCGTTGGTCGTGAGCCGGATCTCCAGCGTGTGCGGGTAG
This sequence comes from Amycolatopsis sp. NPDC102522, assembly GCF_055584485.1. Taxonomy (NCBI): domain Bacteria; kingdom Bacillati; phylum Actinomycetota; class Actinomycetes; order Pseudonocardiales; family Pseudonocardiaceae; genus Amycolatopsis; species Amycolatopsis sp. NPDC102522. The sequence goes on along the minus strand of NZ_JBVJLY010000049.1, from coordinate 1,420 downwards.
CCGCCGGGCACACGCGGCTGGCGTCCGTGATGTCGTACATAGTCGGGCATCCGCCCCACCCCCTGTGTTCGAACCGAACCGGCCGCGGATCCGCGCGACGAACGGAGAGGGGGACTCCGTCCCGGCGCGCAGCGGCCGGACGACGTCGGACCGAAGGGGGTAGCACGGCCGCCGTCGCGTACCTCGATCATGCCAGCGGCCGCGCGGCCTGAGCGCTAACCAGGGTTTGCCCTCTAACTCGCTACCGCCCCGGCTGGGAGCACATGAGGTCAGCGCTTGTACCGGTATCGCAGCATCGACGAAGACATTTTTGAGCAAACCCGGTCGCCATCGCCCCTGCCAACGACCGATCCGATCAGCCTGGTTCTCCGGGATCCACTTAAGGTGGATCCCCCTCTGGGCGCCGTTCGGCCCGCCGGACGTGCGCGGACGGCGGGCACGGGGGATCCACCGGTGTCCCAGAAACGCTTGCCGATCAACACCAAAATCATCACGTCGGCGCGCGGTCGGGTCGCTCCCGGCGTCGTTTGCTGTCGCCGGTCGCTCTTCTTCTCCGCCTGCTTCTGCGGCTTCCCATCCGGCTTCCCGCTAGAGCGGCAGCCCCGGCGGCCGGGCTTGTCGCAGCGAATCCCGCGCGCGGACCCTTCCGATGTGCCGCCCGACATCGGGTGCTGACACACCATGAACCGCTCACGGCGCGCCCTGGCGGCCACGTCGTCGGCTCGGCGGCGCGGGCGCGGCCGGACGTATGGCCGTGATGACGGCGATACCTTAGACCAAACGCGGGTTCCGTTGTGATGGTTCAGCCGCGCTTACGCCGCTCGCGTTCGATCGCGCGGCGCTGCTGCCGCGACAACGTCGCGCCCGGCCGAGCGGACGAAACGGGCTGCGCGGGCGCCGACGCGACTATGGTCGTCGGCTCGGGATCCCGCCAGGAGAAGGCGTCGTGCAACGCCTTGACGACCATCGCGAGTTCCTCGAAGTCGTCCTGGCTGCGCACCAGCGACAACGGATTCTCCCGAACCTGGCGCTCCAGCTTCTCCAGCATCGGCACCCATTCCGCGACCACGCGCGGCACCATCGGCACCAGAACCGGGCGGTCCTGCTCGACGACACGCTCCACCACTTCGCGCACCACGGTCGGCATCGGGCTCTCCCGGCCCAGTTTGGTCGCCGCCCGACGCAGCTCCCACGCGCGACTCCGGCACGACGCCGAGCAGAACTTAGGCCGCCGCCCCTCCCCCACATACCTGACCTCGGCACCGCAATAGGCGCACTTGATGCTCACCAAGCACTCGCGAATCCGCGCGTCGTCCTCGCCCATAGTGTCCTGTCCGCCCGAACTTTGCGGAGCTTCACCGCGCTGAGCTGCGGTCCGAAAAGTAGGTCCGGACGATGATCGTTCGGGTTGTCCGGACCT
>NZ_JBVJLY010000048.1:0-14476 GCF_055584485.1 Amycolatopsis sp. NPDC102522 | reverse complement strand
TAGGACACCGCCGGACTAACATTAGAAGAAAAGGGCTCGGGCCCCGGTTGAGAACCACGAGTTCTCCCGGAGCCCGAGCCCTTTTCTCATACCCACCTTCCGTCACAAACGTGAGCGCCGGCCACTCACCCAGGCCGACTCACGCCCACCCGCCCCCGGCGATAGCAAAGGTCCCTTGCTCTCCCGGCGGCGTCGTTCAGCAACTTCGCCGACCGACCGCGCGCCGGCGGACGGGCGACGAGAAGACCAGTGAAGTCGTCGTCTCCCCATAACGCTGCATCCGCTCTACGAGCTCTTCCAACTCCATGGTGGTCCGACAGGCGACCCGCACCAGCCAGCACTCGTCACCCGTGACGTGATCGGCGTCGAGCACCTGAGGCAGCGCGAGGATGGTTTCGCGGAAGCGAGGTGTGTCGAGACTCCGCACCTTCGCCCGGACCATTGCCTCGATCGGGAGCCCGAGCTTCGTCAGGTCGACGCCGGCCGAGTAGCCAGTAATGATTCCCTTCTCCTCGAGCCGCCGAACCCGCTCGGTCACCGCGGGCGCCGACAGCGATACCCGCCGGCCGAGCTCCGAGAAGGTCAACCGGCCGTCGGACTGGAGCAGCTCGAGCAGCTGCCAGTCGAGATCATCGAGGTCCACAGAACTCCAGGTCGATCGTCATGCCTGCCAGGAGTCTCCAGGCTAACCGTCGCCAAGACCTGGATTCTCCGATGTTGTGGATGAACACCGATCAGCAGGATTGAGGCATGACGACCGCATCCCGCGTACTGACGTTCCCGGCCCTGGACAGCACGACCGCGGCCGCGCTCCTGCGCGCTGAAATCGCCCTCGACGTGGATCCCGACGACCTGGTCCGCGACCTCACCTCTGGCACTCGGCAGGGGTACGTGATCGTCGAGACCCGGGCACCCGAGGCCTTCGCGTCGGCTCGTATCCCCGGTGCGATCAATCTCCCGTACCGGGACATGACACCCGAATCGGTCAGCCGGCTCGACCGCGACCTCGTCTATGTCTGCTACTGCGAGAGCAACCACTGCAACGCCGCGACCAAAGGGGCCCTGAAACTCGCGGAACTCGGCTTCAAGGTCAAACGCCTGTCCGGCGGCATCACCGCCTGGCAAGCAGCCGGCTATCCCGTCGACCGGGACTCCCTCGCGCCCGCCCTCACCTCCGCAGCCACCCCACGCTGCGCCTGCTGACCAACGGAGCAGGGGACCTTTGCTATCGCCGCCCGAGCGATAGCAAAGGTCCCCTGCTCTCCCGGCGGTCGTAGGCTGGGGTGGTGACCGCTCCCAAGCTGCTCGTCATCCAGCCAGATGAATCAGATCCGATCGGCCCCCTCGGCGACTGGCTCACCGAGGTGGGAGCCGATCTCGACATCCGGTTGCTGCCCGATCAAAGTCTCCCCGCTGACCTCGACGGGTACGCGGGCGTCGTATGTCTTGGCGGAGGGATGGGCGCCACCGACGACGCCGCTCATCCGTGGCTCGCGGATGTGCGGAAGCTTCTTTCGAAGGCCGCGAGTGCGCGTATCCCGACGCTCGCGATCTGCCTCGGCGGTCAGCTCCTCGCGGTGGCGCTGGGTGGCAGCGTCGTCGCAGGTGATCAAGGACCTGAGGTCGGCCCAGGGCTCGTGTCCAAGAAGGACGCTGCCTGGATCGATCCGCTCTTCGCGGACCTGCCGCTCATGCAGGACGTCTTGCAGTTCCACAATGACGCGATCACCCGGCTGCCCGCGGGCGCCGAGCTTCTCGCTTCCTCGCCGCGGTATGCCTACCAGGCCTTCCGATTCGACCGTTGTGCCTACGGTGTCCAGTTCCATATCGAGACGACACCGGAGGTGGTCCTCGACTGGGCACGGCAGTCGCCGGAAATGGCGGAACTCACCCGGCCGGAGGTACTGACCCCGGAAAACCTCGCCCGGGTGCACGCCGATATCACCGAAACCTGGCGACCGTTCGCGCATCGCTTCGTCCGACTGGTGTCAGGTGACCTCGCTCCGGCTGCGGAACGTCAACGTACATTGCCGATGGCTTAACGACTTATGTCTCAAATGCGTATGGGTTATTAACACTCCGGTGAGGCTGTCAGGTACCTTGCGAAGGGAGTTTCGAAGGGTTCGGAGGTCGGGGTGGAGCCCTCAGTGTTGGTCGTGCTCGTCGTCGTCACGGCCCTAATTTTCGATTTCACCAACGGTTTCCATGACACGGCCAACTCGATGGCCACGTCGATCGCCACCGGGGCGCTGCGTCCCAAGGTCGCGGTGACGATCTCCGCGGTCCTGAACCTGGTCGGAGCCTTCCTGTCGGTCGAAGTGGCCAAGACCATCTCGAATGGACTGGTCGACGACACCAAGATCGGGCCGGCGATCGTGTTCGGCGGCCTGGTCGGTGCGATCGTGTGGAACCTGGTCACCTGGTTCGTCGGACTGCCGTCCAGCTCTTCCCACGCGTTGTTCGGCGGCCTGATCGGCGCCACCTGGGTGTCGGCCGGAACGGACTCCGTCCATTTCGGAAAGATCGTCGAGAAGGTGCTGGTTCCAGCGGCCCTGTCGCCGGTACTGGCTGGCCTCGCCGCGATGATCGTGACGTACTTCGTCTACCGGATCTTCGTCCGCCGCGGCCGCACCGCAGGCTTCCGCGTCGGACAGATCATCTCGGCTTCGCTGGTTTCGCTTGCCCACGGTACGAACGACGCACAGAAGACCATGGGCGTCATCACGCTGACGATGATCACCGCCGGAACCCTCCCCGCCGGGGCCGGGCCGCCGCTCTGGGTGATCGTCAGCGCGGCGCTGGCCCTGGCGTTGGGCACGTACTTGGGCGGCTGGCGAATCACCTACACGCTGGGTAAGGGCCTGACAGACATCGATGGTCCGCAGGGCTTCGCCGCACAGACCAGCTCGGCGGCGGTCATCCTCGCTTCGACGAACTTCGGCTTTCCCCTCTCGACGACCCATGTCTGCTCCGGCGGCATCGTCGGCTCTGGTGTGGGCAGGAATGAGGCACCGGTCCGGTGGCGCACCGCCGGCCGCATGGTGATCGCCTGGCTGTTCACGCTTCCGGCAGCCGCCGTCGTCGGTGCCGCGGCCGGTCTCGTGACCTCCACGGGCACCGTGGGCACCATCGGTGTCGGCGTCACGGGCCTGGCGGTCGGCGTCGGGATCTACCTGCTCTCCCGGCGGAGCCCCGTCAACGCCGGCAGCTTCGCCGGTCCCGCCCCGACCGTTCCCGAACAGGAAGTCGGCAGGATCGCCGCTTAGCGAAGCAAGGGACCTTTGGTATCGCCGAGGGGCGGCGACACCAAAGGTCCCTTGCTCCCTTGCGCGTCCGTCTGGTCACGGGCGGAAGGGCGACTACGGTGGAAGCCGATGGTTGAGCGCGCCAGGCCGACCGCTTCCGTGGCGAGATACGGCTTCACCGACCCCCGTGCCGACGGGCAGCTGCGTGCTGCCGGTTGGTGGACCGAATCCGGCCCGGACGGCTCCGCCGCCGACGTGTTGTCGGCACTTTCCCGTGCGGCGGACCCCGATCTCGCGTTGAGCGGGCTCGACCGAATCAGGGAAGCCGACCAGGCTGCCTGGAATGAGCTCGACCAGGCACTTCGGACCAACCGCACCTTCCGCGGCCGGATGCTCGGCGTCTTGGGCACGTCGAGCGCGCTCGCGGACTTCCTGGTCGCGAACACCGACAGCTGGAAGACCCTTCTAGGGGACAAGGCCACTGATCCGGATCAGTATGCGAGCCGTCTCCTCGATCATTTGCGGCAGGGAGGAGAGCTCCTTACGGGGCTCGAGTCGGAGCAGGCACTTCGCGCCGGGTACCGCGAGCTGCTCCTCGGAATCGCGGCGGCCGACCTCGGTCATCTGGTCGAACCAGGCCTCCGCCAGCCACCCTATGCCGAGATCGGGTCTCAACTCACCACACTGGCAGAGGCCGCGCTGACGGTAGGGCTCCTCGTCGCGGAGGCCGAAGTGGGCGCCGGTGTCGAAGGTCGGCTGGCCGTGATCGCGATGGGCAAATGCGGTGGTCGAGAGCTGAATTATGTGAGCGACGTGGACGTCATCTTCGTCGGTGATGGAGAGCTTTCGATCTCGACGAGGCTGGCCAGCACGATGATGCGCGTGGTCGGCAAGGCCTGCTTCGAGGTCGATGCGGCGTTGCGTCCGGAGGGCAAAGCGGGCGCCTTGGTCCGGACTCTCGATGGACACGCTGCCTACTATCAGAAGTGGGCCAAGACCTGGGAATTCCAGGCCTTGCTCAAAGCGCGGCCGGTCGCAGGCGACGTTGAGCTCGGGCGGCAGTACGCGGAGATGGTCGCACCGAAGGTGTGGGCGGCGGCAGATCGGGAGAATTTCGTCCCCGAAGTGCAGAAGATGCGACGGCGCGTCGAAGGCCATGTGCCGTCCGCGCACGCCGAGCGGGAGCTGAAACTGGGACGCGGAGGCCTTCGCGACGTCGAGTTCGCCGTGCAGTTGCTGCAACTGGTCCACGGTCGGATCGACGCGGAGCTGCGTTCGCCGTCCACGATGGACGCACTCGCAGCCCTGGGAGAGGGCGGGTACGTCGGCCGAAAGGACGCCGCCGAGCTCGGATCGTCGTACGAGTTCCTCCGGACCATCGAGCATCGGCTTCAGCTTCGCCGACTCCGGCGTACGCACTTGTTCCCTGCCTCCTCGGACGCCAGCGAGCTGCGAACGATCGCGAGGGCGAGCGGGGTGCGGCCCGCCCGGGGCAAAAGTGAAGGAGACGTGCTGCTGGCGGAGTTCCGCCGCCACCTGCAGAGCATCCGGCGTCTTCACGAGAAACTCTTCTACCGGCCCCTGCTGCAATCGGTCGCGAACGTGCCGACCGAAGCGCTACGGCTGACGACGAAACAGGCAGAGAGCCGCCTCGCCGCGCTGGGCTACGCGGCGCCGGACGGGGCCCTGCAGCACATCAAGGCGTTGACCTCGGGAATGTCACGTCGGGCGGCCATCCAGCAGGCTCTGCTGCCGGTCTTGCTGGATCTTCTCGCCGACACCCCGGATCCAGACCGCGGACTTCTGTCCTACCGGAAGGTCTCGGAGGCACTCGAGCAAACACCTTGGTACCTCAGAGTTCTTCGGGACGAGGGTGCTGTTGTCGAGCGGCTCGCCTTCTTGCTGGGCACGTCGCGACTGGTGCCCGATCTGTTGGCGAGAGCGCCGGAAGTCCTGCAACTGCTCGGCGATCCCGCGCGCTTGGCCGGTCGCACTCCGGCAGAAGTGGCCGGTTCACTGCGAGCCACGGTGCGGCGTCAGCCGGGTTTGAACGCGGCGGTCGCGGCCGCGAGATCGCTCCGCCGGCACGAGATGCTGCGGATCGCGTCAGCGGACTTACTGGGTTTGCTCGACGTCCCAGCGGTCTGCGAGGCGTTGTCGAGCGTGTGGTCCGCCGTGTTGCAGGGCGCCTTGGCCGCTGCTTTCCGCCAGCGTCAGGCGGAGCTCGGGCAGACGCCGGCGAGGATCGCTGTCATCGGCATGGGACGCCTGGGCGGAGCCGAACTCGGCTATGGGTCCGATGCGGACGTTCTCTTCGTCTGCGAGCCGACCGAAGGCGTGTCGGACTCCGAAGCAGCGAAGTTCGCTTCCTCGGTTGCCGAGACGGTGCGCAAGATTCTCGGTGCGCCCAGCCCCGATCCGGCGTTGGTCGTCGACGCCGATCTTCGTCCGGAGGGGCGAAGCGGCCCGCTGGTGCGGACCCTCGAGTCCTATCGCAGCTACTACGGGCGGTGGGCGGAGGCCTGGGAATCGCAGGCGCTGCTCCGGGCCCGGTTCATCGCAGGTGACGATGACCTCGGCGCACGGTTCATCGAGATGATCGACCCCATTCGCTACCCGCAAGCAGGCCTTGACGCGGTTCGGGTGCGGGAGATCAGGCGGATCAAGGCGCGGGTGGAGACGGAACGGATGCCTAAGGGCGCCGACCCCACCCGGCACACGAAGCTCGGGCGGGGCGGGCTCGCCGACGTGGAGTGGACCGTGCAGCTCATACAACTGCGTCACGGGCATGAAGTCGCGGGGCTCCGGACCACCTCGACGATCGAAGCGTTGAAGGCCGCAGTGGCAGCGGGGCTCGCCGAGCCCGCCGAGATCGAATCCCTGACCGAGGCCTGGCTACTGGCGACGCGTGTCCGGAACGCCGGGATGCTGGTCAGAGGTAAGGCTGTCGACGAGATCCCCAGCTCCGGTCGAGATCTCGCCGCGGTCGCCCGGGTGCTCGGCTACTCGGCCGATGACGATCCAGGTGAGTTCCTCGATGCCTACAGGCGGACGACGCGACGTGCTCACGCGGTCGTGGAGACCCTCTTTTACCAGGGCTGACCCCTCTGACCTGCGGGAAGTGAGCAAGGGACCTTTGCTATCGCTTGCCGGGGGTGAGCGAGGTGACAGCAAAGGTCCCTTGCTCACACTCGGCGTCGAGGACAGGGAGCGGCGCTTACAGTGAACCGGTGACTGTGCGCGAGCCATTTCGCACCCGGATCAAGGTGCGCCACTACGAGCTGGACACTCTCGGCCATCTCAACCACGCCGTCTACCACTCGTACGGCGAGGTCTCCAGACTCGAGCTGATGGAGCTCGCCGGTGGCCTCAACTCGGGTATGCGAGACGCGAATCTTGCTTTTGTCCTGCTTGAGTCCCACATCGTGTTCCGTCGCGAGCTCCGGGCCGGTGACGTCGTCGACGTGACCTGCGACGCCAAGTTCGGTACCGGAAAGACGTTCCACATGGACTCGAACATCTACAAGGTCGACGGCACCCTCTCCGCGGAGATCACCTGCACCCTGGGGCTGATGGATCTCGAGCGACGCAAGCTGGTGGATGACCCGCGCGGCCGCATCGAGCGGGCGGGTGTCGACCTGAAGGTTCTCTCCACTTCGGAGTAAAAGTCCCACCGACAAAGAAACGCCGGTGGTGAGGGCGATTCCGCACCTCACCACCGGCGTGCTCTTGGTGTTCCTACCGCACGATCACACGTCGTAGTACAGCGAGAACTCGTACGGGTGCGGGCGCAGCCGCAGCGGGTCGATCTCGTTCTCACGCTTGTAGGAGATCCACGTGTCGATCACGTCGGGGGTGAACACGCCACCTTCGAGCAGGTAGTCGTGGTCGGCCTCCAGCGTGTCCAGAACCGCGCCGAGGTCGCCAGGAACGAGCTTGACGTTCTGGGCCTCCTCCGGCGGGAGCTCGTAGAGGTCCTTGTCGATGGGCTCCGGCGGCTCGATCTTGTTCTTGATGCCGTCGAGGCCCGCCATCATCATCGCCGAGAACGCCAGGTACGGGTTGCCGGACGAGTCCGGGCACCGGAACTCGGCACGCTTGGCCTTCGGGTTGTTGCCCGTGATGGGGATACGGACACAAGCCGACCGGTTCCGCTGCGAGTACACCAGGCTGACCGGGGCCTCGAAGCCCGGCACGAGCCGGTGGTACGAGTTCACGGTCGGGTTGGTGAAGGCCAGCAGGCTCGGCGCGTGCTTGAGCAGACCGCCGATGTAGTGACGGGCGGTGTCGGACAAGCCCGCGTAACCCGACTCGTCGTGGAACAGCGGCGTGCCGTCCTTCCACAGCGACTGGTGGCAGTGCATACCCGAGCCGTTGTCACCGGCGAGCGGCTTCGGCATGAAGGTCGCGGTCTTGCCGGCGGCGAACACGGTGTTCTTCACGATGTACTTGAACAGCTGCAAGTCGTCCGCAGCGTGAAGCAGCGTGTTGTACTTGTAGTTGATCTCGGTCTGACCGGCGGTGCCCACCTCGTGGTGCGCACGCTCGATCTCGAACCCGGAGCCCTGCAGCTTCTGGACGATCTCGTCGCGCAGGTCGGCGAAGTGGTCGACGGGGGGAACCGGGAAGTAGCCACCCTTGAACTTCGTCTTGTAACCCTGGTTGCCACCCGGCACGTCGGCACCGGTGTTCCACCAGCCCTCGACGGAGTCGATCTCGTGGAACGAGGCGTGCTCCGCGGAGTCGAACCGGATCGAGTCGAAGATGTAGAACTCGGCTTCCGGGCCGAAGAACACGTTGTCCGCGACGCCGTACTCGGAGATGTACTGCTCGGCCTTGCGCGCGATGTTGCGCGGGTCGCGGCTGTACGCCTCACGGGTGAACGGGTCGTGCACGAAGAAGTTCAGCGAGAGCGTCTTCGCCTTGCGGAACGGGTCGATGCGCGCAGTCTCGGGGTCCGGGAGGAGCAGCATGTCGGATTCGTGGATCGACTGGAAACCACGCACCGAGGAGCCGTCGAAGGCCAGGCCTTCTTCGTAGGCTTCTTCGTTGAACGCCTTCGCCGGAACGGTGAAGTGCTGCATAACGCCGGGCAGGTCGCAGAACCTGACGTCGACGACCTCTACGTTCTCGTCGGCGATAAGGCGCTGAATGTCGTCTGGAGTAGTGGGCACCCTCGGTGACTCCTTCTCGTTCGTTGCCGGCGGCAGTACTCTCTTCGGCTCACGCTAAGAGCGTGGTGTTGCCCGACCGTCACCCGTATGTTTCGCCGGTGTTAACGGGGCGGCGATATCGGGTAGTCGACCAGGGCGAATGTGTCCTGCGCCACCGGCATACCCTGGATGGGTGGCGAGATGGACCGGAGAATGGCTACCCGGAGCCGGGGACGGAACGACGGCCGGTGGCGAGGGTACGCAGCGATGGCGTGGTGAGCGACTCGGCTTGCCCCAATCGGGTGTCGGCTCGGTGGCGGGCGGTGGGGCCCGTCTCCTCGGGCTGATCATCGACCTGGTCCTCGCCTCGCTGGTCACCACTCTTTTCGTGACGCCCAGCCTTCAGGATCCCGCCGTCATGCAGAAGTTCAACCTCTGGTCGGTGGGTGTCTGGGCGGTGATCACGGTCATTCCCGCGGCCTTCTTCGGCTTCACTCCTGGTATGGCAGTGGTCGGTGTCCGCGTGGCCAGGCTCGACGGCGCGCAAATGGTCGGAGTGTGGCGTGCCGTCGTGCGGACGGCGCTGACCTCCGTGATCATTCCGGCCGCGATCCGCAACATCGACGGCCGAAGCTGGCTTGACCGGCTGACCGGAACAGTCGTGATCCGCATGCGATGACCCCGGAGTGGGAGCAAGGGACCTTTGCTTCCGCCGAGAGCAGCGGCCGTGGTCAGGCGGCCGGTACCGCAGGAGCGCTGCCGAGTTCCGGAGGCGGTCGTTGCCGGGCGCGGCGGTGAGCTGCTCGCAGTTCCTGGATCACTACCAGCGGTTCGTCTCGTAGTCGTGCCGGACTTATCTGGACGACTATGAGGCCGGCGGCGACCAGTGCGGGCACCTCAGGCACCTTGCCCGGTTCTAGTGCGACTTCGTCGTAGCGGATTTGCATGGCGACGCCGACCTTCGGCCACCAGACCTCGGCGATACCGACGGTCTCTCCGTCGGAAGTCCGTAGCTCAGCCTTCCTCATCGGCCTGGGCAAGCCGCTGCGCTCGAGCACGGTCTCCAGCCACTGGTCGACCGCGGAGTCGACACCGTCTTGGAGAGCGCCGACGACGATCCGGGGTAGTGCGGAGCCGATCGTGCTGGCCTGCGCCAGCTCATCTCGAAGTTCCTCTGGAGTGCAGAGCCCGCGATGGACCGCGTCGTGGATCATCGCCCGCACGGACTGGAGTTCGTCCATGCGCCTGGCCGCGTCGATCAGGGCCCGGGCGAGCGGAGCTACCGGCAGTCCGTCGATCTCTACTGGTTCCGGCAGGTGGATCGTTCGTTCGACAATGGCGAATCCCCAGGTGGCGACTTTGCTCCGGTGCGGGATCAGGGTGTGGGCCCGTCCTTCCGGCGGAAGTCTTCGGACCCCGTGCAACTTGGCTGCCTGGACTCCGGTGAGCATCGCGTCGGGACCGGCGTGGGTCAGTGCGACTTTCATCAGCTGACGCCTGGACGGCGTGGCGTTGGTCAGGAGGATGACGCCGGGAATCGGACGGCGCCACGGGCCGCCTTCGCGGCAACGGCGAGAGATCCAGGAATGGGAATGCCCCAGGGCGACAAGTTTCGCCCGGGCGGCCACGCCGTCCGGGAACATCGCTGCCAGCGCCGTCTGCCGGGCGCCCGAGGTTCCGTCCACACAGTGATCATGCGACCACCCACCGACAGTTTTTCTCCGGAGACGGATCAGGGGTCCTTTGCTACCGCACGCGGCGGTAGCAAAGGACCCCTGATTCTCGTTCGGTCAGCGGCGGCGGATGGTGCGCTGGACGTTGCGCATCTTCGCGCCGGCGGGCATCGGGCCCTTGGGCATCGCGGCGCCGCGGCTGCCGAGCGCGGCCAGCTTTGCTTCCAGCGCGTCGACCTGGGCGGGCTTGAGGTTACGCGGGAGCTTCATGAGATAGCCCTGAAGCTTCTTCAGCGGCACCTGCTGCTCTTCGTTCCCGATGATGACGTTGTAGATCGGGGTCTCACCGATCAGGCGGGACACACGCTTCTTCTCCTGCGCGAGCAGGGTCTTCACGCGGTGCGGCGCGCCCTCGGCGACGAGCACGACACCCGGGCCACCGAGCACCCGGTGCACGGCGTCGAGCTGGGTCGTGGCCGCCACGGTCGGCGTCACCTTCCAGCGGCCTCGCATGTTCTCGAGTGCCCAGGCCGCAGCACCCGGCTGTCCGTCGGCCTTCGAATACACGGTCTTCTGGACCCGCCTGCCGAAGATGATCACAGCGGCGAGCGCGCCGAGCAGAATGCCCAGCGGCAGCAAGACCCAGTGGACGTCGAAGATGAACCCGATGCCGAACACGACACCGGTGATGACCAGGAGCGATCCGGCCATCCAGGGGATGAGCGCCTTGTCTTCCTTGCGCTGCATCTTGAAGGCCTCGAAGATCTGCCCGCGGCGAGCCTTGCTCGCGGCACGCTTCTCCTTCTTGGCCAGCTTCGCTGCTTCCTTGTCCTGCTTTCCCGCCATGTGTCCAGGATACGGCCGCGTGCCCTGCGCCGATCCCGTCGGGCCCTCTGCGAGGATCGGGGCGTGGTTAGCGCATCGTCCCCGAAGAGTCGTCCAGGCCTGCTCGATGGGCTCGATCCCGAGCAACGAGCCGCCGCCTGCGCGCCGAGGGGGCCGGTCTGTGTCCTCGCGGGAGCTGGGACCGGCAAGACGCGGACGATCACGCATCGCATCGCCCACCTGGTCCGTTCCGGACATGTCGCCGCTGGTCAGGTCCTCGCTGTCACCTTCACGACCCGTGCGGCGGGCGAGATGCGTGCGCGCCTTCGAGGGCTGGGTGTCGACGCCGCCCAGGCGCTCACCTTCCACGCCGCCGCTCGCCGCCAGCTTCGGTACTTCTGGCCCCAGGTCGTCGGTGACCGGCCCTGGGAGCTGCTCGAGAACAAGTTCCGCTACATCAGCCAAGCCGCGAACAAGGCCGGTTTGAGCGCCGAGACGGAACTCCTGCGCGACCTCGCGAGTGAGATCGAGTGGAGCAAGGCCTCTTTGGTATCGCCGGACGACTACCCGGCGGTCGCGGCGCGCACACAGCGGGACACGCCCGCGCCCTCGTCGCAGGTCGCGGAGGTCTACCGCAACTACGAGAAGGTCAAGAACGCCGCGCAGGTCCTCGATTTCGACGATCTGCTCCTGCACACCACCGCCGTTCTCGAGGAGCACACGGTGGTGGCCCAGGAGTTCCGCGAGCGCTACCGCTGCTTCGTCGTCGACGAGTACCAGGACGTCACCCCGCTGCAGCAGCGACTGCTCGACGCGTGGCTCGGCGGCCGCGACGACCTGACAGTCGTCGGCGACGCCAACCAGACCATCTATTCGTTCGGTGGCGCTTCTCCTCGGCCGCTCCTGGAGTTCACGCGGAGGTTCCCCGAGGCGACGGTCGTGAGGCTCGAGCGGGACTACCGGTCGACTCCGGAGGTCGTGGCTCTCGCCAACCAGGTGATCGGTGCCGCCCGTGGCCGTCCTGCGGGGTCGAGGCTGAAACTTGTCGGCCAGCGTCCGCCGGGGCCGGTCCCGCGGTTCGCCGAGTATGACGACGAGACCGCCGAGGCCGCGGCCGTCGCGCGCAGGATCCGTGATCTGCTCGACGGAGGAGTGGCGGCCAGCGAGATCGCGGTGCTCTACCGCGTCAACGCCCAGTCGGAAGCCTATGAGCAGGCGCTGGCGGAGCTGGGTATCCCGTACCTGGTCCGCGGCGGCGAGCGGTTCTTCGCCAGGGCTGAGGTGCGGCAGGCGATGTCCGCTCTGCGGATGGCGTCGACCGACGCCGACACCGGTGAGCTGGTGACTCGGGTTCGTTCCGTGCTGGCGAAGGTCGGGCTCACCGATCAGCCTCCGGCCGGAGGCGCGGCGAAAGAGCGATGGGACGCGCTTCTGTCGATCGTCGAGCTGGCCGAGGAACTGGCTTCCACCATCGAGGACGCGGATCTGCCTCGTTTCGTGGCGGAGCTCGAACAGCGGGCGAACGCGCAACATCCGCCGACGGTGGAGGGCGTCACGCTGGCCTCGCTTCACGCGGCGAAGGGCCTTGAGTGGGACGCCGTGTTCCTCGTGGGGCTTGCCGAGGGGACCATGCCGATCCTCCACGCCGACGGTGATGACGCGGCCATCGAAGAAGAGCGCCGTCTCTTCTATGTCGGCGTCACTCGAGCACGAGAGCACCTCTCGCTGTCGTGGGCCTTGGCCAGGACGTCGGGAAATCGCCGTAATCGGCGACGCAGCCGATTCCTCTACGGCCTGATCCCCGAAGACCATCCGGCCGCGAGGGTCGCCCGAGCACAGCAACCGAAGCAGTCCGCCAACAAGGCACGATGCCGGGTGTGTGGTGGCCCGCTGCTGGAGACCCTGGACATCAAGCTGGGACGCTGCTCCCGTTGCCCGTCCAATGTGGATGAGCAGCTGCTCGAGAAGCTGAGGTCCTGGCGAGGGGAACGTTCCCGCGAGCTCAAGGTGCCGGCCTTCGTCGTCTTCACGGACGCGACCCTGGTCGCCATCGCCGAGCAGCGGCCGACTGATGACACAGCGTTGTGTGCCATCTCCGGAATCGGTGCGACGAAGCTCGAACGCTTCGGCGCGGAGGTTCTGGACGTCGTGCGGGCCTCGGTGGAGTCTTGACCGCGTTCCGGGCTTGATCCACGCGGCGAACCTGCTGCTCAGAGCCGATCTTCGCCGCTTCGGCGGATTTTCTGGAAAATAAGTTGCCCCGGTGCGGCCGGGGGCAATAACCTGCAGGTACCGGGCGGGAAGCCGCTCGGTCTGGGGAAGAAATTCTACAACACAGCGTAGACCGCAGGGCGGCTCGCGCGCGACAGAGAAAGGTGGTGCCGGTGAAATGACGATCAACATGATGCTCACGAAACCTGGCACCCGTCTGTCCTGCGTCGCGGAAGTCCCGCAGGCTCAGCGCCAGGGCACCTTCATGCCCGTGAGCATCCTCGCCGCCCGCGGCACCCGGCGTCTTGACCTGAGCTGGATCGCCGCCGACGAGACCTTCACGCACGCCGCCGCCTTCGGTGGGGCGTACGTGAATGGTGGCGTCGATCTGCCGGTCATCAAGCAGTTCCGTGTTCCGTTGTCCATACGGGAGCGAAGTTCCTGACCTAGTCAGGACTAGAGGCTCACGAAGGCCGCGGAACCGGGTTACCGGATCCGCGGCCTTCGTGTTTTTGCTGCACAAACAAGTTGGCTGCACAACCTAATTGGGGTTCAGCGTTGTCCAGTTCCACCGTCAGTACGAAATCCGTCACGGGACAGAGGAGTGCACTTATGTCATCGACCATAGCTTTCGCGCCGGGGGAGGCCCTGCCTTTCGCCGACGCCGGCGTCATCGACCTGCTCGACGCCATCGACTCGCCTGAGTCGATGCTTCCCTGCCGTTCGGGCGACGCGGACCTTTGGTTCGCCGAGTCTCCGGCAGAGCTCGAGCGCGCGAAGGCGTTCTGCGCGGACTGCCCGGTCCGTTCCGCCTGCCTCGCAGGTGCCCTTTCGCGGCGTGAGCCGTGGGGTGTCTGGGGTGGCGAAATCTTCGAGCGTGGCGTTGTCGTCGCGCGGAAGCGGCCCCGTGGCCGCCCCCGGAAGAACCCGGTCGTCGAGCCCGTCGCCGATGCGCGTCCCATCGCGCGCAAGGTCGAGCGGAGCGCTGCGGCATGACCGTCGAACTCATCACCACCAGGGACTACGAGGCGCGTAGGGGTTACCGAACTCTCGCGCCGACCAAATTGAACGAGATCAAGGTCGAGGAGACCAGCGAAATGTTGCTTTATGAAGAACTGTCCAGGGCCCGAATACGAGACCTCGAGGAGGGAGTCCGCGCACAGCGGGCTCGGAGCGGCCCACGCGCCGCACGCAGGTGGAGCAAGGTCGCCCGCTGGGCGACCCGGCGAGCCGAGCGCTTTCAGGCCTGACCACTCGGGGGAGCGGGGGGGGGGGTGGGGCGGGGGGGCGGCGCGGGGGCACGGCCCGCGACCGCGCTGGGGGTGCGGCGGGGCCGGCGGGGGGGCATCGGGGGGGTGGGGGGGGAGGT
>NZ_JBVJLY010000047.1:0-16257 GCF_055584485.1 Amycolatopsis sp. NPDC102522 | reverse complement strand
GATGTGTTCTCGGTCACAGATGGAGCCCTTCTGGGTCGCGTTCGACGACCCGATCTTGGTCCATCCATGGCTTACACGGTTGTCATGACACGGCTCTTAGTAGTTTGCCCCGACAGGCAATAGATGTCCACGCGATCACCGTTCCCGCCGTGCCAGGCCGTTCCTGACCCTGCTCTTCCTGTCATCCGCGCAACGCTCACCAGTCCCGTTCGGCCCTGTTCAGCCGCATCTCGCAGGTCTACGCTGAGGACGCGCGTCCTCCTGACGAATCCCAGGGCGCACCGGACATCCGCTCCGGACCTCGGCGGCGCTGGCAGTGTTCCGCCGACGCCCAAGGAGGCAGCGGATATGTCATCCGCTTCGCTCGACATGAAGACCGAGCGGCCGATCCGCACCGCGAGTATCACGGCCGGGGCCGGCCTGCTGCTCATGTCCGTCCTGGCAGGTTTCGGCAAGTTCGTCGCGGTGGACGGGCTGGTGACACCAGGAGACGCGGCACAGACGGCACGGGACATCACCGAGTCAGCAGGGTTGTTCCGGCTCGGTATCGTCAGTCTTGTCATGGTGATCGCGCTCGACGTCGTCGTGGCATGGGGCCTCTACCGCGTGTTCAGCCCGGTGAACCGGAATCTCTCGATGGTCGCGGCCGCGTTCAGGCTCGTGTATTCGGGCGTTTTCCTCGTCGCGATCGGACAGCTCTTCAAGCCACTTCGCCTGCTCGCGGACGATGCCTACCTTGGGGTGTTCAGCGCGGACCAGCGCAATGCCCAAGCGCTGCTGGACATCACCGCGTTCAACGACCTGTGGATGGCTTCCCTCGGCCTGTTCGGTGCTCACCTGCTCGTCCTGGGCTACCTGGCGTACCGATCAAGTTATGTGCCGAGAGTGCTGGGTGTCCTGCTGGCCATCGCGGGTCTCGGCTATGTGATCGACAGCTTCGGCGTGATGCTTTCCCCGGGTACTTGGACCGATGTCTCCACGTTCACCTTCCTCGGCGAGTTCCTCCTGGCGCTGTGGCTCGTGATCCGGGGCCCCCGGGTCGCCTCGACCGGTTCCTCCAACTGAATAGAGAGTGTGAATTCCCATGGCGGCACCCGAAAGATCGATCGCTCCTCCGGTCGCCGGCCCGCTCGCCCGGCCGAGCGGGCCGACGACGGCGTCCACCCGCAAGACCGCGGTCCTCATCGGACTGTTGTTCCTCGCCGCCACGGTCGCGTTCATCTTCGCCGATTCGCTCACCACAGAGGTCCTGAACAGCCCGGACTTCCCGACCGGAGCCTCCACACACACCGCCGCGCTGGCCACCGGTGCCCTTCTGCTGGCCGGGCAGTTCGGGGTGGTGGGCATCGCCGTTCTCCTCTTCCCACTGGTGAAACACCACGGCGAAGCACTGGCGCTGGCACACATCGGCTTCAGAGTCACCGAACTCGCCGCGAGCCTGTTCTACCTGGCCGTCCCGCTGATGGTGATCGAACTCGGAGCCGGTCTGCGTGACGGCACGATCGACGCCTCCACGTCGGCGAGTCTCGGCGCTTCGCTGAAAGCGCAGCAGGGCGTCGCCACCTTGCTGATCTATCTGGTCGTCACCGCGGCGGGCCTGTGCATGTCCATCCTGCTCCACCGATCGAGGCTCGTCCCGCGCTGGCTCGCGGTCCTCGGCATCGTCAGCTACCCGACGCTGCTGGCCGGATGCGTCCTCGACCTGTTCGGCATCGTGGACGTGACACAGGGCGTCGGGCTCGTCGCGCTGGTTCCGGGCGGCGCCTTCGAGGTAGTCCTGCCGATCTGGTTGTTCGTCAAGGGATTCACCTTCCCCAGCCCCGGCTGACAGTGGATTGCTTCACTGCCGCAAAGGGGACCGGACCGTGAAGGTGGGGGAGGTGCAGAGAGGCGCCGTCGACTTCGAGGCGGATCACCGGTTGCCACCTGTTCGGCGTCCTGGACGGCGGTCTTCCGTAGGTGCGCCAGCCGGACCCGCACCCTTTTCTGGTGCCGTTTCGTCGGATCGCCACAGTGGTGGCGGGAGATCGTTGCCGGGCCCGTGTTCCATGTTCCAGCCGCCCTCGACACGGGTCCACACTCCGGCGGACACCAGCTCGGCGACACCTGCGGACGGTTCTCTGCGGGCGACCGCGTCGAGGGCGTGATCGGGCACGAATCCGGGGGTGTGGCTTGCCGATGTCCATGCTCCCGATCGCATCCACAGGGCGAACGCCTCGTTGCTCAATTCCCGGAAAACAGGGTGGTCGACAAGGTCGGCCTGAAAGCTAAAGCTCATCTGGCAACGGTAGTGCTGAAACGGCCGGATTCGGGGAAACACACCCAGATGAGGAAAGGTCTCGGTATCGCACGGAGTTCGAATTCCGGTGCCACGTCAATTGTCCGCTGTCAGGCATTTACCCCGGATATGTCGACGGTACCGATGGTGTCAGTGTTTCTGTGCGCGGAAACCGTGGGATTCGTCGTGACATGGGCGGGATGGTGCGGCTTCATCGGTGTGGTGTGCGACCAGCGGATGCGCTCGACCCCTCGGTCGCTCAGGTGAGCACGGTTGACGGCAAATCTGGCGCTTGAGCTGACCCGGATGTTCCGCAATTCGGCGCTCTGTGATGCCGTATAGCGTCGTGATGTGGGCGAGTCCGGTATGCGCCCTGTTCGAGGAGTTCCGTGGCGGGCGAGTCCGGTCTCTGCCCTGTGCGAGGAGTTCCGTCGCGCATGGACGTACCGTGCGGTCTCCGGGTACGTCCATGCGCTGGGTGCCGGTGCGGGCGGCCTGCACGAGGGTGGCACCCCGGGTCAGTAGGTCAACTCGTGACCAGTTGCCTGCCGACGTGGAGTACCTCAGCGAGAAGGGTCTCGATATCGGCCTTGGTGGTGCGGTGCCCGCACACTGAGGCCCGGAGCGTCAGCCTGCCGTGAACTCGCACGGTGGCGAGGAACGCGTTGCCGCGGTCCTGGAGTCGCTGGGCGATCTGGGCTGTGAGTGCGTCGGCGTGCCCGGTGAAATCCTTGGGCAGGTAGCGGAAACAGATGATCGCCCAGGGACCGCCGGTGACCAGGTTAAGGTCGGGTTGCTCGCTGATCAGCTCTCGGAGCAACTGTGCGTGGCGCAGGTAGTGATCGAGCAGTTCGATCACACCCTGTTTGCCGAGTTGGTGCAGCACGGCCGAGACCGACAGTGCCCGCCCGCTGGGGCGGGTCAACTCCAGGGTGTACTCCGACAGCCACGGCCATTCGTCGTTGCCGTCCAGATAGGACGCTTGAGTGGAGAACGCCGCACGCAGGTTGTCGGCGTTGGTGACCAGTGCCGCGCCGCAGGAGATGGGGACGTTCAGTGTCTTGTGCGGGTCCACGGTCACCGAATCGAGCTCGGCGACTCCGTCATAGTGGGCTGCCAGGTCGGGGTGCACGGCGCCCAAGCCGCCGTAGGCGCCGTCGCCGTGATGCCACAGGCCGTGTTCCCGGCACAGCCGGGTGATCTCCGGCAGCGGGTCGATCGCCCCGGTGCCGACCGTCCCGAGGTTGGACACCACGCAGAACGGCATGAGTCCAGCGGCCAGATCAGTCTCGATAGCGGCCCGTAGCGCGTCGATGTCCATGCGCAGGTCGGCGGTGACCGGGATGCCCCGAATCCGCGACGGCGGTAATCCCATGGTGCGGGCGGCCTTGCTGATACTCATGTGGGTCTCGGTGGACTGGTAGCACACCAGACGGGCGTGAGCGTGGTCGTAGGCGTCGCCGTCGTTGGCGGACCTCGCTGACAAGAACCATCTTCGCGCCGCTGCCAGGCACAGCAGGTTGGCCATGGAACCGCCGCTGGTGAGTACCCCACCGGTGTGCGCGGGCAGACCGGTGAGCTCGGCCAGGGCACGTACAGCGCCTCGTTCCATGTCCACCAGTGCGTTCTCCCCGTAGCCGCAACTGGCGTTGAGGGCGCTGCCGATCAGGTTGGCGAGGATGCCGATCGGGGCGGGTGGTGTGGTGATCCAGGCGAAGAAGGCCGGGTGTCCGTTGCCTCCGGGGTAGGGCGCGACGTCGGTGTCGACGAAGTCGAGGAACTCCGACAGTGGGCGCCCGGTGTCCTGTAAGGGGGAGGCGGACAGTCGACGGCGGTGGTGTGGGGGCAGCGGGCGGGTCACGGGCTTGTCGGGCACGGCGTCGAGGTAATCGGCGACCCATTCCGCTGTGCGGAGCAGTTCTCGCCGGAAATCGGATGGCTCGACGGTCAGAGGACCTTCGACCAGGTGTTCAGTGATATGCACCGGCCGAACCTAGAACAAAGCGATCAACGTCTATGCCAGCCGCTGCCGCTGAAGCGCGGGTATCACCCAAACGTGAGGCGGTCCTCGGCTATACCTCCTGTGATGGGTTTACCACGCGCGTTTTTGGCTGTGTCGCTGCTGGAGCCGGCACATCCTCCCCTGATCCCAGACAGTGGTCTGGGGAAGGATGTCCCTGTGTCACGTTCGTCGAAGTATCCGGAGCAGTTCCGCAAGGACGCGGTCGAGTTGGTCCGTTCCTCGGATCGTCCGTTGCGTCAGGTCGCCCGCGAGCTCGGGGTGAACCACGAGACCCTGCGTAACTGGGTCAAGGTCGCTGAACGCGGGCAGGCGAAGCCGTCCGACGCGGCGTCGGAGGCGTCGGAAGGCGAGCTGCGTGCGCTGCGCAAGCGGGTGGCGGAACTGGAGCTGGAGAAGGAGATTCTCCGTAAGGCGGCCGCCTATTTCGCCAAGGAGATGGGTCGTTGACCCGCAGCTACAGGTTCATCTCCGAACACCGCGCCACTTTCGGCGTCGCCCGGCTGTGCCGAGTCCTCGGTGTTCGTCGCCCTGGGTTCTACGAATGGCTCGCCGCGGCCCCCGCACGGGCCGCCCAGGACGACCAGCTGGCCACGGAGATCGCCGAGGTCCACACCGAGCATCGTGGCGCGTACGGACGTCCGCGGGTCACCGTCGAACTGCGTCGCCGTGGCCGGCGGGTCAACCACAAACGCGTCGAGCGGATCATGCGCGAGCGCGGGATCGCCGGCATCACCCGGCATCACCCGGCGTCGGCGTCGCTCGCTGACCAAGCAGGACACGGCCGTCGCGCCGGCACCGGATCTGATCGGCCGGGACTTCACCGCCGACGCGCCCGGCGAGCGGTTCGTCGGCGACATCACCTACCTGCCCACCCAGGAAGGCTGGCTGTATCTGGCCACCGTGATCGATCTGTACAGCCGGGAAGTGGTAGGCCACGCGATGGCCGAGCACATGCGCGCAGAACTGGTGTGCGACGCGATCACTCTCGCCACCGGCCGAGGCCTGAACAGCGCAGACGCGGTCTTTCACTCCGATCGCGGCACCCAGTACACCTCGGCCGAGTTCCGCCGCACACTCGACACCGCGGGCATCCTTCCCTCGATGGGGCGTGTCGGCTCGTGCTACGACAACGCGGTCACGGAGTCGTTCTCCGCCACCCTCAAAACCGAGATCGGAACCCAGGTCTGGACCAGCCGAGATGACGCCAGACGAGCCGTCTTCGCCTACCTCGGCTACTACAACCACGACCGTCTACATTCGACACTCGACTACCGAACACCCCACGAAACCCGCATAAGCTATCGTCAAGACCTCGCCCTCGTGGCATAACCCCGGTGTCCGGTTCCCGGGGACAACCTCACTACTGGTGGTACTTCGTGGTCACCGCCGCCACGGTCGGGTACGGCGACTTCTCGCCGGAGACCACGGCAGGGCATGTCGTGGGGGCCTACGTCATCATCGGCGGGATCGCGACACTCACCACGGTGTTCACCAAGCTCGCTTCGAGGCTTGAACAGGCGAAGGGACGGCGTATGCAGGGCATGGAGGCCGTACGGGCGAGCGGGCACACGCTCCTGATCGGCTACACGGCCGGCCGTACCGACTGTGCGCGGGTGACGAAGTGCAGGTGCACCCGATGCCGTCTCAGCCGGTGGACTTCGTCCGGGGTGAACCGACCGCGGCCGACGTACTCGTCCGCGCCGCCGTCAGCGGCGCCGGCACGGTCTTGGTCGAC
This sequence comes from Amycolatopsis sp. NPDC102522, assembly GCF_055584485.1. Classification (NCBI taxonomy): domain Bacteria; kingdom Bacillati; phylum Actinomycetota; class Actinomycetes; order Pseudonocardiales; family Pseudonocardiaceae; genus Amycolatopsis; species Amycolatopsis sp. NPDC102522. The sequence continues at coordinate 10,221 of NZ_JBVJLY010000047.1, read as the reverse complement.
ATGCGCGACGACAACGAGGCCCTGGCCGTCGCGGTGACCGTGGACCATGCGAACCGGTCGGCACATGTCGTGGTCACGTTGCGGGACATGGAGAAGTCGGAGCTGGTCCGTTACGTGGAGCCGAGGATCAAGAGCGTGCAGTGGCACACGCCCCGGATGGTCACCGAAGAGCTGACCTCGCCCGGAATCGCCGAGGTCTACTCGGAGCTGATGACGGAAGGCGGGGCGGGGACGTACTCGGTGACGTTGCCGGCGTCGTTGGGACCGTTGAGTACCGAGAAATGCCGGATGGCACTGGGCAGAACGTATGGTGCCACGGTTCTGGCCGCGTGAACCGACGACGATCTCGTGGTCAATCCCGCATGGGACGCCGAGCTTCCGGTCGGCGCTGTCCTCTACTACGTCAGTCCACAACGCCTCGCCGACGCTGAAATCGAAACAATCTTACGAAGTTGTGGCCGGTGAAGAGGCCTCGTCAGAGGTTCTCAAGTGTCCGCAGGACCCGAAACCGGGCCAGGCGGTGCAGCATTTCGCCCATCGCGTCGGGCCGAATCTGGCCGTCGAGGTCCGCGTGGGCCGACCGGACGATGTCATGAACGGTGGATTCCGGCAGCGATGAAGCGAATTCGCGGGAAAGCCATTCGCGGACTTCGGCGGGGATGTCGTCGGTCTTGTGGTCGTGGACGGTCATGTCCCTCCTCCTTACGACGACTTCCTTCATTGTGTCGGTGGTGACGGGTCTGCACCTGACGACTGCCTGACGATTGCGGCGGAGGAGTGCAGGGTGTCGGTGGCACCGATCGGCTGGAGACCGTCGGGGTCGTGGTCGGTGCGAGGGTGGCGATCGGTTCGGGTTCGTCTTGGGCGGTCACTCCGCAGCCGCCGAGACACGACACAACCGCGAAGACGAGCACGGACGTACGGAGTGTCATGTCGTGGCCTCCGGGAGTTCGACGACGAAGCGGGCGCCGCCGCCGGGGCGGTCCTCGACCCAGACCGTGCCGCCGTGCCGGTGGACGTGGTCGGCGACGATCGCCAGTCCGAGGCCGCTTCCGGTGTCGCGGCCGCGGCGTCCGGCGTGCAGGCCACGCGCGAAGCGTTCGAAGATGCGTTCGCGCAGGGCAGGTGGGACACCGCTGCCGGCGTCGTCTACTTCGATCCGCGCTCGGTCGCCGTTCCTGCGCACGGTCACGGCGATGGCGCCCTCGCCGTAGTGGTCGGCGTTGTCGAGCAGGTTGGTGACGACCCGGTCGATGCGGCGGCGGTCGGCGGAGACGAGCGGGGTTTCGGGGTCGGTTTCGATGCGTATCCCAGCGGTGTTCCTGCTGTCGATGACGTTGCGTACGAGGGCGTCAAGATCCACCAGTTCGATCGAGTCGTCGGTGTCGTCCTGGTCGGCCCGGGAGATCTCCAGCAGGTCGACGACCATCCGCTGGAAGCGGTGCAGTTCCGAACTGAGCAGTCCCAAGGCTTTGCGGGCTGTCTCGGGCATGGCGTCCTGCCTGCGGACCATCACTTCGGTGACGTTCACCATCGTGGTGAGCGGTGAACGGAGTTCGTGGCTGACGTCGGCGGCGAAGCGTTTGTCGCGGCGCACCCGTTGTTCGAGTTGCTCGGTCGTGGTGTTGAAGCTGGTGGCCAGAGGTGCCAGATCGGGGTCGTTCTGGTGGGGAAGCCGGGTCGTCAGGTCTCCTCGCGCGACGCGGGAGGCGGCTCCACGGAGCGCGGCGAGCGGGCGGAGGGCTCGTTTGGTGGCCCAGGCGCCGAGCGCGACGCCGAACAGCGCGGCGACGATGGTGCCGGTGACGAGCAGGAAGCTGAGGTAGCGGAAGGTGCGATCCAGTTCCAGCAAGGGATACAGTTCGACGTAGATACTGCCGTCGCCGCCGACCGGGGTCGCGATAGCGAGTACGGGGATGCCGTCGGCGGCGAACCGTTGCCGGGCGGCGACGCCATTTCGAGCGCTGTCGAGAAGACTGGCGGGTACTGCTTCGGGCTGGATCTGCCGTCCGCTGGTGAGCCAGCCGTTCGGTCGTGACAGCAGGATCGAGGAGTCGGGGCCGCTGGCGAGCCCGGTCAGCAGTTCGTCGAGGTTGTCCGAGTGTTCCGCGAGTGCCTTGTCGACCAGGCCGACGTTGACTTCGGACTGCCGTGTGGTGCTTTGCTCGCGCTGGTCGAGCATGTAGCCGGTGGTCAGGTTCCAGGTCGCGACACCGAGCACGGTCATCACCAGCGCCAGGCCCAGGCCGAACGCGGCTGCCACACGCCAGCGCAGGGAAAGCCTGCGCAGGGTCGCCCGAACCGCGGCACGCGTCATGATTCGGACGCGACTTGGTATCCGCGTCCGCGCACGGTCAGCACCAGGGTCGGATTGTCGGGGTCTGGTTCGATCTTGCGGCGCAACCGTCTGATGTGGACGTCGAGCAGTCGCGTGTCGCCGAAGTAGTCGTGCCCCCATACGCGTTGAAGCAATTGCTCGCGGGTGACGACCTTGCCTTCGGCCGCGGTGAGTTCGGTCAACAGACGGAATTCGGTGCGGGTCAGGTGCACCGGTGTCCCCTCGCGATGGACGCTCTCCTCATCGGGCCGGATCTCCAGGCCGCCTACGGTGACGAGGGCAGGGGGAGGCGGCGCGGTGCGGCGGAGCAGGGCCCGGATCCGCGCCGCGAGCTCCCCGGCCACCAGCGGTTTGGTGACGTAGTCGTCCGCGCCGGCTTCGAGGCCCGCGATGACGTCTTGCGTGTCGGCGCGGGCCGTGATCACGATGATCGGCAACGCGCCCTGGTCTCGCACGGATCTGCAGACGGTGAGTCCGTCGATGCCCGGCAGCATGAGATCGAGCAGTACGACGTCGACCTGAATACGGTCGAGTAACTCCAGGCCGTCCTCGCCGGTCGCGGCGCATTCGATGTCGAATCCTTCGTCGGCCAGCGCCAGGCTCAAGGCTTCACTGATCATCGCGTCGTCTTCGACGAGAAGTACACGAGTGGACACAGTCGGCATCTCCCTTCCGCCGACCAGGCTTCCCGGCACACCAGTGCCGACGATATCAGGCCAGGCCGGGTCGACAGCCGTCGATCGTAAGGCACTCGTCAGTTGCAGGGCCCTTTTCCCGTGTCAGGGTGGAATCGCAGTCATCAAGCTCAAGGGAGGGACCACGACGTGACGACCGAGGTGTTGACAGCAGAGGTCGAAGTAGTCAATCGAATGGAGATCACTCCGGAGGTGCGGCGGAGGCGTGACGACGCGGACCGGCTCTGGGCTATCGCGGCTGAGCACCGTGTCCTGGCGGAGGAGCTGGAGGCGGGAAACAAGCCTGGCGCTTTCATCCGGGCGAAGACGCAGCGTCTGCGCGGTGAGGTGGCCGCGCACCATGGATTCGCCTATCACGAACTCGCCAACGCGGCCGAAGCGCGAGCCAGGTCCAGGGCCTTTCCGCGGGAGTCTCCACAATGGAATGCGCTGGTCGGCAGGTCGTTCGCGGCGATCCGTCGTGCAGAGGCGCATCACGAACGGGCCGCGGCGTACACGGCGAGGACGATCGGAAACGAAGCCGCCGCTCGGAGGCATGAGATGGCGGCCCAGGAAGCGGACAGCCGTGCCACGGCGTTGGCTACGGAAATGAGTTTGTCCTGACAGCGTCCGCCGCGGTGGCGGCAGTGACCATGACCGTGCCTTGTGGACGGTTGGCCGCCGGTGACTGACGCGCTGGGTCAGGCGAAGACGAAGTAGCGCAGCCAGAGGTAGGGCGCCGCGACGAGAACGGTGATCAGCGTGACGACGAGGCCTTTCTTGGTGAATTCCCAGAAGGAGATGGGGCTTCCGGCTCGGGCGGCGATGCCGAGGACGACGACGTTGGCGCTGGCGCCGATGGCGGTGGCGTTGCCGCCGAAGTCGGCGCCGAGGGCGAGTGCCCACCAGAGGGCTTCGGACTGCGTGGGATCGGCGATGCTGGTGGTGAGGTCGAGGACCAGCGGGCTCATCGTCGCGACGTAGGGGATGTTGTCGACGACGCCGGATAACACTGCTGAGACGCCGAGGATGAGCATGACGGCGAGAAGGGCGTTGTCGCCGGTGGCGTCGGCGGCGAGTTTCGCCAGATCGCCGATGACGCCGGTTTTGACCAATGCGCCGATCATGATGAAGAGACCGGCGAAGAACAGCAGCGTCTCCCATTCGACGCTGGCGAGGTAGTCCTTCGGCTTGGCCTGGGACAGGAGCACGAGGGCTCCGGCACCGAGCAGGGCGACGATCGACGGCTCGATGTGGAAGATCGAGTGGCCGACGAACGCGGTGAAGACGGCCAGGAGCACGATCCCGCATTTGACGAGAAGCCGTTTGTCGCGGATGGCTTCGCGTTCGTTGAGTGCCATGACATCGGCGACCCGTTCCGGGTCGACGGTGAAGGAACCGCGGAAGAGTCTCGGCAGGACGAGGCAGAAGACGACGATTTCGATGGCCACGATCGGTGCCATGTTGACGAGGAAGTCGTTGAAGGTCAGGCCGGCGCGGCTGCCGATGATGATGTTGGGCGGGTCGCCGATCAGAGTCGCGGCGCCGCCGATGTTCGAGGCCATGACTTCGGCGATCAGGAAGGGCACCGGTTTGATGTCGAGCCGATCGCAGACGAGCAGGGTCACGGGTGCCATCAGCAGCACCGTGGTGACGTTGTCCAGGAACGCCGAAGCGACCGCGGTGATGAGCACCAGCAGGAGCATGATCCGCAGCGGTGAGCCCTTGGCGCGCTTGGCGGCCCAGATGGCGGTGTACTCGAAGACGCCGGTCTTCCGGAGGACACCGACGATGATCATCATGCCGAGCAGCAGGAAGATGACGTCCCAGTCGACACCGGTGTCGTGGGAGTAGAACGCGTCCTCGGAACCGAGCACGCCGAGGGCGAGGACGACGCCCGCGCCGGCGAGGGCGGTGACCATCTTCGGGATCTTCTCGGTGGCGATGAACAGGTACGCCACCACGAACACCGTGATCGCGACGATGGCGCTCATGCCACGCCCTGCTGAACGAATGCCGGCCGAAGATGCTGCCAGATCACGTGTGCTCTCACCGAATCCTGTCCATGACGACTGTCCCGGCCCGGTCAGGGACGGGTGTGCCGACCAGACTTCCCGGCGCTCCAAGCGTCAAGATGCCGTAAACAAGAGCCTGGGGCAACTCGGCGGTCGCCGCCTGGTCCAGGGCACCCTGCGACGACGCCGTCCTGTACTCTGGAGTGTGCCGGAGGTCACACAGAGTCGTGAGAGGGAGAGCCTATGTCCGGACTGCTCGGCCCGCTCGCGCTGATCGCCGTGTTCGTCGTCCTGATGGTCGCCATCCGTCTCGTGCATCTACGGCAGGAGCGCGGCGAAGTATCGGATGGCGCAGGGACTTCGCCGGGGCGTAAAGAATCGGACAGTAACGACGGCTGAGCCGCGCGCGGCCGGTCGGACGGTCGTAGTCTGGCGGCATGCACGCCAGCGAGATGGCCGAGGAATTCCCGGTCGTGGACATGGATTCCGACGCGCTCGACGCGGCGAGGCTTCTCGCGGAACACCGGCTGCCTGGAATCGTCGTGACCGACCGGAACGGCTGTCCCCAATCGGTCCTGCCCGCCTCGCAGGTGGTGCGTTTCCTGGTCCCGACCTATGTGCAGGACGACCCGTCGCTCGCCGGCGTCCTCGACGAATCGATGGCCGACCGCGTCGCCGACAAGCTGGGCGGGCGCAAGGTGCGTTCGCTACTTCCCGAGGAGCCCGCCGAGCTGCCCCGGGTGAACTCCGACGACACGATCATCGAGGTCGCCGCGATCATGGCGAGGCTGCACTGCCCCCTTGTCGCGGTCATGCAGGACAAGACACTGCTCGGCGTGATCTCCGCTTCCCGGCTTCTGGAGCTGGCGCTCACCCCACAGTGACTACACGACCTCAGTCAGCGCTCCGGTCTTCACGTCGTAGACGAAACCGCGGACCTTGTCGGTGTGCAGGAGGAAGTCCGAGCGTTTCACACGCTGCATCGAGCGGCGAACGCTGTCGGACACTTCACGGAACGCTTCGACCGCCCACGTGGGGCGGAGTCCGGTGTCGGCTTCCAGTTCGTCCTTGAAGTCGTCTTCGGTCACCAAGGACAGCCCGCAGTTCGTGTGCTGCACGATCATCACTTCGCGGGTGCCCAGTTTGCGCTGGCTCAGCGCGAGTGACCGGATCACGTCGTCGGTGACCACGCCGCCCGCGTTGCGCAGCACGTGTGACTCACCCTGGGTGAGACCGAAGATCTCGAACACCCGAACGCGCGCGTCCATACAGGTCAGGATGGTCACCTGCAGGGACGGCTGCGGCGATCGCCGATCACCTGCCACCATGTCGCCGAGTTCGTGGTTCCGCGTGAGCAGTATGTCGATCGCGGTCATGCCTCTCCGTCGTTCGGTCGTTTCGTGGCCGCGGTTCCGGGTGTGCCGTTCCTGATGACGGTGGTGAGTTTGTCGCGCTGGTCGTCGTTCGCGAGCGCGGTCAATTTGTGCTCGACGTGTGGCGGCAGCTCTGTGAAGTCGAGTTCCACGTCGGATCTGTGGGAGTGGTCGATGAAGGTCAGCAGTCCCTTGGCTCCGGACATGTCCATGTAGCTCACTTTTCGCAGGCTGAGCGACAGTTTCGGCTCGTCGTCGCGCAATCTGGTCAAGACGCCGTCGATGGAAAGGAACGACAGCGGACCCTCGATGCGGTAGGTGCCGGTCTCGTCGTAGACGACCGACGCCCTGCTTCGCCGCGATTGCGCGAAATGCACGACGAGCGCCACCGCCACGCCGACCGCGACCGCCACGGTCAGATCGACGAGGACCGTGATGATCATCGTCGCGAACATCACGACGACGTCGCCCCGAGGGCTGACATGCACTTTGCGGAGACTTTCCCAGTCGAACATGCCGATCGCGGTCAGGATCAAGATGCCCGACAGCACGGCGAGCGGGATGTACTGGACGACCGCGCCGAGACCGGCCACCAGTGCCAGCAGGATGACGCTGTGGGTCGCGGCGGACAGCGCGGTGCGGCCGCCGCTCCGGACGTTGACCACGGACCGTACGGTCGCGCCCGCGCTGGCCAAGCCGCCGAACAGCCCGCTGGCCATATTGCCGAGACCCTGGCCGACCAGTTCGCGGTTACTGAGGTGCCTGCGGCCGGTGATGTTGTCCATGACGACCGAGGTCAGCAAGGAGTCGATCGAGCCCAGCAGTGCGATGCTCAGGGCGGGCAGCACGAGGGTGAGAAGCAGCGAGCCGCTGAACTCGGGGAAGGTGATCGAGGGGATCGACTCCGGGATCTGGCCGATGTACTCGATCGTGCCGTTGAGCGAGACCGGCCCGATCCGCACGTTCTGCAGGAAAGGCTCGGCGAACGACAGGATCGCCGTGATCGACACGAGCGCGATCAGGCTCGCCGGGATGGACTTGACCACCCGCGCGGCCACGAGCATCAGCACGATCGTGGCCGCCACCACCAGGAAACTCTTCTGTACCTGATCGATCTCGCCCAGGATGATGATCAGCGCGATGCCGCCCATGAACCCGGACACCACCGGATGCGGGATGAAGCGGATGAGGGAACCGAGCCGGCACAGGCCGAACAGGATCTGAAGCGCGCCGGCCATGATGAACGCGAGGAACGCGCCCTCGAGTCCGTGCGTGGCGATGACCCCGGTGGCGACCACCGTGATCGGACCGGTCGGACCGGTCACCTGCGCCGGTGTTCCTCCGAAGACGGCGGCGAAGAAGCCGGCGAAGATCGCGCCGTACAGGCCGACGAGCGCGCCTTCGGAGGTGCCGGTCGCGGTGATGCCGAAGGCGATCGCCAGTGGCAGCGCCACGATCGCCACGGTCAGCCCGGCAAGAAGTTCTCTGGCGAAACGCTGGAGCATCGGTCCCCGCTCGTCGGCATGCGTCTAACCCGGCCCTCGGTGGGCCAAGCCGCCGACCAGACTTCCCGGCACTCCTAGGTGTAAAGATGCCCTAAAGAAGCGTAAAGATACAGTAAAGGACATTTAAGGTCGAGATCATCACGCCGACGGCCTAGTCGCCGCAGCTCGGTCCGTGACCTTCTCCCCGCTCGGCCTCCTGAACTGGCTGTTGTCGAGCATGACGACAACATCGTGGAAGTCGCCGCGATGATGGCCCGGCTGCGTTGCCCGCTGGCCGGTACTGCGTGACGACACGACGATCGGTGTGGTCACGGCGTCCCGGCTGCTGGAACTGGTGCTCTCGCCGAACTGACTATTCGTCCGAAGGCCCCTCCGTGCGGGCGGAAATCGGCCGCGCCTTGACCGAGGCTGAACAAATGTTCAATACTCTGAACATGAGTTCAGCCTCTGATCTGACCGCACGGGCCCGTATCCGTGACGCCGCGTTGACCAGGTTCGGCGCCGACGGCGTCGCCGGGACCTCGGTGCGTGCGATAGCCGCGGATGCCGGGGTGTCGCCGGGCTTGGTGCTGCACCATTTCGGGTCGAAGGACGGGTTGCGGCAGGCATGCGACGAGCATGTGCTCGATTCGATCCGGGGCGGAGGTGAGGCAGGCGAGGATGCGCTGGCCGAGGTGCTGCAGGCAGCCACGCCGGTGCGGCGTTACCTGGCCCGGGCGTTTCTGGACGGGTCGGGCGGGGCGTCGGCGTTGTTCACCGAGATCGTGGAGCGCACCGAGGCGTGGCTGGCCGATGGCGAGCGGGAGGGCTGGGTCCACCCGGCGGACGACTCGCGTGCACGCGCGGTGGTCTATGTGTCCTGGCTGCTGGCGCCGCTCGTGCTCGGCGACCACGTCGGCCGGTTGCTCGGCGGGGACCCCGCGGAGACCGCGACCGCGGTCCGCGGTGCCAGAGCGGGTCTGGAGATCCTCACCAACGGCCTGTTCACCGACGACCGCTGGCTGACCGCCTATGCCGCTGTCAACGACCAGGAGCGGTCGAAGTGAGGGCGCTGCTGGTCACCCACGGCACCCGTGGCGACGTACAGCCGATGCTCGCTCTCGCGGTCGCTCTGCGCGATCGCGGGCACGAGGTGTTGCTAGCCGCGCCGGACTCGTTCGCCGATGCCGCCGGCGAGTACGACATCGAGTTCGCGGCGCTGGGGGAAGGGCCGAACCGGCTGATGAACGATCCGGTGGTGCAGGAAGCCATCGAAGGTGGATACCGGGGTATGAGGGGCAAGATCACCGCTGTGCGGACGGCGAGGCGAGTCAAGCCGTTGATGGCGGAGGTCCTGCACGACGTCGGTGTGGTCGCGAAGACCTCTCGTGCCGATGTCGTCGTGCACACGACCGGGGTACCCGCTCACCACGCGGCCGAGATGCTCGGCGTCCCCGCGGTGGTCGTCGCGTTGCAGCCCGGCTGGATCCCCACCGGCGAGTTCCCTTGCCCGATGGTTCCTTTGCCCCGCCTGCCGAAGATTCTCAATCGTGCCACGTATCTCGCGGTGGGTGCCGTCCTGCGGATGTACGCCGGTATCACCGCGACTTGGCGTACCACCGAACTCGGGTTGCCGCGCCGCCGGGGAATGCACGACATCCTGCACGACGCCGACGGCGGCAACCGACCGGTCTTGCAGGCGTTCAGCCGCCAGGTCGTCCTCTCAGACTCGGATTGGCCGGATTCGTTGCACACCACCGGCTTCTGGTATCTCTCCGCCGCGACAGGATGGGAGCCACCTGCGGCGTTGCGGGACTTTCTCGACGCCGGCCCCGATCCGGTCTACATCGGGTTCGGCAGCATGGCGGGCAGGGACTCGCGCCGGACCCGTGCGGTGGTCGAGGAAGCCGTCCGCCGGGCCGGGGTGCGCGCGGTGCTCGCCACCGGCTGGGGCGGTATCGCCGCGGACGCCGGTACCGGCGATCTGTTCGTGCTCGATCACGCGCCGCACGATTGGCTGTTCCCGCGGATGAGCGCGGTGGTGCATCACGGGGGTGGCGGCACGACCGGTGCCGCGCTGGCCGCGGGCAGGTCGCAGGTGGTGTGCCCGTTCGTCGCCGACCAGCCGTACTGGGCGAACCGCATGCATGCCGTCGGTGTCGCCCCGCCCCCGGTACGCCAGCAGCACCTCACGGTCGACCGGCTCACCGCGGCGCTGCGACTGGCCACCGGTGACACCGGGTGTCCTGTCCGCCCGAACTTTGCGGAGCTTCACCGCGCTGAGCTGCGGTCCGAAAAGTAGGTCCGGACGATGATCGTTCGGGTTGTCCGGACCTA
>NZ_JBVJLY010000046.1:0-17060 GCF_055584485.1 Amycolatopsis sp. NPDC102522 | reverse complement strand
CAGAACCGCACCCGCACAGCCCGCCCCAACGACACACGACCAGCCATCACAACCTCCGAACACAATCGGTGTTGCAACGACCCCGTGAACCCAAGCCTCCTTGCCTACTCTGAAGGTAGTGAACGAGGCCTTCACCACCTTCAGATGTGATCTCTGGTGACGGTGGGGCGCCTGTGACATCGGTGCCCGGTCGGCAAGACGGGACTCGCGTGGCTGAGCACGCGAGTGCGGTGTCGCTTCCCCCTGGCCACCGTCTCGACCGAGACGCCACAGGTTGCCCTACCCCCCGGATAGGGCCGAAGGTCCCGGCTCGATGGGACGTCCAGGCGGCTGTTTTCCGTCGATCACCCGGGTACGGTCGATTTCGCGGCCAGCACCCCGCGGTGGAAGGAACCCGAATGACGACGAAGGTGTTCCTCGTCGACGACCACGAGATCGTCCGGCGGGGTCTGGCGGATCTACTCGGAAACGAGCCGGACATCGAGATCGCGGGTGAAGCCGCGTCGGTCTCCGAGGCGCTGGCCCGTATCCCGCAAAGCGCTCCGGACATCGCGGTGCTGGACGTGCGTCTGCCCGACGGGACCGGCATCGAACTCTGCCGCGAACTGCTGTCCACGCAGACCGAACTGCGCTGCCTGATGCTGACGTCCTACGCCGACGACGAAGCGCTGTTCACCGCGATCATGGCGGGCGCTTCGGGATTCGTGCTCAAGCAGGTCCTCGGGAACGACCTGGTGTCGGCGATCCGCACCATCGCCGGTGGCGGATCGCTGCTCGACAGCCGCACCACGGCCGCCTTGATGAACCGGATCCGGCGTGAGCGCAACCAGAACGACCCGACGGCCGGTTTGTCCGAGCAGGAACGCACCGTCTTCGAGTTGATCGGCGAAGGCCTCACCAACCGCGAGATCGGCGAGCGGATGTTCTTGGCGGAGAAGACGGTGAAGAACTACGTCTCCCGGATCCTCGCCAAACTCGGTATCCAGCGCCGAACCCAGGCCGCCGTCCTGGCGACCGAGCTCAAACGAGACGCCGTTCCGCCGATGTTCGGCGGCAAAGACGCGGAATCACGGTAAAGGGACCTGCCAGACCAGCCGGGTCCCACCGCCGTCGCGCTGGGTGAACTGCGCGGTGCCGCCACAGCGCTGCGCCCGCTGTGCGAGATTTTCCAGACCGCTGCGCCGCCCCTTTTCGGGGATGCCGATGCCGTTGTCGGTCACCTCGATGACCAGATCTCGATCCGCCTCTACCGCCACCGTGATCTCGTTGGCGCCGGAGTGCCGGATGGCGTTGCTGAGCGCTTCCCGAACCACCGCTTCCGCGTGTTCGTGCAGACCTGCGGGGACAAGAGTGTCGACGGCGCCGGCAATACGCACCGACGGCGTCACCGTGCCCTCGGTGGTCAGTTCGGTGATCGTGTCGAGAAGGCGACGGCGCAGGCTCTTCGACGCGTCCGAACCGGACGTGTGCAGGTCGAAGATCGACGTCCTGATCTCCCGGACCGTCCGGTCCAGCTGTTCCACCGCCTGGGTCACCCGGTTGCGGGCGAGTTCGTCGGGTACCCGCGGCGCGATGCTCTGCAGGCTCATTCCGGTGGCGAACAGCCGCTGGATCACGTGATCGTGCAGGTCCTGGGCGATCCGGTCCCGATCGGCCAGCACGTCCAGCAACCGTTGCGTGCGCTGTTTCTCGGCGAACTCGAGCGCGACCGCGGCCTGGTCGGCGAACGACGACAACATCGGGACCTGATCCTGCCGGAAGATCGGTCCTCCTTTCTCCCGTCCGGCGACGAGAACCCCACCGACACCGGCCGCGCTGTTCAGGGGGACCACGACCGTCGACCCGAAACCGTCGAACACCGGTTCGCCTTCCGATCTGCTCACGCTTCCCAGGTCCGCGGTGAGGCTCGGTTGCCCGGAGGCGACCACCTCGTCGAACACCGGGTGCCCGCTCGTCATGGATACCCCGACCAGCCTGTTCGCCGCCTCGCCAGCCGCGGCGCTCACCGTGAGGAGGTTTCCGTCGCCGTCCGCCAGCAGGATCATCACGCCGTGGGCTGCCGACAGTTCGCAGACGCGACTCACGATCAGGTTCAGTGTGTCCGTGACCGACGCGCCGCCGAGCAGTTCCCCGTTGACCTCGGCGACCGCTTCCAACCACCGTTCCCGGGTGCGGGACCGCTCGAACAGCCGAGCGTTGTCCACCGCGACTCCCGCCGCGGCGGCCAGCGCCTGGAGGACGACCTCGTCGTCGGCGGTGAACTCGGCCGCTCCCCTCTTCTCGGTCATGTACAGGTTGCCGAACACTTCGTCACGGACGCGGACCGGGACGCCGAGAAAGCTGTGCATCGGAGGGTGGTTCGCCGGGAATCCGACCGACGCGGGATGCGCCGCCAAATCAGGCAGCCGGACAGGATGAGGTTCCTCGATCAACAGTCCCAGAAGACCTCGGCCTTCCGGCAGGTGTCCCATGTTGCCGCGCGTCTCCGGGTCGATGCCCTCATGAACGAACTCCGAAAGTCCTTCCTCGTCACCGAGAACACCGAGGGCGCCATAGCGCGCGTCGACAAGTTCGACCGCCGCCTGGACGATCCGCTGCAGAGTCGAATCGAGCTCGAGACCGGTCGCCACGGCCAAGACCGCGTCGAGCAGCCCCTGGAGCCGGTCACGGGTCTTGACGATCTCCGACAGCCGCTCCTGGACCTCGTGCAGCAGTTCATCGAGCCGCAGGCCGGTCAGAACCGCCGGGCTCAGCGGCGTTTCCTCGGCCGCTTGACGCTCGGACGGCATCGAGGGCTCCTCTCCCATGATCAGTGACGACAGGTGTCCGTCGTCCCTGACGTCTTCAGCGTTTCACCATTGATCGGTTCTGCCAAGGCCCGCGCGTCAAGACGAGAGCCCGCGGTCCAGACGGCGTAACAGGTCACCGACCGGGCGGCGCGCACTGCGCCGAACCGAACCGTCCGGGTAACCCAATCGCATGATCAGCTGAGGCGGCACCGGCAGGGACAACGCGGCTACCAGCCGGGCACGGACGGCCAAGACGTGCAGCGGTTGAGACAACACCGACGCCGCCAAGCCCTCGTCCACCGCGGCCAGCCAGGCACGTTCCATCGCTACACCGGCTGACACGCGCCCCGCACGGCTGTCCTCCGCGCAGAAGATCAAGATCTTCTCCTGGTCCAGCCGTGACGCGAGCGTCTCGATATCGGGGATCACGCTCGTCTCCCGCACCAGACCGGCCCACGGCAGCCCCGCCTTGTCGTACCCCGGCGTCACCAGCCCATCACCGATACCGTCGGTACGCCAAGCCGAGGTCCAGGCGGCGAGTTCCGCTTGGAGCCCGGCGTCGCCCTTGATCGTTTTGGCCGCCGTTTCGAGAAGCTCCGCGAATGTATCCGTGTCCTCGCGCCCGACCCGATGGCAAAAAACGCCCTCGGGCATCGGATCGGTGATCCGCGACAACACCGTCTGTGCCACTGGCACCGGCGAGAAGGACCTGCGATGGCTTCTTCGCCGCGAGATGGCGGCGTAGGAGTGCAACTCGTGGTCCGAAGGCGGTTCGCGGTCCGTCGCGGCCACGACGGCGACGAGCGGAGGTTCATCGCGCGGAATCGCGACGTCGGTACGCCGGCCAAGGACACGGACGGCCAGGACGAGATTGGCGAGTGCGGCACCACAAGAGATGAGTCTGTCGGCCCCTAGAGGATCCTGATGGGGCAGGGGGAGATCCGCACGTTCACTGAGTTCGGCTCGCAGCTCCGGCAGCGCCAGTGACCAAGGCTGGCTGTTGTGCACCGACGGCGCACGGACCACGGCCCTGGCCAGGACCTCCACTTCGCCGCTGGACCACTCTCGTTCATTCCCGTCACGCATCGGCGGATTCCCTCGCGCGGTAGGCCTCGACCACACTGGGCAAGGTCGGATAGAGACGTCGCTCCTCGATGAGCTCGAGCAGACCGGCTGCGGCGAGATCGTCGCGAAGTTCCTGCTTGACCCGGGCCATCGCGAAGGTGATCCCGCGCTCTCGTAGTTCGGCGCACAGGCCGCGGAGCGCGTCGGCGGCGGTGATGTCGAGTTCGACGTTGGCTTCGGCGTTCAGGACGAACCACTCGACCGGCTCGTTCCCGTCGAGGGATTGGAGCGCGCGCCGCCGGAAGTCTTCCGCATTGGCGAAACACAGAGGCGCGTCGTAGCGGTAGATGACCAGCCCCGGCTCGGTGGTCGACGCCGGATAGTCGTCGACGTCGTGCATACCCGGCACCCCCGGCACGAAGCCGAGGACGGCACCGTGCGGTCGCGCCAGTCTGCGTAGAAGATCCAGAATGGACAGTCCGACGGCGGCGAGGACCCCGTAGAGGACATCGAGTGCCAGGACGGCCACGCAGGTCGACGCCGCCAGCACGAATTCGCTGCGCCGGAAGCGGGCGATCCGCCTGAACTCGCCGACCTCGATCAGTTTGAGCGCGGCGAAAACGACGATTCCGCCCAGCGCGGCCTTGGGGAAGGCGGCCAGCACAGGGCCGGCGAAGAAGACCGTGACGATCACCGTCCCCAGCGCGGTGATCGAGTACAGCTGTGTCCGGGCACCCATCGCCATCGCCAGCGCGGTCCTGCTCCCGCTCGAACTGACCGGGAAGCCGTGCAGCAGACCGGAGGTGACGTTCGACGCGGCGAGCGCGCGAAGCTCCCGGTCGGCGTCGACCCGATCTCCGTGCTGCCCCGCGAAGGCGCGCGCGGTCAAGACGTTGTCGGAAAATCCCACGATCGCGATGCCCACCGCGGGCAGCAACAGGTCGGGCAGATCCGCAGCGGAGACGGCGGGAACACCGGGTACGGGCAAACCGGCATCGATCGCGCCGACCACTTCGATTCCCTTACCGGTCAGGGAGAACACGGCCACTACGCCGGCGGCGAGCAGGATCGCGGCCAGTGGCCCGGGGAACCGGGGCATCACTCGCTGAAGTACCAGCAGGGACACCAGCACCAGCGCACCCAGCAGAAGGGTGGGCCAGTGCATCTGGCCGGCGTTGTCCAGGAATGAGGCCAGTTCCGCGACGACGCCGTCGCCGGTGACGGGAACCCCGGTCATCTTGCCCAGTTGGCTCACCATCATCAGGACCGCGATCCCGGCCATGTAGCCGGTCAGTACGGGTTTGGACAGCAGATCCGCCAGGACGCCGAGTTTCGCGAACGCGCCGAGCAGACACAGTCCCCCGACGAGCAACGCGACCGCGGCCGCAAGGGCGCCGTAGCGGAGCGGATCTCCTGCCGCGAGCGGTCCCAGGGCGACGGCGGTCATCAGGGCGGTGGTCGACTCGGGTCCCACGGAGAGGAGCTTCGACGAGCCTAAGAACGCATAGACCGCGAGTGGGCCGATCGTCGCCCACAACCCTGCCTCGGGCGGCAGCCCCGCCACTTCCGCGTAGGCCATCACCTGAGGGACCAGGTAGGCCGCGACGGTGATCCCGGCCAGCAGATCGCCTCTCAACCACGACCGCCGATAGCGGGAGGACGGCGGCTTCATCGGTGTCTCCGGGCCACGGCACGATAAAGGGAAGGAGGAAGTCCGGAGAACAGCCGTCCCTCCTGCGCGACGGAACTCGCCTCGTCGAGGAACCGCAGTACCGGTTCGGCCGACGAGCGATCGAACAACGCCCCGAAGACCCGCTCCAGCTGAGCCGGGTCCCGGGTGATCACATCGAGCAGCGCGGCGTCGAACACGTGATACCGGTGTGATGGCTTCGGCAGGTCGAAGGGATGCCCGTGGATGGCGAGTGATCTCGCGATCGCCGCGCTGTCGGTTTGGATCCGTTCGAAGGCGTATCCGGTCGATGCCTTGACCATTCCCGCCTTCGTGCCGATGGCGAGGACCGAACCGCGCCTGCGATCCACCGTCTGGACGGACAAGGGCAGCGACCCGGACTCTTCCCGTCCGACAGTGCAATCCCGGAGACCGAGCACCTCGGAGATGTACTCGCCGAGCACGTATCGCTGCTCCTTCGCACAGGGCACGCCGTGCGATCGGGCCGGCGCGAAGGAAGTGTGCTCTACCAACGCCTCTTGAGAACCTCGCGGAAGAACGTAGAAGAAGCTCGCCGCCCGGCGCTGCGAGGTGCGGAAGTCGAAGAACGTCGGGATCGCCGGATCGAACGCCGGGGCGGCGGTGCGCACGTGCCAGCCGCGGAAGATCAGCCAAGCGTCGGGCCTGGGCGACTCGGCACCTCGACCCGCTCGCCTGATCCCACTTACGTGTCCACTGTGGAGCGTGAACCCATCATGCCTGGACGTCATTCGGGTGACCGCCGCGGCGAAGTCGTCACCTCGTACGAAGCGGTACCGATAGGCCCCGAGATCGAGGGTCCGCTCGCGGCCACCCGCGTAGACCCGGAATCGATCGAACGTGCGGGACACGGAGGTGTCGAGCAGGCCCGGTCTGTCCGACCACGATGCCCAGCCGGCCCGCGTAACAGGCCGGCTCGCGTCGTCGACGACGGTGATCGACCCGAGCGGTTCCGTCCGGGCGGCGAGGTGTGCCGCGAGGCTGAGACCGCTGAGCCCTCCTCCGGCGATGAGGATCCTCATCGATCGAGTCCACAGCTCCGCGAGCACACAGGCTAGTGACCAGTGGCGCGCCTGGGGTCCCGTGTATCCGGGACCAACGGCACCGGTGGAGTACGACCACGTTCCCTTAGCTTTGCGGCATGAGCCGTGATGAGCGGAAGGACCTGATCATGAGCCGCCCCCTCCCGATGGCAGGACCGCTCGTGGTCGGCGTGGATGGATCCGCCGGATCCAAGGCGGCCACCGTCTGGGGCGCGCAGGCCGCCGAGCGGCACGGCGCACCCCTCGTCCTCATGCACGCTTTGGCGATTCCCGACTTCTACGCGGGCCCGATCGTGCCACCGACCGACGAACTCCTTCACAAAGTACGCGTCCGCGGAGAATCCATCGCGCGCGAGATGACCGAGGTGGCCGAACACGTCGCCGTATCCGGCGTCGAAACCAGGATCTCCGACGACTCCCCCGCCCCCGCGCTGCTCGACGCCTCCCGCGAGGCGCGGATGATCGTCCTCGGCTCGACCGAGCACAACCGGCTCACCGCGCTGTTCGGGGGTTCGGTGACCGCTCCGCTGGCGGCCCATGCGCAGTGCCCCCTCGTCTCGGTCCGCGGCCGCACCTGGGATCTGTCCGGCGCGCGGAACCGCCCCGTCGTGGTCGGCGTCGACGGCGGTTCCACCAGCGACCTCGCCATCGCCTCCGCTTTCGTCGAGGCGAGCGCCCGCGACGCCGAACTGATCGCCGTTCACGCGTGGGGATACGCCGGCGGCTCGCGGTCCTTCGGAGACTCCCTCGGCAACTACGAGTGGGAACTCGTCGCCGAGTCCGCACGGAACCTGGTCACCGGACAGCTCGCGAAGTTCCGCGACAGCCATCCGGAGGTCAAGGTCCAGGAGGTCGCCGTTCGCGACGACCCGCGCCAGGAACTGCTTCGCTGGAGCGTCAAGGCTCAGCTGATCATCGTCGGAAGCCGGGGACGTGGCGGGTTTCGCGGTCTCCTTCTCGGTTCGACCGGACAGGCCTTGCTCCATCACGCCGCCTGCCCGGTCCTGATCGCCCGCACCGCGGCAACCGGAAAGTGAAGGAAGGGCAATGCGCACAACCGTTTCCCAAGTCATGACGGACAGCCCGATCGCGGTCACGGCCGACACGACCTACAAACAGCTCGCCGGGCTGATGGCCCTGCACCGGATCAGCGCGATCCCCATCGTCGATGACGCCGGCGCACCCGTCGGTGTCGTGTCCGAGTCCGACCTTCTCGCGCGGTTCCGGCATCCCCGGGCCTCTTTCGTCTCCGGCCGCCACAGCAAGGACGAGCTGCGTAAGGCGAACGGACTTCTCGCGAAAGACCTGATGACCTCGCCTGTTCTGAGCATCGGTGGCGGTGAATCCGTCGAGGCGGCGGCGGCTTTGCTAGGCCGCAAGGACGTCCGGCGGCTGTTCGTCGTCGAAGACGGCAAACTGACCGGGGTCGTCTCACGCCGGGATCTGCTGTCGAGCTTCCAACGTCCGGATGAGGAGATCCGCTTCGACATCGAGCGCGACGTCCTCGCCGGCACCCTCTGGGTGGCACCGGGTCAGGCGTCCGTGACCGTCGAAGACGGCGTCGTCACCCTGCTCGGCAGGCTCGACAACCGCGGCGCCGTCGAACGGGCCGGCGCTCTCGCCGCGGACGTCGCCGGCGTGGTCGAGGTGCGGAACCGGCTCGACTTCGTGTGGGACGACGAAACGATCCGCCCCGCCGCCCTCGGCACATGACGATGGCCTCGCATACCCGGGCCTTTCGACCCCAGAGCCTCGCGCCACCGCGTAACAGACTGGAATCGACCATCAAGGCCGACTCCGAGGAGAATTCCATGGCCACCACCGACAGCGGCCACCGCCACGCAGTTCCCGCCGGTGACCTGAACGTCCACACCGGACAGAGCGCCGGCGCCAAGAGCCTCGCGGTGCTCCGGATCGCGACCGGGTTGTTGTTCCTGTGGGCCTTCGCCGACAAAACCTTCGGATTCGGCTACGCGACCTCGTCCGGCAAAGCATGGATCAACGGCGGCTCACCGACGAAAGGCTTCCTGAGCCGGGTCGACGTCGGACCGTTCGCCGAAACGATGCGCTCGTGGGGTGGCACCTGGTGGGCGGACTGGCTGTTCATGGCGGGCCTGCTCGGCATCGGTCTCGCCGTGACCTTGGGAATCGCCCTGCGACTTTCCGCCATCACCGGAACCGTGATGATGCTGCTGATGTGGGCGGCCGAGTGGCCTCCCGCCCGGACCACCGCCGCGGGCGAACCGACGATGTCGACCAACCCCCTCATCGACTACCACCTCGTCTACGCCCTCGTCCTCATCGCGCTCGCCGCGACGGCCGCCGGGGCGACCTGGGGGCTCGGTAATCTCTGGTCCCGCTTGCCGTTCGTCGACCACAACCACTGGCTCCGCTGAGCACGACCGGCAGGTCCGTGAAGGCCTCCGTGAGGGGCTCTGAGTCCCTCACGGAGGCCTTCACGGACCTCCAGGATGAGTCAGCGCAGGGCCCGAAGGTACGGATCGCTGTGCGGCCGTCGCCGGACGAGCACCCGTGCCGCGCCCACCGCCGCGCCTTCGGAGGACGCCAGAACCGGATCGAGATCGACGTCGACGACCTCGGGCAACGACTCCATCATCCGGCTCACCCGGAGCAGAAGGTTCCGCACGGCCACCTTGTCGACGGAGCCGTCACCGAAGAGCAGGTGAGCCGACCGCAGATCGTCCATCAGGTCGTCCACGCCGGCGGTGGTGAGCGGGCAGAGGGCGGTGGCGCGATCGTCGAGCAGTGTCTCGTCCAGGCCGCCGAGACCGAGCACGATCACCGGGCCGAAGGTCTCGTCGATCTGGGCGCGCACGATGAGTTCACGGTCACCGAACCGATGTCCGGTGCTCCGGATGCCGAAGCAACCAAAGAAATCTTCACTGTCCTTTCGAGACAGCCAGCCACCGTCGGGATGAGCCACGAGGTACTCGTCGACGAGCTGTGCGGCCGTCACCAGGTCGATGCCGTCCAGGTCGGGCACCAAGCCTTCGGCCTTCTTCAGCCACCGTGAGCGGCTAGCCAGTTTCGCCATGATCACCGCCGCCTCTTCGAGGTCGCCATAGCAAGGGATGCCCGCATGCGCGGCCACGGATTCCAGCTGTCCGAGCCGTACCGCAAGAACAGGCTTCCCCAGCCCCGACGGCTTGAGTGCGGCGAGGGGATCCGCTACGCCGGTCGGCACGCCGGCGGCGATCACCGCGTCGACGGCGTCGTCCGCGAGCACGGCCGACACGCAAGCGGCGAACGTCTCCGCGGTGACGGCGGCACTCGTGTCGAGCGGATTCCCCACGCTCGCGTGCTCGGGTAGCACGCGACGCAGTCCGGCTGTCGTGTCCGCGCTCAGCTCCGGGGACATCAGACCATGACGGGCACAGGCTTCGGCGCCGAGCACCGCGGCACCGCCCGCGTTGCTCACCACGACCACCCGATCGCCCTCGGGGAGAGGTTGCCACGACAGGGCGGCGAGGAGGCCGACCACCTCGGTCACGGAATCCACGACGAGTACACCGGCCTGGCCGAACAGCGCCTGCTTGGTGGCGGCCGGGGTCGCTCGCGCCGACGTATGGGCGGCGGCGGCACGGTGCGCGGCTGCCGTACCGGCGCCTCGAATGGCCACCACCGGCTTCTCACGCGCGAGTGCCCGAGCCAGTCTGCTGAACTTCTTCGGGTTGCCGAACGACTCCAGGTAGAGCACGGCGATGTCGGTGTTCTCGTCCCGGCGCCACCAACGCAGGAGGTCGTTTCCGCTGACGTCGTACTTGTCCCCGGTCGAGACCAAAGTGGACACACCAAGACCCAACGCCGACAATGAATCCAGCAGAGCGATGCCGAACCCTCCGGACTGGGTGACGACACCGATCCTGCCCGGCGGTGCGACCTCGTGCGCGAACGTCGTATCGAATCGCACCGAAGGCGCCGTGTTGGCCACGCCGAAGCAGTTCGGTCCGACCAGCCGGATTCCGTTGCGACGCACGCTTTCGCGCACACGCTCGCCGAGCGGTGTGCCGGTCAGCCCCGCGGTGACGAGGACGATCGCCCTGACGCCGTGACGACCGCATTCTTCGACCACGCCAGGCACCGCTTCGGCGGGTACACAGATCAAGACGAGATCCACCGGACCCGGCAGGGACGAGATCCGCGGAACAGCGGGGACTCCCAGGATCTCCCTGGCGTTCGGGTTCACCACGTGCAGTTCGCCCGCATAACCGGAATCGACGAGGTTGCGCAGGACCGCGCGCCCCACCGAGTCCTCGCGGCGTCCCGCACCCACCACGGCGATGGACGCGGGTTCCAAGATCGCCCGCAGGCTCGCCACGTCCGCGATCCGTTCCCGCTCCTCGATCCGCTCGAGATACCTTTCCGGTTCACCGAGCTCGATCTCGACCTCGCGTTCCGGACCCGTATGACTGATGGCGTAGGGCAGGCCGAGGTCGGTGAACACGCGGACCATCCGGGCGTTCTCCGCGAGCACCAGGGCGAGGAACCGGCGGATTCCCTTCCCGAGTGCCAGGGAGACGAGGTGCTCCAGCAGGAGAGTCCCGACGCCGTGCGCCTGGACGCTCCCGTCGACGGTGAGTGCCACCTCCGCCGTGTCCCCCTCGCTCTGGACGCGATAGTGGGCGACACCGAGCAACTCGTCACCGCGAAACGCCCCCAGACCGGGACCTTCGATCACCAGACGCGTCAGATGCTCCAGCCCGGCCGGATGGACCGTGAAGAACCGCAGGTAGCGATCGCGTTCGCCGAGGCGCCGATGCAGGCCCAGCACGACGTCGAAGTCGTCCTCACGCAACAGGCGGACGGTGACCATGTCCCCGTCCGCCAGCAACGCCGTGATCTCGGCTGTCATGTCGTGGCCGGCTTCCGATCGACCAGCACCACGGCGACGACCCCCGGAACGGTCCGGGCCAAAGCGTCCAGCACCCGGCGCTCCGCCTCGTCCCGGTACTCGCCGGAGATCCGCACGTAGCCTCCGTCCACCGCGACCGTCCATTTCGGACGACGATCGGCGTAGTCACTCAGCAGGTTGTGGACGTGGGCGGCGACGGTGTCGTCCGGCTGCACCAGAGGCCGGAGCAGATCCCGCCTGCTGACGACCCCGACCAGCACCCCTTCCTCGACGACCGGCAGGCACCGGAGCCGGTCGCCGAGCATCCTGCGGCCGATTTCCGAGACGTCGGTCTTCGGCGAGACGACCTCCACCGGGGTGGTCATCAGCTCGCCGACCGTGATCCCGTCGCCGCCGGACCAGGCCCGGCGCAGTGCGTCGAACTCGGTGAAGGTACCCATCACCCGTCCGTCGGGGTCGACGACCGGAAGCCCGGCGAACCCCCTCTCGATCAGCAAGGCGACCGCCTCACGGACAGGTGTGTCGGGTGTCGTCGCCACCGCCGGACTCGTCATGATGTCTGAAGCACGCATCGAAACTCCTCGTCACTGTTCTGGTTCAAGCAGCCGGCGCGCGGCTGCGCAGGAAGCCCTCGCACACCTCGACGAGTTCCTCCCCGTCGGCGGTGATCACACGGTTCTCCAAGCCCGGCGGGATCATCGGACCGCAGGTTCCCGGCGCCGGGGTCAGGATGACCGGCACCCGCGCCCGTAGCGCGCAGAGCACACCGAACTCCCGCGTCGTCAGCTCGGGTTCGACCGAGCGGACGTCGACCGCGAGATCGGGTGTGTCGGCTTCGTCGAACGGACAACTCCCGCCCGGGGCCAACGCTCGGCAGATCCCGGCCCGGCTGTGGCAGGTGGAGACGCGGCAGCCCAGTTCCCGCAGGGCTTTCCCGACGTCGTCGGCGTCTCCGAATACGGCCTCGGTCAGCAGAATTCGCATCGGCACTCCTCTCTCAGGCGGCGGTCCAGTCCTTGGCGACCCGTTGCCACTCGCGGGTCAAGGCGGTGTCACGTGAGCGGCCGAGCATCACGCGGCAGCCCAGGTACAGTCCGGCCAGGAGAGTCACGAACACGAGCCAGGTCCCGACCCCGACGCCGATGCCGGTGCTCGTCGCGTCCGTGGGTGTCACGGGCGGATCGACCACCTTTCCCGCCGCGTCGAGCCAGATCCGGACCTCGTTCCCCGCCATGGCACCGGACTCGACGGTGACCACACCCTCCCGGACCGGCCCGCCCGGCACGGTCCAGTGGGCGTGCACGTACGCGGTCTCCTCGATCGGCACCCCGTCGAGGCGGATCCGCACGGGCGGCGCGTCGGCCAGCAACGTCGCTGTCGTCTCATGCCGATCCAGAGTCTGCTCGGCCACTTTGAGCATCTGGTGGGCGTAGGTATCGGACCCGGCCGCGGCGGCGAACGGGATCGCCAGCAAGG
This sequence comes from Amycolatopsis sp. NPDC102522, assembly GCF_055584485.1. NCBI lineage: Bacteria > Bacillati > Actinomycetota > Actinomycetes > Pseudonocardiales > Pseudonocardiaceae > Amycolatopsis > Amycolatopsis sp. NPDC102522. The sequence continues at coordinate 4,106 of NZ_JBVJLY010000046.1, read as the reverse complement.
CGGCCAGGACGGCTCCGGCCGCGAGGGCGGCTTCGAACCGGTCGGACCAGCGGGCGAGCGGATTACGCCCGAGGTGGAGCCGCCGCCACACCACGGTGACGATTCCTGGCTGCTCTCGCATGACATCGCTCCTGGATCAGGGTGTGCTCAGAGAATCGGGCCCGGTTCGTAGGAAACGGAGTTCAGAAGCCGGCCCAGCCTGCTTCCCGGCGTCCGGGCGGGCGGCGGGATGACCACGACCGGGCAGGTCGCGTTGTGCAGGCACGCGTTGCACACGGAGCCCACGAGCAGTTCTCGCAGTTTCCCCGTGCCGTGGCTGCCGAGAACGAGCATCGAGGCACCCTTCGACTGCTCGACCAGGGCGTCGCCCGGGTCCCCGATGGGTACCTCGTAGCGGACCGGAAGTGCTTCGTGGCCTTCGAGCAGTTTCGACGTCGCTGCTTCGAGTGACTTCAGATGGACGTCTTTCGCCTGGGCGACGGAGTGATTCGCCGACGCGTCGTCCAGCATGGCGTCGTGGAACCACGCGTTGACCACCTGCAGCACGGCACCTTGCCGCGCCGCCTGCTCGGCCGCCCACCGAACGGCCGCGGCCGCACTCGCCGAACCGTCCATTCCGACGACGATCCGGTTCTCCGTGGTGTCGTCTGTCATGACGTGTTTCCCTTCTCTGCCGGTGTTCTCTGATGGGTCCGGACGATGACGACCAGCTGGGGAACACCCGCGGCCCCGCCGAGACCGGCGAGTGAGCTTCGAACTCCCGGTGCGTCGAAGGGTTCCGTGAACGTGCAGCTGCGCAATCCGTGCTCCGCGGCGGCGAGCCGCAACCGTTGCGCCACCGCTCCGGCCCGGACGAGCAGGGGACGCGCTTCCGTCTCGCTGCCGACCACGAAGGCCGACCAGGTTCCTGCCTGGTCTTCGGTCTCTGGCGCCGCCTTACGGCCGATCCGCCCGCCGACCTTCGGCAGGGCTCGCACGCCGCGCGGAGTCAATGCGCTGACGTGCACTCCCTCGGCGGCACAGTCCTCCGCGACCCTCCTGCCCCACTCAGTCAAGGACGGCGGAAGGGACTTCGACACGCGTCCGGACATCGCGCCGAACCTGGCGAAATCACCGGCTTCCGGACGTGTCCGGACCGTTGCCTTGATGCGCGCGACCCGGTCGAGGATGAGGACGTCGGCGGACAGGTCCACGCGGGGTTCCCAGCCCAGCACCCGGACGACGAGCTCAAGATAGGCGAGCGCGGCACCGCAGGCGATCAACCGGGCACGACCGCCACGGTCGCGAAGCCAGTGAGTGTCGTGCGGCTTCTCGAAAAGATCCACCGCGTCGCCTTGAAGGGAAAGGATCCATTCGTCGCCGAGCCATCGCCGTGCCGCGAGCCGCGCCGCCGCGACGAGGATCCGCTTCTCCTCGGTCGACCAGACATGCGCCGGGACCGTGGTCCGCAGGGAGCCGCTCATCGTGCTACCCGCCTCTCCCGGACGACCGCGTCGATCGACCGGCGCGGCGTCGGGACGCCGGGATAGCCGTATCCCAGCCGAAAGACGGTCTGCGGATGATCGGCACCGCCGAGCAGCGCTCGGAGTTCCGCGAGGGTGGAAGGGATTTCCATCGGCTGGGAATAGAACGACGCGCTCAGTCCGGCGTCGCAGGCCGTGAGCAGCACCCGCTGCATCGCCCGGACCTGCGACAGTGATCCGTCGCTCGGGGTCGTCAGGACCGCGACCAGCGGGTCCTGTTCGAAGACCCGGATCTCCTCACTGCCGGCGAAATGCCGGACGGAGAGCAGGCCGCCCGCGGACCGGGGCCCGCCCGCGAAGTCCGGAACGCCGTCGTCCCCGCCGTGGCTCTCGGCCCAGACGCGGAGCTCCGCTTGGAAGGTCTTGTCCTGGTTCTGTATGTGGTCGGCACGGCGGATGAGCCCCGCCACCGGTTCCAGGAGGCCGTGTTCGTCGAGCAGCGCGAGGCCGGCGCCTTCCTCGTGCGCCGCCTGGACCACCGCGGCGCGTGCCGCGGGCGGTACGGCCTGCTCGGTGAACGGGCGTCGGTTGCTGAAGCGCCGCGGCACCGCGGCCGCGAGCCGTCGCTCTTCCGAAGTCTGCCGATGCCGGGGACCCAGCTCCACCCTCGCGAGCAAAGACGGCCGGTCACGCTCCAGTGCCAGCTCGAAGATCCACGGTTGCGCGTTGTGCGGTGACGGCGCCCGTACGGCCGCTTCCAGCGCGGTCTTGATGACCGGTGACCGCGTGACGACCATGGTGCCGCTCCTTCTGCTCGGTGCCTCTCAGCCTGCTCCGCGGGCGCTCGCACCGGGAGTGCCGTGGGCCCCGGCGAGCCGGGACCTTCGACACCGCTACCAAGACGTCCATTTCGGGGGCGTCTCCCGCCATTCCTGTTGCCAGCGTGAGAAGCGCACTCGATCGAGCCCCAGCCGGACCAGTCCGTAGAGCAACGAAGAGGCCACGATCGCGGCCAGCCAAAGTCCGATGGCCGCACCGACGCCCATCAGACGTGCGTCAGCCACGGTCAGGGGTGCGGCTACCGGATTCCCCTGGTCGTCCAGCCAGACAGGCACCTTCGCCGCCATTCGCGTGCCCCGGGTCGCCGGGACTTCTCCGACTCGGATCTCACCCTCGCGAGTGGGCCAGGTGGCTTCGACGGGGACGGTGTCCCGCGTCAGACCCGCACGTCCTCCCATGGCGAGCGGCGCCCCCTCCTCCAGGAGGGTCGCCTCGGTGCGATACCGCTCGCCCTGTTCCGCGACGGCCCGCTCCGACTTCGCCACGAAGACCGCCGAGCCGGCGGCCGCGGCGAACGGCAACGCGACGAGCACGATGAGAACAGCGAGCAGCAGGATGACCGCTTCGGTGCGATCTTCCCTGCGCGCGAGCGGATTCCGCCCGATGTGAACGGTGTGCCAGGCTCGCGCCCAACGCGACGACGCATCCATGACCTCGACCTCCGATGGAGTCCCCAGCGGGTGGTGTCGTCAGAGTCGCGCGTGGGCGCGCGCTTCGGACAGGGCCGACCGTCCCTCCGCGGCGGGACCTCCAGCGGTGTCGTCGGGACAGCGCCCGGACGAGACTGAGTCCATGCGAGTACGTGAAGTCATGACCATCCCCGTCGTCGCGGTGACGTCCGCGGCGACGATCGGCGAGGCGATCTCCGTGCTGACCGGCAAGGGCATCACCTCGCTGCCGGTCGTCGACGATCTCGGCGGGCTCATCGGCCTGCTCTCCGAGGAGGACGTCATCCGCGCGGGCTACCTCTCCGATCCACGGCTGGACGGCGGACCTGACGCAGGCGTTCTCCTGGGCGCTCGCACCACCGTCCGGGACATCATGCGTACGCCCGGTGTGGGTGCGCATCCGGACGCCGACCTCACCGATCTCGTCGAGAGAATGCTCGAACACCGGCTCAGGTCGGTCCCGGTGCTCGAACTCGGCCAGGTGATCGGTGTCGTCACCTGGCAAGACCTTCTTCGCGCAAAGATCGACCTCCCGTCGCAAAGGAACAAGCCATGAACACAAGCCCCGAGAACGCGCGCCGCATCGTCGTCGGCACCGACGGGTCACCCGGCGGCGAGGAAGCGATCAGCTGGGCCATCACCGAAGCGGCGGCCCGTGGCGACCGCGTCGAGGTCCTTCTCGTACGACCGAGGGAGGAACTCCTGCCCGGTACCTCGTTCGCCCTCCAGCCCCACGGCCGTGTGCCCGTCCGGGACGGCTATTCGGTGAAGGAGGCCGCTGACCGGACCCGCGCGAGACTCAACGCGGAGGTGCCCGTGGAAGCCTCGGTGCGGCAAGGGAATCCCACCTCGGAACTCCTCGCGGCGGCGCAGGGCGCGGATCTCCTGGTCCTGGGTTCTCCGTCCCGGAAGGGGATGGAACGGCTCGTGTTCGGCAGCGTCGCCACAGCCTGTATCAGACACGCCACCTGCCCGATCGTGCTCGTCACTCCCGACGCGGTGCACCGGTTCAGCCCCAGCGCTTCCTGACATCGGCCGGCTGGTCGTGAGTGGCGATTCGGGTTATTGAGGGGTAAGGCAAACCTGGCGTGTTTGTGGACGGTGTCGGTGACTCTGCGCGACACCGGGTCGTTGG
>NZ_JBVJLY010000045.1:0-18193 GCF_055584485.1 Amycolatopsis sp. NPDC102522 | reverse complement strand
AATTTAATGCACTCAAAGGAACCTCTCACGAGGTTCTTATACATAAGCTCTACTGGCTTAGTTCACTAGCACACTGTTGAGTTCTCAAGCAACACGCTTTGTTTCAAAGCGATATTCACAAGCTTTTTGGTCGAGCATGCCGAATCCTACGGGTTTAGTCGTAGGGGGTCGGCGGCCGCTCGTGGGCCGACGCTGAACGTTACCTGGTCCGGTTCGCGGTGTCAACCCGCTCGGCCCGTGTTCCTGGCCTGGGGCTTTTCGGCCCCGGTGGCCCGGTGTTCTTGGCGACGAAGAGAAGATTACATGCCCCGGAACCCCCCGAAAACAGGGGGGTCACTTAAGGACATCACCGCAGGTCAGCCGGTATGAACCCCCGTCATCCGACGGTCTTCAGGTAGCGAGGCGGTTTGCGGGCGGGGACGACGCGCTCGAAGTCGGCCGCGTAGGCGAGCACTCGGGCGTCCGTCCACTGCCCCGCCATGAACGAGACCCCCACCGGGAGTTCGCCGACGAAACCGGCGGGCACGGTCACCGCGGGGTATCCCGAGACCGCGGCCGGCGTCGACGACGGGATCACGTCGTTGTCGCCGGTCTTGCAGTCGGTCTTCCAGGCGGGCGGGTTCGTGGGCGCGGCGATCGCGTCGAGGTGGTACTCGGCGAGGGTCTCGTCTATCGAGCGTTTCGCCAGATCGGTCAGCTCGCGACGGTTGGCCAGGTAGCCGGGATCGGACGGGCCGGGCGCGGCGAGTGCCTGTTCGAAGAGTTCCTGCCCGGCGAAGCAGGTCTGCTCCAGCGGATCGGACCGGTTGTAGGCGATCAGCGCGGCGAGGTCGCGCGGGCCTTCCGGGCGCGTGGCCAGGTAGCGATCGATGTCCCGGTGGAACTCGGTGAGCAGCGCCGGGAACTCCAGTTCACCGATCCTGGCCTGGTACGGCGGCGTCACCTCGACGACTTCGGCGCCCGCCTTGACCAGGGAATTCCTGGTCCGCGTCATGACCGCGTCGACGTCCGGGCCGAGTACCGGCAACCGCCAGAGCCCGATCCGGGAGCCCTTCAGCACGCCGGGACGCAGGTGCGCGGCGTAGTCGGTCGGCTGGTTCGGCGGGTACGTGCCGGTGGCCGGGTCGCTCGGGTCGCGGCCTTGGAGCGCGGACAGGGTGAGCGCGACGTCGACGACGTGCCTGGCCATCGGGCCGGCGGTGTCCTGTTCGGCCGAGATCGGCACCACGCCGGTGCGGCTGACCAGGCCGAGGCTCGGTTTGTGCCCCACTGTCGAGGTCATGCCCGCCGGGCAGACGATCGAGCCGTCGGTCTCGCTGCCGATCGCGACCTGGGCCAGCGACGAAGCGATCCCCGCGGCGGAACCGGCGGACGACCCACAAGGGTTGCGGTCGAGCACGTACGGGTTGTTCGTCTGCCCACCGACGCCCGACCAGCCGGAAGTGGGTTTGGCGGCGCGGAAGTTCGCCCACTCGGAGAGGTTCGCCTTGCCGAGGACGACCGCACCCGCGTCACGCAGGCGGCGGATCAAGGTGGCGTCCTTCGCGGGCTTGCTGCGCAGTGCCCGCGAACCCGCCGTCGTCTGCTGTGACCGGGTGTCGACGTTGTCCTTCACCAGGACGGGGATGCCGTCCAGCGGCCCTCGGGTCTGGCCGGCGCGACGCCGGAAGTCACTCTCCGCGGCTTGTGCGATGGCGGCCGGATTGACTGCGATGACCGCGTTCACGGTCTTGTCGACCTTGTGGATGCGATCGAGATAAGCCGAGGTCAGACGGACCGCGGTCAGCCGTCCGGAGGACATCCGGGCCTGGAGCGCGGGGATGTCGGCGGCGTCGAGATCGAGAGGTTTGCCGGAGGCGGATGCCGCCGGCGCGACACCCACCGCGATGGTCGCGGCGACCAAGGTCGTCAGAACTCTGAACACCGGTCGCCGCACCATCAGGTCTCCCTCGTCTAGAGAACCGGAAGCAGGGTCCGCAGCTCATACGGGGTCACCGCGCTGCGGTAGTTATCCCATTCAACACGTTTGTTGCGGAGGAAGAAGTCGTAAACGTGCTCCCCGAGCGCTTCGGGCAGAAGTTCCGATTTCTCCATTTCGGCCAACGCCTCGCCGAGGTTCTGCGGGAGCTGGGCGTATCCGGCCGCGCGGCGTTCGGCGTCCGAGAGCTGCCAGATGTTGTCCTCGGCGGGAGGCGGCAGCTCGTAGCCCTTCTCGATGCCCTTGAGGCCTGCGGCCAGGATGACCGAGTAAGCCAGATAGGGGTTGCAGGCGGAGTCGAGCGTGCGGATCTCCACGCGGCGGGACGACGCCTTGCCGGGCGAGTACATCGGCACCCGGACCAGCGCGGAGCGGTTGGCGCGGCCCCACGAAACGGTCGTCGGGGCCTCGCTGCCGCTGATCAGCCGTTTGTAGGAGTTCACCCACTGGTTGGTGACCGCCGAGATCTCCTTCGCGTGGTGCAGCAGCCCCGCCACGAAGGCCTTGCCCGTCGCGGACAACTCGTACGGGTCTTCCGCGTCGTAGAAGGCGTTGCGATCGCCCTCGAACAGGCTCACGTGGGTGTGCATGCCCGAACCCGGCTGGTTGGTGAAGGGCTTCGGCATGAAGGTCGCGCGGACCCCCTGGGTGAGAGCGACCTCCTTGACGACGTAGCGGAAGGTCATCACGTTGTCGGCCATGGTCAGCGCGTCGGCGTACCGGAGGTCGATCTCCTGCTGGCCGGGCGCGCCCTCGTGGTGGCTGAACTCGACCGAGATCCCCATCGCCTCGAGCGTCTCGATGGCGTGGCGGCGGAAGTGCGTCGCCGTCGCATGGCTGGCCTGGTCGAAGTACCCGCCGTTGTCCGCGGGCTCGGGCTCGCTGCCGTCGTCCGGCAGGCTGGCGAGCAGGAAGAACTCGATTTCAGGATGGACGTAGCAGGTGAAACCCGCTTCGCCCGCCTTCGAGAGCTGCCTGCGCAGGACGTGCCGGGGGTCCGCCCAGGACGGGGAGCCGTCCGGCATCGCGATGTCGCAGAACATGCGCGCCGAATACGGGCCGCCGTCCGGGGTCTCCCAGGGCAAGACCTGGAACGTGGCCGGGTCGGGCTTCGCGACCATGTCGGATTCGTAGACGCGCGCGAACCCTTCGATGGCCGATCCGTCGAAGCCGATCCCCTCGCTGAAGGCACCCTCGAGCTCGGCGGGCGCCACCGCGACGGACTTGAGGAAGCCCAGCACGTCCGTGAACCAGAGCCTGACGAAACGGATGTCGCGCTCTTCCAAGGTACGGAGCACGAACTCCTGCTGGCGATCCATGGCCGCACCCTAACGAGAACGTGTTAACGACATGTTTCGCGACGCGCCGATCGAGCGGAAGTGGTGGATCACCCCACCGGAACCGGTTCGGGTTTGGCCGCCTTGGCGATCGACAGTGAAGCGACCGAGGCGAGCACGGCGAGGCCCGCGGCGATGTACCAGGCGAGCGCGTAGCTGCCGGAAGAGTCGCGGATCGCGCCGGCGCCGAAGGCCGCCAGACCGGCGCCGAGCTGGTGACTGGCGAAAACCCAGCCGAAGACGATCGGCCCGGCGGCACCGTACTGACGGACACAGAGCGCGACCGTCGGCGGAACCGTCGCCACCCAGTCGAGACCGTAGAAGACGATGAACGCCCACATGCTCGGTTCCACCGAGCCGCTCAACAGCTGCGGGAGCAGGGCGAGCGAAACGCCGCGAAGGGCGTAGTAGACGCCGAGCAGGATCCGCGGATCCACTCGGTCGGTGAGCCAGCCGGAGGCGATCGTGCCCGCGACGTCGAAGATCCCGACGAGGGCGAGCAGGCCGGCGGCGGTGGTCTGCGGCATGCCGTGGTCGTGCGCGGCGGGGACGAAATGGGTGCTGACCAGACCGTTCGTCGTGGCGCCGCAGATCGCGAACCCGGCGGAGAGCAGCCAGAAGGTCTTCGTGCGCGCTGCCGAGCCGAGTACCGAGAGCGCACGACGGGCCGAACCACCCGTTCGAGTGATGGGTGCGACTTCGCCGGGCTCCGCGCCGTAGGCGGTCGTTCCGACATCGGACGGGTGATCGCGAACCACCAGGAGGACGACGGGGACGACGGCCAAGGCGGCGATGGCGATGACGAGCGACGCCGTCCGCCAGCCTTCGTCGATGGCGAGGTTCGCGACGATCGGGAGGAAGATCAGCTGGCCGGTGGCGCCCGCCGCGGTGAGGACGCCGGTGACGACGCCGCGGCTGCGGACGAACCAGCGGGCGGCGACGGTCGCGGCGAAACTCATCGCCATCGAGCCGGTGCCGACGCCGACCAGGACGCCCCAGCAGAGGATGAGCTGCCAGCTCGCGTTCATGAACACCGTGCCGCCCGCGCCGATCGCGACGACGAACAACGCCGTCGAAGCGACGCGTCGCATTCCGAAGCGCTCCATGAGAGCTGCCGCGAAGGGCGAGAAGAGGCCGTAGAGCACGAGGTTCACGGAGACGGCCGACGCGATCGTCGCGCGCGACCAGCCGAACTCGTTGTGAAGCGGGTCGATGAGCACGCCGGGGGCCGCGCGGAAACCGGCGGCGGCGAGCAGGGCGACGAACGCGGCGGCGGCGACGAACCACGCGCGGTGGAGCCGGGTCTCAGGTTGCACGGGTACAGCGTCATCGCCGTCGGCCCGCAGCGGAAGCGGCCGGAAGGACACTGTGCGAAAGATTCGGGCCAAGGACATAGGCTCTGGCCATGCGCTGCCGTCACCTCGTGCCGGCGCTGCTGCTCACGATCGGGCTCATCGGCGGCTGTGCGGGGTCGCCCCCGTTGCCTCCTGCCCAGGAATTCGTGAGCGCGGCGGCCGACTCCCTCGTCTCATTGCGCAGCGTGCGGTTCACGCTCGGGGTGAACGGCGTCGTCACCGGGCTGCCGGTGCGCGGACTCGACGGCGAGGTCAGCGTCGAGAGCGGCGCGGTCGGTAACGCCGACCTGCAGGACGACTTCGAACGGGTGAAAGTCAAGTACCGGCTGTCCGGCTCGGAGATCACGCTCAGCGGACCTGACGGGGAGCGGGTGATTCCGGCTTCGGCGGCCTACACGCCGCGGGCGATGCTCGGGGCCGACGGTGGGCTGCGGCGGCTGCTGACCGGGGCGACCGAGCTGCGGGGCGAGCGGTGGGAGCGGGTGCAGGACACCGACTCGTTCCGGATCGGCGCGAAGGTGCCGGCCGCGGTGATCGGCGGGATCGTGCCGGAGATCAAGTCGGACGTGTTCGTGAAGCTGTGGATTTCGAAGGACGAACCGCGCCGGCTGGTGCGGGTGTGGCTGCAGGTGCCGCCGACGAGTCCGCAGGACTTCGCGGTGATGTTGGAACTGGCGTTGACCAGGCATAACGCGGTGTTCGTCGGGGACGGGCGATAGCAAAGGTCCCCTGCTCTCCCTGGGTGGGAAATGCCTGGTCAGCGGGTGCGGCGATAGCAAAGGTCCCTTGCTTCCCCGGCCGGTGCGGCGGGAGAAGCAAGGGACCTTTGCTATCGCCTCGTCACTTGGCGGTGCAGCGGGTCCCCTCGTCCGGCAAGGCGCCGTCCACCAGGTATTTGATGCCGATCTGGTCGACGCACGAGACGCCCTGGAGGAACACCGTGTGCTGGTTGCCCTCGAACGTCAGCAAAGCTCCCTTGACCGCCTTCGCGAGGTTGACGCCCGCCTGGTAGGGGGTCGCCGGGTCGTTCGTCGTCGAGATGACCAGCGTCTTCGGCAGGCCTTCGACGTTGGGCTGGTGCGGCTCCGAGGTGTTCGGCACCGGCCAGAAGGCGCAGGCGTCGCGCGCGGAACCGTCCGGCTTGCCGTCGTCGAGGAACGGCGCCGCCTCCGCGTACCGCTTCTGCGCGTCGAGGAGCTTCGCCGGATCGATGACCCGCGGGTCGTCGACGCACCGGATCGCGACGAAGGCGTCCTGCGTCGTTCCGTAGCGGCCATCGGCGCCGCGTTCGTTGTACAGGTCGGCCAGCTTCTCCAAGCCGTCGCCGCGCTGGCGCTTCAGATCGTTGAGCGCGGTGTTCAGCGGTTCCCAGAGATCTTCCTGGTAGAGGGCTTGTATCACGCCTGTCGTCGCGTCCTCGTACGACAGTTTCCGGCCGTCGGAGACCGGAACCGGGAAGTCGATCAGCGGCCGCACCAGGTCCTGGAACGCCTTCGTCACGCCGGCGGCATTACGCCCCAGGGCGCAGTCCTCGCGCGCGGCGCACCAGTTCGAGAACTCCCCGAACGCTTTGCCGAAGCCCTCCCCCTGCCCGACCAGCGACTCCACCGAGTCCTGCTCCGGGTCGACGGCCCCGTCGAGCACCAGCGCGCGGACATTCGCCGGGAAGGCCTCCGCGTAGGCGGATCCGATCCGCGTCCCGTAGGAGTAGCCGAGGTAGTTCAGTTTCGGTTCGCCGAGGACCGAGCGCAGGATGTCCATGTCCTTGACGACGTCCCGTGTGCCCACGTTCGCGAGCATCGCGGGGCCGTGTTCGGTCCGCTCGGCGCATTTGGCCGCGAAATCCTGGGACTCGGCCTCCTGTTTTTTCACTCCCTCGGGTGACCCGTCCGTCTCGCTGTCGTCCGCCCGGTCCGCGTCGCGTTCGGCGTCGGTCAGACAGCGGATCTGCGGCTCGCTCGCACCGATGCCCCGCGGGTCGAAACCGACCATGTCGAAGCGTTTGCCCAGCTCGTTCGTGGCCGTCCGGGAGGCGAGACCGGCCGCGGCAGCCATCCCGGAGGCACCGGGGCCACCGGGGTTGACCACGAGCGCCCCAATCCTTTCGTCGGTTTCCAGCGCCTTCCGGCGCAGCAGGCCGAGCGTGATCGAGTCGCCTTCAGGCTTCGCGTAGTCGAGTGGGACGGTCAGCCGGGCACACTGTGCGTCCTTCACTCGAAACGCCGCTTTTGCGTCATCGGATGTCGCGTAGGGTGCACAGTCGGCCCAGGTCAGACTCTGTCCGTAGAACTTCTCGAGTCCTGCGGGCACCGGTCCGGACGGAGCGTGCGACTCGGTGGCCGGAGGCGGCGGCTGGGTTCTACCCTCTCCCGACGAGCACGCGGCGAAAGTGACGGCGAGCAGGCCGGACAGCGTGATCGCGGCGAATCGACGGGCACGGGACCTGGCGCTGACATGAGTGGACACGGTTGGATCGTGCCATCGGCCGTGGAACTCGGCCGCACCACCACTGCGTTGGTGATACGGGTGCGGACGGCAGAAGAACAGACGGGAGCACAGGGGTGGCAGCACTGATCAGCCGGGTGGGCAAGAAGCTGCGCCGGATCATCCAGCGGCCGGGCAGCGTCGAGCTGACCCGCTACGAAGCGCTGCTGCCGGCCATCGAGAAGCTCGAGCCCGAGTTGGAGAAGCTCTCCGACGAGGAGCTGACAGACCGGGCCGGCAAGCTTCGGGACGCCACGTCCTTCGGCAACGACCAGCTGGTCGAGGTCTGCGCGCTCGGCCGTGAGGCCGCTCGGCGCGCCCTCGGCGAGCGCGCCTTCGACGTCCAGCTGCTGGGCACGATGGGCCTGCTCAGCGGGCACATCGTGCAGATGGAGACCGGTGAAGGCAAGACGCTGGCCGGTGCGCTGGCGGGCGCTGGATACGCGCTGCGTGGCAAGCACGTCCACGTCGTCACGGTGAACGACTACCTCGCCCGCCGTGACGCGGAGTGGATGGGCCCGATCTACGACCTGCTCGGCGTCTCCGTCGGCTGGATCGAGCCCGCTCACTCCCGCGACGAGCGTCGCGAGGCCTACGCGAAGGAGGTCACGTACGGCGCCGTCAGCGAGATCGGCTTCGACGTTTTGCGCGACCGCCTGGTGACCCGCGAAGAGGACCTGGTCCAGCGCGAGCCCGAGGTGGCGATCGTCGACGAGGCTGACTCCGTGCTGGTCGACGAGGCCCGCGTGCCGCTGGTGATGGCGGGGTCGATCGACCACACCGACGCCGACGAAGAAGTCGCGAACATCGTCCGGCGGCTGCGGCTCGGACTGCACTACGAGACCGACGCCGACGGCCGCAACGCCTGGTTGACCAAGGCGGGCGCGTCGGTGGTCGAGAAGGCCCTCGGCGACGACATCAACCTCTACGACGACACCGGCTCGGACCGGCTGCCCGCGGTGAACGTGGCGCTGCACGCGCACGCGCTGCTCACCCGCGACGTCGACTACCTCGTACGCGACGGCAAGGTGCAGCTGATCAACGCCGCGCGCGGCCGTGTCGCCGAACTGCAGCGCTGGCCGGACGGTCTCCAGGCCGCCGTCGAGGCGAAGGAGCAGGTCAAGGCGACCGACCGGGGCGAGATCCTCGACTCGATCACCGTGCAGGCGCTGCTCGCGCGCTACCCCGAGGTCGCGGGCATGACCGGTACCGCGGTCGCGGTCGCCGAGCAGCTGCGCGAGTTCTACGAGCTCGAGGTCGCGGTCATCCCGCCGAACACGCCGAACGTCCGCGAAGACCAGGAGGACCGGATCTTCGGGTCGCCGTCGCAGAAGCTGCGCGCGATCGAGGAGGAGATCCGGCGGGTGCACGAGAGCGGGCGGCCGATCCTCGTCGGCACCCAGGACGTCGCCGAATCCGAGGAGTTGGCCGAGAAGCTGGCCAAGGTCGAACTCGAATGCGTCGTGCTGAACGCGCGCAACGACGCCGAGGAAGCCGAGATCATCGCCGACGCCGGTAAGAAGGGCGCGGTCACCGTTTCGACCCAGATGGCCGGTCGCGGTACCGACATCCGGCTGGGTGGCAAGGACGGCGACGGCCGCGACGATGTCGTCGAACTGGGCGGCCTGCACGTGATCGGCACCGCCCGTTACCCGTCGAGCAGGCTGGACGGCCAGCTGCGCGGGCGGTCCGGGCGGCAGGGTGACCCTGGCAGCGCGGTGTTCTTCGCCAGCCTGAACGACGAACTCGTGCTGTCGAACGCGCCGGACATCCCCGAGGGCATCAGCTCCGACGTGGGCAGCGGCGAGATCACCGACTCGGCGGCGCTGCGGCAGATCAACCACGCACAGCGTGTCGCCGAGGGTGTCGACCTGGAGATCCACCGGAACACGTGGCGCTACACGCGGCTGATCGAGCGGCAGCGCGGCGAGCTGCTCGAACACCGGAACACGGTGCTGCGGACAGCGCACGCGGCGGAGGTGCTGGAGAAGGCGCACCCGGAGAAGTTCAAGGAGCTCTCGGAGGCTGTCGACGACGAGGCGAAGGTCGAACAGCTGAGCCGCGAGGTGCTGCTGTTCCACATCGACCAGCTGTGGTCGGATCACCTGGCGTTCCTGACCGACGTGCGGGAGAGCATCCACCTGCGGGCGCTGGCGCGGGAGACGCCGATCGACGAGTTCCACCGCGCGGCGATCCCCGAGTTCCACAAGATCATCCCGGAGGCGGCCGAGCGGGCGGCGAAGACGCTCGAAGAAGCCGAGATCACCGAGAACGGGATCGACCTCGGAGACGCGGGAGTGCGGCGGGCGAACACGACGTGGACCTACCTGGTGCACGACAACCCGTTCGACTCCGACTTCGAGCAGACCATCAAGAAGGTGCGGAGCATGATCAAGCGGAAGTAGCCGCGCGGTCCTGAGCGGGAAGCGGGGGACCTTTGCTATCACTCTCTTTTGGAGAGCGATAGCAAAGGTCCCCCGCTCTCTTTTCGGGCGAAACCCCAGGTCAAGCGCCCGGCGATAGCAAAGGTCCCTTGCTCCCCCTCCGGCCGCACCCCCGCGGACCGGACCCGGGTGGGCGATTCGGCACATCCACTCGTCCCGGCGGACGCCGGTGGGTGAGAATGACGGCATGCCGCAACTGCGCATCGCACTGGCCCAGGTCAACACCACCGTCGGGGATCTCGAGGGCAACGCCGAGCTCACCGTCGAGTGGACTCGCAAGGCCGCCGAAGCAGGCGCCCACATCGTCGTCTTCCCGGAGATGTCCCTCACCGGTTACCCCGTCGAGGACCTCTCCCTCCGCCCGACCTTCGCCTCCGCCTCGAAGCAGATGGTCGAAGCGCTCGCCCGGCGGCTCGAAGACGCCGGATGCGGCGAAGTGCTCACCTACATCGGGTATCTCGACCTGGACGAGACCGGCGCGCGCGACGCGGCTGCCGCGCTGTACCGCGGCGAAGTGGTCGCCCGCCAGTTCAAGCACCACCTGCCCAACTACGGCGTCTTCGACGAGCACCGCTGGTTCAAGCCGGGCCACGACCTCGAGGTCGTCCGCTTCCACGGCGTCGACGTCGGCATGGTGATCTGCGAGGACGTCTGGCAGGACGGCGGCCCGATCTCCGCGCTGGGCAAGGCCGGGGTGGACCTCGTAGTCGCGCCCAACGCTTCGCCCTACGAGCGTGCGAAGGACGACATCCGCCTGCCGCTCATCGCGCGCCGCGCGGCCGAAGCCGGAGCGCCGCTGGTGTACACGAACCAGATCGGCGGTCAGGACGACCTCGTCTTCGACGGCGACTCGATCGTGGTCGGCGCGGACGGTCGGCTGCTCGCCCGCGCGCCGCAGTTCGTCGAGCACCTGCTCATCGTCGACACGGACCTCGTCGCGGGCGGGCACACCGCCGAGGGCGAGTTCGAGGGTCTGCGGGTCAAGCGCCGCGTACTCGGCGAGGACCCGGTTCCGGCATACACCCCGAGCAACGAGTCCGCGATCAGCGAGCCGCTGTCGGACGAAGCCGAGGTGTGGCACGCGCTCGTCGTCGGTCTGCGTGACTACGTGCACAAGAACGGCTTCTCGTCGGTGACGTTCGGATTCTCCGGCGGCATCGACTCCGCGGTCGTGGCGGCGCTGGCCGCCGACGCGCTCGGCGGCGACAACGTCTACGGCGTCTCGATGCCTTCGGAGTACTCCTCGGAGCACTCGAAGGGCGACGCCGAAGACCTCGCCCGCCGCATCGGCGCGCACTACCGCGTCGAGCCGATCGCGGACATGGTCAAGGTCTATGTCGAGCAGCTTCAGCTGACCGGTCTCGCCGAGGAGAACATCCAGGCCCGCGTCCGCGGCATGCTGCTGATGGCTCTGTCCAATCAGGACGGTCATCTGGTGCTCGCGACCGGCAACAAGACCGAACTCGCCGTCGGCTACTCCACGATCTACGGTGACGCCGTCGGGGCCTTCGCACCGATCAAGGACCTGTTCAAGACACACGTCTGGCACCTGGCCAAATGGCGCAACGCGGAAGCCGAGAAGAACGGCGAAACCCCGCCGATCCCGGAGAACTCGATCACCAAGCCGCCGTCGGCCGAGCTGCGACCCGGTCAGCTGGACAGCGACTCGCTGCCGGACTACCTGATGCTCGACGACATCCTCGACGACTACATCGAGGGCGACCGCGGCTACGTCGACCTGGTGGACGCGGGCTTCGAGCCGGAGACCATCGACCGGGTGGTGCGCATGGTCGACAAGGCCGAGTACAAGCGCCGCCAGTACCCGCCGGGCACCAAGATCACGTTCAAGGCGTTCGGGCGGGACCGGCGGCTGCCGATGACCAACGGCTGGCGCGAGGGCACGGTCGTGACCCCATCAGCTCAGCGTGACCTGCTTCCCCGCTGAGTTCGCCAGCACGGCCACCAGGCCGGGCTTCGTGTCACGCCGGACGAGCATGTCCATCCCGAGCGCGCGGACCGCGGTTTCCACCGTGGCGGGCTCGGGGTGGACACCGGTGACCAGGAGCAACGGGATCGACGGGAGCCCCCGCGTCGTCGGATGCGGGGTGCTCCCCCAGTCAATGAGGAAGGGCGCGAGCCCTTCGAGGCCGCCGGCGCCGGTGAGACGCCAGTTCAGCAGTTCGCCGTCGTCGGTGGCGCGCGACATTTCGAACGCCTCTCCTGGGTCGTAACCACGCTCACGTGCTTCGGCGATCGCGTCGTCGATGCCCTGCGCCCGCGCGGCCCAGGTGACCAGTGCGGGCGCGGTCAGTTCGTCGATGCCGAACGGCCGCGGTCCGACGTGCCCGGGTTGGTCCGGGTCGGGCCCGACCACCTCGAGGTAGGCGCCGGCGCCGAGATCGGCGAGATAGTTGGCCGTGCCAAGCCCGACGTGCCTGCCACCGCGTACGGGCGTGACACCGGTCAGATCGGCAACACGCGCGACGGCCTCTTCGAGATCCGGCCCGGCGTAGACAAGGTGATCAAGCACGAGGTCGCTCATGCCCATAGTCCTATCGCAGCCGCCGCCCCGGCGGCACCGCGGCAGGGAAGTCTCCCCCGAAAAGCGGCGTGGCCGAAACTGTCGGTCCCGGCTCGTACCCTGGACTCATGACGGCACAGGGCTACGCCGTGTTCGGCACCGCGATCGGCGATTGCGGCATCGCGTGGAACGAACGCGGGGTCATCGCGGTCCAGCTGCCGGAGGGCAGTGAAGAGAAGACGAGGGCGCGACTGACCGCGCGCCTTCCCGAAGCGACCGAAGCCACGCCGCCGGGCGAAGTCCAGCGCGCGATCGACGGGATCGTCTCGTTGATGGGCGGCAAGCGCACGGACCTCGCCAAAGTCGGCCTCGACTACGAAGGGGTACCGGACTTCCATCACCGGGTGTACGAATTCATCCGCACGATTCCCGCGGGCAAGACGCTGACCTACGGCGACATCGCGAACATCCTCGGCATGCCCGGTGGGGCGCAGGCCGTGGGGCAGGCGATGGGCCGGAATCCGTTCCCGATCATCGTGCCGTGCCACCGAGTGCTCGCCGCGGGCGGCAAGGACGGCGGGTTCTCCGCGCGCGGCGGAGTCGCCACCAAGCGCCGGATGCTGGTCATCGAAGGCGCTTTGGCGGACGAACCCACGTTGTTCTAGACGGTCTCGGCGGGCGACCACGGCGTGAGCCAGGGCGTCTCCGGCCAGCCTTCCGCGGCGGCCATCAGCGGGATCGCCGTCGCGCCGTCGATGTGCTCGCGGATGATGTCGGCGTGCCCGGCGTGCCGCGCGGTCTCCTCGATGAGGTGGAACAGCACCCAGCGGACCGACCAGGCGTCGACGTCCTGCGGGTACCAAGGCACGCCCTTCGGCACCGGGACCGGCTGGCCCAGGTCGGCGATGCCGGCGATGACGTCCGCGGTGCGGCGGGCGACCTCGTCGTAGCGCGCGAAGACGTCTTCGAGCGTCTCGCTGTCAGCCATCACGTAGCCGGCTTCGTAGTCCTTCATCGCCTCCTCCATCGGCTTCGCGGGCTTCTGGAGAAGGATGTCGATCCAGCCGTCTTCCGTGAACGCGGTGTGCTTGATGAGGCCGCCGACGCTCAGCGAGCTTCTGGTCGGGACCGCTCTGGCCTGTTCTTCGGTCAAGCCGTGCGCGGCGATGCGCAGGACATGGCGCTGCTGCTCCAGGTAGGTGAGGAGACCTTCGCGCTCGTCGGCGATCGGGGGGACGTTTCCGGCCATGGTGGTTCCTTCCGTTGGGAAGAGGATCATGGCATCCGGTACGGGCTTCCCGGTGCGATTCGGCCAGGGAGAGAGCGGGGGACCTTTGCTATCGCTCGTTAGTTTGGCTAACGAGCGATAGCAAAGGTCCCCCGCTCTCCCGCTAGCCTTGCGGGCGGACGAACGGGAACAGCACCGTCTGCCGGATCGAAGCGCCGGTCAGCATCATCAGCAGCCGGTCGATGCCGATGCCGAGCCCGCCGGTCGGCGGCATGCCGTGTTCGAGCGCGAGCAGGAAGTCCTCGTCCAGTTCCATCGCCTCGACGTCCCCGCTCGCCGCGCGCAGCGACTGGGCCTCCAGCCGCCGCCGCTGTTCGAGCGGGTCGGTCAGTTCGGTGTAGGCCGTGCCGACCTCGGAGCCGAAAGCGATCAGGTCCCAGCGCTCGGCCAGCCGCGGGTCCACGCGATGCTGCCGGGTCAGCGGCGAGACGTCGGTCGGGTAGTCGGTGTAGAAGGTCGGCAGCACGGTCGCGCCTTCGACCAGGTGCTCGTGCGCCTTCAGCACGAGATCGCCGTGCCCTGCCTCCTCGTTCACCGGCACTCCCGCCGCGCGGCACAGCCGCTGGAGTTCGGCCACCGAGGTCCCCGCGTCGATCTTCTCCCCGAGCGCCGCCGAAACGGCTTCGTGGACCGGGATCACCGGCCAGTCACCGGAGATGTCGTACTCGACGACCTTCCCGTCCGGCCCCGGACGGCGAACGACCTGCGCGCCGTACGCGGCCTCCGCGGCGTGCTGAATGAGTTCCCGCGTCAGCGTCCGCATCGTGTTGTAGTCGGCGTACGCCTGGTACGCCTCCAGCATGGTGAACTCGGGGTTGTGCGTCGCGTCGACGCCTTCGTTGCGGAAGTTCCGGTTCAGCTCGAAAACGCGCTCGACCCCGGCCACACACAGCCGTTTCAGGTACAACTCGGGGGCGATCCGCAGGTACATCCGCATGTCGTAGGCGTTGATGTGGGTGACGAACGGACGGGCGTTGGCGCCGCCGTGCACGGTCTGCAGCATCGGCGTCTCGACTTCGAGGTAGTCGCCCTGGTGCAACCTTTCCCGCACCGCGCGCACCACGGTCGAGCGCATCCGCAACATCGCCGTCGAATCCGGGTTCACCGCGAGGTCGAGGTAGCGCTGCCGCACCCGCGTCTCCGGGTCGATGAGACCCTTTCGCTTGTCCGGCAAGGGATGCAGGCTCTTCGCCGTGACGGTCCATTCGTCGACGAGCACGGACAGCTCACCGCGCCGCGATGTCACGACCTGCCCGCTCACGCCGACGTGGTCGCCGAGGTCGACGCCACGACGCCAGCCGCCGAGGTCGAGCACGGAGGCGTCGAGCATCAGCTGGATCTCACCGCCGAAGTCCTTGACCCGCGCGAAACAGAGCCCGCCGAGGTTGCGCATCGCGAGCACCCTGCCCGCGACGCGGACCCGGTGGCCGGTGTGGCTGTCCGGGCTCAGGTCCCCGAACTTGGAGACGACGTCGCCGAGCAGATCCTCCCGGGCGAAACCGACCGGATAGGGGTCGATCCCGGCTTCCCGCAAACTGTCCAGCTTCGCCATCCGCACGCGGACCTGATCGGGTCGCCGCACCTGTTTCGGCGCTGGGGTGGCCGCGTTCGCGTCGATGCGGTGGACCTCGGCGACGAATTCGTCGGTGACCGTCTCCAGTTTCAGCGCCCGCGCCGACCGCCCTGTCGGGAGGAATCCTTCGAGCGCACCGGCGACGATGCCGACCCGCGGCAGCCGTCGAGCCGAGGAGTAGCACAGGAATCGCGGTTCCCAGTCGGGTCCGTATTTGGCGTTGGACCGGTAGAGCGATTCCAGCTGGAAGAACCGCGACGCCATGCTGAGCACGCCGCGCCACGCGCGCAGCACCGGGCCCGCGCCGATCCGCTCCCCTTCGGAGAAGACCGCGCGGAACATCGCGAAGTTCAGCGAAATCCGTTGTGCGCCAAGGCGTGAACTCGCCGCCACGACTTCGGCGACCATGTACTCGTTGAGCCCGTTTTCGGCGTCGCGGTCGCGCCGCATCAGGTCGAGGGACAGGCCGCGACGGCCCCAAGGAACGAACGACAGCATGCCGCGAAGCTCGCCCTTGGCGTCGTACGCCTCCACCATCACGCTGCGGCCGTCGCTCGGATCGCCGAGCCTGCCGAGCGCCATCGAGAACCCGCGTTCGGTTTCCGCGCCGCGCCACTGCTGAGCGTGCAGCAACAGTCCGGCCATCTCGTCGGCCGGGATTTCGCTGTGCCGCCGGACTTTTGTGGTGTATCCGGCCCGTTCGATCCGTTTGACCGCTTGGCGGACCGAGCGCCGTTCCGGCCCGGCGAGGCTGAAGTCACGGACGTCGAGGACCGCTTCGTCGCCGATTTCCAGCGCCCGCAGGCCCGCGTCGGCGTAAGCCTTCGCGCCGCGTTCGCTCGCGCCGAGCACGCCGGGAGTCCAGCCGTAGGTGCGCGCCTCGTTCAGCCAGGCGCGCACCGCGTCCGGCCAGGCGTCGGGATCGCCGAGGGGATCCGCGCTCGCGACGCTGGTGCCCGCGAGCACGCGATAGGCCACGGCGGCGCGGCCGTTGGGCGAGAAGACGACACTCTTTTCGCGCCTGGTGGCGAAATAGCCCAGGGAGTCGTCTTCGCCGTGTTCGGCCAGAAGGCGACGTACGCGCAGTTCTTCCTCGTCTGTCCTCAAGCGACGGCTACGCACACCGCGGAAGAGTGTGTACAACGCCGCCGTCGCGACGGCCGTCGCGCTGAGGTCGAGGACGAGGTCGAGCCAGGCGGGGCCTTCGCCGATGCCGACCCGGCGCAGCTGGATGTTCTCACCCGTCGTGTGGTTGACGACCCAGGCGAACCGCGCCCAGGTGTCGACCAGGCGACCGGGGAAGGCTTCGCTCAGGCCCCAGCCGACGAGAATGACCGCGGCCAGGCCGCCGAACAGCACGGTGAAGCCGTCGCGCCAGGCACCCGGTGCGAGCCGCGCGGGGAACGCGGGCCGCAGGATCCAGAGGAAGGCGAACATGCCGATCGAGATCAGGTCGGCGACGGCCAGCACCCACACCTGGTGCGGGATGTGCCGAACCTGCCACGGACCGAGTTTCAGCAGCTCAGGCCACCACAACAGGGCGGCCTGGAAGGCCAGCGTGACCGCGAGGCCGCCGACCTGGAACAGCAGCAGCGTGTAGAGCGCGGCACGTTTGCGGCGGCGGAGCGCGGCGCCGAGGACGACGAGCAGCAGGACGATCACGAGGCTCGCGTTCGTCGGGATGCTCAGTGCCGAGAAGGCGACGTCGCCGACCTTGAGCACCGGCCCCTTCACCCCGCCGGCGAGGAGAAGGATCACCGAGAACACGGCCGCGAGCTGCACGAGAGTGGCGACGATTCCGCCCGCCCTCGCCTTCCACGGCGAGACACGGCTCGCTGGGTTTCCCATTCTGGCCTTTCGCGGTACTCACAGATGATCGACAGCTGCTCTTACTTGACGTCACACAACCCCGTGTGGTTGTCAACGAACATCATCCTCTGGTCTGAATTTCATCCACCGCAGGCGTGACGGGCCGGTGTGAAGCTGGTCGCACGACCTTGGGAGCGGTATCTCCGCGTGTCACGCTTTGAGATGTTCAGCTCCACGACCCGGGGACCTCATCGAGGCCTCGAGGGAAGGACGGTCGACAAGGATGTCTGCCACCGAAAAGGATCCCGGCGAGCTCGCCGCTCCGTACGGTACCGGCGCGGCGCCCCAGGCCACATCTGGGAAGAAGATCCGCGTACATCACCTTCGTGACATGAAGGAGCGCGGCGAAGCCTGGCCGATGCTCACCGCTTACGACATGTACACCGCCGCGCTCTTCGACGAGGTGGGCATTCCCGTGCTGCTCGTCGGGGATTCCGCGGCGAACAACGTCTTCGGCTACGACACGTCGCTCCCGGTGACCGTGGACGAGCTGCTTCCTTTGGTCCGTGCGGTGACCCGGTCGGTGAAGCGGGCGCTTGTCGTCGCCGACCTGCCGTTCGGCTCGTACCAGCTTTCGCCGCAGCAGGCGCTGGAGACGTCGGTGCGGTTCATGAAGGAAGGCCGTGCGCACTCGGTGAAACTCGAAGGCGGGCGGAAGTTCGCTCCCCATGTCGACGCACTGACGTCGGCGGGCGTCCCCGTGATGGGACATATCGGATTCACACCGCAGAGTGAACACAATCTGGGCGGCTACCGTGTCCAGGGACGCGGCGAAGCGGCTGACGCGCTGCTCGCCGACGCACTCGCCCTGGAAGAAGCCGGCGCCTTCGCGGTCGTCATGGAGATGGTGCCCGCCGAAGCGGCGAAGCGGATCACGCACGAATTGAAGATCCCGACCGTCGGCATCGGCGCGGGGCCGGACTGCGACGCGCAGGTGCTCGTCTGGCAGGACATGGCCGGGCTTCGGCGCGGCAAGACTCCTCGCTTCGTGAAGAAGTACGCCGATCTCGCCGGAGTGCTGGCCGGGGCCGCGTCAGCGTTCGCGGAGGATGTCCGCCGGGGCGAGTTCCCGGCGTCGGAGCACTCGTTCCACGACTGACCCACCTCTGACCTGCAAAAAGAGAGCAAGGGACCTTTGCTATTACTCCCGCTGGGGAGGGCGATAGCAAAGGTCCCTTGCTCTCTTCTCGGGCCATCTCTTGGGGCAGGGCAAGCATGACGTGTCGCGAAAGCCACTTTCGCGACGTCTGATGTCCCGAAAGATGCTCCTATTGATGTCAAGGGGTGTGGGTGAGGTCTGTGGTGAGTGCTCGGTGGATTTCGCGGGCTATGTAGCGTTTGAGG
>NZ_JBVJLY010000044.1:0-20481 GCF_055584485.1 Amycolatopsis sp. NPDC102522 | reverse complement strand
CGCACCAAAATCCACACAGTCGACGCCAACGACCCGGTGTCGCGCAGAGTCACCGACACCGTCCACAAACACGCCAGGTTTGCCTTACCCCTCAAATAACCCGAATCCCCACTCACGACCCCGAACAGCAGCCCGGACTCAGGCGGGGTCGGCGAGGATCCCGTTCACGTAGGTGCCCGGGTGCGTGGCGGCGTCCTGGCGCAGCACGGGAAGGTCCGACGGCCAGTTCGCGGTGAGCGCCTGGGTCTGCCCCGGCGGAATGGTCGTCACCCGCGTCGGCGTCCAGGTGGCCTCGCCCGCAGCGGGCTTCAGGACGGTGACGGTCGCGGTCGCGGTGGAACCCGCGGGAACCTCGTTGTACTTCACCCCGTTGTCGACCCTGGTCAGGTGGTAGACCGGGCCGTTCGGGTCGGCGGGGCCGTTCAGGTCGGCGCCGGGCACGCCGTACAGCGCGCACGTCCGGGACGAGGTGTTCTTGTACGTCAGCGGCACGTCGAGCTGCGTCGGCGAGTTCGGGCTCGGCTTCGGAGCGCCGATGGCGAGCGTCAGATCCGTTGTGGCACAACGAGGATTGTTGCCCGACCCGACAGGTTTCCCGGCGGCGGGCGGTTTCGCCGCTCCCGTTTCCTTGCCCTGCGGGGCGGGAGTGACGGAAGCCGCGGAGGTGGCGGTCGGCGCGGCGGACGTCTCGACCCCGCCGCCGCCCGCCGGCGCGGAAGACTGCGGCGCCGCCGAAGGGGTACCGGAGTTGTCGCAGGCGACGACAGCGAGCACACCGGCGCAGGCCGCGATCACCTTGGCGACCTGCGCGACGTTCGTTCGAATGGATCGGTGGCTCATCGTCTTCTCCCCGGTTGGTCCCGCTCGCTGTGGATCATTCACCAAGCAGGATGCCCAACGGGGCCGGAAAGATGCGTCACGATGACGCTGCTCTCACAAAAGCAACCTCGGCGGCCGTCACACATCTTTCCCGTTAGGACGGTGGATTCTGCCCGTTCGGTCACGGCCAGCCGAGCGGGGTGACCTCCGCCGCCGACGTCCACGGGCCGCGCCCGCCCGCCTCGGTGAGCGCGCGGAACCGCACATACCGCGCTCGCGCGGGCCAGAACCGAAGAGTCTTCCGGACAGCGTCGTCCGCGAAAGTACCCGCGGCGACGGGACTCCCCCAGGACGAGCCGTCAGCGCTCAAATAGACCTCGTAGCCGCCGACGCGGCCATGGTCCGAGCCGTCCTGGCGCGGCAGGTAGGCCAGTCCGGTGACAGTGCGGGCGGCGCCCAGGTCGAGCTGCAGTTCGTGGGGCAACGCGTCCTCACCGCCGGACCACTTGGTGTGCCAATGAGTCGCGGGGTTTCCGTCGACGGCGTTCGTCGCCGCGCCGGATTCACCCGCCGTCTCCTGACTGTCGGCCGAGCGGACGGTGGCGGCGAGCGGCCCTGAACCCATGACCGGGTCGCTGATGGTCTCGGCGCCGGTCTCGACATGGCCCGCGAAGCGGCGAAGGAAGCCGTCCGGCCCCTGAACGGTCAGGTCGTACCAGCCGCTCATGCCGCCTTCGGTGCTGAACCAGTCCTCGACCGTCGCGCCGGTGGCGACCTGATACGTCCACGGTCCGCCGCCGCGGTTGCCGGTGCGCACGGTCAGCTCGCAAGCGGCTCCGGCGTTGGTCATCTTCAGGTACACGACACCGGATCCCGGTCGCAGCACGACTTCCGGATTCGGTTTGCCCCCGGTGGTCGCGGTGATCCGGTTTCCCGCGAACCGCCGCAGGAAACCGTTGGGGCCGTGCGTGGTGAGGTCGTACGCCCCGTCCGGGGAACCCACCTGCCAGTAGTCCGAGAGCGCCGCCCCGGCACCGACGGTGTAGCGCCAGGGCCCGTCGGTCCGGTGCTCGTTGGCGTACACGTAGAAATGCGCGCCGGCGGATCCGGTGTTGGCGAAGTCGATCCAGAACCGTTCTGCCGTCACTCGCCCCGACGCCGTCACCTGATAGGGCAACGGCCGCGCCGTCCGGACCCCGGTTTCCGCCACGGGCGGTTTCTGCACGGAAGGCGGCTGCGGCTGGGTGTTCCACGGCCCGCTCGTCGGCACCGGTTTGGTCAGCGCCGGATAGGTGGCGCTCGGCGCCGTGGTGTCCAGGGCCGAGGTCAAGTCCCCGCAGACGGTGCGCCGCCACGGTGAGATGTTCGGTTCGGCGACGCCACTCCACTGTTCCAGGAATCGCAGCACTGAGGTGTGGTCGAAGACCTCCGAGCACACCTTGCCGCCCCGGCTCCACGGCGAGATGACGAACATCGGCACCCGCACACCCAGCCCGATCGGCTCGCCGGAGACGAATTCGTCGGTCGTGGCGACGGAACTCTTGCCTTCGTCGTCGGAAGCGGGCGGCGCCGGCGGCGGCATGTGGTCGAAGAAACCGCCGTCCTCGTCGTAGGTCAGCAGGAACAGCGTCTTGTTCCACACCCCCGGCTTGGACGCGATCGTGTCGAGGATCGACTTGACCAGGTCGGCACCGGTGTTGGGACCCCACGCGGGATGCTCGGTCTGCGATTCCGGCGCGACGATCCAGGACACCGACGGCAGTTTGCCCGCGTCGACATCGGCCTTGAAGGCGCTCAGCAACTGCTTCGGCGCGACCCGGGCCAGCCCGCGGTCGTACAGGGCACGCTCGGCCGCGGTCATGGTCGCCACTCCCGCCGCGAGCCCGTCGAGCAGCCGGGTCCGCTCAGTGGCCGAGGCCGAATCCAGGGCGTAGTAGAAGTACTCCAGCTTCGGGAAGACCTTGCCGGCGGAGTCCTTCACCTTCGACAGCGCTTTGGCGCCGACGGCCAGGAAGCTGCTGAAATAGTCGAGCGAATTGTCGCCGTAATTGTCCCATTCCTGATAGACCCGCCAGCTGCGCCCCGCGGTCTGGAGGCGTTCGGCGTAGGTCTTCCAGGTGTAGCCGGTGTGCCCGGGGTTCTGCCAGGCGGCGTTGCCGATGGCACGGGTCGTCCCGTCGGGCTCGAAACCGAGTTTGCCGGTGAACAGGTACATCCGATTCGGGTTGGTGGGGCCCAGTTCCGAGCAGTGGTAGGCGTCGCAGACGGTGAACGCGTCGGCCAGCTCGTGGTAGAACCGCAGGGCCGAGCGCGTGTGATAGGTCAGCGAGCGGACGCCCTTGGCCGCGCTCCACGCGTCGTGACGGCCCTTGTTCCACGCCCGGTGCCCGCCGGACCAGCTGTGGTCGACGTCGGCCATGAACTGGTCGTCGATCGCGTACGGAAGCAGGGTGCCCGCGCCGTTGGGCTGCTGGAAGACCGACGCCCCCGAGGGCAGCTTGATCGCGGCCGGATCATTGAAACCGCGTACGCCGCGCAGTGTCCCGAGATAGTGGTCGAACGACCGGTTCTCCTGCATGAAGACCACGACGTGTTCGATGACGTCGAGTCCGCCCGTCGGCGCGTCGGCGGCGAGCGCCTGCCGGACACTCTCCGGCAGCAAGGTGAAGGCGGAAGCCGCGCCAGCGGCCTTCAGCAGGGTACGACGGCGCACGGAGCCCTCCAGAAATTGCGTTGAACCCGCTCAAATGTGTTCGAAACTGCACCTTTGATCCGACTATCGAGCAGATAGAAACATAGGTGCCTGCTGGGTTCAAGGGTTCCGTCCCCGCGCTGCATGATCGGAGCAACAGGACGCGACTTTCGGATGGTGACGAGGTCCAGCCTGGAGCCGCGCGCCCTGCCAGAGACCTCGTGAGTGGGAAGTGTCGTTAGAACGCGACTTGCCACTCACGAGAGGTGCGGCTGTGCGAAAAGCCAGGGTGGGAGCCGCCCCCCTTGAGCGTCCCCCACCCCGGTTCACCCGGCCCGCACCGGCCGGACGTCTTTCACTTCCCCTTCTCGGCCCGCCCGGACACGCCCGCCAGCGCGAGCACCATCACGACCGGCCAGATCACGGCCACCAACGGCGCCCCGCCGAAGGTGATCGCCGTGACCGACACCGCCGTCGCGATCAGCCCGCCGACGGGCGACACGTAGCAAAACCCCAAGGGCCCCAAGAAGAGAACCCACAACAACGCCGTCTTCGCCGATTTGGCCGGCGGGCGCGGAACCGGGTACCGACCCGGGCCGAGGACCTCGTGATCGGCACCCTGGTACCACCCGCCGGACATCAGCGGCGGGTGCGGCGCGAAGAAAACGGGTCTTCGCCCGAACGCCTTGGGCGTCCGGGGATTCTCCTCGGCAGGCACGTGGCGGTGATCCTTCGGCCGTCCCATGACACTTTCGGCACTGCGCATGACGCCCCTCCCCTGTCGCCGGCCCGAGGCCTGGTGAAGTCACCCCTTGCCTGGCACAATTACCGGTTGCGGTTCGAAACTTTCCGGGTCGTTCTGCCCACTGACCATGCTGACGAGTCGGGGGAGTGGCTGATGCGTCATATGGAACACAGCGCCGAAAAGGAACACGGCGCGAAACCGGCTCCCGGGGAACCGGAGGGCCAGGATGACCGGTCCCGCCGCGGGTGAACACGGGGACCTCGGAGCCTGGCGGCGGCTGACCCCGGCGGAGCAGTCCGCTCTCCGGAGCGCGGGACATCTGAAGGTGTGGCAACCCGGCCAGATCCTCGCCCTCCAAGGCAGCCCGCCCACCAGCATGTTCGTCGTCCTGCACGGCTGGGTGAAGATCAGCGCCACCAACTATCGCGGCGAGGACGCCCCGCTCGCCGCCCGCGGTCCCGCGGAAATCGTCGGTGAGCTGGCCCCGATCAGCGGACTCCCCCGCTCCGCCACGATGTCCGCGATCGACGAGGTGCACACCCTCGTCGTGCCGAGGGAGAAGTTCCTCGCCGTGCTGCGCGAACGGCCCCGGATCGCCGAGGAGATCTTCCGGACCGCGGCGATCCGGCTGCAACAGTCGGACAGGCTGCGCCTCGAGTCCGGCGGACCGGACTTCCCGCAACGCCTCGCCGCGGTCCTCCTGGAACTGGCACTGCAGCACGCCCTCGACTGGACCGACGAAAAACAGGTCGATCTCCGCTTCAACCAAGGGGAATTGGCCGGTTTCGCCCGGGTCTCGCGCAGCACCCTGATCCGGGGTCTCGAAGAGCTCCGGCGGCTCGGGGTGGTGCGCACAGCCCGCCAGCGTGTCACCATCACCCGCCCTCGCGCACTACGGGAATTGGCCGCCGGAAGACCCCCACCGGACGACAAGGCCTGATAGGTCACGAAATCTCGGCTATCCTTGTCGAGGTTCAACTCTCGCAACCGTTTCACGGGGTGGAGGGAATCGGCACGATGAGTTCTTTCTCGGCAAGCACGGAACCGGACATCGAATCGGCGTTGATCGATCTCGACGACGTCTCCTTCAGCGCGTTACGTGAGCTGGACAGCGAAGCTTTCCGCCATTCGGCACGCCACGTCGTCGAACGCACCACCCATGTCCGCGCCCGCTATAGAAGCGCCGGCACCGGGGGTGGCGAACGGATCGATTGATGCCGCCATCAGCCGGGTCTCGTCCCGCGTTCCACCGTTTGTCGTGGCGAGACTTCGACGCACTCGCACGCCTTGACGGCGACGAGGACATGGCACGCCGTCTGCGACGGGCCGAGCGGAGCCGGCGCAAGCTGTTGATCCACACGTTGCTGACCGAGGCCGCGAAGACACCGGATCACTCGGGGCCACTGCCTCCGCTGGATTCCGCGTGGGAGCTCCTTGCACGTGCCGAAGCAAGAGCACCCCGGGCCGTGAACCGGATGCTCACGAATCCGTACACCGGAAGCTGGGCCGGTTATACGACCCGGTTGATGCGCAACGGAATCGATGGTGTCGGGCCTTTGTGGATGCACTTGGGGCACGCGCACGCGATCGCGGCGGCCGCGGCGATCCGCGCGGAGCTGGATTTCGAAACCGTCATCCCGGCTTGGCACGGAAACGCCATACTTCCTTCACTGGGCATGGCGAGATTTCCCGGCACCGAAACGTTTTCTCCGGTCGTCGTACGAGGAGTGAACGGCAGCTACTTCGTGTCGAACGCCGAAACGACGGTCCGCCTGCCGAACGCCCTCGACTCCGATGCCCCCGGCTGGTGGGGAATCCGGCGGGTGCGGAGCCAGGTCGGGGCGCACCGGTTTTCGTTGTGGCTCGACGACCTCGATCCTTATCGCGGGCTCTACGAACCTGTCCCACCGGAACGGCTGCCCGGGAAGGATCTGGCGGATTGGCAACGGCTGATCGACGAGGCCTGCCGTCTGATCGCCGCTCATCTGCCCGGCTTGGCCCGCATCATGCCGGTGGGATTGGCTTCGCTGGTTCCGAAACCTCAGGTGCTCTTCCGGAATCCGAGCGCGTCGACAGGAGAGGCGTTCGGCAGCGCGGTGGTCGGGCTGCCCGCCGATGGCGCTTCCCTCGCCGAAACCCTCATCCACGAGTTCCAGCACATCGTGCTCGGCGGTCTGCTGCACCTCGTCGAACTTTACGAGCCGGATCCGCGGGAACGGATCTACGTGGCTTGGCGCGATGATCCGCGGCCCTTGAACGGCGCTTTGCAGGGTGTGTTCGCCTACTTCGGGGTCACCGCGTTTTGGCGCGCGCTGAGTCAGGCCGGCCGTAGTCCTCGGCGCTCAGGCTTCGAATTCGCGTACTGGCGTGAGCAGACGTGGCGCACCCTGCAGGTCCTGCGTACGGACCCGACCTTGACCGTCGCCGGGCGGCGATTCCTCGGCGACATCGCCGAACGCCTCGGCCCCTGGCGAGACGAGCCCGTTCCGGCTGAGGCGAGCACCCTGGCCGCGGCCGCCCGCCGGGATCACCTCGCGGGCTGGCGCGTCCGTCACCTGCGCCCGGACCCGTCCGTGGTCGCCGAACTGGCGGCCGCCTGGCTCGGCGGGCGGCCGAGGCCACCCGCCACCCTCGACGCGACCGATCTTCCCCCGACGCCGGTACCGGACGGCGGCTGGTCCCACGCCCGGATGGACCTGGTCCGGCTGACGATCGGGGACACGCCGGTGTCGCCGGACGGACGATCACCGGCGGTTCCCGGGGCCACCACCGCGGATTTCGCTTACACCGGTGGCGATTTCGTCGAAGCCATCAAGGGCTACCGGCAAGAGCTCGTGGCGGATCCGGACCGCCCCGCTTCTTTGGTCGGGCTGGGCCTCGCGTTGTGCGCGCGAGGCCCCCATCCCGCGGCCCGTGCCCTGTTGCACTGCCCCGAACTCGTCCGTGCCGTGCACCGGCGCCTGAGAGACGTCCCCCGGACACCGACCGTGGAACAGCTCGCCTCGTGGATCGGGCAACTCGTGCCGGGCTGACCTACATCAGCATCGGGTCGATGTCGCAGTCGGCGCGGGCGCCGCGGCCCGCGGCCTGCGTTCCCGGGTGGGCCTCGCCGAGAATCTGGCGGTACTTCACCAGAATCGGGTCGCGGAACGGCGCCGCCTCCTCGTCCCGGCCGAGAGCGACCAGATCCAGCCCGAGGTTGAAGGTCGCCGCGAGAACGGTGGGGTGGTCCTCCCCGAGCACCTGCTTGCCACGCTCGACCGCGTCCCGCCCCAGTTCGACCGCTTGGGCGAATTCACCCAGCGCCGCGAGATCGCTCGCCAGGTTGATCGTGACGACGACGGCGTAGGGATGATCCGGGCCGATGGTGGCACGGAACTGCTCGAGCGCTCGCTCGTCGAGAGCCCGGGCGGCAGCGGGGTCGCCCATGAGCCGCAACGTCACCGCGAGGTCGGCGTTGGCCGCGAGGGTGTGCGGATGATGCTCGCCGAGACCACTCCGGTACCGCTCGAACGTTTCCTCACCCAGCTTCTTGGCAGACGTCAGATCGCCTGAGTGACGGAGGTCGATCGAATGGGCGAGAGCACAGGCCATCGTGTTGGCATGATCGTCGCCGTAGACGATCCGGAATCTCTTGAGGGCGTCCGTGGACAGGCTGAGCGCACCCGGGTGGTCGCCGTCCTTCCGCCTGCTGATCGAAAGAATGAACGTGTTGCCCACCGCGTCCGACTGGTCCGAACCGAAGCGTGCGTAAAAGTTCTCCGTGAGCCTTTCCTGCTGGACCCGGGCCTGGCCGTACTCCCCTGCCTCGCGCAGATCCCCGTTCAGCGCACTGTTGACGCCGAAGGTGCGGACGTGGTCGCGGCCGAGGACCTCGATCCGCCGACGGAGGGTGTCCTGGTCCAGTTCCGCGGCCTCCCGGTAGGCACCGGCCAGCCGGAGACTGATGGCGTGCTGGTACGCGGCGTTGAGCGTCTCCGGGTCGTCTTCGCCGAACATGCGCTTGGCCTTGTGAAAGATCTCTTCGCTCAGTTTGGTCGCCGCCGCGAAGTCGCCCTGGGCGCGGAGATCTATCGTAATGTTCCGCTGCAGCGCGAAAGTCTCCTCATTCTCCTCGCCGGAGATCTGAAGACGCAACGCGAGAGTGCGCTGGTTGAGTTCCGCTGCTTCGGAGTAACGGCCGATCGCCCACAGGTAGAGACCGAGCCTCGACGACACTTCGAGTGTCTGCGGATGCGTGGGGCCGAGGGTCTCGGTGAGCACCTTCCGCGCTTCGAGGCCGAGCCGGGCCGCCTCTTCGTGGTCGCCGTACTCGAAGAGATAACGCATCAGGTTGATGTGGAGCTGACGCGGCCAGTCGTCGTCGCAGGCGAGCACATTCGCCGCGTAGGCGTGTGGCAGCAGTTCGCGATAGCGCGACCAGTGCCTGCTGGACTCGGGGTCGTTCGGGTCCAGCGCGGCGAGCAGCTGATGGGCGCCGTGCTGCATCCGCGCGTGCACCTGCCGGGCCATGACCCGGTTGCGCAGGACCAGCTGGACCAGACGGTGCAGCTGAAGAGTGTTGTTTCCGTGGTCGATCTTCGCGAGGCCGTACCGGTTGATGTCGCGGATGGCGCGCGCCAGTTTGATCGGGTCGCGCAGCGCGGCGTCCAGTTCCGGGGAGATCGACACCCGGCTGACCCCGGTGAGCAGATCACGCGAGATCGGTTCCGGGGAGAAGAAGGCGCAGATGTGCAGGATCTGGTGTGCCGCCGGGTTGCGGGTCTTCAGTTCCTCGAACGAAACGTTCCACGCCGCGGCGACGGAAACCTCGTAGTCCGGGGCTGTCGCGGTGTCGAGGATTTCCTCGACCGACTCGTCGAACAGGCGCAGGTATTCCTGCACCGGCATCCCGGTCACCGCGCGCCAGGCCGCAGCCTGCTCGACGGCCAACGGCAGGTCCCCGAGTTTCTCGGCGAGTTCTTCGGCGTCGGCCGGATCGATCTCGGGGCCGCGGCGGCCGAGCAGCTCGACGCTTTCCTCTCGTTTGAACACCGCGAGTTCCAACGGGCGTGCGATGCCTGCCCAGTCGGAGTTCCGTGAGGTGATCAGGATTTCACCGGGACCGTTGCGCGGGAAGAACGGCAGCACGGTCTCCGGGCTTTCCGCGGCGTCGAAGACCAGCAGCCAGCGACGGAACGGCCGTCCGGTGCGGAGCGCCTCGATCACCGCGGGAACGGCGATGTTCGCCTCCGACGCGCCTTGAAGGCCGAGCAGGCCGGCGAGTTCGGTGAGACCGGCGCGGATCTGGGTGGTGTGCGCGGCGTCGATCCACCAGACCAGGTCGTAATCCTGCAAATGCCGATAGATGTACTCGGCGGCCATCTGCGTCTTGCCGATACCGCCGAGACCGTGCAACGCAGACGGGAGCACCGCGGTGGTACCGCTGCTCAACCGTTTGGTGAGCTGATCGAGCAGCTCGTCACGACCGGTGAAGTTCGGGTTGCGCGGCGGGACGTTCCCGAAAACCAGCGGCGGATCCTCGGGCTGGCGGGCGGGGAAACTCCGGGTGGTGTCCGACGCCGAAGGATGAACGATCCTGCTCGTCGGCTCGTTCGCTTCGGGTTCACCGAGGTAGGACGAGCGTCCCTGCGTCGCCGGTGTCAAAGCAGGTGGACGTTCGGCCGTCTCAGGCATGTTTGGACTCGCAGTCTTGGTGGATGTCTGTATGGATTCAGACACGGGTACGACGGGGTCTGGGTCTTGTACCGCGTTCCGTAGCCGATCGGCCCGGGACAGGTAAGGGCCGGAGAGCGCCCGCATGAGTGCGCTCTCCAGTTCCACATCGGCCGAGGACTCTAGGGTGAGCACAGGATCCGGCGTGTTGTTCGGGTCGGCGATGGCGTCTCGGAGGTGACCGAGCAGCGGAATCCGGCCACCGAAATGGGTGGCGGCCACCCGGACGACCTTGGCCGTTTCCGACCGCCGCGCGCCACTGAGCAGCAATTCCCGGACTGCCTCGGGAAAAGCGAAGACCCCACCTGTGTCCCAAGTGGACTTCCCCTCCCTGAGTCCGGGAGCGTACATGATCCCCGACAGCAGAAGTTCGAGGAGGTGCTCCAGTCTCGCTTCCGGTACGAATCTTTGCCCCACCAGCTTCGCCACGTCGAGACGGACCGGCACCGCCGCGAGTAACTGCGCCAAGCGTAGCGCCGGAGGCGACGCGACACTGCGAAATCTGTGCACTCTTTCGGCGGGTGACAAAGTTACTGACGGGTCATCGGAATCGGACTGGGAAATCCGTTCCGTGGCGAGCACGACCGTTCCTTCGGCGGCGGTGTCGTTTTCGCCGGTCATCAGTCCGGCCCACCATCCCAGCGCCTGCGGCCGCAGTTCGAGTACCGGCACCGGCACGATGTGGTCGGGCACTTTCGAGCCGGGTTCGAGCCAGGCGTCAGCGAGGTCGCACACCCATCGACTGTTGGGGGCCAACGCGTTCGGGACCCGCAACCGGGCCTTGTGCGGGCTCATGCCGCAGCGGCCCCACAGCCATTGCGGAAGCAGGTGCACGATGCTGACCGGCATCTTCCTGCCCCATCGCGCCAACACCGGATAAAGCGCGTCTTTCTTTTGCCAGGCGTCCCCGACACCATCGGTGAGCAGCAATACCACCCGCCGTCCCGACGAATCCAGGATCTCGTCCGGGTCGCGGGCGGGGGCACCGGCCGTACCACCCCGAAGAACGAGATCCTCCTGATCGTTGTCCTTCGCGGTTTCCAACAGCCGGACCTGAATGGTTCGGAAAGCACCCACTTGCCGGAGTAATTCGACAAACGCCGACACCCGCGGCCGCCACAGCGCCATCGACGGACCGTTGTCGAGAACGAGCGTCAGGTCCAGCCAGCGCTCTCGTTTCGATCGGGTGACAGGCCACCACCGCCCGGTCTCCGCGGCCCGGACGGCGGTCGCCACTTCGTCCAGGACCACATTGTTGTGTCGCCGCGAGGCCCTCTCCCGTTTCAAGGTTTTCAGAGCACGGAAATAGGCCAGCGACTCGAGGATGACGGCTCCGCCCGGTCCCGTGCCGTCCACCGCGGGTTCGGGCAGCTCACCGGGCACGACCTCGATCTCGACGGCCCCGCTCTCGTCCTCGACGTCCTCCTCGGCCGGCCGAGGGCCGTCTCGCATCGTGGACGGCCGCGGCTCGGGAGGTTCGGGGATTTCCCCGCGGTCGGGGAGTGCGTTGCGGATCCGGACGTCCTCGGCCGGCGGCTCCGGCTCCTCGACGGGGGCGGGCTCCGTGCTCGCCTGGCGCGGCGCGATGGCCGCGGCCAGCCAGACGATGTCCGCGACGTCGGTCCAGTTCAGGTCCTCGAACTCGAACCGCTTGGCCGCCTGGGGAAAACCGGCCCTCCGCCGCTCCGTCACCGGAGCGGAACGCGAGTCGGAAGTACCGCCCGGCCCGGCCATGTCACCGCACCGTCAGTCGTTGCCAGAGGGAGTCCACCAGCCGCGGCCAGGCCTCCTGATCCGGCTGGTACGCGCCCGACGTCGCCAGATAGACGGCGTCGAGCAGCCTGTCTGTCGGAAGACCGCCTTCCGCCTTGCTCCGTTCGGCGAATTCGCGGATGAGCTTGTCCCGGTGCTCGCCGTCCTCACCGACCAGATGACTGGCCACGATCGCCGCGAGCTGGTCTTCGTCCGGGTTCTCGATCCGTAACTGCAGGCAGCGGCGAAGGAAGGCGGGCGGGAACTCCCGCTCTCCATTGCTGGTCATGATGACGATCGGGAAGGCGCGGCAAGCGATCCGGCCGTCACGGACGACGGCGGCGCGCTCCGGATCGGCGGTGTGCACGGTGACTTCGGGATGCCGATTGCGCACTCGGGCCAATTCGTCGATGGTGAATTCGCCGTCCTCGAAGATCGACAGCAGATCGTTGGGCAGATCCGCCTCGGATTTGTCCAGCTCGTCGATCAGCAGCACCCGCGGCAACTTACCGGGCAGGAAAGCGGTGCCCAGCGGGCCGAGCCGCACGAAATCACCGACCGGCGGTTCCTCGGCCTCACCGCCGAGTTGGGCCTGTGTCGTCGCCGCGGCCTGGACCCGGCCGATCGCGTCATAGCCGTACAACCCGGAGCTCAGCTCGGTGTTACTGGTGATCGCCCAGCGCAGCACCCTGCCCAGCCCCAGTTCCCTGGCGATCCGGTACGCGAGGCTGGACTTCCCGGTCCCCGGATTCCCCGTGACCAGCAACGGCCGCCGCAGATAGAGCGCGGCGTTGATCATGTTCAGTTCGTCGGCGTCGGTATCCAGCTCGGAGAGCGTGAACGCGGTGCCGAGACGGCGCTCCGCTTCACCGTCGTCCGGCGGCGGCACGTCGTGCTCCGGCGGCGGATCACCCCGATAGGAACGCCAAGGCGGCGGCGCGGGCAGGAGTTGCGCGAGGTCGATGTCGTGGATCGGCATTCCGGTCCCCCGATAGATCCACCAATCGGGTGCATCGGGTTGCGGCGTCCGGCCGTTCGCGGTCGCGTCCTGATCGTTCCCGCTCATCCGCGGCATCCCCTTACAGTCGAGTCGGGGTCAACGGCTGGTCCAGAACGATTACCCGTTTCGGGTCGTCCCACATTACCACCAGATCGTGAGCCAGAGAATTCTTGAACGGTACGGCCGCACCCGAATTCGCCAGTTTGCGGCGATCCGGAAGTTCGATAAAACCGCTCTCCGCGGACAATACCCAGTCGAGCAACTCGCGCAGCTTCTCCGGTTCGACGTCCGGATGCCACAGCACCACCGGCAGCCCACTGCGCAGGGCACTCGTCAACTCGTCCGGTGCGGAGCCCGGTTCCACCCGGGGCGACGGGGGATTCGCCAAGACGAGCCCGACCCAGTGCTCGTTGCTCAGAATTGCGTCGATCGGGTGATCCTCGGACTCCGCGCATCCGGAATAATGCAACCTGTCGGCGGACGGGTCCTTCACCATCGAGTCCCAGCGAACGTTCCATGCGCGATGCCAATGCTTCGCCCGCATCCTCTCCAACGACCGTATTCCGAGCCGGTATCCGTAGCGCAGCGGTTGGGGCTGGCCGGTGTCATGTTCCTTCGCCCACCGCTGCACGGGCAAATTGATCAACGTCCTCGGCAGCAGGAATTCCACCGACGCGGACATGCTCTGACCGGACCAGAAGGCCTCAGTCTCCAGGATGACGTCATCGACCCTGAACTCGACCTCCTCGATGCCGATTTCGCGCACTCCGCCGAGCGCCGGCGGCCATACTTCCGGGTCATCCTGCCGCCAAAATGCGAGAGTGCATCGCGTCGGGTCACCGGAAACCGGTTCGAGCATGATGATCAAATGCAAATGGGGACGCTCCGGAATGGGCGGCCTGCTCTCCCGCTGATACCCGAGAGCGGGACCGAGCCGGAGCGCTCGGGCCTGGTCCGCGATCCAGCCCGCGACCATGGTGCCCTGCTCGCCTTCCATGTGTTCGGCGAGCAACCGCAGGAACGTCACCGCCGGCGGTATCCCGTCCGGTCCGGCGTTGAAATCGGTGAGCAGCTGGAAAGCGCCCCACGCGTCTCTGATGCCCTCCAGCCTGGGCAGCGGGACGGCGGGACCGAGCGCGCGACTCATCATCACGGCCAGATGCGGTACCTCCATCCGGGTCAAACGCTGATGCAGGCCCGCCAGATCCTTGCGAGGGATCAAATCCAGAAGCGCGCTGTCCAGATCGGCGATGACCAGGTCCTCGGCGGCCTCGACCACGAGAGGAGGCGGTTTCGGGATCGGCGCGAGGACTTCTCCGTGTAACCGTAAATAAGCCGTTCCGGTGAAAGTCTTCACCGAAACCGGTATCGGACTGTACAACTCGGGCAACAGGCCCGGGTCCTGCTCGATGACATCGGTGAAAAAACGCTGCGAAGTGATGACCGCGATCATCCGGCCGGATTCCGCGAAAGCGTCCTTCGCCAGTTGCGCGTCGAGAATGCGGAAAGCGGTGTCGACCGCGACGCCGACCCAGCCGTTTCCGTCGTTCAGCACCTCACCCGAGTTGAGACTCACTCGCAACCGCATCTGCGCCTGCGGGGTCCGCGTGTGGTTGTAGCGACGAAGGGCGACCGCGATGCGATCCGGCAACCTGTCGGCGATCTGGCTTTTGGTCGTTCCCAGCGGGAGCAGGAACAGGGCGCCGTCGCCGCGATCTTCGCGGGCGCAGGAATCGAAGTCGACGTCGCATTCGGCGAAAGCGGTCTTCAGCACCTCGTACATGCCTTGGCGCACGGCGAGCCGATCGAGCGGGTTACGGTCCGGGGCGGTGAACCCCACGACGTCCACGACGACGATCGTGCGGTCGAGAGCCTGCGTCGGTTGCGCCACTGGCCCCCTCCCAAGGTCCACGGCGCCGGCCCACCGGCACCGAACGCCACATTATCGCGTCAATCGGCCCAGTGTTGAGTGTCAATTGACAAATACGTTCGCTCTTTGCCGTGCTCACGGCCGGGCTTAGGGTGCCCTTTGCCACTCACTACCCCCGCGCGGTTTTCACTTCGCCGTGCTCGTGATTTGCCCACCACGGCGAGGAGCCCTCCCCGACCGCGCCGGGGAGGGCTCCGTTTTCACCGGGTTCAGACGCCGGCGACCTGCTGGATCCAGCTGCGGTAGCGGGTGATGTTGGTGTAGGCGGTGTTGTTCGACCGGTCACTGGTCGAGGCGACACCGACCTGACGGCCACCGGAGAACATCGGGCCGCCCGAGTCGCCGCCGGCGGTGATGCCGTCGACGCGGTTCGCGCAGACCGCGACACCGCCGTTGTAGTCGCTGCAGCCGACCGAGTTGACGCGGACGGTGGCGACCTTCAGGTAGCGGGACTGGCAGTTGATCTCCGAACCGCACTGGCTGGTCGCGCCCCAGCCGTAGACCTGGACGTTCTGGCCCACCGCGACGCTGCTCGTGGTGCCGAGCGGCGAGTAGGTGGCGTTGACCGAACTGGTCAGCTTGACGATGGCGAGGTCCGCGCCCGAGTGGCGGGTGATGGTCGACCCGGTGGCCATGGTGCCGCCGCTCTGCTGGTCGAGGCTGCCGATCCGGAAGGTGTAGCTGCCGCTGCTCGCGACGCAGTGCTTGGCGGTGAGGATGTACTGCGGCGCGATGATCGTCGCGGTGCAGTTCTGCTGGCCGTTCACGAACAGCCGGGCCGCCCAGGGACCGCTCTGCGCGTTCTGGCCTCCGATGATCATCGGCTGCACGCCCGAGGGCTCGGCGGCGGTCGCGGCGGGGGCGGTCGAGCCGAGCAACGCCATGAAGGCGGTACCGGCCAGCAGGACGAGGGAGCGCAGTCGCATGTTCCGACTCATTTCTGCGGCTGGGTTCCGGCCGCGTCAGTGGGACCAACGCGATGATTCTGTGTCGTGCCAAGGGAAGCGGGAAACCGACGAAAGTCGCGTGGGCTACCTATTTATTTCGCGCGTGACACCTGGCAGCCATTGTCTGGGTATTCGGGCGCTTTTCGATAGGTAGCATCGATTAACACAGGAAACCGGAAGGGAAATCCGACAAAAGTAGGGACTTGCGCGCCGGCCGAGCCGCAAATCGCTTGACGCCACGCGGGAACGGCGATGCACTGTGCCGATGAAGATCCGTGCCACGACCGCCGAAGACCGCGACCTCTTCGTCGACACCTTGTTCGCCGCGTTCGCCCGCTTCCCGGTC
This sequence comes from Amycolatopsis sp. NPDC102522, assembly GCF_055584485.1. NCBI lineage: Bacteria > Bacillati > Actinomycetota > Actinomycetes > Pseudonocardiales > Pseudonocardiaceae > Amycolatopsis > Amycolatopsis sp. NPDC102522. The sequence goes on along the minus strand of NZ_JBVJLY010000044.1, from coordinate 4,535 downwards.
AGCGCGGACGAGACCTGGTCCGCGCTCGAACTGGACCGTGGCCTGTTCGCCACGGCCGAGGACGGGCGGCCCGTCGGCACGGCCGCCGCGTACTCCTTCGAGCTCACCCTTCCCGGTGAGGTCGTCGTCCCGGCGTCCGGGGTCACCGCCGTCGGCGTCCTGCCCACGCACCGGCGGCAAGGCACGCTCAGCGCGATGATGCGGCGTCAGTTCGCCGACTTCCGGGCCCGGCGCGAGATCCTCTCGGTGCTGCTGGCCTCGGAGGCCTTGATCTACCGGCGGTTCGGCTACGGACCGGCGACCTACAGCCACCGGCTGACGGTGCAGCGCCACCAGGCCGCCTTCGCTGTCCCACGGACGGCCTCCGGTTCGATCGAACTGCTGCGCCGTGCCGACTGCGGCGAACTCCTGGAAGAGGTCTACGACCGGTATCGCCGCGCACGGCCCGGCGCGCTGTCACGTCCGCACCGCTGGTGGGCGGCGGGGGCGGGACAGCCTCCGGTCTCACAGGCGTCGCGCTACATCGCCCTGCACCGCGACGCCGACGGTGTCCCGGACGGATACGCCAGCTATTCGCACACCGCCCCGAGCACCTTGACCGTCGACGAGATCATCGCCACGGACGACGCCGTCTCCACGGCCCTGACCCGGTTCCTCCTCGAACACGACCTGATCACCCAGGTCGTGTTCAACCAGTGCCCGCCCGACCATCCGCTGCGGTGGCAGCTGGAGGACTTCCGCGCCGCCGAGGTCGGCGACGACACCGACTGGCTGTGGGTGCGGCTGCTGGACATCCCCCGGGCGCTCACCACCCGCGGCTGGTTCGCCGACGGCGAGCTCGTCCTCGACGTCACCGACGCCGCGCTCGGCGAGCACGGCCGCCACCTGCTGACCGTCCGGAACGGCGAAGCGGACTGCGTCCCGACGGACCGGGAACCGGACCTGTCCCTGGACGTGAGCGACCTCGGCTCGATCTACCTCGGCGGCACCGCCCCGAGCACGCTCGTCCGCGCCGGGCGCGTCCGGGCGCGCCGCCCGGAGGTGGGCGCGGTGGCGGACGCATTGTTCCGCGCCGAACGTCCCCCGCACTGCCTGCACTGGTTCTGACCGGTGACGCTAGGGCGTGGCCCGGCGGGTGCCGACCGTGAAGAGCAGTGACGCCGCGGTCAGCACCACGCCGAACCACACCACGCTGGTGAGGCCGGCGTTGTCCGCCAGCAGTCCGGCGAACAACGCGCCGAGAGCGATGGAAGTGTTGTACGCCAGGGTGTTGAGCGACATCGCGGCCTCGAACGTCTCGGGGGCGGAATTCCGCGTCATGGTGAGCTGGCTCAATTGCACGACACCGTAGGACAACCCCCAGAGCGCCAGCGCGATCATCACCCCGATCGGTCCGTGGCCGATGGTGAGCAGCAACACCAGCGACACCACGAGCGAGACGGCACCGACCATGAAACTCGCGAACACGTTCCTCGTCACGAAATACCCGGCGACGAAGTTCCCCGCCGCTCCCCCGGCGCCGAAGACGATCAGGCACACCGTGATGAAGGTGGTCGACGCCGAGGACGTGCCTTCCAGGAAGGGGCGGATGAAGGTGTAGACGCCGAAATGCCCGAGTACGAACAGCACCACGGTGATCAGGACCGAACGCAGGCGCGCGTTCACCCGCGGCAGGCCGAAGACCTCCTGTACCGAAACCGCGTTCGCCGACGGCAGTGACGGGACCAGGACGACGACGGCGAGGAAGACCAGGACACTGAGCCCGCTCCAGATCAGGAACGTGGTCTGCCAGCTGGTGAGACTTTCCAGGATGGTGCCCAGCGGCATGCCCAGTACCGTGGCGATCGAGATACCGGACATCACCACCGCCGCCGCCCGGTTCGCGTGGCGGTCCGGGACGATCCGCATCGCCATGCCGACGCCGATGGCCCAGAACGCCCCGTTGGCGAAGCCCATGACGAGCCGTGTCGCCAGTACCAGCGGATAGCTCGGCGCGAGCGCGGTGATCAAGTTGCCGACGGCCAGGATCGCGAGCAAGGTGGAGAGCAGGACGCGCCGGTTGATCCGCCGCGTCCACGCGACGATGAACGGCACGCCGAGCCCGGCCGAGACGCCGTAAAGCGTGACCATCAGGCCGGCGACGCCCACCGAGATGCCCAGGCTCGAACTCACCGGTGTGAGCAGGCCGACGGGCATCAGTTCGGTGGTGAGGAAGACGAACAGGCTGGCGGTGATCGCGGCGACCCCGGCCCAGCCCTTCAGGGTCGAATGCGCACTTTCGGTTCGGGTGACCATTTTCTCTCTCGATTCACGAGCATGACGAAGAAACCCCTGCGGGACCGGCGTTTCCGGCCGCGGGGGTGCTTCATCCCCAGGAAGATCGGCGGCACACGGGACGACCCGCGCACCTCTTAGCGCTAAGCTATTCGATGCTTAGCGCTAAGTCAAACAGTGGCGAGGATCAGTCCTCCAGGGCGACGTCTCCCAGTGACCGCAACAGGTTTCGCAGCAAGACGGCCAACTGGTCCCGCTCCTCGGGGCTGACCGCGCTCAGGAGCCGATGCTCCGTGTCGACGTGATCGGGCAGCGCCCGGTCGATGAGTTCGCGGCCCTGCTCGGTGAGGTCGACCAGCACGCGGCGGCCGTTCGTCTCGTCGGGCGCGCGGACCACGAGGCCGCGTTCTTCGAGGCGGTCGAGCCGCTGGGTGACCGCGCCGGAGGTGACCATCGCCGAACGCATCAGGTCGGCCGGGGTCAGCGTGCCGGCGCGGCGCAACGTGGCCAGCACGTCGAACGAGGACCGGTCGAGATCGTGCCGCGCGAAGGTCTTGCGCAGTTCCCCGTCCAGCACACGGGTCAGTCTGGTCAGCCGCCCGATGACCGCCATCGGGGAGACGTCCAGGTCGGGACGGGCTACCGCCCACTGGCTGAGAATGTGGTCAACGTGATCCGGCACGCCCGGAGATTACCCCGGTCTCAGAGCGCGGACGTTCGTTGACACCCCGTAGTGCCACTGCTCTACTCGGACGCATGCGCTGTACGGCCTGAATCAGTGTCCGCCCACCTTCGAGAAACACCCGGGAATTCCGGGCGCTCCGCCCTGCCCGGAATTCCCGTTCGCCCTCGCACAGAACGGAATTCACCCATGACCACGACCGAGAACCGGGTCCGGTCCGCCGCCGAATGGCTGGCCGCCGCGAAAGACGTCGCCGACGAACTCGCGGTGAACGCCGCCGAGCGCGACCGGAAGAACGAAACACCCCATGCGGAAGTCCGGCTGCTCAAGGAATCCGGCCTGGTCACGCTGCTCGGCCCGGTCGAGCACGGCGGTGGCGGCCAGAGCTGGGAGACCGCCTACCGCGTGACCCGCGAGGTCGCGCGCGGCGACGGTTCGATCGGCCAGTTGCTCGGTTATCACTATCTCTGGGCCTGGGCCGCGCGGCTGGTGGCGACCGACGAACAGGTCGCCGCGGTCGAAGAACTGTATACGCGGAACAATTTCTTCTTCGGTGGCGCGGTCAACCCCCGCGATTCCGATCTGACGATCACCGAGGACGGCGACGAGATCGTCTACAAGGGACACAAGTCGTTCTCCACCGGCGGGAAGGTCTCCGATCTGACCGTGCTGGAAGGGGTTCTCGAAGGTACCGAGGACCACGTCTTCGCCATCGTTCCGTCCGAACAGGACGGTATCGTCTTCCACGACGACTGGGACAACATCGGCCAGCGGCTCACCGAATCGGGCAGCGTGACCATCACCGACGTGCGCGTGCCGTGGGCGAGCGCGGCGGGTTACGTCGACAAGACGTTCCAGTCCTTGACCTACAACACGCTCAACGTCCCGGCGATCCAGCTGGTGTTCGCCAACTTCTACCTCGGTATCGCGCAGGGAGCGCTGGAAACCGCGCTGGCGTACACCCGCGAGCACACCCGTGCTTGGCCGTACGGCGGCGACAACAAGACGTCATCCGGCGAAGAGTGGTACATCCTCGACGGTTACGGCGATCTCCAGTCGAAGCTGTGGGCCGCCGAAGCGCTGGTGGACAAGGCAGGGACGGCGATCTCGGCCGTGCTGCACGCACCGCGTGAAGAGCTGACGCCCGAGGCGCGCGGGGAGGTCGCGGTCCTCATCGCCGCCGCCAAGCAGCGCGTGATCGACACCGGCCTCGAAATCGGCACGAAGGTCTTCGAGCTGACCGGCGCCCGCGCGAGCGCCACGAAGTACGGTCTCGACCGCTTCTGGCGGAACCTGCGGACGCACTCGCTCCACGATCCGGTGGCCTACAAGCGCCGCGAAGTCGGTGCCTACGCGCTGCTGAACGAACTCCCGGAACCCACCTGGTACACCTGAGCGCGGTTGGCCTCGTGAGTGGTGAGGACGGTTCTAACCGTCGGGCAGGGCAAAGGTGTCGGGTCGACGTGTCCGGCGAGGGCGCGAGGTGTCACTCAGGGTGAGGGGTGTGTGGAAATAGGGACGCTCAACGTCCCTATTTCCACACACCCTCCCTGTCCGACTGTCGTGACCGGTCCGGTCA
>NZ_JBVJLY010000043.1:0-22719 GCF_055584485.1 Amycolatopsis sp. NPDC102522 | reverse complement strand
CACCAAAATCCACACAGTCGAGGTCAACGACCCGGTGTCGCGCAGAGTCACCGACACCGTCCACAAACACGCCAGGTTTGCCTTACCCCTCAATAGAACGACACTTGCCACTCACGCCCACCGTGCCCCAACAGAGTCACGACCGCGCCTGGCCTGCGCTGGTCGTTTCTGCCCCGCTAGGTCTCGCTTCCCTCGCGTTTTCTGGTTGGCGGCGTCTTCGCGCGGTAGGTTGGCTACTCCGGTAAGGGGAGAGATCGGAGGAGGGGGTTCGTCATGGGCGAAAGCGGTTCCCCTGCCCACTTCCAGCTCCTCGGTCCCGTGCGGCTCCTCGACGGCGAACGCCCGGTCCCCGTCGGCGGTCCCGGCGTCCGTGGTCTGCTCGCGCTGCTGGCCTTGAAGGTCAACAAGGTCGTCGCGCTCGACGAGATCATCGACGCGCTCTGGGGCCACGACCCGCCGGCCACCGCCCGCACGATCGTCCACGGCAACGTGTCCCATCTGCGGCGTGTGCTCCGGGACATCCAAGGCGACCATCCGCGCGGCGCCCGGATCCTCACCGCGCCGCCCGGCTACCAGCTCACCGTCGAGCCCGCCCGGATCGACGTCCACCGTGCCCGGACGTTGCTGGAGCAGGCCTCGGCCGAGGATCCGGAGAAGGCGTCCGAGTTGCTCGCCGAGGCCCTCGCGCTCTGGCAGGGTCCCGCTCTGGCAGGCGTCCCGGGGTCGGTCCGCGCCCCCGAGCTGGAGGATCTGCGGCTCGCCGTCCACGGCGCCAGGGTCGACGCGGATCTCGAACTCGGCAGGCACGCGGAACTGATCGTCGAACTCAGCCCGATGGTCCGGGCGAGCCCGCTCGCCGAGCGCACGGCCGGTCAGCTGATGCGCGCGCTCTATCACGCCGGGCGCCGCGGCGACGCGCTCGAGCTCTACCGGACGGTGTCGCGGGCGACCTTGCGGACGCTCGGCGTCGAGCCCGGCGCGGATCTGCGCTGGCTGCACGAGCGTGTCCTGAACGACGATCTGCCGGTCAAGGTCTTCGCGGAACCGAAGTCCGAAGCGCATCCCGTCCAGCAGTTGCCGCCCGCCGTGCCGAACCTCGCCGGGCGCGAGGCCGATCTGGCCTGGCTCGGCGGCCTCGCCGAGCGGGCCGAAGCGGGCGAGACCGCGGTCGGCGTGGTCACCGGGACAGCCGGGATCGGCAAGAGCAGCCTGGTGGTGTGGTGGGCGCATCGCGCCGCCCGCCGCTTCCCCGACGGCATCCTTTTCGCCTCGCTGCGCGGTTTCGACCCGCATCACCCGCCGCTGGAGCCCGCCGACCTGCTCACCCAGTTCCTGCTCGGGCTCGGTGTCCCCGCCGAGGGCGTCCCCGAACAGGTCCACGAACGCGTCGCCCTCTACCGCTCGATGATCGCCGGGCGCCGCATGCTGGTGATCCTCGACAACGCCCGCTCGGCCGAGCAGGTCCGGCCGTTGCTGCCGCCCGGTTCGCGGTCGATGACGCTGGTGACCAGCCGCTCCCGGCTCGACGGGCTCGCCGTGTCCAACGCCGCCAAACTGCGCGTCCTCGGCACGCTCGCGCCCGGCGACGCCGTCCGGCTGATCGAGGAACTCGCCGGGCCCGCCGGATTCGACCTCAACCACGCGCTCGCCCGGCTCTGCGGTTATCTCCCGCTGGCACTGCGGATCGCGGGTGCCCGGCTCGCCGCCAGTGCGCAGTGGTCCGCGCAGGACCTGGTCGACGAGCTCGGCAACGAACGCACCAGGCTGGCCGCGCTCGACGTCGAGGGCCCGGACGACGGGGTCCGCGCGGCGTTCGACGTCTCGTTCCGCGGGCTGCCGCCCGAGGTCGCGAACACGTTCCTGCGGCTCGGTGTGGTGCAGTGCCTCTCGGCCGGTTCCCATCTGACGGCCGCGATCGGCGGGATCACCGTCGCCGAGGCACGGCGGCATCTGCGGGTGCTCGCCGCGCACAACCTGCTCGCCGAAACCGGCCGCGACTCCTTCGTCCCGCACGACCTCGTCCGCCTGTTCCTCCGCGAACTGGCCGAGAACGAACTCGACGAGACCGACCGGGAAGACGTCCTGTCGCGATCGGTGCGGTTCTATCAGGCCGTCGCCGACCGGGCCCGGCGGAAGATGCTGCGAATCGTCGACCCCCTCGACTTCACCGGCGTGCTGACCGACGCGCAGACACCGCCGCTGAACTCCTTCGCCGAAGCGCAGGACTGGTTCACCGCGGAATGGGAGAATCTGGTCGAAGTCCTCGAAGCCGCTCGCGCCGGCGGCCGGCACGACGACGTCTGGCGTCTCGCCAGGGTCGCGCACACCTACCGCGCGGTGTACCCGCTGCTGGACGAGTGGACGCGGCTGGTCGAGATCGGGCTGGAGGCCGCCGAGCAGTCGGGCGACGTCCTCGGCCGGTGCTGGATGCTGATCTCCCGCTGCGCCATCGCGCTCACCTTCGAACTGCCACAGGGCTGTCTCGCCGACGCGGAAAGCGCGCTGGAACTCGCGAGCGCGATCGGCGACAACCGGCTGATGGTCTCGGCGAACATCCACCTCGGTTCCGCGCTGACCGTGCTGGGACGGTACGACGAGGCGATCAGGACGTTGCGGCAGGCGGTCGACGAGACCGACCGGACCGGCGATCTCGAACTGCGCGGGCAGGCGCTCAACAACTGCGCGGAGGCCGAAAAGCGGGCCGGGCGATTCATCGAGGCGATCGGGCATCAGGTCGCCTCGCTGGAGATCGACAGGACCCTCGGCGACGAAAGCTACGTCGTCGTCTCGTTGAACAACCTGGCCGAACTGAGCATGCGGATCGGCGAACTGGCCGCCGCCGAGCGCTATGTCTGGGAGGCCGTGGACCTGACGATCAGCCGTCGGTTCGTCCTCCAGGAGGGCGTGCTGCGGCTGACCCTGGGCCGGGTACTGCGCGCCGGGTCGGATGTGGACGGTGCCCGCGAGCAGTTCTCGCTCGCGCTGAAGATCCTGGCGGACGCCAATCCGAAGCTCGCCGGGATGGTTCGCGCGGAACTCACCGACCTCGGCGAAGGCCCCTGAGTGATCCTTAGCGGATTCTTAGTGGCCTCGCCTCGCACGCGCGTAGGGTCCCGTTCAGCGTCGATCGAGCCCTAGGGGAGGGGCATTCGGTAGTGATCGGCGCTCGGGCGGGCCCTTTCGGGGTCCGTCTGAAGAGCCGCCAGGAGCGGCTCGTGGCGGTCCGGCCGGTGGAGGTGGGGGCGATACCGGCCGGCCGCCAGGCGGTCACCATCGCGTTTCGTCCTCTGAATGCGGTTCTTGCCCACACGACTACCGCATTCAGAGGACGAAACGCGCGGGGATCAGCCCGTGCTCGCGGTGCACAGGGCGATGGTCTGCCCCTTGTTCTCCGCTACCTTCTGGCCGTTGACCAGGATCGTGCAGGCGATCTGGTTGCTGACCGTCGAGTTCCGGGTGTCCGCGGTGACGGTGAGCAGGTAGTCGCCCGAGTTGAAGGACGCCGTGCCGCGCCAGTCGTCGGTGCTCGCCGGGGTCGTCTCGCTCCGCTGGTCGTTGAGCGAACCGAACCGGACGGTCGCGCCGCCGGAAGCGCTGACGACGAACTCCACCGTGTTCCTGTCCCCGGCGACAGCCGGAATGTGCAGTCCCGACTGACCAGTAGCAAAGAAGTTGGTGTAGACCAGTAACCCGCTCGCGGCCAGCAAGCCGGCGATGGAAAGCGCGAGACCCGCGATCCCCATTCCCTTCTTGTCCGCTTCACCCTTCTTGATTTTGGTCAAACCGATTACGGAAAGAACCGCCCCGATCACGGCGAGCGGCCAGGCGGCGAGCCCGGCGACCGGGACGAAGGCGACCCCGAGTGCCGCCAGTCCAACGAGGAAACCGGCGATGACCAGGCCGTTCTTGGGCTTCCGGTGGCGGGTTCCGTGCGCGGCGAACCCCGGACCGTAGCGGGTGGCCGGCGGGTGCGGGAGAGGTGGATCGGTCGGCATGCGTGCCCTTTCGGAGGCTTCCGTCCGAAGACGTTAACCCATCGTTCGGGGCAATGGCCGAAATTGTTACCTGCCGGAAAAAGTCATCATTCCACAATGATCAAGCGGTCACCGATATTTTCTGACGAGAATTGTGGCATCGCCGAAATATCGGAAACCCGATCACTGATCGAACAGACTGACTTCGGGGGTGATCTCGAGCAGTTCGTGCACCGGACGGCCGCGGCGGCCGTCGATGGTCGTCGTCCGCACGACACGCAGCCGCGCGGTCACCGGCCGGTCCAGGTTCTCCTTGATCTCGTCGAGCAGATCCGGTGCGACAGCGCCCTGGATCGTTCCGCCCGATTCGCGTTCGAGATAGAAGATCCGGCGCCGGGTGCGGACGCCGTCCAGCCTGCCGCTGACCGTCTCGTAGCCGACGGCCTCCCGCGACTCTCGCAGGCTCCCGGACAGGATCCGCGCCTGCTCGGTGGTCATGCTGCGGGTCAGCTCGTCGCCTGCCGTCGGGGTCATGGCCATGCCGATCCCGGCGTGCTTGCTGACAGCGTTGACGATGTCGCTGACCGCGTTGCGGACGGTGTCGCGCTGCAGCAGCACCGCGTCCAGCGCGCCGTCGTCGGAGCCGTTGGCCGGCAGGAAGTCGCACAGTTCCTTGACCGCGCGTTCGGACAGCGACTCGAGCCCGTCGTGGATCAGCGCGTCGTCGAGCGCCGGTTCGGGGAAGCCGAAGAAGATCGCGTTGCCCGCCTGGCCGCGCTGGATCAGCGGCGCCTTCTCCCGGTCGGCGGGCTGGACGAAGGTCACCTCGCCCGACGGGTTGCGGATGATGTGCCCGATCTTCGCCGTCGCGTCCTGCAGTGCGCGGCTGATGTCCGAGAAGGTGTACGCGTCGAGGTGCGACTCACCGATCACGGAGACGCGAAGCAGCGGCGAACGCGACGTCCGCTCGAACTTCGCGTACGCGGCCATCGCCGACGCGCGGGCGAGGTCGTCGAGCCAGGTGCCACCGGGGATCTCGTCGGCGATACGCCGGAATTCGTTCCTCACCAGATCACTTCCGGAATCCCCCTGCCACCGGCAGCCCACACTTCTTCCCAGATCTCCTCGTCGCCGGGGCGGCAGAGGAAGCCGTCGAGCATGCCGCCGACGGGCTGGACCTGGTCCAGGTACATCGCGGGCTGGCCGACGATGACCCCGCGCAGCGTCAACAGTCCGTACAGCGCCGAGCGGCCCGTGTCGTCGAGCCGTTTGAGCGCGCCCCATTCGTCCGGGATCAGCACCACGTCGAGCCCGAGCGGCGCGTGCGGGGTCCTGGCGGTCAGTGCGCCGCCGATCCACGCGCGGCCGGTCGGCATGATCCGCCGGGCGACCCCCAGGTAGCTGTTCAGCGCGCTGAACAGGATCTCCCGGTCGTTCTGGTGCGGCGCGTCGAAGACCAGCCGCTCGTAGACATCGGCCAGATCAGCGGGATGGCGGCCCGGAGGCAGCAGGTTGTGCGGCGTCCAATAGGGGAGCGCCAAATCGGAGCCTCCTTCGTGTGCCGGAGCTCCCGATCGAAGAAACGTACCCGGCGTCACGCTCACAGTGCGTAGCCGAATTTACCAGGCGAGTGTCAGCTGCCCTGCCCCGGCCGGTGTTCGGACCCGCGTCCGGCGGGCGGCCAGTCCTCGTCACTCGGCCAGACCGGTTCCGGTTCGTGGCCGTGGCCGCCGTTCCGGCCCGCCGGTTCCCGTTCCTCCGGGTGGTAGGCGCGCACCGGCTCCGGGGTCAGCTGACCCTCGCGGTGGCCTTCCGCCTCCTGGTCGTACGGGTCGTCCTCGTCCTGGAGCCGCGCGGGCGGGATGAACTGCGTCTGTTCGGAGGACAGCAGCTCGGGCTCGGGCTCGAAGTGGGCCGCGGTGGCACGCTCCGGTTCGCGGGCCGCCGGTTCGGGTGCCGTGCGCTCACGCCGTTCGCCGCGCGTCAGCAGCCAGGTGACGGCGCAGCCGAGGGCGAAGGAGATGAGCAGCCAGACCCAGATCTGCCCGAAGAGCCAGAACATTCAGCCATCACCTCTGTTCTGCCGTGATGTCGACGCGGCGGCCCTCGCCGCTCGCGCCGTCGGAGGTCCTGCGTTGGGTGGAGTACGCCTGGTCGCGCTTGACCCCGTTGCGCTCCAGCAGCCGTTCCACCATCAGTGCCCGGTTCAGCGAAAGCTTCTTGTCCGAACCGGTCGCCACCGTTCCGGTGATCCGGAAGCGCAGTTCTCGCGGGGCGTCTGTGAGCAGCTTCGCGACCTCCAGCGCGCCGCGTTCGCCGTCCGGGGTGAGATCGGTGGTGTCCGGCTCGAAGGCGATCGGCGTGGCGGCCAGCAGGCGATCGATCTCGGCCTGGAAACCGGCCTTGTCCGTCGGCTTGGCCGGAGTCGTCGAGCTGGGCGGCGGGCTCGGCGGAGCGGGCGGCGGGTTCGACGGCTCGCCGCTGGTCGTCACCGGCCCGGCGGGCGGGGCGGTGTCACCGGAGATCTCGACCGTGCGGACCCCGTCGATCCGCTGGATGGCGTCCATCGCCTGCGCGGCCTTGTCCGGCGGGAAGCCGGTGAGGTTCGCGTCGCGGCCGGAGAAGCTCACCTGGCCGCCGGAGACGCCGACGTCGGCGAGCGCGTTCTTCGCGCGCGCCGCCAGCGTGGCCTCGATGTCGTCCGAGGTCGACCAGACGGAAATCGCCGTCAAGGCGAGCGTGACCAGCAGCGCTGTAGGCAGCAAGCGGCTCCAGCGTGTACCGGGCATGAAGGGACTGTAAGCCGCGCCCGGCCGGTTAGCGACCCGGGTTTCAGCACGTCCGGCCCGGTGTCCGGCGGGCGGCGGACGCGGTCCGCCGGGACGGCCACGGCGTGCGGCGAACCTCTCTGGCCTGCGGCGTCGGGTGCGGTGAGAGGCAGCCGGAGGGGACGAAGGGGACCCGCGCCGACCCCGGCGTGCGATCACCGGCCGGTCGAGACATAACCCTTTCGGGTGACATCCACCGGACCCGCCACTGCGCGGCACCCTGGTCGCCTGCAGTACGTGAAGGACCCCTTCATTGCGCTAGGCGCACTGAAGGGGTCCTTCACGTACTCGGGCAAGGAGGCCCGCACGGACCGGGCCTGTCGCGCCGCCGGGCGCTCACGACGTCAGCTCGCGTGGTGGTGGATTTCCCGCGCCGGGCGCAGCGGCTCGGCCGGGAGGGTGACGCCCGGCGACTCGATCTGCTCCAGCGGGAGCAGCGGCGCGAGCTGAGGACGCTTCGGCGACAGGCCGTCACCCATGGACTCGCCCTTGAGCTGACGCCGGATCCACGGCAGCAGGTGCGCCTTCGTCCACTCGAGGTCGGAGCGGCGCGAGGTGATCCAGGTACTCGGCTGCTCGGACGCCGGCCACGGCTCGCGCCAGTCGTCGGCGACCGGGACGCCGAGGACCTCGGCCGCGCGCAGCGCGATCCGGCGGTGGGCCTCGGGAGTGAAGTGCAGCCTGTCGTCGCTCCAGGCGCGGCGGTCGTGCAGCGGGGCCATCGCCCACATGTCGACCATCTTGGCGCCGTGCCGGTCGGCGATCGCCCACAGATGCGCGTTGTAGATGCCGACCTTCCCCCTCAGGACGTGCATCACGGACAGGTACTTGGTGTCCGGGCCGTTGAAGATGAGCACCGGGATCCCGGCCTCGCGCAGCTTGGCGACCCCCGCCTCCAGCCGCGCGGCGACGGCGTCCACGTCCGCGCCGGGCACGATGATGTCGTTCCCGCCCGCGCACAGGGTGACCAGGCCGGGCTTCACCGCGAGCGCGATCGGCAGCTGCTCTTCGAGGATCTCGTCGAGCATCTTCCCCCGGAGGGCGAGGTTCGCGTACTGGAAATCGGGCCTGCCTTCGGCCAGGATCTCGGCCAGCCTGTCCGCCCAGCCTCTGAACGTGCCGTCGGGCAGATCATCGTTGAGTCCTTCGGTGAAGCTGTCACCGATCGCCACATAGCTGTCGAATCCGTACACGTTGGGTCCCCTTCCGTCCGTGTGCCCCCGGTTGGTACTTGTACACCACAACTAACAGCTGAGAGCGCCCCTGCAATCCCGCCTGACCGAAACCGGTGGTTCAGCCCGTTGACACAGTCTCTTATTTTGTCGGACGTCCATGCATCTCCATTACTGGGATGTACACTCCTGGGCTGCTGAGATTCACCTCAAGTAGGTGTGAAACGGACACGGGATGTGGCGAACGTCTCCCCGCCCGGGTGTCCGGGGTCATGGATCCGGCAGGCTGTGAGGGTGACCTCACGACCCCCGCGCGAGTCGCTCGCCCAGATCCTCGGCGGGCGGCGTGGCGCCATCGACGCGAGCATCCCGCCCGCGGCCTTCGTCCTGGGCTGGCTGATCGCCGGCCAGTCGATCGCCTGGGGTGCCGGGGTGGCCATCGGGGTGGCGGTGCTGCTCGGCGGGTACCGGGTCGCGCGCGGGGACAAGGCGCGCGCGGTCGTGGTGAGCCTCGCCGCGGTGATCGCCGCCGCGCTGATCGCCCTGCACACCGGCCGCGCCGAAGACTTCTTCCTCATCCAGCTGCTGTCCAATGTGGCCAGCGCGCTGCTGTGGGCGGCCAGCATCGTGGTCCGGTGGCCGCTGCTCGGCGTCGTGGTCGGGCTCGTCATCGGGCAGAAGACCCGCTGGCGACGCGATCCCGCCCTGCTGCGCGCGTACTCGCGGGCGAGCTGGGTGTGGGTCTTCCTGCAGTACACGCTGCGTGTCGTCGTGTACGGCTCGCTGTGGTGGAGCGGGCAGGTGGTCGCGCTCGGCATCGCGCGGACGTTGCTTTCCTGGCCGCTTGTCGCGGTGACTGTCGCCGTGAGCGGCTGGGTGCTGTACCGGACGCTGCCGCCGGAGCATCCCGGTCTGCGGGTCGTGGAGGACGACGGCGACGCGGGAGCGGCGGGCAAGAACCCCTCCGGCTCCGAGCCTGACGGGCTACCCAGGACATAAGGCGGCCCCCGGCGAGGGGGGAGGGTCCGGGGGCCGGGTCCTACGGTACCCGGAGTTCGCCCCCGGAGTCGATGGTTTGGTCTTTTAGGGCGCGTTTTTGGTGATTTTCGGGGTCGGCACCGGCCGCGGCGCCCCCTCCCCATACGCGTCGACGGCGGCGAGCCAAGCGGCACCCAGGACGCCATCAGTGCTGGTCAGGACCTTGAACCCGGTCAGTTCGGCGCGGACTTTCGCCCCAACGGGGCCGTCCGGGGACAACACACCGCCCACGAGGACGATCGGCGTGGTTTCGCCGGGATCCCGCGCGGCCATGACGTTCATCACCAGATGGGCCGCCGCGCGGGTGGTGATCCCGCCCGCCGCCGGGTCGCCTTCGCGGTCGGCCTCGCTGACGAACGGGGCGAACCTGGCGAGCCGGATCGGCGCTTCGGAGTTGGCGCTCGTGATGAGCGCGCGCCACAGCGCGCCCCGATCGCCCGGGGAGTCCACTGCGGACGGACCGAGCGCCTCGGCGAGCACGGCGCGCGCGAGCGGTCCGGGTTCGCCGCCGAGGCTCAGAACATCCAATGTGGAGCGAACGGCTTCCCTGCCGAGCCAGTACGCCGAGCCTTCGTCACCCAGCAACCAGCCGTAGCCGCCGGCGGTGGAAACCACGCGCCTGCCGCGGACCCGTCCGGCGATCGACCCGGTGCCCGCCACGAGTACCGAACCGTCTGCCGCGGAAGTGGCCGAGGCGTAGGCCACCTCGGAATCGGGGACCGTCCGCACCGGACTGATCCCCACGCCCTTCCAAGCGGTCGCGAAGATCTCCGCGACCGCCGGATCACTCAGCTTGCTGACACCCGCCATGCCGACGACACACGCCGCCGTCCCGGCCGGGTCCAGCCCGCCCAGCGCTTCGGTGATCGCGCTCGCGATCCGTGCCGCGGCGTCCGCGGGCGGATGGGAGTTGGGGTTCGCCCCGCCCGCGCGCCCGGTGCCGAGCACGACGCCGGAGGCGTCGACGGCGATCGCTCGCGTCGACGTGCCTCCGGCGTCCACACCCAGGACGTGACTCACCGGGTCTTGGTCACCTTGAGCAGCCCGCGGGGGCTGTCCGGGTCACCGCCGCGCGCCAGCGAAAGGCCGAGCGCGATCCGCTGGATGGGCAGGATCTCCAGGATCGGGGCGACCTCTTCGGCGGAAGGGGCGACACCGATCCGCAACGCCGCGGGGACGTCGGCCGAAGCCGAGCCGACCGCGAGCACGTCCGCGCCGCGTTTGCCGACGGCCTCGAGGACCTCCTGCATCGCGCCCACGCCGTGTCCCTGGCTCGTCACGGCGAGCACCGCCGTCTCGCCGTCGACGGCCGCGACCGGGCCGTGCAACAGGTCCGCGCCGCTGTACGCGCGGGCCGCGAGGTAGCTGGTTTCGGCCAGCTTCAAAGAACCTTCCAGCGCCGAGGCGTAGGAGTAGCCGCGGCCGGTGGTGAGCACCCGGTCGACGAACCGGTAGCGGTCCACCGCGCGCTGCACGCCTTCGTCGGCGGCGTCGAGGGTCTGCTGCGCGAGTTCGCCCAGCTTCTCCGCGTCCTCGCCCTTGCCGCCGCGGACCGCGTCGATGAGCAGGTAAAGGGAGAGCAAGGTGGCCGAGTACGTCTTCGTGGCGGCCACGGCCCTTTCCAGCCCCGCGCCGATGTCGACACCGAGTTCGGCGGCGGCGCGCAGCGGCGACTCCGGGGTGTTGGTGACCGAGACGGTCAGCGCTCCCTGGCGACGCGCGGTCTCGGTGACCTCGATGAGATCCGGGGAACCACCGCTTTGGCTTACTGTGATGAAGAGAACGTCCCGCAGATCGGGACGGGCGCCGTACAAAGTCGCCGTGGAG
This sequence comes from Amycolatopsis sp. NPDC102522, assembly GCF_055584485.1. Taxonomy (NCBI): domain Bacteria; kingdom Bacillati; phylum Actinomycetota; class Actinomycetes; order Pseudonocardiales; family Pseudonocardiaceae; genus Amycolatopsis; species Amycolatopsis sp. NPDC102522. The sequence continues at coordinate 11,880 of NZ_JBVJLY010000043.1, read as the reverse complement.
GGCGAGACGAGACCGCAGGGGAGACCGAGGAGTACTTCGATCAGGTACTTCGCATACAGGGCGGCGTGGTCGCTGGAGCCGCGGGCGGCGAGCAGTGCGAACCTGGGCGGGCGCTTGGAGATGGCTTCGGCCACCTCGGCGATTTCGGCCTGTCGCTCCACGATTCCTGCCAGAATGGCGGGTTGCTGGGAGATCTCCGCGGCCATGTGCTCGCCGGGGCGCTGTTCGGTCATCTCGTTCCCTTCCACCGGGACGTACTTCGTCCCCCGAGTAGGTCTAGACCAATGCTAGCCCGAATGGACGTTTGTGGTGAAGGGTACGTTTCCTAGCGGGGACGGTGCGCGTTTGAGTGGGAAGGCTTAGGGAGTCGGTCATGTTGGAGACAACCACCGCGAGTGAGGCGGGCGCTACGGCTGGGATGCGCGGGCAGCGCGAACCCAAGTACTGGGCGCTGAAACAGCATCTGCTCGATCTGCTCGACGCGTTGCCGCCCGGCTCGCCGATTCCGACGGAACGGGCGCTCGCGGGAGAATTCACCGTTTCGCGCACCACGGTCCGGCAGGCGCTCGCCGACCTGACCGCCGAGGGCAGGCTCCACCGCGTGCAGGGCAAGGGCACCTTCGCCGCCGAGCCGAAACTCGCGCAGCGCCTGCAGTTGTCGTCCTACACCGAGGACATGCGCAAGCAGGGCCTCAAACCGTCGTCGAAACTGCTGGAGATCGACGAACTGCCGGTGGAAGCCGACCTCGCGAAACTCCTCGGAATCCGGGTCGGCGCGAAGATTCTTCGCCTTCGCCGTCTCCGGCTGGCCGATTCGCAGCCGATGGCGCTCGAGACCACGCATCTCCCACTCGGCCGGTTCCGCGGTTTGCGCAAACATGTTTCCGCAGGTGGTTCGCTGTACGCCGTGCTGAGGGAGCACTACGGCGTTGAGCTGGAAAGGGCCGAGGAAACGATCGAGACAGCGCTCGCCGGACCGCACGAGGCGGAGATGCTGGGCGCCGATGTCGGGATGCCGATGTTGCTCCTTTCGAGGCATTCTTTCGCCACCGACGGAAAACCGGTCGAGTTCGCCCGCGCGATCTACCGGGGCGACCGTTACAAATTCGTCACCACGCTGTTGCCTGAGGCGCGCTGACGGAAACGTTTCGCAGGGCGCGGGCGCCCTGCAAAACGTTTCCGTGGCCTTCGGCCGAAAGAGGGCGCGCCTGTGCGGACTCCTCGTCGCGCTGGCGCGCTTCGAGGAGTCGGGTCCGCCGGTCCCGTTGTTTCGGTCGCCTTTTATCTGACATGTCAGGTAATTCGCGGTGGCTTGAGGGCTGGTGGCGTGATTCAGTCGACTTATGACTGACGGGGCGGGGATTCGGTGGGGGACGCCGGTGGCGCGCGGAGTGCTCGCGACGACCATCGTGGGCTCGGGCATGGCGATGCTCGACGGAACGATCATCAACGTCGCGTTGCCGAGGATCGGCGAAGAACTCAAAGCGTCGGTCGCGGGCCTGCAATGGATCCTCGACGGCTACCTGCTCGCGCTCGCCGCGCTCATCCTCGTCGCCGGTTCGCTCGGCGACCGCTACGGCCGCCGCCGCATGTTCGTCATCGGCGTCATCTGGTTCGGGATCGCGTCCGGGCTGTGCGCCGCCGCGACGACGACCGAGATGCTCGTCGCGACCCGGATCCTCCAGGGCATCGGGGGAGCTTTGCTCACGCCCGGCTCGCTCGCCATCCTCCAAGCGTCCTTCGCCCACGACGACCGGGCCCGCGCGATCGGCGCGTGGTCCGGCCTCGGCGGGATCGCGGCGGCGATCGGCCCGCTGCTCGGCGGGGTCCTGGTGCAGGTGTGGTCGTGGCGGCTGGCGTTCCTGATAAACCTGCCGCTGGCCGCCGTCTGTGTCCTGCTCGCCCGGCGCTACGTGCCCGAGTCCCGCGACGAGGAGGCGACCGGCCATCCGGACTTCACCGCGGCCGCCGTCGGCGCGATCGGGCTCGCCGGGCTCACCGGCGCGCTCGTCGAGGCGCCCGGACGCGGTATCGGGGACGTCGTCGTCCTGGTGGCCATCGTGCTCGGCGTCGCGGGGCTGGGGGCGTTCCTGGTGATCCAGCACCGCTCGGCCGACCCGCTGGTGCCGCCGAAACTGTTCCGCGACCGGACGTTCAGCCTCGCCAACGCGCTGACCTTCGTCGTCTACGCGGCGCTCGGCGGCGTGATGATGCTGATGGTCATGCAGTTGCAGGTGTCGCTGGGCTATTCGCCGACCGCTGCCGGGCTCGCCGGGCTGCCGATCACCATCATCATGCTGCTGTTCTCCGGCCGTTCGGGTGCGCTGGCGCAGCGGATCGGGCCGCGCGCGCAACTGGTCATCGGCCCGATCCTGGTCGGCGTGGGCATGCTCCTGCTGATGCGCGTCGGGCCGGGGTCGTCGTACCTCGGGTCGGTGCTGCCCGCCGTCGTCGTGTTCGGTGCCGGGCTGGCGACGGTCGTCGCCCCGGTAACCGCGACGGTGCTGGCCGCCGCGCCCGACAGGTACGCCGGCGTCGCCTCCGGGGTCAACAACGCCATCGCCCGCTCCGGCGGCCTGCTCGCGATCGCCGTGCTGCCCGCCGTGGCCGGACTGTCCGGCGCCGCCTACACCGACCCGGTCGCGCTGACCGCGGGCTGGCGGACGGCGTTGCTGGTGTGCGCGGCGCTGGCGATCGGGGGCGGCCTGATCGCGCTCGGCATCCACAACGGCGTCCTCGACCCGCCCTCCTCGCCGACCGCCGACGAGTCACCTCACCCGGGCGAATGCCTCCACTGCGGCGTCGACTCGCCGCCGACGCACGTCCGCCCCGCCGGACACGCGTGATCGGAGCCGTAACTCGCGTGCTTGAAGGCCGAACTCGCGTGATTGGAGCCGGAACTCATGAGTTACGGCTCCAATCACGCGAGATCCGGCTCCAATCACGCGAGTCCCGGCTTCAAACACACGAGATCCGGCTTCAAGCACATCAAGCCAAGAGGTCGGCCAGCGTCGCCGGGTCCAGGTTGCCGCCCGAAACGACCGAAACGACCTTTCCCGGCGGCAGCGCGTCGCGGTGGAACAGGTACGCGGCGGTCGCGGTGGCCCCGCTCGGTTCGGCGATCAGGCGGGCGCGGTGCGCCAGCGTCCGGACCGACTCCCGGATCTCCTCCTCGGAAACGGTGACGACGTCGTCGAGCACCGCCTGGAGGTGGGCGAAGGTCAGGTCCGACGGCTGGGCGCGCAGGCCGTCGGCGCTGGTGCGCGCCCGCAGGTCCATCGGCCATTCGATCCGCCTGCCCGCGCGCAGGCTCTCGGCGGTGTCGGCCGCGAGCTCGGGTTCGACGCCGATGACCTTCGCTCCGGGGAGCAGCGCCTTGATCGCCGTGCCGACGCCCGAGGCCAGTCCGCCGCCGCTGAGCGGGACGAGCACGACACCGGCGTCCGGCAGGTCTTCGGCGATCTCCAGGCCGACGGTGCCCTGCCCGGCGATCACGTCCCGATGGTCGTACGGCGGGATGAAGGTGAGCCCCCGTTCGTCGGCGACGGCGAGCGCCGAGGACTGCTGGCGGTCGATCGGGACCTCGATGACTTCGGCGCCGAGCGCCTGGGTGGCTTCGACCTTGGCGCGCGGTGCGACGTCCGGAACGATGATCACCGCGGGGATTCCGAACCGTTTCGCCGAGTAAGCGACCGCTTGCGCGTGGTTGCCGCTGGAAAACGCGACGACGCCGCGAACGCGCCGCTCTTCGTCCAGGGCGGCGATCGCGTTGTAGGCGCCGCGCACCTTGAAGGCGCCGATCCGCTGAAGGCTTTCCGGTTTGAGCCACAACGGCGCCCACGTCTGTTCCAGCAAAGGCGTGCGCACCGCGGCGCCTTTGACCCGGCTTGCCGCGTCGCGGATTTCCTCGATCGAGACCAATTCCATCTGGCTGATTATGTCAAGGAATTGTGAACCATAGACAGTCCTTTTTGGACAGTCAGGGTGGCGCTCCTCACGTGTGGACAACGAAGGGAGCATCCCACGCGCCTTATTCGTTAGGACTGGGTGAGGACCGACTAGCTGCAGAACGGGATCATGACCAAGGAGACCTCCGAAAAGGACACCGAAAAGACGGAAAAGCAGGGGCGGATCGTCCAGGTGACGGCGGCCGCGATGGCCGCGATCACCGCGGCCCTGCTGGGTTCCACGCTCGGGGTGGCGGGAACGGTGGCGGGCGCCGGGCTGGCGAGCGTGATCACCACGCTCGGTGGCGAGTTGTACCTGCGCTCGCTGCAACGGACGAAGGACGCGGCGCTGAAGGCGCGAGTGGTGCTGACGGTGCCGGGGCGGAAGCGCGTCCTCGATCCCGGCGAGCAGGAGACCGTCCGGCTGAAACCGGCCGAGGGCGAGGAGGAATCGTCCGGGCGGAAGTTCAAGCCACGCTGGGCGGTGATCGCCGGTGTCAGCGTGGTGGCGTTCGTGGTGGCGCTCGTCGCGATCACCGGCTTCGAGGGCGCGACAGGCAAGACCTTCGGCGGCGGGACCGGGACGACCATAGGGAAGATCATCGGCGGCGGGCAGGCCCAGGAGCGGCAGGACAAGCACGACACCCCGCCGGCGACGTCCCCGTCGGAGACTCAGGACAACCAGCCCGACACGACGCCGTCGACCACGCCGACCCCGACGACGACACCGACGGCTCCCACGACCACCCAGGCGCCTCCGACGACGCCGTCCACGACGCCTTCGACCTCTCAGGCGCCCCCGACGACCCCCTCGGCCCCGGCCTCCGGCACCCCCGCGCCCTGAGGCTCCCCGAAGCGCGTCAGGCGAGCGAGGAGCGAAGCGTGCGAGCGGCCGCTTCGGGGTCTTCGGCCTCGGTGATCGCCCGGACGACGACGATCCGCGACGCCCCCGCGTCCAGCACCTCGGGCAGCCGGTCGGTGTCGATCCCGCCGATCGCGAACCAAGGCCGCGACGTGCCGAACGCCGCGGTGGCGCGCACCAGGTCGAGCCCCGGGGCGGGGCGGCCCGGCTTCGTCGGCGTCGGCCAGCACGGGCCGGTGCAGAAGTAGTCGACGCCGGGTTCCTCGGCGGCGGCCTTGGCCTCCTCGGCCGAATGGGTGGACCGGCCGATCACCACGTCCTCGCCGAGGATCCGCCGGGCCAGCGGCACCGGGATGTCGTCCTGGCCCAGGTGCAGCACGTGCGCGCCGACGGCGAGCGAGACGTCCGCGCGGTCGTTCACCGCCAGCAGCTTGCCGTGCTTCTCGCACGCCTCCGCCAGCACTTCCAGTGCGGCGATCTCCGGTTTCGCCTCGATCGTCTTGTCCCTCAGCTGGATGATGTCGACCCCGCCTGCCAGCGCCGCGTCGGCGAATTCGGCGAGGTCGCCGCGGCCGGACCGGGCATCGGTGCAGAGGTACAGGCGGGCGTCCGCGAGCGCGGTGCGGATCTGCGGACCAGACAGGGTGGGCATGGCGGCGACGGTACCCGCGCGCTACGGTGGGGTGGTCCGCACGGGAGCCCGAGGACGGGCTGAGAGGGAGCCGAAACCGCTCCGACCGTGGAACCTGATCCGGGTCATGCCGGCGCAGGGAGCGTGCGTTCATGAAGGAACTTTCGGTTGTCGGCGGCGGGGTCATCGGCCTCTCGATCGCTTGGCGCGCGTCCGCGCGCGGCCATCGCGTCACCGTGTACGACCCCGAGCCTGGGCGCGGCGCGTCGTGGCTCGCGGGCGGCATGCTCGCGCCGGTCACCGAGGCCTGGCCCGGCGAGGAGGACGTCCTCACCCTCGGCGAGGCATCGCTGCGGCGCTGGCCGGATTTCGCCCGTGACCTAGCCGAAGAGGGTGTCGACCCGGGCCTCTCGCCGCACGGCACGCTCGTCGCCGCGCTGGACAGCGCCGACGCGGGCAACCTCGAAATGCTGGCCGCGTACCTCACCGAGCTCGGCCGTGAGGTCGAGCCGCTGAGCGGCCGCGAGGCCCGCCGCGCCGAACCCGGTCTCGCCGGGTCTGTCCGAAGTGGACTGTTGGTGCCCGGCGATCTGGCCGTGGACAACAGAAGACTGCTGCGGTCACTCGAACACGCCTGCGGACGACACGGCGTCGAGTTCCGCCGCGAGAGCGTCACGGACCTCAAAGGACTCGGCGACGTCGTCCTCGCCGCCGGTGCCTGGACAGGGCGCCTGCACCCCGCGCTCGCGGACGCCGTCCGCCCGCTGAAGGGCGAGATCCTCCGCCTGCGGCCGCGCCGGGGCTGCCTGCCGTCGCCGAAGAGGACAGTCCGCGCGATGGTCGAGGGCCGCCCGATCTATCTCGTCCCGCGTGACGACGGTGGCCTCGTGCTCGGCGCGACCCAGTACGAGGCCGGTTTCGACGAGACCGTCACCGTTCGAGGCGTGCGTGAGCTGCTCGAAGGCGCGGAGCGCGTCTTCCCGGGCATCGCCGAGTACGAACTCGTCGAGACCGCTGCCGGGCTTCGCGCGGCGAGTGTCGACACGATGCCCTTCATCGGTGAGCTGGGCGAAGGTGTCTTCGCCGCGACGGGCCACCATCGCAACGGTCTCCTGATGGCCCCGGTCACCGCGGACGCCGCGGTCGCCTGGCTGGACGGCGGGCCGTTGCCGGACGAGGTCGCGGCGGCGGCGCCGTCGCGGCGAAGCGAGGAGCGGGTGTGATGGAGATCCAGGTCAACGGCCAGTGGCGCGAGTTTCCCGACGGGACCACCGTCGAGGGCGTGCTCGAGGCACTCGGCACCGCGACACGGGGCGTCGCGGTCGCGGTGGACGGCGTGGTCGTCCGGCGCGGCGAATGGCCGGAAGCCGTGGTGCCCAAGGGCGCCAGCCTCGACATCCTCACCGCTGTTCAAGGAGGTTGAAAAATGGATGGTGACCACCTCGTCATCGGCGAGCACAAGCTTTCGTCGCGGCTGATCATCGGCACCGGCGGCGCGGCGAACCTCGCCGTGGTGGAACGCGCGCTGGTGGCCTCGGGCACGGAGCTGACCACCGTCGCGATGCGCAAGGCCGACGCCGAAGGCGGCTCCGGCGTGCTCGAACTGCTCCGGCGGCTCGGCATCCGCCTGCTGCCCAACACCGCCGGCTGCCGGACGGCCGCCGAAGCGGTCCTCACCGCCCGGCTCGCGCGCGAAGCCCTCGAAACCGACCTCGTCAAGCTGGAGGTCCACGCCGACGACCGCACGCTGCTGCCGGACCCGTTCGAGACCCTCGAAGCGGCCGAACAGCTCACCGCGGACGGTTTCACCGTGCTCGCCTACACCAACGACGACCCGGTGCTGGCCCTTCGGCTGGAGCAGGCGGGCTGCGCGGCCGTGATGCCGCTCGGCGCGCCCATCGGCACCGGTCTCGGCATCCGGAACCCGCACAACATCGAGCTGATCGTGTCGCGCGCGGGTATCCCGGTGATCCTCGACGCCGGTATCGGCACGGCTTCCGACGCGACGCTGGCGATGGAGCTCGGCTGCGACGCCGTCCTGCTTTCCACCGCCGTGACCAGGGCCGCGGACCCGGAGCGGATGGCGTCGGCGATGCGTGCCGCCGTCACCGCCGGACGGCTGGCCGCCGGTGCGGGCCGGATCCCCCAGCGGTTCTGGGCACACGCTTCGAGTCCGCCTCGATAACCCTTTTGTACGGTTCACGGCCTTAACCGGGAGTACGCAGGGGGAGCCCGTATGGTTGACGGCACTCTCCGGCGGCGCACCCGCCGCCGTGTACCCAGAGGAGCCAGTGGTGACCACGTCAGCGGTCCAGGATGTTTCGGGCAGGTTGTTCCTGGCGGTGGGCCGGTTGTCACGGTCCTTGCGCCAGGCGGGCGTGCCCGGACCCGGCCACGGCGCGATCTCCGCGCTCGCGACACTCGTGAACTACGGCCAGCTCCGTCTGGGTGATCTCGCGGCGAAGGAAGGCGTCGCCGCGGCCACCATGTCGAGGATCGTCGCTTCGCTCGTCGAAGCGGGCTACGTCAGCCGCGAATCGGACCCGATCGACAGGCGTGCCTGGCTCGCGGAGGCCACCGAAGAGGGCGAGAGGCTGGTTTCGGGCGTCCGGTCGACGCGCGTCCGTGAACTGGGCACGCGTCTCGACAGGCTGACCCCCGAGCACCAGGCGGCGCTCGCGGCGGCTTTGCCCGCCCTCGAAGCGCTCATCGCTGACGAAGAGCGCTGACCTCGGCACGAAGAGCGCGAAGCTCGTCGAGGATCTCCTTGTTCGCCTGAGCCTGGGTCTCGGCCTGCTTCGCCTCTTCCTCGCGGATGTCCTGGCGAAGCTCGTCTTCCATCCCGCTGACCACGACGGCGATGAAGAGGTTCAGCACCGCGAAGCTGGACACGAGGATGTAGACCACGAAGAACACCCAGGCCATGGGTGCTTCCTTCATGATCTCCTTGGCGATGTCCGGCCACGCCTCACCGGTCATCACCTGGAACAGCGTGAACAGCGAAGTGCCGAGATCCCCGAAGTTCTCCGGCGAGATCGCGCCGAACAGCTTCGTCGCCATCACACCCGCGACGAAGATGATCAGCGCGAGGAGCGCGGCGATCGACGCCATACCGGGGATCGACGTGAGCAGGCCGCTGACGACCTTCCGCATCGACGGCACGACCGAGATCAGCCGCAGCACCCGCAGGACCCGCAACGCCCGCAGCACCGCGAACGGGCCGGACGTGGGGACCACCGCGATGCCGACGACGAGCAGGTCGAAGATGTTCCATGGGTCGCGGAAGAACTTCGCGCGATAGGCGTAGAACTTCGCGGCCAGTTCGAGCACGAAGATCGTGAGCGCGATGTAGTCGACCGTGTGCAGCAGCGGCCCGTACTCCGCGAGCATTCTCGTCGAGGTCTCCAAGCCGAGTGTGACGGCGTTGAAGACGATCACCGCGATGATGAAATTCTGGAATCCGCGGGCCTCGACGATCTTGGCCACCCGCTCGCGTCCGGACACGCCCCACCCTTGTTCGTTGGTCCGTTTCGGGGCAGATCGTAACCGGACGGGTTCTCAGTGCTCCGGCGCAAGCCGCCAAAACGCCGAAACCGGACCGACCTTCGCGCCCATGGGGTAGGCGTTTTCGACCGCTTGTGAGACGAACCACTTGCCGTAGCGGGCGGCTTCCACGACGGACATCCCCTTCGCGAGACCGGCCGTCAGCGCCGACGCCATGGTGTCCCCGGCGCCGTGCGTGTGCTGCGTCGCGAACCGCTCACCGGGCAGCTCGACGAACGTGGAGCCGTCGAAGAGCACGTCGACGCATTCCGGGTCGGAGACGAGGTGACCGCTCTTCACGAGCACGTACTTCGGGCCGAGCCGGTGCAGGACGATGGCGGCCTGGTGCATCTGCTCACGGGTGGTCACGGTCATCCCGGTCAGCAGGCGGACCTCGTCGAGGTTCGGCGTGAGGACCGTCGCGCGCGGCAGGAGCTCGTCGCGCAGCGCCACCAGGCCGTCCTCGTCGAACAGCGGATGCCCGTGCATCGACGCCGCGACCGGGTCGACCACGAACGGCACCTTGGCGTCGCGGCCGATCTCGGCCTTGTCGCACGCCGCGGCGACGGCGTGGATGATCCCGGCCGAGGCGAGCATGCCGGTCTTGGCCGCGTTGACACCCATGTCGGCCGCGACGGCCTCGATCTGCCCGGCGACGATATGCGGCGGGATGTCGGTGCGGTCGTGCACGCCGAGGGTGTTCTGCACGGTCACGGCGGTGACCGCGACCAGACCGTGCACGCCGCAGGTGAGGAACGTGCGCAGGTCCGCCTGCAGGCCGGCGGCGCCGCCGGAGTCGGAGCCCGCGATGGTCAGCGCCGACGGCGGGCTCGGGTTCTCGCTCATGAGTTCATTTTCCCGACTGGTCCTTTTGGTTCAACAGCGGTTCGGCCGCACTCGATCACGGTGGCACAGTGTGTGAGCCAGTGCACTTCCCGCGTGCGAAAGAGCTCGGATGAAACTCCTCCCCACGGTATCCCTCGTCGGCGTGCCTACGACTGTGTCGCGGCGAGTACGCCGTCGCCGGGCTGCGGCCCTCCGTGGTGCAGGCGAGCGCACGGGCGGCGCTGCTGGCGAAGAACCACGCGTCGGTGCTCACTTCGGACTGGACGGGGTTGACCACCGTGCTGCCGCAGGTGCTTCCGCGCGGCTAGGTTCCAAGCGGGATCAGACGGTCAGGACGAGCTTCCCGGTGACCCGGCCGCCTTCGCCGACTTCGTGGGCCTTCGCGACGTCCTCCAGCGGGAAGGTCTGCTCCACGTGGACGCGCAGTTCGCCCTTCTCGATCAGGTCCGTCAGCGCCTGCAGGCCGATCTGATCGGGTTCGGCGAGCATCCCCGACGTCCGCACGCCGAGCTTCTCGGCCTTCGCGGCGACGGTCTCGCTCACGCCGCCGGGAACCGAGATCAGCAGGCCGCCGGGCTTCACCGCGTCCAGCCAGCGCAGGTCGCTCTGCTCGCCGACCAGCCCGAACACGACGTCCACGTCGGACGCCGTCGCGGTCTCGTCGCGGTAGTCGATCGGCTCGTCGACGCCGAGTTCGCGGAGGAAGTCGTGCTTCCCGGCGCTCGCCGTGCCCAGGACGTACGCGCCGCGGGCCTTCGCCACCTGGACGGCGAGGTGCCCGACACCACCCGCGGCGGCGTCGATCAGCACACGCTGCCCAGGCCGGACGTCGGCGATGTCCACGAGGCCCTGCCACGCGGTGAGTCCGGCGAGCGGCAGCCCGGCGGCCTGTTCGTGGGTGAGGCCCGCGGGTTTGCGCACGAATTGACGGGCGGGCGCGGTCACGTATTCGCCGTAACCACCGGCCTGCCGGGGGAACCACGGGAAGCCGAGGACCTCGTCGCCGACGGCGAAACGCGTGGTGCCGACGCCGAGTTCCTCCACCACCCCGGAGACGTCCCAGCCGAGGACGAACGGCGGCTCGCCCATGAAGACGCCGTAGGCCCGGGTCTTCCAGTCGACCGGGTTGATCCCGGCGGCGCGAACCCGCACGAGCACCTCCGTCGGGCCGGGGGTCGGACGGTCGGTCTCGGTCACCTCCAGCACTTCAGGGCCACCAAGCCGCTGCTGGGTCACGACGCGCATCGAAAGCTCCTCCGTTGTTGGTGCTTTCCATGTTCGGCCGCTTGGTAACTTCTCGCCAGAAGGCACTTAAAGGTAAACTAGGTACCTGATGGAAACCGCCTGTGAAGTGCCGGACTCGCCGTGGGACATCTACCTGCGGAACTGTCCGTGCCGAGACGTCCTCGATCTGCTCGCCAACAAGTGGACCGCGCTGGTGCTCGGCTCGCTGTCGCGACGGCCGCACCGGTTCGGTGAACTGCGCCGCGCCGTCGGCGGGATCAGCCAGAAGATGCTGACCCAGAACCTGCGCGCCCTCGAACGCGACGGCCTCGTCACGCGCACGGTCTTCCCGACCACGCCGCCGACCGTCGAGTACGCGCTGACCGAGCGCGGTTCGAGCGCGAGCACGCTGCTCATGGCTGTCAGCGAATGGTCGGTCGCCCACTTCGACGGGATCCTCGAATCCCGGAAGGGCTACGACTCGCGGGTGATGGAACCCATCACCTGACGCATTTCGTTGCGGCAGGTCGCGGGACGGACTTGCGGATCGCCACATGCGCCACAGTGACCTCATGCCTCACGATGCCTCACGTTCGAGCCGCGTGAAGGACCCCTTCACGCGGCTCAGCCGAGGGAACTCGACCTTCACGTACCGCAGGCGAGGGAGGGCGGCGGTATCGAGGGAGTCGGGGGGGGGGGGGGGGGGGGGGGGGGGGGGGGGTGGGTGGGGGGGGGGGGGGGGGGGGGTGGGGGGGGGGGGGTGGTGGTGGGGGGGGGGGGGGGGGGGGCGGGGGGGGGTGGGGGGTGTTTTTTTGTTTTGTGTTTTT
>NZ_JBVJLY010000042.1:0-28926 GCF_055584485.1 Amycolatopsis sp. NPDC102522 | reverse complement strand
GACTACCCACCCGAACTCCGCAGAATCGTCTACACCACAAACTTGATCGAGAACATCAACTTCCAACTCCGTAAAATCACCAAGAACCGCGGACACTTCGACAGCGACACCGCCGCAACAAAACTGCTCTACCTCGGACTCCGCAACATCACCAGCAACCGAGGCGGACCATCAGGAACCGGCACCCGAGGCTGGAAACAAGCACTAAACACCCTCGCCGCACTCTTCCCAGACCGCCTGCCACTCCACTAGAATCAGAGAAGAAATCATCCGTGGCTTACACGGAAATCATGACAGAGCCAAACTAAGTGCCAGCGTGCGACGTCCCAGCCCCCGAAGCCGGCGCTCCAATCAACCGGCCGGTCACGAATCTCAGCGATGACAGCGAGAGCCCGGCCTGACGTGACGTGAAGGGTCTGGACGGCATGCGAAACCTGCACACCCTGTTTCAGGGATGGCACAAATCGACCTACACCCACTGGGAAGAGAACGCCTGCGTGGAAGTCGGGACAACACCGGGAATGGTCGGCATCCGCGACACCAAACAACGCGAACTGCCAGACGCCGTGAGACCTCTCCTCGCAGTCTCCGAAGCCAGTTTCACCGCACTGCTGACAAAATTGGGCCGACTGGGCTGACCCGACGCCACACAAGCGACCGGATCTCCGAAGCACCTATGACCCGCCAGCGGAGACACACCCACGACGGGGTGTGCCCCGGCGTCGAACACCGCACTCACCCGGACCTGCCTGCCTTCGCAAGCCAGTACGTTGGCGACGAACTGAAAGTGGTGAGGACCGCACCCGTTCTGGTGGCCACTTCCGGACCATCGGCGTCCTCGATGAAGAAGCGGCCACTGACTACGCTGTCCGTGACCTGGCCCGCGAACGCGTCGACCGCGTGGCCGGTGTCGCGATAGCTGATTTCTCCATAGCCTCCCGGCTGAGGTACTGGCCGGCCGGAGCCACGCAATTCATGAATCCGGGCAATGTTCCGCGCGTGTGAAAGAAATCCGAGGTTCACATGGACTCGCTCAGAAAGACCGCGGTCGTCGCGGGCACGTTCTACTTGATCACCTTCGTCTCGATCCCGATCCTCGCGCTCTACGGCCCGGTCCGGGAACGAAACTACATCCTCGGCCCCGGCCCGGACACCGCCGTCTTCGTCGGCGGACTGCTCGAGTCGATCGTGGCCATCGCCGGCATCGGCACGGCCGTCGCGCTGTACCCGGTGGTGAAACGGCAGCACGAGGGAGTCGCGCTCGGGTTCGTCAGCGCGCGAGTCCTCGAAGCCACGTCCATCGGCGTCGGCGTGGCGAGCCTGCTGGCGGTCGTGACCTTGCGGCGGGCCGGAACCGGAGCCGACGGGGTGGTCACCGGGCAGGCACTGGTCGCCCTCCACGACCAGGCCTTCCTCCTCGGGCAGAGCCTCATCCCCGCCTTGAACGCCGTGCTGCTGGGCTACCTGCTGTACACGTCGCGCCTGGTGCCGCGGGCACTGCCTTTGCTGGGCTTCGGCGGAGCTCCCCTGCTCGCCGTGTCCACGGCCTTGACCTTGCTCGGCCTCAAGGAAATGAGCTCCGCCTGGTCAGCGCTCGCCGCACTCCCGATCGCCCTGTGGGAGCTCTCCCTCGGCATCTGGCTGATCGTCAAAGGCTTCAACCCTTCACCCCTGACGGCAGAGAGGGTAGGCGTCACCTGACCCTCGGCATCGCCATCCCAGACCCGGACGTCAACTGGGGTGACCAGCGAAGACGTCTCGGCGTGCAGCAAGCGGCCCGCAGATGGGAGGCACTCCGAGTCACCGGCATCTGCGACCGGGCATAGCGGGCGACGCTGCGGATGTCCTGGCCCGACCTTGACCATATGGGGCGTGACGTCCTGGCCATCCTCAGCGTTGTGCGTCAGCCCGGAATGCCACAGGTCGTGCGGCGTCCAACCGCCAGTCGCCTTCTTCAAGGCTTGGAGAGCGGCGTCGTAGCCGTACCGACCGCGGCTGGTGTCCGGGGTCAAGGTCGACCGGGCGGACGGCGCCTTTCACAGGCCTTTGGCGGCGCGGACGGTGCCGAGGTAGCGGGCGAGCAGCCGGGAGTTCGTTGGGCCCCTTGTCCGCCAGCCGCTTCCGCCAGACCTCAGAGGAGAGCCCGGTCTCCGTATCCGTTTCCGTCAGCCGGACGACTTCGGCCTCGGAAAGGCCGTGAAAGTGACATCGACGAGCCGCTCCCCCGAAGTCGTCATGAATCGTTCCTCCGGTTCGCCTGATCGGAAAGTCCCTCACCGACGCCAGGTACTCCCCGACGGCTCCGGATGCGGTCCGAAGTCACGGAGCGGCGGGGCCTTCGGCACTGTGGCGGCCGTTCGGATCGGGGAGACCCTCACAAGCGGAATACCCGTTGCAGAGGAGGACGACATGAAGGCGCTGGTTTACGACGGCCCGGGACGGAAAGCCTGGGTGGACCGGCCGGAACCGGAACTCGCCGCGCCGACAGACGCGATCGTCCGGGTCGACGCGGTCACCATCTGCGGAACCGATCTGCACATCCTCAAGGGCGACGTCCCGACCGTGGACAAGGGCCGGATCCTCGGGCACGAGGCCGTCGGCACGGTCACCGAGGTCGGCCAGGCCGTGACGACGGTCGAACCAGGCGACCGCGTGCTCGTTTCGTGCATCACCGCCTGCGGGAGATGCGAATACTGCCGGAAAGGGGTCTACGGCCAGTGCCTCGGCGGTGGCGGCTGGATTCTCGGTCACCGGATCGACGGGGTCCAGGCGGAGTTCGTCCGCGTGCCGTTCGCCGACACCTCGACCTACCTCCTGCCGAAGGGCATCGCCGACGAGGCGGCCCTGATGCTCGCCGACATCATGCCGACGTCGTACGAAGTCGGCGCCCGCAACGGGCAGGTCGGACCCGGTGATTGCGTGGCCATCGTCGGCGCCGGGCCGATCGGGCTCGCCGCGATCACCGCCGTCCAGCTGTTCGGTCCGAGTTCGGTCGTGGTGATCGACAAGGAACCGAGCCGTCTCGCCGCGGCGAAGACCTTCGGCGCGGACGTCGTCCTGCAGCCCGGCGAGGATCCCGCCACGGTCATCGCGGAACTCACCGGCGGTCTCGGCGCGGACGTCGCCATCGAGGCTGTCGGGATACCGGAGACCTTCGAACTGTGCACCAGGCTCGTCCGGCCGGGAGGCCATGTCGCCAACGTCGGAGTCCACGGCGCGCCGGCCACGCTGCACCTCGAGGATCTCTGGATCCGCGACATCACGATCACCACCGGCCTGGTGGACACGTCGAGTACGCCGATGCTCCTGCGCATGCTCGCGGCGGGACGGCTCGACACGAGCCGGTTCATCACCCACCGGTTCGGCCTCCAAGAGATGGAGGAGGCCTACGACGTCTTCTCGCGCCCCCAGGACAGCGACGCCCTGAAAGTCGCTCTCTTCCGCAACTGAACGACACGAATCCGCCTCCTGGCCACTGTGGACAGGAGGCGGATTCGTCGTCTCAGGCGCGTCGCTTCAGCGAATCGAGCACGCCTGTGCCGACCGGCTCCTCGATGGGGAGGTGCTCGTCGTCCAGCCCCGCGGTGAGCCGCTCGCGGACGTCCACAACGCCGTCCAGCCTGCGGATGAGCGCGACGATCACCGGGATCATGCTCGTTCGTTCCACCTCACCGCTGACGGTCACGACACCGTTGTGCACCACCACTGAAACGGTGTTCGGATCGAGAGACATCGACCGCAGCAGTACACCGGTACGCACCTCCTCGTTCAACTCGGTGTCGGTTCGCAGGAACCCCCGCAGCAGGTCGGACCTGCCGACGATGCCCACCAGCCTCGCCTCGTCGTCGACGACCGGAAGCCGGTGCACTCGGTGGTCTTCCATCACTCTGGCCGCCTCGGTGACCCCGGCGTCCTGCGCGATGGTCACCGCGGGCCGGCTCATCAGCTCACCCGCCACGGTTCCCTGGACCTTGCGCCGCAACTTCGGCCGGACCTTCAGGAACGAGTGCTCGGATTCCCGCGCGAGCAGGTCCTTCTGGGACACGACTCCCAGAACGCGGCCTTCTTCATCCACCACCGGAGCGCCGCTCACTCCCCATGACGCGAAGAGAACCGCGATCGCCTTGAAGGGCGTCTCGGGTTTGACCGTGAGGACGTTCGGGCGCATCACCGTCCGGACTCGACGACGATTGTTCATTTCGACTCCTTTCCGAATCAGGAAGTTCGGATGTCCCTGCGACGGAATCCCGCCATCCCCAGCGCGGTCAGCGCGGCGGCGAGCAGAACGAGCCACGGAAGGGAGGTGATTCCGGCCGTCGAGCCGGGCAGGCTCGGCAGGTGAGTGAACGGTGAGAGGTTCAGGATCGTCTGGGGGACGCCGAAGACCACGCCGAACTCGCCGACGACGACGATCGCGGCCAGCACCGCCCACACTGCTCCGAGCCTCCGTGGCAGCAAGCCGAACAAAGCGCACGCCAGCCCCGCGAGCACCCAGACCGCCGGCAGCTGGACCAGGGCCGCCGCCGTCAAGCGGCCGATGTCGGCGCCTGGCCGTCCGGTCTGCAGGCCGGACGAGAGCCCTGCCCCCAGCCCCGCCGCGGCCAGGGGAATCGCGCTCCCGGCCACGGCCAGCAAGACGTAACCGGAGAGAAGGCGAATACGCGTCACCGGCGTCGCGAGAAGCTGTTCGACGTGCAGAGCCTGTTCCTCGTTCTGCAGGCGCACCACGACCGACATCGCGTACACGGAGGCGATGACGCCGGAGATGCCCAGCTCGGCGGCGAAGAAGGCGTCCGTCAGCGCCTGTTGCCCACCCAGCGCGGTGATCAGCCGCTCGGCCTTCGGGTTGTCCAGGAAGCGGCCGATGCCGTTCGCGAGGTTTCCGAGTACCAGCCCCAGCACCAGATAGACCGCGGTCCAGGCGGCCAGTGTCGAGCGATTCAGCCGCCACAGCAGCCCGCCGGTCCCGCGCAGACTCCGGCCCGCGTGCGCCGGGCCGGGCCGGTCGGCCAGCACACCGGCGCCCATGTCCCGCCGGTCGCCGAGCCGGACCGCGACCAGGGCGAGTTGCAGGGTGACCGCCACCGGGATCAACGCCACCCACCAGCGTTCGCCGGCGAACGGGCGGATCTGCTGCACCCAGCCGATCGGAGAGAACCACGACAACCATTCCGGTCCTGAATCCCCGACAGCGCGCACGAGATACGCGACGCCGAGGACCGCGGCCGCGCCGCCGGTCGCGAGCCGTGCCGTCCGGCCGAGCTGCGCGGTGACCGCGGCGATGCCTCCGAACACCCAGCCCGCCAGCGTCCAGCCGAGGCCCAGTGCGAGGGATCCGGCCACCGGCAGCCCCGCGGCGACGAGACCGGCGGCGGTGAGGACACCGAGCACCAGACTCGTCGTCGCGGCGACGGCCAGGCTCGCGGCGAGCACGGCATGCCTGCCGAGCGCTCCGGCGCCGATCAGCTCCAGCCTGCCGGATTCCTCCTCCGCGCGGGTGTGCCGGACCACGGTGAAGATCATCAGCAGCGCCACCAGCGCGGCACCGAAACCGGTCAGCTTCAGCACCGCGGCCGCGCCGAGCGAGGACGGATCGTAGATACGGCCGTAGAAGGCGACCAGCGCGGGAACCGCGTTGACCCCTTCGGCGAACACGATCCGTTCCCGTTCCGACGGGTACAGGCCGGCGGTGGCGGCCGCCGCTCCCGCCGTCGTCACGACGCAAGCGAGTGTCCACAGTGGAATTCGGACGCGGTCGCGATGGAAGGCGAGACGGATGAGCTCCCCTGTTCCGCTCAGGGTGCTCATCGCTGAACCTCCACCGGTTCCGGCGTCTTCCGGTAGCGGCGCAGGAACAGCTCCTCCAGTGTCGGGGCCTGGCTCGTCAGGCTCCGGACACCGCACTGGCCGAGCGCGGAGAGCACGGAGTCGAGGCCGGCGTTGTCGACCGTCATCCGGACCGTGTCGCGATCCCGGCTGAAGTCGTGGACACCGGTCAGCGACGATAGGCCGTCCGAAGGAGCGGCGAGCCGCGCGGTGAGAGAGGTCCGGGTCAGATGCCTGAGCTCGTCGAGACTTCCGGTGTCGACCGTGCGCCCGCCCTTGATGATGCTGACGCGGTCGGACAACGCCTCCGCCTCGGAGAGGATGTGGCTCGACAACAGCACTGTCCGGCCGCGGGCGCGTTCCTCCCGGATGCAGTCTCGGAAAGCGTCCTCCATCAAGGGATCGAGTCCCGCGGTCGGCTCGTCCAGCAGGAGCAGTTCGGCGTCCGAGGCCAGCGCCGCGACGACAGCGACCTTCTGCCGGTTGCCCTTGGAGTACGTGCGGCCCTTGCGGGTCGGGTCGAGGTCGAAGAGTTCGAGGTAGCGCTCACGCCGCCGGTCGTCGATCCCGCCGCGAAGCCTCCCGAGCAGGTCGATCACCTCACCGCCGGTGAGCGTCGGCCACAACGACACCTCGCCGGGAACGTAGGCCAGCCTGCGGTGCAGCGACACGGCGTCACGCCAGGGATCGCCGCCCAGCAGGCGGACCTCGCCACCGTCCGCGCGCAGCAAGCCCAGAAGCAGCCGCAGGGTCGTCGTCTTGCCCGCCCCGTTCGGTCCGAGGAAACCGTGCACCTCGCCGGTTGCCACCGTCAGGTCCAGCCCGTCGAGTGCCTTGACGCGGCCGAACGTCTTGCGCAGGCAGCGGATCTCGATCGCGTTCATCGCATACCGTCGAGCAGCACCCGGCGCTCGGCCGCGGCGATCGCGGCACGGGCGGTGTCGATCACGTCCGGGTTCACCGAGATCGACGTGATCCCGAACCGCACGAGGTGTTCGGCGTACCCCGGCTTGGACGACGGCGCCTGCCCGCACAGCGACGAGGTGAGTCCGAGATTTCTTGCCGTGGTGACGATCTCGTCGATCGTACCGAGTACGGCCGGGTCGGCCTCGTCGAACAGTTCCGCGCAGACGGCGGAATCCCGGTCGACGCCCAGGACAAGCTGGGTGAGGTCGTTGCTGCCGATGGAGACACCGTCGATGCCGAGGCCCGCGTATTCGGGGAGCCAGTGCACCACCGAGGGGACTTCGGCCATGATCCAGCGGTGCAATCCGCGCTGCCGCCCGAGCGGGCTCGCGTCGACGAGTTCGAGGCAGGCCTCGAGCTCCCATTTGGTACGGACGAACGGGATCATCAGGTGCAGGTTCGGTGTCTGTTCCCGGACCCTGGCCAGGGTCCGCAGTTCGAGGTCGAACAGGTCCTTTTCCCGTACATAGCGGAAACAGCCTCGATAGCCGATCATCGGGTTGCTCTCCAGCGGCTCGTACGCCTCGCCGCCCGCCAGCCCGCGGAACTCGTTGCTGCGCAGATCGGTCGCCCGGTACACGACCGGGCGCGAACCGAACGGCTTGGTGATCTTCAGCAACGACTCGGTCATCGCGTCCACAAAGGACTCTTCCTCGCCCTTCGCGATCAGGTCGCGGGGATGCCGCCCGCCGAGCGCCTCGGTCAGCAAGAACTCCGCCCGCAACAGGCCGACGCCGTCCACCTGCTGCGCGGCCACCTCCTCGGCGTGCTCCGGCATGGCGAGGTTGACGTACAACCTGGTGCCGATCGCCTCCGGGGCCGCCGCGGCCTTCACCACAGGCTCGGTACGGGCAGGCGGTTGGACGAGACCGGCCCGCACCTCGCCGGCCGTGCCGTCGACGGTGACCGGACCGCGCCCCGCGAGAACCCGGGTCGCGTCACCGGTACCGACAACGCACGGGACCCGCAGCTCGCGGGCCACGACGGCGGCGTGACAGGTCATCCCGCCGCCATCGGTCACCAACGCGGACGCTCGACGGATGGCAGGAACCCAGTCGGGGTTGGTCATCGGCGCGACGAGTACCTCACCGTCACGCAGCTGACCGCCTTCGGCCGGATCGTGCAACACCCGCACCGTTCCACCGCAGACCCCGGGCGAGGCCGCCAGACCGGTCACCAGCACATCCGGCGTCCGCTCCCGGTCGGGCGGCAGCGTCGTGACAGGCCGGGACTGCACGATCCAGATCTCCTTGCCCACCAAGGCGAACTCGATGTCCTGCGGGCATCCGTAATGATCCTCCACGCGGGCGGCCAGCCGTGCCAGCTCGAAGACCATCGTGTCGTCGAGCACCCGGCGGCCCGCGGCCTCCCTTGGCAACGCCACCTTGACGTCTCCCCCGCCGACCTCCGCGATGATCTTGTGGCTCTTGCTGCCCACCCGGGTCGAGATCAGCCGCAGGCCGTCCTTCGACACCAGATACGTGTCGGGTTCGACGGAGCCCGACACGATCGCCTCACCCTGCCCGAACACCGCCTCGATCACGACCTGGCCCCGATCACCCGAGCGTGGGTCCGCGGTGAAGATGACGCCCGCGCGGTCGGCAGGGATCATGCGCTGCACCACCACCGCGATCGCGGGTTCACCGGTGAAGCCGCGGCTCGCCCGGTAGCCGATCACCCGGGGCGAGAACAACGACGCCCAGCAGTCCACGATCCGCTCGTGGACGGCGTTGTCACCCCAGACATTGGTGAAGCTCGCGTTCATCCCGGCGAAAGAGGCCTCCGCGCCGTCCTCGCCCGTCGCCGAGGACCGGACCGCGATCGGCATCGCCTGGCCGAGTTCGTGATACGCGGAGATCACTTCCGTGAGGATCTTCGCGGTCATCCCGGCCTTGTGGATCAGACCGTGCAGCTGATCGCACAGCGAGGCGAGTCGATCCGGATCGTCCGCGGCCGCGATGGCCTTGGTATGCAACTCGGCCACTTCACCGCGGACACCGGTTTCCTCCAGGGACGCCAGATAGGCCTCGCGCAGGACGACGAACCCGGGCGGGACCTCGAACCCCGCCGCGATCAGTTCACCGAGATTGGCTCCCTTGCCACCGGCAGATTCCGCGTCGGCGAGGTCGACGGCCGACAAGTCGCGCACGTAGCTCATGGATACCCTCCGGGCAGTTGGTCTTCTGAGCCATGCTCACCGGAAGGGCAAGCTCTTCTCTGCCGTCCAAGGTCCCGGTCCGGCGGGGACTTCGTCCCACACTGCGACAGGTCACCGGCTGAGATGCACCGGCTCGCTGGTCACACCTTCGATGTCCGACGCCGCCGCGTCGAGCAACTCGTGCGCGAGTTGGCTCAACGCACGAGAGGTGGCGAGCTCGTCGCCGATCTCGGGCACGTCGGTGTCCTCGGGGTTCAACCGCGCGACCCCGACACCGACCAGTCCGGCCTTGTCCCTGTTCCGGAGCCGGGCTGTCGCCCGAGTCTGTCCCTCGTGCTCGTCGATGAAGACCTCCACGTTCCAGCGCTTCTCTTCCATGCTGACCTCCTCGGCCGCCGTTTCTTCCGACGTCCTCACCGTGGAACCGCCCGCCTTGCGGCGGAAAGTGCCGAAGGTCCCGGTGCATCCCGCGGTTCGGCGGGCTTCAGGCGGCGGAGGGGTCGTAAGTGGTGATGACGTTCAGGGCCAACCGTTTCTCGGTTACCGGCTATCGGACGGCACGTGTGTCCAGCCGGTAGTCTCGCGGCGGTGTCGTGGGCGGGGTCCATGGCGGCGAGCCCGTTCGCCAGGCTGGAGGGCAGAGCGAAGACGTGACTCGCGTGCCTGGATGCCGCACTCAGGTGCGCGGCGTCCGAGCACGCGAGATCCGTCTCCAAGCACGCGAGATCCGGGTCTGAGCACGCGAGTGCGGTGTCGCGTCACCCAGGCCGCCGTCTCGCCCGAGACACGACACGTTCGACTCACCCCTCGATAGAACCCGAATCGCCACTCATGACCCGAAATCCACGCCGGATGCGACACCGGGCGGTCACCCCAGAGTGAAATAGGCTTCTTCCTCCTGCGCGAAATGCAACGTCAGGATCGCGTCCAAGCCATAAAGTGTCGCCCGCAGGTCGTCGATCTGGTCGAGTTGGATCCCGCCCGGCGCCTCGTCCAGATGCCGCCGCAACCTGCGCACGAGCCGCTCGATCTCGGCGTGCTCCAGGCTCATCGTCATGGTTCCTTCCGGGCTGCCCAGAACCGCGGCCAGCGCCGGATAGAGCTGCTCCTCTTCGGCCAGTTCATGAGGCAACAGGCGGTTTTCGAGCAGTCGGTACGCGTGCCGGACGGCGGCGTCGGCGTCGGGACCGCCGCCCTCTGCCAGGGCGTCGGCCGCCCGGCGGACGGCGGAGCGGGCCGGCAGCAGGGCTTCATGCTCGCCCTCGAACTTCCGCAGTAATCCGGCCGGAGCGCGACGGCGCCTCGACGACAGCGGAGCGGACAGGGTCCGCAGCGCGTTTCCGATCACGGCGATGTCGATCCCCTCCTGGACGAGGGCGCCGAGGACGGGTACGAGCCAGCCGCCGGCCGCCGCGAGCATGGCCAGCACCGACAGCCCGGTACCGATTCCCGCGCTCTGCGTCGCGAGGCGCTTCGTGCGGCGGGCGATGTCCACAGTGTCGGCGAGCCGGTCGATGCGGTCGTCGACGATCACCGCGTCGGCGGCCTGGACGGCGGCGGTCGAGCCGCGTGACCCCAGGGCGATCCCGACGCTCGCCGCCGCGAGGGCGGGGGCGTCGTTGACCCCGTCGCCGACCATGGCGGTCACCGCGCGTTCGTTTTCGGCTCGGACGAAAGCGATCTTGTCCGCGGGCTCGCATCCCGCACGTACTCCGTCGAGTCCGAGCAGTGCGGCCACCTCGGCGGCGTTGTCGACGCGGTCACCGGTGAGGAGCACGATGTTCGCGATGCCTGCCGCGCGCAGCCGCCGGATCGTGCGGACCGCGTCCGGCCGTAGCTTGTCGCGTACGAGGAAGGCGGCGACGGGATGACCGTTCTCCCGCGCCCAAATCACGGTCGCGAGGTCGAGCCGCCCCCTTCGCGCGGCACTACGCGCCCAAGCGGGCAAGTCACCCTCCGGCAGCCTTCCGATCCGGACGGACTTCCCGTCCACCTCACCTTCGACTCCCTGGCCGGGGGTCTCCGTCACCGCACGGGCCGCGACGGGATCGACACCGGCAGCGCGGGCGGCCCTCACCACCGCGCCCGCGAGCACATGCGGCGAGTAGGCCTCGACGCCGGCGGCCAGCGCGAGCACCCGCTCCGGTGTATCGCCAAGGGCGCACACCACAGCGATCACCTCGGGACGTCCGGCGGTCACCGTGCCGGTCTTGTCCATCGCCAAGGTCTTTACGCGACCGAGGAGTTCGAGTGCGGCCCCGTCCTTGACCACGACCCCCGAACGCGACATCCGGGACATGCCGCCGGTGATCGCGACGGGTACCGCGAGCAGGAGCGGGCACGGCGTCGCGGTGACGAGTACCGCGACCGCGCGGCCCGGGTCTCCGCTGAACGCCCACGCCAGGCCGGCGATGGCCAGCGCGGCGGGCAGGAACCAGACGGCCACCCGGTCCGCGAGCCTGGCGATCGGCGCCGTGGCCGAGGCCGCCTGCTCCGCGAGCCGGACGATACCGGCGTAGGTGCTGGCTTCGGCGGAAGCGGTGACACTGAGGTCGACGGCCGCACCGGCGTTGACCACACCGCTGCGCACGGCCTCGCCCGCCCTCACGACCGGTTCCGCCTCGCCCGTCAAGGCCGACTCGTCGAACGTCCCCTCCCCCAGCACCATCCCGTCCACCGGCACCACTTCGCCGGGAAGCACGACGACGCGATCGCCCGCGCGCACGTCGCCGACCGGGACGGTGCCCACCGGCGCGTCGTCGGTGTCGCCACGACGCAGATGCGCGGACGTCGGTGCCCTGGCCAGCAAGGCGGACAGATCCCGGCCCGCCCGGCGCGCGGCCGCCGCTTCCAGCACCCGGCCGGTCGCGATCATCACGGCGATGATCGCTCCTGCGAGGTATTCCTCGACCGCGACGGCACCGGCGAGCGCGAGTATCGCGAGCAGATCGGCACCCCAGCGGCCCGCCCGCAGGTCGGCCAGCACCCAGACCGTGGCGGGAACGACCATCAGGACCGACGCCGCCCACAACACCGCGGCCGGCGTCGGTCCTGACAGCCTGGCGATCACGCCCGCGGCGAGCAAAGCCGTCACCCCGCCGAGGAGCAGGACCTCCTTGGACGGGCGCCACCGGGTCACCCTGCCGGCCTGTTCGCCTCGTCGTCCCACGTGAACTCCACCCGGTCGATGACATCGACGACTCCGGCGACCCGGCGGATCAACGCGTCGAGGAGCACGGACTGGCTCCTGCGTTCGACCGTTCCCGTCAAGGTGACGATCCCATCGGTGACCTCGGCGTGGACCTCGCCTCGCGACGGTCGCCTGATCAACACCAGAAGATCTCGATCGACTTCTTCACGGATATCCGCGTCGGTACGGACGAGCGCTCGGACGAGATCGGCCCGGCTGACGATTCCGGTGAGTTTCCCGTAGCGATCCACCACGGGCAGCCGCTTCACCCGGTGCCCCACCATCAGCCTCGCCGCCTCTCGCACCGGCTTGCCCGCTTCGACGGTCACCGCGGGGGACGTCATCACGTCCTCGGCGGCCCGCACGACGGACGTCCCTTCAGCCTGCTTCAGCAACAAGTCCGCCTCGGACACGACACCCACGACATCGCGATCATGATCGACGACGGGGACGGCGCTGATGCCCCGTCCGGCCAGGATCCTCGTGATGTCGGCGATCGGCGTGGACTTGCGGACCGAGTAGACGCCTCGGGTCATGACGTCGCCGACCGTGGTTCCGGTCACGACGGCGCTTCCTCGTCTTCCTCGGCGGACTCCTCCTGTTTGTGCTCGCGGTAGGACTCGGCGGCGAAGTACCGCCTCATCGCGGCTTCGGCGAGCTCGGCCGAAGATCGTGAAGATCCCGACCCCGCGGCTATCGCCTGGCGCGCCTCTCGTGCGGCGCGCGCGATTTCGACGTCATTCATGCTCCGTCTCCTTCCAGTAAAAGCGATTCCGGAATCCCAGCGGCGCCGGGAAGCACGACATCGGACCGGACGACGGCGACCGGGCAGGGGGCGCGCCCGGTCAGGTCCTGGCTCACTGATCCGAACAGCAGCCCTGTGAACCCGTTCCGGCCCCGGGTACCGACGACGATCAGGCCGGCCCGTTCGCCGTACTCCTTGAGCACCTTGGCCGGTCTTCCCCGGACCACCAGACAGTCGTACGGGACGTCGGGGAACCGGTCCGCGATCGTCGCGATCTGAGTTTCCAACGCCTTTCGCTCGGCGTCCTGCACGGTCACGGAGTCGGCGAGGTTCAGTTCGCTCCAGGTCCGGAGCACGGTCACCGACGTCGCCAGTCGCGCCGCCTCCTCGAAGGCGAAGCGCACGGCTGACGCCGAAGCGGGCCAGCTGTCGACACCGGCAACGACCGGCCCGGACCGCGAACGCGCGCCGCGGACGACCACCAGCGGACACCGCCCGTGGACGGCCACGGCAAGGGCGGACGAACCCGGCACCAACCGGCCGAGGCCATTCAAACCACGAGTACCGACGGCGAGCACGAGTGCGTGTTTCGATTCGTCGACCAGTACCGGCCGGGGATCGCCTTCCCTCACCTCGGTCTCGAGCTCCAGGTTCGGAGCGACCGCCCACGCGGCCAGCTTCGCCAGGCGGAGCCGCTTCACGGCGGTCTCGCGCAGGGCTTCGCGCACTTCCGTGGCGGTGACTTCGAGATTCGGGTAGTCGTCCCCGGTCGAAAAGTAGGCGTGGACAAGCCGCAGCGAGGCTTCTCGTCGCACCGCCTCCCCGGCAGCCCAGCGCACCGCCTCCGTCGCCGACTCCGAACCGTCGACGCCGACTACCACCGGCTTGGCCCCACCCCAACGTTTTGACACGGCGACCGCCCGCCCTTCCTGTCGGCTCCTTCCAGGTTGTGCCCGGTACGGCAGGGCGGGTCAGTGCCCGGCGTCCTCGCCCGGCAGGTCCTTGGCACATCCGCAGAGGGACGTTCTGCTCTAACCCGCACACCACGGACCGGCGAATCGTTGGCTTACCCGGAGCAGGAGGAGCCGATGACCACGAACCGTGCCGAGACCACCGGCCTGCCGGCCGACCGCTACGCCCCGGACGCCGACTTCACCGTGGTCCGGCATCGGCTGGTGAACGCGAACCCCGCCACGACCTACGCCGCGGTCCGGGCCTTCGATTTCCCGGAGGTCGGCGGACCGCTCGTCCGGGCGGCGACCTGGGTACGGGGGCTGCCCGAGCGGTGGAGGTTCCGGCACGACGGCAGGGCCCCGGGTCAGCCCACCAAACTGACCTTCGACGCGATGGCGGCAGACTCCGACTGGGTGGTGCTCGGCGAACGGCCGGGCGAAGAGTTCGCCGCCGGTGCGGTCGGCAAGTTCTGGAGTCCTGTCATCGAGTGGCTCCGGGTCGAAGCACGCGAGTTCGCCGGCTTCGCCGAGCCGGGCTACGGGAAGATAGTCCTTTCCCTGTCGCGCTTCCGGCTCTATTGGATGGTGGCGTCACCGGTCATCAAGAACATCCACGGCGCCACAGTGCACACGATCGCGCGGGACGCCGAACGCGCCGAGACCGAGATGCTGTGAACGGTGAAGGCTCGAACGTGGTGAACGCACGGCTGATCGACCACCTCGCACCGCGTGCGGACTTCGTCCTGGCCGAGGAACTACTCCTCAGCGCGCCGCCCGACGCCGCCTATCGCGCGATCGGCGAACTCCGCGACGCCGACCTCGAGTCCCCGGTGATCCGCCTGCTCTTCCGGGCGCGCGATCTCCCCGGCTACGTCCGCTCGCACGGACACGTCACCGATATCAGTGAGGTCCTGCTCGGGGGCAAGGGCATCCTGCTCGGCGAACGCCCTGGCCGGGAGATCGTCCTCGGCGCGGCAGGACGATTCTGGAGTCCCGTACCCGAATGGTACGACGTCACCCCGGAGACCTTCCGCGACTTCACCCGCGCTCGCAGTGGCACGATCGCGATGGCCTTCCTCGTCGCCCCGCTTGCCGACGTCGGCTGCCGCGTGACGATCGAAACGAGGATCACAGTGGCGGACCCGGCCGCCCGGAACACCGCGTCCCTCTACTGGCATTCGATCCGGCCCGCGGCGTGGCTCACTACCCGCGGCCTCCTCGCCGCCATCGCGGCGCGCGCCACGGTGCTCACGCCTTCGTGAGCACCGCGGCGTCCGCGGCCGCCGCGGCGAGCGCGTCGACCAGACGATGCGGATCCGGCAGAAGTTTCCGGTCCGTCCCGAAACCGAAGTGGACCGCACCCGCGTAGCTGAACACGCAGACGGTGACCACCTGAGGTCCGCTGCACGGCGCCCACCCGACGACGCCATCGACCCGGACGCCGGCCAGCGCCATCGGATGACGCGGTCCGGGCACGTTGGTGAGTACCCCTGTCGCCTTGTCGGCGAAGAACCGGGTCAGAGGCTCGGACAGGGTCTCCGGCACACGCCCCGAGAGCCACTGGATCCCGAAGGTCAAGATCGGCTCATAGGACTCACGGATCCGTTTCACCCTTCGGTGCACGCCGGTAAGGCGTTCCCGAAAACCGCTTTCCGCCAAGGGAAATCCAGCGAGGACGAGAGCGAAATCATTGCCCAGTTCAGGCGGCAGTTCGGCGTCGAAACCCGACCGGCTCACCGGGAGAAGCCAGTTCAGATCGATCGGCGCCACGACACCGTCACGATCCCGCGCGTAGCGTTCGAAGGCGGCCATCACCAAGGCCACGCAGACGTCGTTGACGCTCGTCCCGGTCGCGCGGCCCACCGCGGTGATCAGGTCGAGCGGGACGGAGTCGCCCCAGGCCGCCGTCTTCTCTTCGGCGGGCTCGCCGGACCACAGCCCTTCGGTCTGAGCGGGACTCACGAGCTTCACCACACCGCTTGCGGTGTTCCGCAGGGTGAATCCTTGTGCGACAAGAAACTTCAGAAGTCCGGCCGGTCCGCGAGGGAGTGCGGAGGCCGCCAGTTCGGCCATGGCCCCGGTCAGGCCGGCGATACCGGTCAGGCCGAGAACCGGCCACGCCACCACCGCACGGGTCACCGGTCCGGCTCGACCCGCCGCGCGATCCAGCCGGTCACCCAGTCCGCCGAACATTTCGACGACGTTCGCCGCGGCCCGGGATATCGCTCGTGAACGTTCCGGCGCGCGTGGCCCCGTGCCACCGACCCGGACCGGCCGGGAGTCCTCGTCCTCGATCGGATCGAGAAGACCGAAAAGTACCTGGATCAACCGGATACCGTCCGCCATGGCGTGATGCGACCGCATCACCACGGCGCTGCCGGTCCCGTATCCCTGCAACAGCTCCATCGTCCACAAGGGATGATCAGGGTCGAAAGGCAGTCCCCGGCGATCGGCTACCAGATCCTGCAGCTCCTGCCTCGTCCCCGGTGCGGGCAGTCTTCCCACCGTCAGATGCCTGTCGAGGCTGAAGTCCACATCGGTCTCCCAGAACCAGTCGCGTCCCTCACGGACCGGTCGCCGGGTGAACACCGGATACCTGCCGAGCAGCCGGTCGGCGACCACCCGCGCGAGACTCCGCGGATCCACCTCGTCCGCCGTCCACAGCACAGATGTGATGACCATCAGATTCGCCGGATCGTCCAGTTTCAACCACAGTCTGTCGTGTGGCGCGAGTGGACGTCGCAAGGAACTCACGACTTGTGCCGGGTGGCGATGGCCTCCCGCACGGCGAACAGCCTGGCACGTTCGGCCGCGTCCGCGGCGTCCTGTTCGGCTTCGGTGACGATCAGCGCGTCCGGCCCGGGAAACACCGTGGAGACATGGTCATCCTGTAACCAGCGCACCACGTAGGGAGGCGAGCCGTCCCGCGAGCGGACCTCGATGATGAGACCCCGCTGATCCGTCTTGCCGACGATCGGCCCCTTGACGACCAGCCAGTCACCTCGACGAGCACGCATGTCACTCCCTTCCGGACGTTCCTTTTCCCTTGCCACGGAACACGTTCTCCACCGTCCTTCCTCACCACGGGTCCGGCGGACTGGTCATCGCCGCGTGGGTGCCGGGCAACCCGTGACGCTCAGCCGCCCGCCTTCGCGGTGAGCAGGCGACCGAGCCCGGCTCCCCAGGCTTCCGCCCGCTCTTGCTCTCCCTCACGGAGGGCAGTGGTCTCCTTGCTCACGTCCACGAAGAAGCTCTCGGACGGTACGAGTGGAACACCGCCATGTCTCCGCAGGACCTTCTGCGCGCCGCGCGCGGCGGAACCGGTGAGCCAGCGTGGTTTGGCCATCCTCGTATCGAAGACGGCCACCGGTATCCGCGCCTGATCGCCGCCGCACGACCCGAGCCATTCCCGCAGTCCCGTGGCCGATCGCACGCCGTGTTCGGCCTGTTCGAGCGCGGACTTACGGGTCACCGGTCTGGTCATGCCCAAGGCGTGTGTGGGCCCGCCGACGACCAGCAGGTCGATACCGTCCCAGTCGCGGGGCGCCTCGTCCACGTTGAGGACGTCGACCTCGGTGTGCGCCGACAGCCCCTTTCCGATCGCCGTCGCCAAGGCTTCCGTGTTCCCGAACATCGACTCGAAGACCACCACGGTGCGCATCAGGATTCTCCTTGTCGTGCGGCCGAAAGCTCGCGGGAAGCGCGTGAGACGGAGAGCGCGACCAGCGTGACGGCAGCGGCGAGCGCCACGATTCCTGCGATCAGGAAGACCCACGCGAGCCGGCCGAGCGCGGGAGCGGTCACACCGGCCTCCGCCCGCACGTCCACCCCCGGCGACCCGTCGGCGTTCATCACCACGACCGTCCAGTCACCCGCCTGATCCGGCCACTCCACCGTGCGGGTCCCCACCCCGATCGACGAGGCCGTCCAGACGTCCGCGTTCTCCGGGAGCATCGGGACGCCCGAGCCCTGATGGACGGCGACCGCACCGGAGGCCAGGTCCGTGATCGTCACGTACTCGGTTCCCTCCAGGTAGCGCGCGACCGCGGAGGACGGCGCGATACCGACGAAGATCGGGTTCTCCGAGCCCAGATCGGTGATCCGGACGCGGATGTCGCCCAGCGCTCGTTCGGCGAGCAGCACATCGTCGGGGGTTCCGGCGAAGTGCACCCGCTCGCTCGTCAGCGCGTAAGTCCCCGTGCTGTAGGTCGACGAGGCGGACAGGTAACCGTCGTCGGATCGTTGGCCCTGGTCCAGCCAGAGCAGGGTGATTCCGCCGGTGAGCAGGCCCATGGAGACGGCTCCCAGTGCGACACCGGCCACGACCGAGACGATCCGGCCCGGCGACCACTGCGCACCGGACCGGCTCGGGGGCCGTGTCTCCGGCGAGGTGGCGGTCCGTCCCGGTTCTGTGCCGCCCATGTCCAGCCGGAACGGCGGGTATTCGTCGGTCATCAGCGCGGCGTAGGCGCCGACCCGGATGACCCAGCGATCCATCCCGATCACGAAGTCGTACAAGGGCTTCGGGTACTTCCCGGTGAACAGCAGGATGATCGCGGCGATGAGCACCAGGATCCCGATCAAGCCGCCCGCTCCCCAGCTGAACCGGTCGTCGGAGGATCCCCAGCCCAGCCACAGGCCGCCGCCCGCGAAGACGCCCAGGATGAGGTAGTGCGGAATCGCCAGCAGCCACCACTTGACGAGCACCGATCCGCGTGACAAGCGTTCCGGATAGTCGATTTCGAGCCTGGCCGGATAGGACGGGTCGTCGGCGAGGGTGAACGGCGGATACCGGTCGGTGCCCAGCGCGGCGTAGGCGTAGTACTGCACTCGCCACGCCCACCGGAATACCCCGACGTTGAACTCGAAGATCGGCCGCGGGTACCGCCCGGTGAACAGGATGGCGAAGAACGCCACCATCGTCAGCGGGACGAACGCGAGCCACAGCACCGCGAGCACGAGGTAGTGCGGAATCGCGAGCAGCCATTTCACCAGCCAGAGCCACCTGGACAGGCCGGGATCGAGCGATGTCTCGACGCGGACGGACGAACTCATGACGACGCCTCCTTGCGGGGAGCGGACCTGTCGACTCTCCGCCCCCTACGCAGGCGGCAACAGAAACGAACGGCCCCCCGAGCCGGGCCCTCCGACCCTGCCCTCGCCCCGCCGGGCCGAGAACCATGAACCTCGCCCCCTTTCCCCGTCTCAGAGGCAGGTTTCCGATGGACCACGGCCTTCCCGACGACTTCACCGTCGATTCCGCGGTGGCGCTGGCCGTCCGCGCGCCTTCGGTGCACAATTCCCAGCCCTGGCAATGGCGAACCGGGGACCGCACGGTCCACCTCTACGCCGATCGCACCCGGCAGCTCGCCGGCACCGACCCGGACGGCCGGGACCTGATGCTCAGCTGCGGCGCGGCGCTGCACCACCTCCGGGTCGGCTTCGCCGCCCTGGGCTGGCGCGCCGAGGTGCACCGTCTGCCCAATCCCGCGGAGCCGGATCACCTCGCCGCCATCGAACTTCACCAACATCAGCCGACACTGGACGACATCGAGCTGGCCGCGGCCATCCCCCGCCGTCGGACCGACAGGCGCAGGCACAGTTCCTGGGGCGTCCCCCAGGGGCACATCGAGGCCCTGGCACGTCGCGCCGCCGACGAAGGCGCCATTCTGCGCCCCGCCCTCGACTCCGCGCGCTACCACCTCGCCGGCGCCATCAAGGAAGCCGCCTGGCTGCATTCCGAGGACCCGGTCTACCGCACCGAACTCGCCGCCTGGAGTGGACGTCACGTCTCTCCGGACGGTGTCCCCTCGGCGAACGCGCCCGCACAGGACGACACCCCCGGCGCCCTGCCCGCGCGCGCGTTCGCCGAGCCCCAGCTCGCCCAGACGGAAGGCGAGAACGACGAAACCGTGCTGCTGGTGCTGAGCACCGCGTCGGACGACGGGATGTCCAGGCTCCGCGCCGGCGAGGCCACGAGCGCGGTCCTGCTCGCCGCGACCAGCCTGGGCCTCGCGACGTCCCCGCTCACCGAACCGCTGGAGCTCGCCGGAACCCGCGACAAGGTCCGCGACCTCGTCACCGGTGGGACGTTCCCGCAGATGGTGCTCCGGACGGGCTGGGCTCCGGTCAACGCGGATCCCCTGCCCGCGACCCCACGCCGGAACCTGCCGGAAGTCTTGGGGGAGCTGGGGAAACCCGTCAGTGAGACGGTTCGCTACCAGAGCCACTGAACACGACCGAGGAGTGGACATGCGGTATTCGCACTACGCGGACGGCGGCTGGATCGGAATGCTGCTGCTCATCGCCGTGCTCGTGCTCGTCGGCGGGCTCATCGCCGTGTCGGTGATCCTCCTGCGCCGCTCCACGCGGCCCCCGGAGAACCACGACCAGGCCATCCGGATCCTCAACGAAAGGTTCGCTCGTGGTGGGATCGACAAGGACGAATTCGAGGCGCGCCGCGCCGCGCTCAAGACCTGATCCGCCGGTCCGACTTGGGGGTCCCTGGTGGACAGACTCAGCCCGCTGGATGCCGCGTTCCTCGAACTCGAAGACGGCGATTCCGACACCGCCCTCTCGATGGCCTCGGTCGCGATACTCGAAGGGCCCGCGCCGCCGCAGGGGGATTTCGCCGAGCTGATCACCTCGAAGCTGCCGTTGGTCCCCCGCTACCGGCAAAAGATCCACCGGGTTCCCCTGGACCTCGGCCCACCGATCTGGGTCGAGGACGACCGGTTCGACGCTCCCAGGCACTTCCACCGCGTCGCGGTACCTGTACCTGGTGACGAGAACGCGCTCTGCGAACTCGTCGCGCTCCTGATGGCCGAACGCCTCGACCGTGACCATCCGCTGTGGGAGTTCTGGGTCATCGAAGGACTCGCCGGCGGGCGCTGGGCCGTTCTGTCCAAACTGCACCACTGTCTCGCCGACGGTATCGCGGGGAACGCGTTGCTGAAAGTGATGTTCTCGCCGGTGAGGCCGGCGAACATCCCGACGGAACCGGAGCGGGACCCCGGCACGGCGGCCTTGTTGCTGGACGCGGCGCGCGGGGTCGTCTCGCTTCCCATGGACCTGCTCCGCGGCGTCGGCGGACTGCTGACGTCGCCGAACCGTGCGGCCCGCCTGATCGCCGACACGGCCAACGGACTGACCGCGCTCGCCGCGGCCCTCATTCCCACCGCACGGTCTTCCTTGTCGGGCCCGATCGGGCCCGGACGGCGCTACGAGGTGGCTCGCACCTCCCTGGCCGAGATCGGCGAGATCCGTGCCGCGTTCGACGTGACCATGAACGACGTGGTGCTCGCCTCGATCACCAGTGCGTTCCGCGATGTATTGCTGCGCCGGGGAGAAAAGCCACTGCCGGACTCGGTACGGACCCTGGTTCCGGTCTCCGTTCGCGGCGGTCTGGAGACACTCGACAACCGCGTCTCGCTGATGCTGCCGCTGCTCCCCGTCGACATCCCGGATCCCACGGGCAGGCTGCTCGCGGTCCATCGGCGGCTCGCCGACCTGAAGGCAGGCAAGGAGGCGGAGGCGGGCGCAGCACTGACGGGCGTGGGCGAACATACACCTTTCGCGCCGATCGCCTGGGCGATTCGCCTGGCCGCGGGATTCCCTCAGCACAACGTCGTCACCGTCACCACCAACGTTCCCGGACCGGCGGAACCACTGAGCCTGCTCGGTCGCGAGGTGCTGGAGCTGTACCCGTACGTACCTATCGCGATGCGGCTCAGGTCCGGGGTCGCCGTACTGTCCTATCAGGACAAGGTGACCTTCGGGGTGACGCTGGACTTCGCCAGTTCGCCGGAAGCCGGCTTCTTCGCCAAGGCCGTCGAGCACGACCTCGAGGCCCTACTCCTTCTCGCCCGCGGGTCGTGAGTGGCGATTCGGGTTCTATTGAGGGGTAAGGCAAAGGTGTCCTGTCGGTCGGGGTGAAGGGGACTTTCGTCGCATCGCATGCGGGGAAAGTCCCCTTCAGGTCACGTCCCACATTCGGCGCACACCTCAACAGCACGCCACGTTCGCCCTACCCCTCAATAACCCGAATCGCCACTCACGACGCCCCCCGCTCACCGGCGGCGCGCGCGGACCACTTTGTGCAGCGTGTCGGCGAGCAGGACGACCGGTACGGTCGCGAGGACCAGCACCCAGCCGAGCGGGCTGGGGACCGTGCCACCCAGGAGCCCTGGCAACGGCGGCATCAGCAGGAACACGGCGAGCATCGCGAGTTCGAACAGAATCGCGAACCACAGGAGCGGGTTGCCCCCGAGCCCGATCCGGCCGACCCAGCGCGCTTCGCTACGGCAGGCGAACGCGTTCGCCAGCTGCCCGAGCACGATCGCGGAGAACGCCGTGCCCGAAGCCACCGTGAGCAACGCCGCGTCCGCGGTCTCACCGAACCACCAGCCTCCGGCCACCAGCACGACGAGGAAGGCCGACATCGAGGCCAGCGCCTCGGCCGGACCGAGTACCCCGAAAGCGCGGCGTGCCAACCTGCCGTCGATCAGCGAACCACCCCGGGCCGGGCCTTCCATGGTCCGCCGGTTAGGAGGCTCCGCGCCGAGTGCGACCGCGGGCAGCAGATCGGTGCCGATGTCGAGCGCGAGGACCTGCAGCACGGTGATCGCCAGCGGGATCTGGCCGCCGGCGAGCGCCCAGACGACGAACGGCGTGAGCTCGGCGACGTTGTCGGTCAAGTGATAGGTCAGGAACCGCCGGATGTTGACGAAGGTGGCACGTCCGAGTTCGACGGCGGACACGATGGTGCCGAAATGATCGTCCAGGAGAACGAGGTCTGCCGCCTCGCGCGCGACGTCGCTGCCGGACGCGCCCATCGCGACGCCGATGTCCGCGGTGCGGAGCGCGGGACCGTCGTTGACGCCGTCACCGGTCATCGCGACGACATGTCCCCGGGCCTGCAGTGCCTTCGCGATCCTGAGCTTCTCTTCCGGCGCGACGCGCGCGATGACGATCCCGTCGACGTCGAGCACCCTGCCGAGTTCCTCGTCGTCGGCCGGCAGGTCTTTTCCCTCCATGACGAGCTTTTCCGGTCCGAGCAGTCCCACTTCGGCGGCGATGGCCCGCGCGGTCCCGGGATGGTCGCCGGTGACCATCGCCAGCCGGATCCCCGCGCCGCGGCAGGAGGCGATCGCTTCGCCGACGTCCGCGCGCGGTGGATCCTGCAGGCCCACGAGGCCGAGCAGATCGAGGTCCCGTTCGCCGTCCATTGTGGATGACGAGGCGCGGTGGGCGATGGCGAGCACGCGAAGGCCGGACCGGCTCAGCGAATCGATCGCCACCTGCGCATCCGTTGGCACGTCCACGCACAGGGGCAGCACCGTGTCCGGCGCGCCCGACACGTGCAGGCCGTCCGCGTCCACGACGGACGACCGGCGTCGGCGGGGGTCGAACGGGTTCCTTTCGGTCGGCGAAGGCGCGTGCGCCACACCCGCCCGGGAGGCGAGCACGTGCAACGCCACTTCCATCGGATCGCCGACCGGCTGCCACCGGCCGGAGTGTTCGAGCGCGTGAGCGTCCGGTGAACAGCGGGCCGCCGAGTCCGCGAGGGTCGCCGTCGCGCGCGCCGCCTCCGGAGCCCCGATCAGCTCCCCTGCCGGGTCGTAGCCCTCACCACGGACTTCGACCGTTCCCGACGGGGTCCACACCCGCACGACCGACATCTCGTTGCGGGTGAGCGTCCCGGTCTTGTCGGTGCAGATGAACGTCGTGGCCCCCAGCGTCTCCACCGCCTCGAGTCGTCGCACGAGCGCGTTACGCTTGGCCATCTTCTGTGCGGCGCGCGCCAGCGACAGTGTCACGGTCGGCAGAAGACCCTCCGGGACCAGAGCGACCGTCACGCCGATCGCGAAGAGGAAACTCTCCGCCCCCGCGCGGCCCAATCCCAAAGCCACGGCGAAGAACACGCAACCGACCGCCACCGCGATCAACGCCACCAGCCGGACGACGCGATGCAACTGCACCGCCAGCGGGCTTGTCGGCCGGACCGCGCTCGCGGTGACGGCGGAGATCCCGGCCAACCGGGAGCGGGCGCCGGTCGCGGTCACCGTCGCCACGCCATGGCCTTCGGTCACATAGGTCCCGGCGTACACCCGGCCTCCGGGCTCCGGCCGGACGGGACGGCTCTCCCCGGTGAGCATCGACTCGTCCACCGACAGCCGGCCGCATTCGGCGAGCTCGGCGTCCGCACACACCCGGTCGCCGGCTTCGACCAGGACCACGTCCCCCACGACCAGGTCGGCGGCGTCCACCACGACGGCGTGCCCATCCCTGCGCACGGTCGCCCGGACCGGAAGCAGGTCACGCAGTCGCTCGGCCGCCCGATCCGCGCGGTATTCCTGGGCGAAGGAGAAGGCGCCGTTGAACACGACGACCACGGCGATCGCGATGGCGAGCGCCGGCATGCCGGCGAGCAACGCCAGTCCGGCGGCGGCCCACAGCATGAGTGCGAAGAAGTGGATCATCTGCGCGGCGAGCGCGGTCAGCGGATGCCGCCGTTTCGGCGGCGGCAGGATGTTCCGCCCGTCGCGCAGCAACGCGGCGGCCGCCTCCTCCGAGGTGAGTCCCTCCGCACTTCTCGCCACGGCCGCGCCGGTCACGGCTTCCCCTCTTCCGCCGGACGAGCCACGACCACCGGGCACAGCGCGTACGACATGACCGCCTGGCTGGTCGACCCCAGCAGCATCCCGGCAACCCCGCCGCGTCCCCGGCTCCCGACGACGAGCAGCTGCGCACGATCGCCGTACTTCAACAGTTCGTCCGCCGGACGGCCCCGGACGACGACCCGCTCGACGCGGACGTCCGGATACTTCTCACGCCAGCCCGCCAGCCGTTCCGAAAGCACCTCGCGCTCCTGCTCCTCGATGTCGGAGCGGTTGAGGGTCCACTGCGTCTCCTCGAAGATCGCGGACAGGAACGCGTCGTCCCAGCAATGGAGGGCGACCAGCGTCGCCTTACGCCAGGAAGCCTCCTCGAACGCCAGCGCCAAGGCCGCCTCGCTCGCCGGGGAACCGTCCACGCCGACCACGACGGGCCCGAGCTCCGGCGGAGCCTCTTCCGCGACATGGGGTCGCACCAGCGCGACCGGACAGGCGGCCCGGGCCGCGAGCGCGATGGACACGGACCCGACCAGGAGCCTGCCGAGCGGGCGGATCCCCTCGGTCCCCAGGACGAGGAGGCTCGCGTCCTCGGACACCGCTTCCAACGCCTGCAAGGGCTTCTCATGCCGCAGGACGAGGGAGATCTGGACCGACGTCGCGACCTCCTTGGCGACGTCGCGTGCCTGCCGCAGGATGCGGTGCCCGCTCATCCTGATCATCTCCGCCAGGTTCTCCCTGGTCGGCATCGCTCGCGGGTAGCTGAGGGACTCGTCGTCGATCGCGTGGACCAGCCTGAGCTCCGCGTGACGACGCTGGGCCTGCGCCGCCGCCCAGCGCACCGCCATCGTGGCCGACGTCGATCCGTCGACTCCGACGACCACCGCGTTTCCCGAATGTTCCGGCATGTCAGCTCACCCCGTCAGGTATCCGATGTCGCCTCGAACGTTAGGAAGAACCGCGGTACGCGGGGAGCGCCGTTGGTAACCGGCGGGCGGGACCTTCAGCCCTCCTCCGGTTCGCGGTGAGCCTCAAGGGCGAGACTCACCGAGGCGTTCGCGATTCCCGAGGCGATCACCTGCCGCGCGCCCGCCTCTTCGAGAAAGTCCGCAACCGGCCGGTTGTCCGCTAGATAGGTCGCCGTGAACCGGTCGAACCCGTGTCTCAGCGCAGCTTCGGCGAGCATGCGGACGAGGGCCGACGCCAGCCCGACGCGTCGCCATCCGGGCAGCACTGTCACCGCGATCTCGGCGACACCTTCCTCCCGTGTCGCCTCGTACCTCGCGAGCGCCACCCCTTCTCCGGTGTCGTCGCGGGCGACGAGCGCGTAGCGGCGCTCGAAGTCGAGTTCGGTCAGGTACGCCAGCAGGCGAGGCGTCACCCTCGGCGGCGCGCCACAGAACCTGCGGTACAGCGTCTCCCTGTCCGCTTCGGTGATCGCCTTACCCAGTAGGGACCTACGCCCCTCGCTCAACGCGAAACCGTGGGTGACGCTCGAACGACTTCCAAGCTGAAGGAGCAGACCATGAACGAGCGATCCGGCACCCGGCGGAAGCCCAATCCGGGTGCACTCGGATTTCTGGCCGGGATGCAGATCACCCTGGCCGCGGTCGCGTGGTCCGACCTCGCGGTGCGTCCCGCCGACGAGATCCGCGGTTCCAAACGGCGGTGGGCGCTCATCATCGCGATCAACTTCGTAGGCCCCATCGCCTACTTCACCGGGGGAAGGCGACCGATGGACCCGGCCGGTCACGCCATCGAACAGCCGTGACAGCGTTCCCGACGATCAGATGAGCACACGTTCGTGCTCGTGGGGAACGACGGTCTGCCAGTCGTATTCGTTGCGAAGCCGCTCGGCGACCGCCTCGGCGGCGTCGGGCTCGCCGTGGACGAGATAGGTGCTTCCCGGCTGGGGACCGGCCGTGGCCCACGCGACCAGTTCGTCGGCGTCGGCGTGGGCGCTGAAGGCGTCCAGCTGAGCGATGTCGGCGCGGACGGTGACGTAGCGGCCGTGGATCTTGATCTGCCGTGCTCCGGAGGCGAGTTGCCTGGCACGGGTGCCGGCCGCGGCGTAACCGACGATGAGGACGGTATGCCGGTGGTCGGGCAGCATGTGTTCGAGATGGTGCAGGACCCGGCCTCCGGTCGCCATGCCGGACGCGGAGATGATGATCGACGGCATCCGCGGGGCGTTGACCCGCATGGATTCCTCCACCGTCCGTAGTTCGGTGAGCGAACGCGGCGTGAGCGGATCGTGCCCGGCCGCCTCAGGCCGGATCTCCGGCCACTTCGAGTGGAGTGCGTCGCGATAGACCTTCAGTGCGGCCAGAGCCATCGGACTGTCGACGTACACCGGCAGATCGGGAATCGCGTGCGAACTCCTCAACTTCGCCAACGCGGCCAGGACGACCTCGGTCCGGTCGACCGCGAACGCCGGGATCAGCACGCTGCCGCCGCGCCGGGCCGTCCGGCGGATGACCTCGCCGAATCCGTCGAGCGCGCCCTCGTCGTGGTGGAGCCGGGCGCCGTAGGTCGACTCCAGCACAAGCGCGTCGCATGGAGGCCTCGCCGAGGGCGGGCGAAGCAGGCTGTGCACAGGTCGTCCCAGGTCGCCGCTGAAAACGACGTCTCGTGCGTCCGACCGCAGATGAGCCCACGACGAGCCGAGAATGTGACCCGCCCGTCCGAAGTCGAGTGTCACCCCGGCCGCGATTTCGGTTTCGGTCTCGAAGTCGAGCTTCTCCAGCAGGCCGATCGCCTTCTTCGCGTCGCCGGCGTCGTACAGCGGCAGAGCCGGATGGTGTTTCGACCAGCCGTACTTGTTGGCGTGTGCCGCGTCCTCGGTCATCAGGTGTGCGCTGTCCTCGAGGACGATCGGTACGAGCTCCGCGGTACCAGGGGTCGCGTACACCGGGCCGCGCCAGCCCGCTCGCACCAGCACCGGGAGATATCCGCAATGGTCCAGGTGTGCGTGAGTGATCACCACCGCGTCGAGTTCGGCGAGCGCGGGCGGGAGCGGTGCCCAATTGCGGCGTCGTAACGCGGTGAGTCCCTGGAACAGGCCGCAGTCGACCAGGACCCGGGAGTCCGCCGTTTCGACCAGGTATTTGCTTCCGGTCACCGTCCCGGCACCGCCGTGGAAGGTCAGGGCCACCGTCACGATGACTCCTTTCTCGTCGGGATTCCGGAACCGAGGATCTCGTCGAGTGCACGCCGCGGGCTGAGCGGCATCGGGCCGTCGGGATACCCGAACCGCATGATGGCCTGGGGGAAACCGGCGAGTTCCAGGTCTTCGCACAGCGCGGAACGCACCTCGGGCAGATGAAGCGGCTGGGTGAGGACCGATGCGGCCATGCCCGCGTCGACGGCGTCGAGCCAGGTGTACTGGAGGGCGCGCCCTGCCTGCAGGTGATCATGCCTGCTGTCGTCGAGGGTGAGGAACACGAGCAGGGTCTCCTCGGTCAGACGCCGCTGCAGGACGCGGCGATCGGGGATCGCGGTGGAGGCCCTCACCAATCCTGCCCAAGGCAGGGTTCCCGGCGGGCTCAGGCTCGCGGCCAAGCCGACGCCGTGGCGATGTGATCCTTCGTCGCGGATCGTCCACAGGGCCAATTCGCGCTGGTAGGCCTGGTCGTGCTGGTACGCCTCCGCGGCGAACTCCAGCAGATCCGCCAGCTGCGACAACTCCAGCTCGTCCTGAACCGGCCGAGCTTCGACCCCGTTCTCGACGGCAGTGGACATCAGATCGACGATCTCGGGGCGCGACACCATTCGTCCCGAGAACCGACGCCGGTAGCTGGCGCGCCGCGCGATCGCCGAGTACCGGTGCAGCTCGATGTCCGAAGGAGTCGAACGCTCTCCCGCTTCGATCACGGCCACGACATCCGAGCCGCCGTCCTCGGGGAACATCTCGGTCCTGCCGCTGTAGCCGAGCACCCGGACGGCGACCTCGAGGTTGGCGAGAGCGGCACCGCAGGACATGACCCTGTCCCGGCCGGCCGGATCGTGCTCGGGCAGGGTCAGGTCTCGCCGCTCACGCAGCAGGAGCCGGTCGCCGTCGAAGCCCAGCCGCCACGGCTGGATGTTGTGCACCGACGGTGCCCGCAGCAGCGCTCTCGCCAGCACCTCGACTTCCGCCTTGGTCCACCGCTCAGCCATGATCCCTCGTTCCCCTTGGTCGGTTCCCTGGTTCCACGGTGCTGCAGAGTGACTACGGTCGCGCAGGTACGGACGGCACCGATCGTCGGGACCAAATACCCGGCAGCCGGTCGGGCGCGAGGTCGTGAGTGGCGTTTCGGGTTATTGAGGGAAAAGGCAATCGTTGCGTGTCGCAGGGCCGTGGTCGCTCCTGCGTACGCGTTTTCCTGGTGGTGAAGGCCTGGCGGATTCATGCGGTCGTCGCAACATGCTCTATTTAGGACAGTAGCATGTTGAGTTTCTCTTGGGGTGTAAGCCATTCCAGTGTTTTGCGGGGG
>NZ_JBVJLY010000041.1:0-31714 GCF_055584485.1 Amycolatopsis sp. NPDC102522 | reverse complement strand
ACCACCGCCTCAAAGACGAACCCGGCTGGACCTACCACCT
This sequence comes from Amycolatopsis sp. NPDC102522, assembly GCF_055584485.1. Lineage (NCBI taxonomy): Bacteria > Bacillati > Actinomycetota > Actinomycetes > Pseudonocardiales > Pseudonocardiaceae > Amycolatopsis > Amycolatopsis sp. NPDC102522. The sequence goes on along the minus strand of NZ_JBVJLY010000041.1, from coordinate 31,674 downwards.
CGACCCCAACGGCACCCTCACCATCACCACCCCCACCGGACAGACCTACGACAGCACCCCACCACCACTCCACGACCCCCGCCCGCGAGACAGTGAGGAACCGCCGCCGTTCTGAGCCCCATCGCCGAAAACCGGCGACGATCGGACGCCGCGCATCCCACCGGAAAGCCTCGGCGAGTTCGGCCAGAGACGGACCGCGAGTTCCGAACACCCGGCTGGGTCTACCGACTCACCACCACTCCGCGAACCCCGCACGCAAACCACCGAAGAACCACCGCCCCGCCGAACCCCGTTGCCGAAAAACGACGACGGTCAGACGCCGCACACCCCACCGGCAGCCCACCACGAGCCCAGCCACAGACCGACCGCGAGTTCCGAACACCCGGCTGGGTCTACCGACTCACCACCACTCCGCGAACCCCGCACGCAAACCACCGAAGAACCACCGCCCCGCTGAACCCCGTTGCCGAAAAACGACGACGATCGGCCGCCACACACCCCACCGGCAGCCCACCACGAGCCCAGCCACAGACCGACCGCGAGTACCGAAGAACCGGCCAGACCTACAACCGAACCCCCGCCATCCTGCACCCCATTACCGAAAAACGGCGACGGCATCCAGGCGTAGACACAACCCCACAGTCCACCCACGGGCTGAGCCCCAAGTACAGCCCCTGAGCCGATCCGGGCAGCCGCTCCGATCGGCAGGCTCAGCGGCATGGAAACCGACTACGTCTTCCCCGGCCGCCGCGTCGCCGCGGTCTCGATGATCCTCGGCCCGATCCTGCTGCTCACCGGAACGCTGCTGCGGTCGCAGTTCAACTTCTTCTTCCCGGACCAGCTCAAGGCCATGAGCGATCATCCGGCGCTGATGACAGCCGCGTACACGTGTTTCCTGGCGGGCAACGTCCTGCTGTGGCCCGCGATCATCGCGCTCGCCACGAAGATCGGCCGGACGAAGCCGGCGCTGGCTGCTTGGGCGGGCGTGTCCGTCCTCATTGGACTATTCGAGCGGACCTTTCACGCCGGGATCGACCAGGCCGCACTAGGACTCGCCGAACGGCGTGGCGCCGGGTTCGCCGAGAGCGTGGTCAGCGAGTCGTACCAGGATCTGCACCTGTTCAGTTTCCTGTCGTTCACCATCATGTTCGGCTGGTACGTGCTCGCCTTCGCCGCCTATCGCACGAAAGCGCTCGGCGTCGTTCAGTCGATCGGGTTGGCGACGATGGGGCTTCTTCCGCTCGGCGTCCTGAAGGGGACCGAAATCGTGTCGATCATCGGCACCGCCGGGCTTTGTATCGCGTTGGTGCCGACCGGAATCGGCGCGTTACCGGAAAGTCCCAAACCGAGCCGGCGAACGGTACTGTTCACCGCTATCGCCGTTCCGGTTCTGGGCGCGCTCGCTTTCGCGAGCACCTTGGGCTGACGTCTTTCTTCAGGCCAGCCGCGCGGGCGTTTTCCCTGTTCTGTCACCGGATTCGTGATCGCGCCCCGCCGGAAGGCAGCTCATCAGCAGTACGACACCGACAGCGCCGAGAAGCATGTGTCCGGCGAGGATGCACAGCCCACAGAATCCGATCCACAATGAGATCTTCATTCTCAGATGGTAGGGCCGTTTTCAACGGTGGGTCCCGAACTTGGGGAAGACTTAAGGTCTCCTTTGGGCAAAGGGGCTGTTCGGTGTACGCGCGTAATACACCACCAGTGACCCGGTCGCGGCCAGGAACACCACCTGCATCAGGCTCCGCGGCACCAGTTCGTCCATCATCGACGTCACCGGCCCGTTCAGCGCCTTGTGCACGTTCGCCGGGAACATCCCGAGCAGCAGGAGCGTCAGCCCGCCTGCCGCCCACGGCGCCGTGCGTGACCACAGCACTCCCGCGGCGCCGGCCAGTTCGAGGACGCCGGTGACGGTGACCAGCAGCCCGGGCGCGGGCAAGGCGGGCGGCACCATCGCGACGAGTTCCTCGCGCATGCCGATGAAGTGCGCGAGCCCGGTCGTGACGAACAGTGCCGCGACGCCGCCGCGCACGGCCACCGGCCAGGGCTTCAGCCGCCGGACACCGACGACTCCCAGCAGGAACAACGTCGCCGTGACGGCGACCAGCATCAGTACGGGTACGAGACCGGGATCCATGACCATGCCTTCCGAGCAGCGAAACTTTCCACTGACAAGATGCGCTCTTGCGGGCCATCTTGTCAATGACTAGATTCATCGGCATGAGTCCGTACCACCACGGCGACCTTCGCCGGGCCGTGCTCGACGCCGCCGTCGCGGCCATCACCGAACACGGCCCGGCCGGGATCAGCCTCCGCGACCTCGCCCGCCGAGCGGGTGTCTCGCACGCCGGGCCGGTGCACCATTTCGGCGACAAGGCCGGGGTGCTCACCGCGCTGGCCACCGAGGGGTTCGACCTGCTCGCGGACGCGCTCGCCGCCGAGGGCGAGCGGGACTTCGTCGAGGTCGGGGTGGCCTACGTGCGGTTCGCGATCGAGCATCGCGCGCATTTCGAGGTGATGTTCCGCCCCGAACTCCAGCGTCAGGACGACCCCGCGCTGGCCGCCGCCCGCGATCGCGCGGGTCTTCTGCTGACCGGCGGCGCGTCGTCGGTCAGCGACGACGAGATGGCGGGGGTCGCCGCGTGGTCGCTGATGCACGGTTTCGCGAACCTGTGGCTCACCGGCGCGCTGCGCACCGAGCACCTCGAGGATCCGGACACCGCCGCCCGCGCGATCGCCCGGATCCTGTTCCCCTGAACCAGGTCAGACCTGCGCGGTGGGCATGACGGTGACCTGCTGCAGGTTCACCCGCGCCGGCAGCGAGGTCAGGAACGCCACCGTCTCGGCGATGTCGCCGGGCTTCAGCCAGGTCAGCGTTTCGCGCACGCCGTCCAGCCATTCCAGCGCGCCCGCGTCGGTGACGTGGCCCTGCAGTTCGGTCTCGACCAGACCGGGCTCGATCGCCGCGACCCGCACCCCCTTCGGGCCGAGGTCGGCGCGAAGGTTCTTCGACAGGTGCGTCACGTATGCCTTCGAAGCGACGTACACGGCGAAGGACGGGAAGATCGCCTGCGCGCCAATGGACGACGTATTCACCAGGTCGGCGACGCCCTTTTCGGCCGCCGAAGCGACCAGATGCGGGACGAACGCGCCGATCGTGTTCATCAGGCCCGTCATGTTGACGTCGATCATGCGCTGCCAGTCACCGGTCGCGAGTTCGTCGATCGGCGCCGCCAGCATCACGCCGGCGTTGTTGAACAGCAGGTCCGCCCGGCCCAGTTTCGCCTCGACCTCGGCCGCCGCGGTCCGCATCGCCTCGGCGTCGGCGACGTCGGCCGCGAGCACGAGCGCGGTACCGCCGTCCTGGTCGATCTCCTTGGCGAGCGTCTCCAACCGGTCCGCGCGCCGGGCGATGAGCGCGACCGCCGCACCGGAGGCCGCGAGCCGCCGCGCGGTCGCCTCGCCGATCCCGCTGGACGCGCCGGTGATGACGGCGACCCTGCCCGAGTGCGGCGCCGAAGTGTTCGTCATTTGTCTCTCCTCTGTGGACTCTTGTTCTGAAGTCCAGGTAACCGGTCGGCGAGGAGAGATGGCATGGCCTGCTCAACCTGGGTCCGGCAGTACCAGGCAGGCCGACCGCTAGACGAACTTGAAGTGCGAACGGCGCCGCAGCCGGAATCCCGAGGCGACGGCGACCACGGCGAGCAGGAGCACGAACGAAACCACGCCGTGCGCGATCCCCCGCGTCAGGTAGCCGGAGTCCGTGTGGTCGATGGCGTAGGTGCCGATCTCGCGACTGGACCAGAACGGCAGCAGCCGCGCGATCAGGCTCGACGGGTCGGCCATCATCTGCAGGCCGACCACCATCAGCAGGACGAGCGTCCCTTCCAGTTCACGCGGCAGGATCGCGCTGAGCGCGAGGCCGAACGGCGCCGACACGGCGACCATCAGCACCATGACCACCGCGACCGGGCCGTACCGGACGTCGTGCTGGTCGACGAGCACCAGCACGAAGTACGGCGCGGACAACACCAGGCCGACCACCCACAACGCGCCCAACCGGCCGAGATAGAGGTGGTGCCCGCGATAGCCGGAAAGCCGGAGCCGGGGTTCCATCCCCCGGGCCGCGCTCCCGGCGAACAGCGCGGCCGTGCTCAGCGCCCAGCTCAAACCGAGACAGACGAAGCGGATCGACTGGCCGAGGTGATCGCCGCGACGGCTGAAGTAGAACAGCAAGGGCAGCAGCAACAGGATCAGCAGGACCGATCGGCGCCGTAGCAGTTCGCGCAGCGCCATCTCCGCGACCGTCAGGATCTTCTTCACGCGACAGCCCTCCTGGCCGGGGAAAGTTCGAGCACGGTGTCGACCCGGTCCAGCTGGTTCAGCAGGTGGGTGACCACCACGATCGCCTTGCCCGCTTCCCGCCATTGCCAGACCTGATGCCAGAAGTCGAGGTAGGTGCCCTTGTCGAAACCTTGGTAGGGCTCGTCGAGCAAGAGGACGTCCGGCTCGCCGAGCCCGGCCAGCACCAGGTTCAGCTTCTGCCGGGTCCCGCCGGAAAGATGCCGCGCGTGCTTACCGCGGCCGGGCTTCCAGTCCAGGGCGGCGGCCTGCGCGGTGCCGGTGCGGACCGACTCCTCGCGGGTCATCCCGCGGCCGGCGCCGATCAGGACGAAGTGCTCGCCGGCGTCGAGAAAGCCCGCCGTGCCACCGTCCTGCGGGCAGTAGCCGAGCGAACCGCGCACGCGGACCTCACCCTTGTCCGCGCCGGTGAGTCCGGCGCAGATGCTCAGGAACGTGCTCTTGCCACAGCCGTTCGCACCGATCACCGCGGCGATCTCTCCCGACCGCACCACAAGGTCGACGTCGTTCAGCACCGTCCGGCGGCCGTACTTCTTCGTGATGCCACGGGCTTCCAGCAGCACCTCGCCCGGACGACGCCGGGGGCGCCCCACGCTTTCGGCCACGGCCGAGGCGTAAGTGGCGGGCGGCCCGAAGACCCGCATCGGGTCTCCTCCGCTTTCCCGCAGGTGGACCGCGGCCTCCGCGACCACCTGCCGCGCGGCGTCCCCGCCGACGCCGCGACGGCGCAGTTCGTGCGCCAGCGCGGAAAGCCATCCGTCGTGGTTCATCATCTCTCCCGCAAGATCGAGGCCACCCCGGCGGAGAACTCCTGCCAGTCGGCGGTGGCGTGCCGCAGTGTTTCCCGGCCTTCGTCGGTGATCCGGTAGTACTTGCGCGCGGGGCCGGCCGTCCCTTCCCGCCAGCTGGCGGTGACCAGGCCGAACCGTTGCAGCCGCAACAGCACCGGATAGAGCGTGCCGCCCTGGATCGGCCCCAGCCCGGCGGCGTCGAGCGACTGGGCCAGCTCGTAGCCGTAGGACTCCCGCTCGGCGACCAGCGCCAGCACACAAGGAGCCAGTACTCCCCGCAACCACTGGCCCCGCCGGTCGTGATCCATACCGGGCAATGTAGCAGCACTACCTAGATGGCGCTGCAACCTAGTTCGGATTCAAGCCGCGCACGGAACTGTTACCGGTTGATCGCATTCCGTGGACACGGACCGGCCACCGTGATCGACATGCGTATCCGTTTCCGATCCATCACGCTGATGACCGGGCTCGCGCTGGCCGTGACGACGGCGGGCGCGGTCCCCGCGTCGGCCGTCATCGGCGGCACCGAGTCCACCACGCCGTATTCGTTCATGGTCTCGCTCCAGTACGACTCGCCCCGCCCGGACGGGCACCGCTGCGGCGCGGTGCTCGTCGCGCCCCAGTGGGCGGTCACCGCGGGCCACTGCGCCAACACCCCGAACGGCGCGACGGCCGGGGTCCCCCGCGGCTGGAAGGTCCGTGTCGGTTCACTGGACACCACCACCGGGGGTGAGGTCACCGACGTCGACAAGTTCTACCGCCGCCACCTCTCCTACAACCCGCCCGGCGAGGACCTCGCGCTGCTGCACCTGCGCGAGCCCGTGCGCGCCCGGCCCGTCCGGCTCGCCGGGGCCACGCCCGCCGTCGGCACCCCCGTCCGCATCCTCGGCTGGGGCGCGGCCGGGACCTCCTGCGACGACTTCAAGGACCCGAAGTGCTTCCCCGGCAAGCTGCGCGAGGCGGACACCGAGGTGGTGCCGCTCGATCGGTGCTGGGACGACGACGGGCACACCTTGCCGTTGTGCGTCGGCCGCGCCGATCCTCCCGTCGGGCCGGGGACGACGGACTCCGGAGGCCCCGCACTGGTCCGATCCGGCGACGACTGGGCACTGGCCGGGACGGTCATCGGCCCCGGCATCAGGGGCGCCGACTTCCCCGACATGTACACCGACGTCGCGAAGAACTCCTCCTGGATCAACGGCATCGTGACCGGAAGCGACGTTCCCCCGGACGACCCCGGCCCGAACGTGGAAGGCACCGCCGAGGTGGGCGAATGCAAAGGCTCGGTGGTGCGCCCCGCCACCGCGCGTCCCGAAGACCCGGCGCTGGCACTGACCAACGGCCATTGCGTGCCGAGCGGGCGCCCCGCGCCGGGGAAGGCCCTGGTCGATCGGCCCGCCGACCTGCCTCGCCCGGTCACCATCGCCGGCCGGGACGGCTATCCGAAGAGCAGCGCCCGCGCCACCCGGCTGGTCTACGCGACGATGACGGGCACCGACATCGCGCTGTACCGGCTGGACAAGACCTACGCGCAACTGGCAAGGGAAGGCGCGAAGGTCTTCCGGCTGACCACCACCCCGATGCGCGCCGGCGACAGGCTCCTCATGTCCTACTCCAGCGGCCGTCCGCAGTGCACGGTGGAGGCCGTGGTGCCGCATCTGCGCGAGGCCGGATACCAGCAGGACGGCGCGGTCCGCTACGCCCCGAGCGACACGTGCGTGAGCGGGCCCGGCTATTCCGGCTCGGCACTTCTGTCTCCCGACGCGAGCATGGTCATGGGCATCAACAACACCCACAACAGAGACGGCGGGCGCTGCACCGAGGACAACCCGTGCGAGGTCGGCAAGGACGGGACCGTGACCGTGTTGAAGGGCCGCAGCTACGGCCAGCAGGTCCATCGGATCTCCGCCTGTCTGGCCAAGGGATCGCGGCTCGACCTGTCCCGCCCCGGTTGCCGGCTGACCTCCGTTTGACCTGCGAAGATGTGCCCGGAAGAAAATTTTCGCGCCACTGTCGAATCGGCGCGACGCCCTTCGTATAGGGGGTGACAAGCCGCTTCGACGTCAGGAGGACGCCATGACCCAGTACCTGATCAGCCTCTACCAGCCCGACGGTCCCGTCCCGCCGCCGGAATTCCTCGAGCCGATCGCGCGCAAGATCCAGGCGCTGAACGAGGAGATGAAGGCCGCGGGCGCCTGGGTGTTCGCCGGCGGGCTGCACCCGCCGACCACGGCGACCGTGCTGCGGGCCAAGGAGAACGGCGAGATCGCGATGACGGACGGCCCGTACGCCGAGGGCAAGGAGCACCTCGGCGGGTTCACCATCGTCGAGGCGCCGGATCTGGACGCCGCGCTCGCATGGGGCCGCCGGGTCACCGAGATCACCTACCTGCCCGTCGAGGTCCGGCCGTTCCAGGGCGAAGAAGGCCCTTCGTGCGTCTGACCACCGAGGAGATCGGCCGGGTCTTCACCCAGGAGTACGGCCGCTCGGTGGCTGTCCTGGTCCGCGTCTTCGGCAGCATCGACCTCGCCGAAGACGCGGTCCAGGACGCCTTCGCCGCGGCGGTGGACCGGTGGCCGTCCACCGGTCTGCCGCCGAGCCCGGCGGGCTGGATCATCACGACCGCCCGCAACAAGGGCATCGACAAGCTGCGCCGGGAAGCCGCGCGCGACGACAAACACGCCCAGGCCGCGCTGATGAGCGCCGGTGACGAACCAGCCGAGGAGGGACCTGTGCGCGACGATCGCCTACGACTGATCTTCACCTGCTGCCACCCCGCGCTGGCCGTCACCGCGCAGGTCGCGCTGACGCTGAAACTGCTGGGCGGGCTGACCACCGGCGAGATCGCGCACGCGTTCTTCGTCCCCGAGACGACGATGGCGCAGCGGCTGGTCCGCGCGAAGGGCAAGATCCGCGACGCGAAGATCCCTTACCGCGTCCCGGAAGACGCCGACCTGCCGGACCGGCTGCGTTCGGTGCTCGCCGTGATCTACCTCGTGTTCAACGAGGGCTACACGGCCAGTTCGGGCGAACGCCTGGTGCGGGAGGACCTGTGCGCCGAGGCGATCCGGCTCGGCAGGCTGCTGACCGGTCTCATGCCCGACGAACCGGAGGCCACCGGGCTGCTGGCGCTGATGCTGCTCACCGAGTCCCGCCGGGCCGCCCGCACCGGCGCGGACGGCGACGTCGTGCTGCTGGCGGACCAGGACCGGTCGCGGTGGAGCCGCGAGCTGATCACCGAAGGGCAGGAACTCGTCCGCGCCTGCCTGCGGCGGAACCAGCCCGGGCCGTACCAGATCCAGGCGGCGATCAACGCCGTCCACAGCGACGCCGCCGACCCGAGGAGCACGGACTGGTCGCAGATCGTCCGGCTGTACGACCTGCTGCTGACGATGAACCCGACCCCGATCGTCGCGCTCAACCGCGCCGTCGCGGTGGCCGAAGTGGACGGCCCACAGGCGGCGCTCGCCGTGATCGACGACCTGGAGCTGGAGGAATACCACCTCTACCACGCCATCCGCGCCGATCTGCTGCACCGGCTCGACCGTCCGGCGGAGTCGGCGCGGGCCTACGAAACCGCGATCCGGCGCGCGGGGAACAGCGCGGAACGCCGGTTGCTGGAACGGAAACTGGCCGCGGTCAGTCCGTGATCAGCCGTGCCGCGCCGGGCCCCTTCGCCGCGAGGACGTCACCGGGATTCACCAGCACGCACTGCTCGAAGGACAGGCAGCCACAGCCGATGCATTCGGTGAACCTGTCGCGCATGCACTCCAGCTGCTCGATGCGCTTGTTGAGTTCCGCGCTCCAGCAGGCGGAGGCGCGCCGCCAGAACTCGTGATCCGGCGCGGCGCCCTCCGGCAGGAGGTCGAGCACGCCGCCGATCACCTCCAGCGGGATGCCGAGGTGGTGCGACGCGCGGACGAAAGCGACCAGGCGGAGCGTGGTGCGGGGGTAGCGGCGCTGGTTTCCGCTGGTCCGCCTGCTGCTGATGAGGCCCTGACGCTCGTAGAACCGCAGGGCGGAGGTGGCGACGCCGCTGCGCCGCGACAGCTCCCCGATGGTGAGTTCGGACGGCAGTTCGGACATGCGCCCCAGCCTAGCTTGACTTAAACCCTTGTTTAAGTTTCATGCTGGAGGCATGACAGCACAGGGGACCTCCGAGACGACCATCCACAAGGAACAGTGGCCGACGCCGAACGAGGAGACGGTCGCGGTGGCGCGGGAATGGCCGGGCGCCGACGCGGCGCGAGCGGCGTTCAAAAGCCACGACGGGCTCGTTTCCTTCACCGCTTACGAGGGTGTCGGCCACGACGGCGCCTTCACCTACGAGCAGTGGACCAGCGAAGACGCGATCGAGAACCTCGATGGCGCACCGGTGTACCGCCTCTACCGCGGGCAGCGCGGCGAGGGGACGCCCGGCGTGCTCGTGGTCGTCTCGGTCGAATTCGACCGAGACGACGAGCGGCAGCAACGAGAGTGGGTCGACTTCGTCTTCGAGGCGATGGCGTCCGAGCCCAACCTGCCGGGAGGCGGGATCGGCGGGTTCTTCCACCTCAGCACCGACGGCCGCCGGATGCTGAACTACGCCGAATGGACCAGCGCGGAGGCGCATGTCGCCGCGCTGGAAGCGCCTGGTGACGCCGGGATCGGCACCACCGACGCCTGGCTGAAAGTGCGCAACCACCCGGGGCTGAAGTCTTCCGTGGTCAAGCGGTACCGCCCGGTCTTCTCGGCGGTGACAGCGTGAAGCCGATCCTGGTCGCCGGAGCGACGGGCAACGTCGGTTCGCAGGTAGTCGCCCAACTGCGGGCACGGGACGTCCCGGTCCGGCCGCTGAGCCGGAACCCGCCGCCGGACGGTGTCCGCGGCGACCTGACGAAACCCGAAACGATCGCGCCGGCGCTCGACGACGTCGACACGGTGTTCCTGATGCTCGCCGGATCCGCCGAAGCACTGGTGCCCACCGTGTCACTGCTCGGTGAGCGGGTGAAGCGCGTGGTGTTCCTTTCCTCGGGTGCGGTCGACGATTCCCTGGCGGAGCAGGACAACGCCATCGGCGCCTGGCATCGCACCGTCGAGGAGGCGATCGAAGCGGCGGGCGTGGAGTGGACTTTCCTGCGGCCGCACGGATTCGCGGCCAACACCCTCGGCTGGGCGCCCGCGATCCGCGCGGACGGCGTCGTCCGCGGCGCGTACGGCGAGGCGTCGATGCCGCTGATCCACGAGAAGGACATGGCCGCGGTGGCCGTCGAGGCGCTGACCGGTGACGGGCACGCCGGGGCGAAGTACTCGCTCACCGGCACACAGTCGATGACGCAGATCGAGCAGGTCCGGATCATCGGCGAGGCCGCGGGCCGTCCGGCGCGCTGGGAGGAGATCCCGGTCGAAGAAGCACGCGCGGCCCTGCTCACGAAGATGCCGGACTTCATCGTCGACACCATGCTGGGCGGGATGCGGGGCCTGCTGACGGCACCGGGCCCGGTCACCTCGACCGTCCAGGACGTCACCGGCAGGCCGGGACTGGACTTCGAGGTCTGGGCGGCCGAACACGCCGGCGAGTTCCGGTAAACTCGGGTCCGTGTCGACACCGGTTCATGCCGCGGCGGTCCGCTAGCCGCCGTTCCTGAAATCGCCCCCCACGGAGCAACGCCCGCGGGGTCTCTTCGCCGCGGGCGGAAACAGGAACGGAAACCATGAACCCACTGTCCACAAAGGACGGTGGTCGGCGCTGGCTGACCACCGTCTCCGCTTCACCGCCTCGAACCGTCGTCACCATCGACGACGGGACCACCGCCGACGAGGCTTTCCGGCTCGCCGCGGCCGGCACCGGCCTCGCCTGGCACGGCGACTTCCCGAACGCGCGGAACCTTCTCTCCGCGATGTCCCGTCGCTGCGGCACAGCGGCCGGGAAACCCTTCCAGGACCAGCGGAACCATCAGGCACGCCGGGCGCGGATCCTCGGCAGGCTGCTGGTCCCGCTGGATCCGGGGCACGTCCTGCCGCTCCGGCGCGGACCCGACGTGCGGGTGGCCTGCGCCGAGGTCTACGGGCCTTCCGAAACCCCGTCGCTGGTGTCGCTGCGCGAACTGCTCGGCGTCGTCGGCGCGCACGAATGGCGGGTGAAGGGCGTCGAAATCCCGGCGCTCGGCGCGAAGATCCATCCGCACCACGGGGTCTTCTCCCCCGTCCGCGGCGAGTACGTCGATCTGGTGGCGAGAACTCCGTTGCCCACGAGGGAACTGGCGTTCGACATCGGCACCGGGACCGGCGTGCTCGCCGCGGTCCTCGCCCATCGCGGCGTCGAACGAGTGGTGGCGACGGACAACGAGCCTCGCGCGCTCGCCTGCGCGCGCGAGAACTTCGAACGCCTCGGTTTCGGCGGCCTCGAAACCCTTGAGGCGGACCTGTTCCCGCCCGGCCGCGCGCCGCTGGTCGTGTGCAACCCGCCCTGGCTTCCCGCCCGGGCGCACACCCCGCTCGAACGCACCGTCTACGACCCGGGAAGCCGGATGCTGCACGCGTTCCTGGACCGGTTGCCCCGGCATCTCGCCCCCGGCGGGGAGGCCTGGCTGATCCTCTCCGACCTCGCCGAACTCCTGGGCCTGCGCACACGCGGGCAGCTTCTCGCCGCGTTCGAGCGGTCCGGCCTCGAAGTACGAGGCCGGGAGGGCATCCGGCCGAGGCATCCGCGCGCCACCGATCCGGGCGATCCGTTGCATGACGCCCGCGCGCGGGAGGTGACATCGCTCTGGAGGCTCACAACGCGAGCAGCGCCCGCGCCTGACTGACGAACACGCGGGCGGCGGGGCTGACCGGCCCCTCCGTCCGCCAGGCCAGCGCCAGTTTCGCCCGCAGCCCGGCCGGTCGCGTGATCTCCATGGCGTGCAGTTCCGTGTAGTGCGTCGCCAGCGACATCGGCACCACGGCGACGCCGAGCCCGCGCCCGACCAGCTGGGCGACGACGTTCGGGTCGCCCGCCTCCAGCGTCACCCTCGGCTGGGCGCTGTCGGAGAGGAAGGCCGCGTCGACGATCGCGCGCATGCCGGTGCCCTTCGGCAGGCTGACCAGCGAGCGGCTTTCCAGCTCCGACAGCGTGATCGTGGCGTGCGCGGTGAGCGGATCCTCCGGACCGGAGACGGCGACGAGCGGTTCGTCGAGGACGACCTCGAGACCGATCCCCGGCGGTGGTTCGCCGGAGACCCCGATCAGCGCGATGTCGAACCGGCCGTCGGCGACACCGGCGAGCAGGACGTCGGAGGTCGCCTCGGCGAGCGTGATGTCCACGGCGGGATGGCGTTCGTGGAAACGCGCGAGCAGATCCGGCAGGTTGACCGGACCGCGCGAGGACACCATGCCCATCGCGACCTGGCCGCGGACCAGCCCGGCGAGGTCGTCGACCGCCTGCCGAACCCCGGCGACGGCGGCGAGCGCGGCCCGCGCGTGCGGCAGCGCGGCCGCACCGACCTCGGTCAGCCGCACCGCACGGGCCGACCGATCGAGCAGCGGCTGGCCGAGTTCGCGTTCGAGACGGCGGATCTGGGCGCTGACCCCGGGCTGCGCGACGTGCAGCCGCTCGGCGGCCCGGGTGAAGTTCGCTTCCTCGGCCACCGCGACGAAGTATTCGAGCTGACGCAGTTCCATAACCGATGATTATAGTTGCCAGACAAACCAGATCTTGGACTTCTGGCCGGATCGGGCTCAAGCTGGTGTCATGACCACAATGCTCCGCTCCGGCGACTCCGGTTACGACAACGAACTCGCCGGCTTCCAGACCGCCGTGCCCCGTCGTCCCGACGTCATCGTGGCCGCCGCTTCGGCCGCCGACGTCGTCGAGGCCGTCCGTTACGCCGGCGAGCACGATCTCCCGATCGCCGTCCAGTCGACCGGGCACGGCGTGGGCGTCCCCTTCGAGGGCGGCGTGCTCGTCACCACCCACCGGATGACCGGGATCCGGATCGACGAGGGGATCGCGCGGGTCGACGCGGGCGTGCGCTGGGGTGCGGTCATCGAAGCGGCCGCCGAGCACGGGCTGGCGCCGCTGAGCGGCTCCTTCCCCGGCGTCGGCGTCGTCGGCTACACCCTCGGCGGCGGGTTCAGCCTGCTCGGCCGCAAGTACGGCCTGGCCGCCGACCAGGTGACCGCGATCGAGGTCGTGACCGCCGACGGCGAACTCCGCCGCGCCACCCCGGACACCGAACAGGACCTGTTCTGGGCGCTGCGCGGCGGCCGCGACAACTTCGGGATCGTCACCGCGCTCGAATTCCGGCTCGTCCCGGTCACCCGGCTGTACGGCGGCAGCCTCCAGTTCGGCACCGGATCACTGGCCACGGTGCTGCGCGCCTGGCGCGACTGGGCGGCGGAGATGCCGCGCGAGATGACGTCGTCGCTGGGCATGGTCCCGATGCCGGACCTGCCGATGGTGCCCGAGCCGCTGCGCGGGCAGCACGTCGCGCAGATCCGGATCGCCTATCTCGGCGACGCCGCCGAGGGCGAACGCCTGGTCGCCCCGCTGCGCGCCGCCGCCGAACCGCTGGCCGACACGCTCGCCGAGATCCCGTTCACCGAATCGGGCAAGATCGCGAACGAGCCGCCGTTCCCGCACGGCTACCGCGCCGACAACGCGACCGTGTCCGAACTCAACGACACGATGCTCGACGCGATCCTCGAACACGCCGGACCGGGCGCCCCGGTGCCGACCGTGGTCCTGCTGGACCTCCTCGGCGGCGCGCTGTCCGACCTGCCCGAACACCCCGGGGTCGGCTGGGACCGCGAAGCCGGCTTCACCGTCCGGACACTGTCCGTAGTGGACGACGCCTCGCCCGCCGAGATCAACGCCGCCCACGGGAAGCTGTTCGACGTCCTGAAGCCCTGGTCGACGGGCAAACTGCTGACCTTCGTCTACGGCGAGAGCGGCGCGTCCGAGGAAGCGTCCAAGGTGTACTCCCCCGCGGACCTGCGGCGTCTCGCCGAGGTCAAGGCGGCCGTCGACCCGGCGAACCGTTTCCGGCTGACGCACAACGTCGAACCGGCGCGTGACGCTGGGTGATCTCCGGAATCCGCTGGTCGAGGGCCTCCATCCGGGGCGAAGGCGCAGTGGGCGGCACCCGTATACTTCCGGGCCGATACCGCCATTAGGGGGCACTGTGCGCACTTTGGACCATGACGAGTTCCTCGCCATGCGTCGGTTCCCCGCGCTCGACGGGCTGCGCGCGATCGCGGCCACCATCGTGATCCTCTTCCACTTCGCGGGTCCGAAGTGGAGCTGGCTTTCCGGCTGGGTCGGTGTCTACATCTTCTTCGTGCTGTCCGGTTTCCTGATCACGACGCTGCTGCTGCGTGAGCAGGACCGGACGGGCCGGATCTCGCTTTCGGCGTTCTACCTGCGCCGGGTGTTCCGGATCCTGCCGCCGTACCTGGTGATCCTCGGCGGGATCGTCGTTTTCGTGTGGCTGCGCGGCGAGTTCTTCACCCGCGAGCTTCCGCACGCGCTGAAGTACTACCTGACCTTCTTCAACGAGTTCCTGCCCGGCAGCACACCGAACGGCCCGGACAACTTCTTCAGCGGTTCGTGGACGCTGGGCATCGAGGAGAAGTTCTACCTGGTCTGGCCGTTCCTGCTGGTGGTCGCGGGCGCCGTCGGCCTGGCCGCGGCCTGGCGCAAGCTCGCGCTGGCGTTCGCCGCGTTCGCGCTGATGGCCGGGCTGGTCGGGGTCACCAGCGGCTGGGTGCTCAACGGGCCGCAGGTGCCGATCTACCGGTCGACGGTGCACTACGCGATCCTGCTGATCGGCTGCGTGCTGGCGATCGCGATGCACTACCGCCGGTCCTACGCGGTGATCAAACCGCTGACCCACCCGCTCGCGGCGATCCCGGTGTTCGGCGCGTTCGCCCTGCTGCACGTCAACATGGAAAGCCTGTGGTGGGAGACCGGCAGCAACCTGGGCCTGCTGATCGCCTACGGCCTGCTCTCGGCGATGTTGCTGGTCGTGCTGGTCTCGCCGGGGCCGCTGCGCTGGCTGCTGGCGACGAAGGTGATGCGGTTCGTCGGTGAGCGCTCGTACTCGCTCTACCTGCTGCAGGGCCCGGTGCACTTCGCCGTTGTCGCGGCGATCCCGCCGCTGGGCGAGCACCGGATGATCAGCGCGCTGACCGTGTTCGCGGCCGGGCTCGGGATCGCGGACCTGATCCACCGCTGGGTGGAGCAGCCGATGATCCTCGTCGGCAAGAAGCTGATCGCGCGCCGCCAGGAGCGCAAGGCACTGCGCGCGGCCGAAGCCGAACTCAAGCGGCCGAGCGTCGTCGAAGCTCCCAGCGGCGCGCGCTGACTCAGCGCGAGATCGTGACGACCGGGATCACCCGGTCGGTCTTCTTCTCGTAGTCGGCGAAGCCCGGCATGACGCTGACCAGCTTGGCGTAAAGACGGTCACGCTCGGCGCGGTCTTCGAGCACGACCGTCGCGGTCGCTTCGAACTTCTCCGTGCCGATCTCGATGGTGACCTTCGGGTTCGCCACGATGTTGTGGTACCAGGCCGGGTTCTTGTCCGATCCGGCGAACGACGCGGCGATGAGGTACTTGCCGTCTTCTTCGCCGAACGCGAGCGGCGAGGTGCGCGGCTCGCCGCTCTTCGCCCCCGTGGTGGTGAGGAGCAGGAGGGAGCCGCCCTCGAACATGCCGCCCACCTTCCCCTCGTTCTCACGGAATTCCTTGATGATGTTCCGGTTCCAGTCCAGCGGGTCGGTCATTCGTCCTCCAGTGTCGATCTTCTCGCCGAGGTTACGTCAGTCCTCGCGGGCCTTGCGGCGCTGCGCTTCGGCGCGTTCCCGGCACTTGCGCAGGAACTCCTCGTCGTCATCGGCGCTCGTCGCGGCGAAGCGGCCCGGCCTGTCGTACTCCGGGAACGCCGGCGACTCACGTTCGTAGCGGCCGCGCGGGGCTCGGGCGGCGTGCTGCGGGCGACCGGCGACGAGCCAGACGATGGAGCCGACGAGCGGGACGATCAGCACCAGCAACAGCCACATCGTCTTGGGCAGGTTGCGACACGATCCCTCGTCCGTGGTGATCACGTCGACGATGCAGAAGATCCACAGGCCGAGGGTGATAACGCCGAATAAGCCATTGAAATACAGCATCGAAAATCTCCCCAGTTCCGGATTGCCGGGGTAAGTATTAGCACAGGAGGACGTCGAGAATTCCCGCGGCCACACCCAGCGCGTGCGCCTGTCCCGGGCATTGCTTGGGCCCTGCTCCGAACGGCCGTTTCGTCAGGTCCACCTCGACCACAGCACCGTTGACCCACCTTCGGGTGATCCGGACCGGAGGGTCCTCGCGCAGGACCCGGTCGAGCAGGCTCGCGGCGTCCTCACCGGGCCGGTGCGCGGCCAAGGCCTTGCCGAGCAGCTTGGCCGTCGCGTCGCAGGCCTGCACCAGGAGCCCGATCCGCGCGGCCGTCCGCTCGTCGACGTCACCGCCGCAGGCCTCGATCAGGCGGCGCATGGCTTCTTCGGCGTCGGGCCCGGTTTCGGTGTGCGGGTGATAACTCGCGGAAACCGTTGCGATGTCGCGGGAAACGTCCGGCAAACCCAGTTCGGCGGCCAGGACGGCGACCGGGACCGTCCACAGGATCCGCTCCACAGGCTCGTCCCGCATCGCCCTGGTGAGCGCGAAAGCCTTCTCCCGCAAGGACCCCATCGGCGCGAGCTCGGTGAGCACGAGCGCCCTCCGCCGGGCGTGGTCCTCCGGGCGGCTGAACCGGGCGACGTTCGCCCGCAACCACCGGACACCACCCGGCTCGACGTCCTGGGGCACCGGCGGGACGGGGGCTTCGATCAGCGGATTCTCCATACCGTGACGCTAAGTGCGGAACGCTTCGGTCACGGCCGAAATGTGAGCTCACCGGCGTTGTATGGTGACCGGGTGACGGTCGTGTCGGAGGCAACCGAAGTCGACGGCGCGGGGCGAACGGCGCAGCCGCGCCAGTTGATCGTGACCGTGTACGGCCTCTATTCGCGAGGTGAGGGCGGCTGGCTTTCGGTCCGTTCCCTGATCGACCTGCTGGCGGGCGTGGACGTCGAGGAACCAGCCGTCCGGTCGTCGATCTCCCGGCTGAAACGGCGCGGGATCCTTTCCGCGGTACGCCGCAACGGCGCGGCCGGATACGAACTTTCCGAAACCGCGCTGGCGATCCTGCGCGAAGGCGACGAGCGGATCTTCCGCCGCGAACGCGCCACCCCCGGCGACGGCTGGCTGCTCGCGGTGTTCTCCGTCCCGGAGGCCGAAAGGCACAAAAGGCATGTTCTTCGCACGCAGCTCGCCCGGCTCGGTTTCGGGACCGCGTCGTCCGGCGTCTGGATCGCGCCGTCGCATCTGCGTGACGCGACCTCCGACATGCTGCGGCGGCTCGAACTGGAGGGGTACGCCGACCTTTTCCACGCCGAGCACCTCGCGTTCGGCGACGTGCGCGAGAAGATCCGCGACTGGTGGGACCTCGACCAGCTGGAAACGCTGTACACCGCGTTCCTCGACGAGCACGCGTCCGCGCTCCGGCGCTGGCAGCGGCGCAAGACCACGGACGAGGCCGAAGCGTTCGCCGACTACGTCCGGGTGCTGACCGACTGGCGGCGGCTGCCGTACCTCGACCCTGGCCTGCCCGCCGAACTGCTGCCGCCGGGCTGGGCCGGGATCCGGGCCGCGGACCTGTTCTTCACGCTGCACTCGCGGCTCGGCGAGGCCGCGGCCGCGCACGTCTCGCGCACGCTTTAGACCACAGCGAAGCCCTGTACCTCGACCAGGGCTTCGACGTCCCAAAGCCGGCTGACGCCGATCCCCGCCATCGCGGGGTACTCGCTCCCGGCCAGCCGCTTCCACACCGCGCCGATCTCGCGCGCGTGGGCCTTGTAGTCGTCCATGTCGACGATGTAGATGGTCACGCTGCACAGGTCCGCCGGCTCCCCGCCCGCCGCGCGCAACGCGGTGAGCAGGTTGGACAGCGCGCGTTCGAACTGCTCGACCACGCCGTCGCCGACGATGCGGTTCTCCGCGTCCAACGCCGTCTGACCGGCGAGGAAGACGAACCGACCGCTCGCCGCGACAGCGTGCGAGAAGCCGGAGGGACGGCCGAGCTCGGGCGGGTTGATGCGCTCCATACGGGTCAGCATATCCCGTATCGTTGACGGTCGTACATACCGCGACATACCCTGGGCGAGTGCGTATCGCGGTGTTAGGCGGCGGCCCGGCGGGGCTCTACTTCGCCACGCTGGCGAAACAGCTCCATCCCGATCACGAAATCACCGTCTGGGAGCGCAACGCGCCCGACGACACGTTCGGGTTCGGGGTGGTGTTCTCCGACGAGACCCTCGGCGGGATCGAGCACGCCGATCCGGTGATCCACGCCGCCATGCGGCGCGAGTTCGCGCGCTGGGACGACATCGACGTCCACTTCCGCGGCACGGTGCACACCTCGGGCGGACACGGGTTCGCCGCGATGAGCCGCAAACGGCTGCTCGGCCTCCTCCAGGAACGCTGCGCGGAACTGGGCGTGGACGTGCGGTTCCACACCGAGGCGCCGAGCGCGGCCGAGGCGAGCGCCGAGTACGACCTCGTCGTCGCGGCCGACGGCGTCAACTCGCCGACCCGCAACGCCCTCGCCGAGAGCTTCCGGCCGAGCCTGCAGACCAGGCGCTGCAAGTACATCTGGCTCGGCACGGACCTGGTCTTCGACGCCTTCAAGTTCCACGTGCTCGAAACCCCGCACGGGATCATGCAGATCCACGGCTACCCGTACAGCGACACCGCGAGCACGTTCATCCTCGAACTGCACGAGGACGTCTGGCAGCGCGCGTTCGGCGAGATCGCCGCGACCTCGCTGGCGCCGGGCGAAAGCGACGAGAAGTCGATCGAGGTCATTCGCGAGCTGTGCGCGGACGTCCTCGGCGATCACCAGGTGTTCGCCAACAACTCGAAGTGGACAGCGTTCGCCACCGTGCGCTGTGCGAGCTGGCGGCACGAGAACGTCGTCCTGCTCGGCGACGCCGCGCACACGGCACACTTCTCCATCGGCTCCGGCACGAAACTCGCCATGGAGGACGCGCTCGCGCTCGCCGCCTGCCTGCACGAGCAGTCTGATATGGACAGTGGACTGCGGGCGTACGAAGCCGAACGCCGCCCCGTCGTCACCTCGACCCAGCGCGCCGCACAAGCGAGCCTGGAATGGTTCGAGAACATGGGGCAGTACACCCATCAGGATCCGGCGCAGTTCGCGTTCAACATCCTCACCCGCAGCCGCCGGGTCACCTACGACAACCTGCGGCTGCGCGACCCCGAATTCGCCGCCGAACTGGACACCTGGCTGGCGTCCACTTTGGACTCCGAGGTCCGGCCGCCGATGTTCCAGCCGTTCCGGATCGGAAACCTGGATCTGCCGAACCGTGTCGTCGTCTCGCCGATGGACATGTACTCCTCCGAAGACGGCGTCCCGACCGATTTCCACTTGGTGCATCTGGGAAGCAAGGCGCTCGGCGGCGCCGGCCTGGTGATGACCGAGATGGTCTGCGTCTCCGAAACCGGCCGGATCACCCCCGGCTGCGGTGGCCTGTACACCTCCGAGCAGGAACAAGCCTGGGCCAGGGTCACCGATTTCGTCCACGGCAACACGCCCGCGCGGATCGGTGTCCAGCTCGGCCATTCCGGGCGCAAGGGCTCGACGAAACTCATGTGGGACGGCATCGACCAGCCACTGTCGGAGGGAAACTGGGAGATCTGCGGCCCGTCCGCGATCCCGTACAGCGAAGCGAACCAGACCCCGCGCGAACTCACGGTCCCCGAGCTGGCGGAGATCCGGGACCAGTTCGCGGAATCCGCCCGTGCCGCCGCGCGCGCCGGATTCGACCTCCTCGAACTCCACTGCGCGCACGGCTACCTCCTGTCGTCGTTCCTCTCCCCGCTGACGAACCGGCGCACCGACGAATACGGCGGCTCACCGGAGAACCGGCTGCGGTTCCCGCTCGAAGTCTTCGACGCCGTCCGCGCGGCGTGGCCCGCGGACCGGCCGATGACGGTCCGCATCTCGGCGACCGACTGGTACGACGGCGGTGTCGACGTCGACGAGGCCGTCGAGATCGCCCGCGCTTTCGCCGAGCACGGCGCGGACGGCATCGACGTGTCGACAGGTCAGGTGGTCAGCGAGGAGAAGCCCGAGTACGGCCGCAGCTACCAGACGCCGTACGCCGACAGGATCCGCAACGAGATCGGGCGCGAGTACGGGGTCGCGGTGATCGCCGTCGGCGCGATCTCCTCCTACGACGACGTCAATTCCCTCATCCTGGCCGGCCGCGCGGATCTCTGCGCGCTCGGCCGGACCCATCTGTACAATCCACAGTGGACACTGCACGCCGCCGCCGAACAGGACTACCCGATGCCGTGGCCGAAGCAGTACGCGGCGGGCAGCCGGAAACCGCAGGGCGGCCGCACCGACGGCCCGAAGCCGCGGCTGGAACTGTTGCGCTCGGGGGAATCCGGCACCGCGCACGCCCGCTGGCGACCTGGGAGCGACCGATGACCGCCTTCGCACTGAGCCCGGAACAGCAGGCTTTCGCCATGGAGGTCCGGCGGCTGGGCGCCGAGAAACTGCGCCCGCTGGCCGAATCCGGCACCGAAGGCGCGGTCAACCGGCCGCTGCTGAAGGAAATGGGCGCGCTGGGCCTGCTCTCCCGGCTGTTCCCCGGCACCGAAGTCGGCAGCCCGAGCCGGGAGGCCGCCGCGACGGATCTCTGCATCCTGCGCGAGTCGCTCGCGAGCCAGAGCACCGAGGCCGAGACAGCGCTGGCACTGCAGGGTTTGGGCACGTATCCGGTGCTGCAATCGGGACAGGACTCGCAGGTCTCGAAGTGGGTCCCCGCCGTGGCCGCGGGTGACGCCGTCGCCGCTTTCGCGCTCACCGAGCCGAACGCGGGCTCGGACGCGGCCGCGCTGGAACTCTTCGCCGAGCCCGACGGCGACGGCTGGCGCCTCACCGGCGAGAAGATGTGGATCTCCAACGCCCCCGAGGCCGACTTCTACAGCGTTTTCGCCCGCACCACCCGGGAGGCGGGCTCGCGCGGCGTCTCCGCGTTCGTCGTCCCCGCCGACCGCGCCGGCCTTTCGGGCGAACACCTCGACCTGGTCAGCCCGCACCCCATCGGCACGCTCGTGTTCGACGGCGTCCGGGTCGAGCGGGAGGAACTGCTCGGCGAACCGGATCGCGGGTTCGGCGTCGCCATGCGGACCCTGGACCTGTTCCGGCCGAGCGTCGGCGCGTTCGCCGTCGGGATGGCGCAGGCAGCGCTCGACGCCGCCGTCGCCCATTCCCAGACCCGGGTCGCGTTCGGCGGGCCGCTGCTGCGGCAGCAGACCGTGGCGCACACGCTCGCCGAGATGGCGACCCGCACCGAGGCGTCGCGCCTGCTCGTCTACGCCGCGGCCGCCGCCTACGACGCGGGCGAGCGGAACCTCGCCGGGCGCGCCGCGATGGCGAAACTGTTCGCCACGGAGACGGCCCAGTACGTCGTCGACTCGGCCGTGCAGATCCACGGCGCGCGGGCGCTGCGGCGCGGGCACCTGCTCGAACACCTCTACCGCGAGGTCCGGGCGCCGCGGATCTACGAAGGCGCGTCCGAAGTCCAGCGGACGATCATCGCCCGTTCGCTGACTTCTTGACCCGCTCGACGATGTCGCGGTAGGCCAGCCCGCTCTGCTTGATCGTCCGCGCCTGCGTCTCGCGGTCGACCCGTACCAGCCCGAGCCGTTTGGCGTAGCCGTAGGCCCATTCGAAACTGTCCAAAAAGGACCAGGCGAAGTAGCCGCGAACGTCCGCGCCCTGCTGCCGTGCGGCGGCCGTGGCGGCGATGTGCGCGGACAGGTACGCGGCGCGGTCTTCGTCGCGGACGAAGCCGGTCTCGTCGGGGACGTCGGCGAACGCGGCGCCGTTTTCGGTGACGTAAAGCGGCAAACCGGGATAATCCCGGTTGATCCGGACGAGCAGTTCGGTGAGCTTGTGCGGCAGGATCTCCCACCCCAGCACCGTAGACGGCGCCCCGAACGGGACCTTGCGGAACGACGGCATCCCGAAGTGCTCCACCGCGTTCCCGTTCTCCTCCACCCCGGAGTAGCGCGACCCGAAGTAGTAGTCGACGCCGACGAAGTCGAGCGGCGCGGCGATGATCGACGGATCCCACGGCTCGGACGGCAGGCGGATGCCCTGCCGCGCGAGATCTTCGAGGACGTCCTCCGGGTACCGGCCGTGCACGAGCGCGTCGAGGTAGAACCGCGTCCCGAGCCCGTCCTCGAACCGGGCGGCCTCGCGGTCGGCCTCGCTGGGTGTCGCCGGGTCCGCGGTGCTCAGGTTGAGCGTGATGCCGAACTTCGTCCCGGACGGCGCGAGTTCCCGCATCCGCCGCACGGCGAGACCGTGGCCGAGCAGCAGGTGATGCGCCGCCGCCATGCCCGCCTTCGCGTCCCGGCGGCCGGGCGCCATCACCCCGTGGACGTACCCGTGCATGGCCGTGCACCACGGCTCGCTCAGCGTGGTCCAGTGGCGGACACGGTCGCTCAGCCGCTCGAACACGAGCATCGCGTAATCGGCGAAACGGACAGCGGTATCGCGCGCGGGCCAGCCACCGGCGTCTTCGAGATGCTGCGGCAGATCCCAGTGGTACAGCGTCAGCCACGGATCGATGCCGTTGTTGAGCAGCTCGTCGACCAGCCTGTCGTAGAAGGCGATTCCGGCGGGGTTGACGCCGCCGCGCCCGCGCGGCTGCACCCGTGACCAGGAAACGGAGAACCGGTAGGTGTCGACGCCGAGTTCCTTCACCAGCGCGATGTCGGCGGGCATCCGGTGGTAGTGGTCGCAGGCGACCTCGCCGGTGTCACCGTTGTCGACCGACCACGGCGACTGGGCGTAGGTGTCCCAAATGGACGGTGTTCGTCCGTCTTCGGCGACCGCGCCTTCGATCTGGTACGCCGAGCTGCCGACCCCCCATCGGAAGCCGGACGGCAGGGTGCCGATGAGCTCGTCTTCCCCCGTCATGACACCCCTCCTTTCCCGCTCGCCCGCCTTATTTCACCAGTTAATACATGGCAGAGGCTAAGGTCGTGGGGCATCCTGGAAAGGTCCGCCGCCATAAGATGGGTATCCGCATGCCTGCCAAGCGCACCACCGTCCGTGACCTGCGGCGGCACAACCGTTCCCTCCTGCTGTCGAAACTCTACTTCGACGGCCCGCTCAGCCGCCACGAATTGAGCGGTCTGACCGGATTGAGCGCCGCGACCGTCAGCAACGTGACCGCAGAACTCGGCGAAGAACGCCTCATCACCGAAGCCGGACTGGTCGAATCCGACGGCGGCAGGCCACGTGTCCTGCTCCGCGTCGACCCGGCGTATGGCCACGTCGCCGGCGTCGACATCGGCGAGACCGGCGTGAAGGTCGAACTGTTCGACCTCACCATGAACAGGCTCGCCACCGTCGAACATCCCCTCGCCTCCCCGCGGCCGGACGCGGCCGCCGCCGTCACCCAGGTGGCGTCCGGACTCCGGGAAGTCATCACGGAATCCGGCATCGACGAGGCGACCGTGCTCGGCGTGGGCGTCGGCGTCCCCGGCACCGTCGAACAGGGCGCCATCAAACAAGGCGGGGCGCTGCGCGTGCACGCGCCCACCATCGGCTGGAAAGAGGTCCCGCTGACCGATCTCCTGCGCGCGGAGGGTGTCACGCTGCCGTTGTTCATCGACAACGGCGCGAAAACCCAAGGCCAGGGCGAAATGTGGTTCGGCGCCGGTCGCGGCGCGCGGCACGCGGTGATAGTCCTCATCGGGTCCGGCGTCGGCGCGGCCGTGGTCACCGACGGCACCACCTACCGGGGCTCCACCAGCAGCGCGGGCGAATGGGGCCACACCACGATCGTCTACGGCGGGCAGGAATGCCGCTGCGGATCGCGCGGCTGCCTTGAGTCCTACGTCGGCGCGGAGGGTGTCCTCGCCCGGTATCGCAAGGCACGCGGCGGAAAGACCACCTCGGACGAGGACGAGCAGACGCAGTTCGCCGCCCTGCTGGAATCGGCGGGCAAGTCGAAGGCCGCGGCCAAGGTGCTGGAGGAGACGGCGGGCTACCTCGGCGCCGGGATCGGCAACCTCGTCAACCTGTTCAACCCGGAGCGGATCGTGCTGGGCGGCTGGGCCGGGCTCGCGCTCGGCGAGCAGTACCTGCCCGAGATCCGGCGCGTGGCGGGCGAGCACGCGCTTGCCCACGTGTTCGACCAGACCGAGATCGAACTCGGCCGGCTCGGGCCGGACGCCGTCGCCATAGGAGCCGCCACCCTCCCGGTCGCCGCCCTCCTGGACCAGGGCGCGGACCCGCGGACAGCCGGGTCGAAGCGCGGGACGGCCGCCTGAGCCTTAATTCGAGGTTAAAAAATACCTCACCACACACCTTGTCGCAGTGGTTGAGACCATGCATACTTTGTTGTCAGGCACAACAAAGTGGTTCTGCCAGCGCTTTCCGTTCTCTCGCGCGCCCGCCGCGCGGGGTCCCCAACGGTCAGAGAGGCGACAACGATGTCCATCTCTTCACGCTTCCGCAGCGTTGTTCAAAGGAGCGCGGCGCTCCTCGCCGCCGGCGTCCTGATCGGGTCGCTCCCGGCGATCGCCCAAGCCCCTGCTTCCGAAGCCGCGGTGATGGCCGCGACCTTCACCGACGACTTCAACGGCGCCGCCGGCGCGGGTATCGACACCTCGAAGTGGCATTTCGAGACCGGCGACAACGTGAACAACCACGAGCGGCAGTGGTACACGTCCGGGACGGACAACGCGGCGCTCGACGGCCAGGGCAACCTGGTCATCACCGCGAAGAAGGAGAACCCCGGCAACTACAACTGCTGGTACGGGCGCTGCGAGTACACCTCCGCCCGCCTGTCCACGCAGGGCCAGTTCACCCAGACCTACGGCCGGTTCGAAGCTCGGATGAAACTGCCGCGCGGGCAAGGGATGTGGCCCGCGTTCTGGATGCTCGGCGCCGACATCGGCAACGTCGGCTGGCCCAACAGCGGCGAGATCGACATCATGGAGAACGTCGGCTTCGAGCCGAACACGGTGCACGGCACCCTCCACGGCCCCGGCTACTCCGGCGCGGGCGGTATCGGCGCGGGCTACAACGGCCCGAACTTCTCCGACGACTTCCACACCTACGCCGTCGACTGGGCGCCGAACCAGATCAAGTGGTACGTGGACGGGAACCTCTACCAGACGCGCACCCCCGCCGACCTCAACGGCAACCGCTGGGTCTTCGACCACCCCTTCTACCTGATCCTGAACCTCGCCGTCGGCGGCTACTGGCCGGGTGACCCGAACTCGAGCACCGTCTTCCCGCAGCGTCTCGTGGTCGACTACGTGCACGTCAACTCCAGCGACACGGCCGGGAACACCGGGCGGATCACCGGCATCGGCGGCAAATGCGTCGACGTCGCCGCCGCGAACAGCTCCGACGGCACCCCGATCCAGATCACCGACTGCAACGGCAACGCCGCGCAGAACTGGACCGTCGGGAGCGACGGCACGATCCGCGCGCTCGGCAAGTGCCTGGACGTCTCCGGCGGCGGGACCGCGGACGGCACGGCCGTGCAACTGTGGGGCTGCAACGGATCCGGCGCGCAGAAGTGGGCCGTCAGCGGCGCGCGCGACATCGTGAACCCGCAGGCGAACAAGTGTCTCGACGCCGCCGGGAACAGCTCGGCGAACGGGACCCGGCTCCAGATCTGGACCTGCGGCGGTGGCGCGAACCAGAAGTGGGTCACCCCGTAAAGCTCGCGTTTCGTCCTCTGAACGCGGTAGTTCGCACCCTGAACTACCGCGTTCAGTCCTCTGAATGCGTTTGGGAGCGTTCGGCGTAGGCCTCGACGAGCTGGTTTTCGGCGTCGGTGAGGTACTGCACGAGGAGCTTTTCGGCGCCCATGCCGTCGCCGGCCTCGATGCGCTCGAGGATCTCCGCGTTGCGCTTGAGGTACGGCTCGTGGAAGCGCCGCGGGTCGGCCATCATGTGGAACACCAGCCGCAGCTCGGCGAGGATGCCGCGCATCAGCTCGTCGATCCGTTCGCTTTCGCCGAGTCCCGCGAGCGCCGAGTGGAACCGGATGTTCGCGGTGCCGAGGTCCTGCCAGCGCTCACTCCGCTCGGCGAGCCTGCCGTCCTCGACCATCCGCGCGAGCTTCGCGTACGCCGGCGGCTTCTCCGTCACCGCTCGCACCGCCGAGCACTCGACGACCTTGCGCACCTTGTAGAGGTCGACGACGTCCTCGACCGACAGCATCCGCACGAAGACGCCGCGGTTGAGCTCATGGGTCAGCAGCCGTTCGTGCGTGAGCAGCCGGAACGCCTCGCGCAGCGTGTTCCGGGAGACGCCGAGCGCCGAGCCGATGTCCTGTTCCGACAGCCGCACGCCGGGCAGGAAGAACCCTTCCGCGATGCGCGTGCGGAGCACGCCCGCGACCCGCTCGGCGGTGCTGGTGCGGCTGATCATGTCTCGGTCCGCTTCGAGTCCTCGCACCGCTGCAGGACCACCCTCCGCGATCGTCACGTGACCGATCCTACCTACGCACAAGAGGTCAAGCCAGGGATCCCCTTGTGGAATTGTTGAACAATACCTACAGTGCTGTAACCGGCTAACCGTGTGACCCATGCCACGATGAGATCCACCCCCTGGAGGTGCCGATGGACGCGACAGCCACCACCGAAGAAGACACACGTCCCTTCGCCTGGTTCCGCACGCTCGGTTCGCGAGGCCGCCGGGCCTTCGTCGGCGCGTTCGGCGGGTACGGGCTCGATTCGTTCGACTACCAGACCCTGCCGCTGGGCTTGGCCGCGATCACCGCCTACTACGGACTCTCCGGCGGCGAGGCCGGCCTCCTCGGCACGACGACGCTGGTGGTCTCGGCGATCGGCGGCATCGGCGCGGGTGTCCTGGCCGACCGCATCGGCCGCGTGCGCACCCTCCAGATCACCATCGCGATGTACACGGTCTTCACCGTGCTCTGCGGGTTCGCGCCGAACTTCGAGACGCTCCTGATCTTCCGCGCCCTGCAGGGTCTCGGCTTCGGCGGCGAATGGGCCGCCGGCGCCGCGCTGGTGGCGGAGTACTCGCAGGCGCGCTACCGCGGCCGGACGGTCGCCTTCGTCCAGAGCGCCTGGGCGGTCGGCTGGGCACTGTCGGTCGTCGTCTACACGGTGGTCTTCAGCCTGTTCAGCCCGGACATCGCGTGGCGCGTGATGTTCTGGACCGGTGTCATCCCGGCGCTGCTGGTGCTGTGGGTCCGGCGGAACGTCCAGGACGCGCCCGTCGCGGAGGCCGCCCGTGCGAAGAAGAAGGAACGTGGTTCGTTCAAGGGCATCTTCAAGCCGGACCTGCTGCGCACGACGCTCTTCGCCGCGCTGCTCGCGACCGGTGTCCAGGGCGGTTACTACACGCTCGCGACCTGGCTGCCGAGTTACCTCAAGACCACCCGCGGCCTCACCGTCATCGGGACCGGCGGCTATCTCGCGTTCCTGATCTCCGGTGCCTTCATCGGCTACATCACCGGCGGCTATCTCACCGATCTCTTGGGGCGCAAGAAGACGTTCCTGCTGTTCTCGGTGCTGTCGGCCTGTCTCATCATCGCCTACACGCAGATCCCGGCGGGCGCGAACACCCTCGTGCTGTTCCTCGGCTTCCCGCTCGGGTTCTCGATGTCCGCGATCTTCAGCGGGTTCGGCGCTTTCCTCGCGGAGCTGTACCCGTCGGCGCTGCGCGCGACCGGGCAGGGCTTCACCTACAACCTCGGCCGGGCCATCGGCGCGACCTTCCCCGCCGTGGTCGGTTTCCTCGGCGCGGGCGGGGCGATGGTGTTCGGTGCGGTCGGCTACGGCATCGCCGCGCTGGCGCTGCTCGGCCTGCCCGAGACTCGCGGCCGCGAACTCCTGTAGCGACAATCGGAAGAGGAGGCACCGCGATGACCACTTTCGACGAACCGGCGACGTTGTCCCCCGGCGAGGCCCGCGCCCTGTTCCGCGCGGGCGCGGCCCGCCCGACCACCGGCTGGGCGAACGGGTTCACCCAGACCAACCTGATCGCCGTCCCCGAGGACTGGGCCTACGACGTCCTGCTGTTCTGCCAGCGGAACCCGCGGCCCTGCCCGGTACTCGACGTCAGCGATCCCGGCGACCCGTCGACACGGCTGGCGCCCGGCGCGGACCTGCGCACCGACCTGCCGCGCTACCGCGTCTGGCAGAACGGCGCGCTGTCCGGTGAGGTCGCGGACGCGAGCGGATTGTGGCGCAGCGACATGGTCGCGTTCTCGATCGGCTGCAGCTTCACCTTCGAATCGGCGCTGGCCGCCGAAGGCATCCCCCTGCGGCACGTCGACCAGGGCCGCAACGTGGCGATGTACGTGACGAACCGCGAGTGCGTCCCGGCCGGGCGGCTGCACGGGCCGATGGTGGTCTCGATGCGGCAGATCCCCGAAGACCGCGTCGACGGCGCCGTGCGCGTCACCCGCGGGATGCCCGCCGTGCACGGGGCGCCCGTACACATCGGCGACCCGGCCGCGCTCGGCATCGCCGATCTCGGCAAGCCCGATTTCGGCGATCCGGTCGACGCGGAACCCGGTGACGTACCGGTGTTCTGGGCGTGCGGCGTGACCCCGCAGGCGGCGCTGATGGCCTCGCGGCCGCCGTTCGCGATCACGCACGCGCCGGGCTACATGTTCGTGACCGACAAACTCGACACCGAGTTCAAGGTGGCCTGATGGATCTCAACGGCATGGACCTCAACAGTGATCTCGGCGAGGGTTTCGGCGCCTGGAAAATGGGCGACGACGACGCCATGCTCGACATCGTCACCAGCGCGAACGTCGCCTGCGGATTCCACGCCGGTGACCCGTCGGTGATGCGGCGCGTCTGCGAACGCGCGGTGATGCGGGGCGTCGTCATCGGCGCCCACGTCGCCTACCGCGATCTCGCCGGGTTCGGGCGGCGGGCGATGGACGTCGCCCCCGACGACCTGGCCGACGACGTGCTGTACCAGATCGGCGCGCTCGACGCGTTCGCCCGCGCGGCGGGGACACGGGTGCGGTACGTCAAGCCGCACGGGGCGTTGTACAACACCGCCGCGGTGGATCCGGAGCAGGCGGCCGCGGTGGTCGAGGCGATCCGGCGGTTCCATCCCACGCTCGCGCTGCTGTGCCCGCCAGGGTCGGAAATGGCCAAGCAAGCCGAAAAGGCCGGGTTCCTCGCGTACGCCGAAGCATTCGCGGACCGCGCTTACACAGCGGAAGGCCTTCTGGTCTCCCGGAAACTGCCAGGCGCCGTGCTCCACGACGCCGACGAGGTCGCCGACCGGGCGGTCACGATGGCGACCACCGGCAAGGTCGTCGCCGTCGACGGGACCGAGCTGGCCCTTCGGCCGAACTCGCTCTGCGTGCACGGCGACACGCCTGGCGCAGTCGAACTGGCACGACGGATCCGCGCGGGGCTCAGCGCGTCCGGTGTCCACATCGGATCCTTCCTGGAGGCCGCGTGATGCGGGTTCTGCCCTACGGGGCGCGTGCGGCCATGGTCGACTTCGACGACCCGTCGGAGGTGCTCGGGCTGCACGCGTCACTGGAGCAGGACCCGCCGGACGGCGTCATCGAACTGGTCCCCGCCGCGCGGACCCTGCTCATCCGATTCGACCCGGGCCGGACCCACCACGACAGGCTCGCCGGTGACGTCCTCGATCGGTCCACAGTGGACGTCGCGCCACGCGAAGCCGCCGAGATCGTCGTCCCGGTGCGCTACGACGGCCCGGACCTCGCCGACGTCGCGGCCGCCACCGGTATGTCGGCGGAAGCCGTCGTCCGGCGCCACGAAGACGGCACCTACGTCTCGGCGTTCTGCGGCTTCGCACCGGGTTTCGCCTACCTGACCGGCCTCGACCCCGCACTGCACCTGCCGCGCCGGGCGAGCCCGCGCACCCGGGTGCCCGCCGGCTCGGTCGCGATCGCGGGTGAGTACACGGCGGTGTACCCGAACGCCTCCCCCGGCGGCTGGCAGCTGATCGGGCGGACCACGCTGCCGGCGTGGGACGTCGAACGGGAGCCGCCGAACCTGCTGGCGCCGGGAACGCGGATCCGGTTCACTTCATGACCGCGAAGATCGAAGTGGTCCGCCCCGGGGCTTTCGCCACCGTGCAGGATCTCGGGCGCCCCGGCCTGGCCGCGATCGGCGTCGGCCGGTCCGGCGCCGCCGACCGCGGTTCGCTGCGGCTGGCGAACCGGCTGGTCGGGAACCCCGAGAGCCACGCCGCCCTGGAGGTCGTCCTGGGCGGCCTCGTCCTGCGGTTCTCGGCACCGGCGACCGTCGCCGTCACCGGCGCGCCGTGCTCGATCACCGTCGGGACGCGGGCCGTTGGCCCCTACTCGCCGATTCCGGTGGGCCCCGGCGACGAACTCGTTCTCGGTACGGCCTCCCAAGGTCTGCGGTGCTATGTCGCGGTGCGCGGCGGCATCGACGTCCCTCCTGTGCTCGGTGCGCGGGCGACGGACACCCTCGGCAAGCTCGGCCCACCCGCGCTCTCGGCCGGGATGACCTTGCCGGTGGGGCAGCGGGTGCTGGCCCACCCTGGTGTGGATCTCGCCCCTCGTGCTCCGCTGCCCGATGTGCCGATTCTGCGGGTCACTCCGGGGCCGCGGGTTCCGTGGTTCGTTCCCGGCGCACTGTCCACTTTGGTCTCCTCTGATTACGTCGCCACCGCCGACGTCGATCGGGTGGGCGTGCGACTCGATGGCCCCGCACTCTCGCGGGCGCGAGACGGCGAGTTGCCGCCCGAGGCCGCCGTGCCCGGTGCGTTGCAGGTTCCTCCTTCGGGGCAGCCGATCCTTTTCCTCGCCGACCATCCGGTGACCGGGGGCTATCCGGTGATCGCGGTGGTCGAGGAAGCGGATCTGGATCTGGCCGCGCAGGTGCGGCCGGGGCAACGGGTGCGGTTCCGGCTCGTTGGGTGACGCAGGTAGTCGACTACTTGCGGAGGCGGTCGACCTATGTCCTGAGGTGCATGGTGTTGCGCCTCGGTTGTCCGGCCGGGTCGAGGTAGGCAGGGGCGGTGAATTCGGGGAGGCCGTCTTGGCGAAAGCTTTCGCAACACCCCTCCCCATCAGGCCGCGCCGGGCCGGGTGGTCGTGAGTGGCGAAGGGGGTTATTGAGGGGTAGGGCAAAGGTGTCGGGTCGACGAGGGCGTGCGGTGTCACTCAGGGTGATTGGTGTGTGGAAATAGGGACGCTCAACGTCCCTATTTCCACACACCCCCTCAAGTCTCTCTGAGCGGCCCGGCCGTCGTGACCGGTCCGGTCACGACGGGACTGTGTTGGCCGAGAAGCCGGTACCGATCGACCAATCAGGCCGTGTCATGACAACCGTGTAAGCCATGGATGGACCAAGATCGGGTCGTCGAACGCGACCCAGAAGGGCTCCATCTGTGACCGAGAACACATC
>NZ_JBVJLY010000040.1:0-33005 GCF_055584485.1 Amycolatopsis sp. NPDC102522 | reverse complement strand
CTTCATCGTTCGACTTGCATGTGTTAAGCACGCCGCCAGCGTTCGTCCTGAGCCAGGATCAAACTCTCCAACAATGTCAAATTTGATCGAGGCAATTTAATGCACTCAAAGGAACCTCTCACGAGGTTCTTATACATAAGCTCTACTGGCTTAGTTCACTAGCACACTGTTGAGTTCTCAAGCAACACACCCCAGATCGCACCACCGTCAAGCGGCCTTATCCGAAGCAGTTATTTCTTGGCTTTTGTTCGGAGCACACCCTAACACCTGCTCGAAACTGCCGTTTCAGCGGGGTAAGGTTACCTCTCCGGTTCGGGACCACCCACTCTACCACCATCCGGTGGGAGCTTGGTTCGTGTTCCCGGCGGCCGCTCGGTTTCCCTGGCGACGAAGAGAACATTACACGGCCCGAAACCGGCATTTACAGGGGGGTCCCTTTTTTCGCGCCGACGCTCTGACCTGCGTCGATCTAGCTCTCGGCCGCCTCGTCGCCCGAAGCGGCGCCTGGCGCCGGCTCGCCGTGGGTCGCGACCACCGTCAACACGACGAGGGCGGCGGCGAGCCCGGCGGTGAGGTGGATGGGCGCGGGCGTGAACGACGCGGCGAGCACGAGCACCGCGGTCACCGGGAAGCCGATCGCGATCGGGCGGCATTCGTTGCTCGGCCCGATGTGCATCAGCCAGACGCTCAGCAGGTAGATCGCGACGGGCACGGTCGTCGCCATGGCGGCGGGCAGCGAAGCGACGTGCCCGGTGTGCGTGTCGTAGTCGACCGCGACTTCGAGGCCGGCGCCGAGCGCGGCCGCCGAGGCGAAGATCAGGTAGTGCCCGTAACCCCAGCTCGCGACGGTGAACAGGTTCTTCGCCTTCTCGAGCCGGATGTGGCCCGGCTGGTCGAAGTACAGCCACCACAGGGAGAAGAGCAGCACGAGCCCGGCGGCGGCGAGCGAGATCAGGCTGCCGGTGTGCTCGCCCTCGTCCAGTCCTTCCTTGACCGCGGTGGTCGCGCCGAGGATGGATTCACCCAGCACGATGATCGTGAACAGGCCGTAGCGCTCGGCGATGTGGTGCGGATGCCAGCCCGTCCAGCGCTTGCGTTCGGCGATCACCGGCACCGCGAGCTCGGCCACCAGGAGCACGAAGAACGACGGCAGCCCCAACGATTCCGGCAGACCCAGGCGAACGATCCACAGGATCTGGACGATCGTGATGCCGATGGCGTACCGCAGCGCGGCCGGGCGGCACTGCGGATCGGTCCGCGCGGCACGCAGCCACTGCACGACCATCGCCAGCCGCATCAGGACATAGCCGGCGACCATGATCCTGAAGTCGCCTTCGAAGGCCGACGAGACACCGGCGGCGACGGTCAGCCCGCCGGCGATCTGCACCAGCGTCACCAGCCGGTACAGCACGTCGTCGGTGTCGAACGACGACGCGAACCAGCTGAAGTTCAGCCAGCCCCACCAGATCGCGAAGAACACCATCCCGAAGCTGAGTACCCCGTGCCCGATGTGGTTCTCGGCGATCGCGTGGTGCAAGCCGGCCGCGGCCTGCGCGACGGCGACCACGAAACACAGGTCGAACAACAGCTCCAACGGGGTCGCGACCCGGTGTCCCTCACCGGAATCGCGCATCGTCATCGGCCGGTACCAGACCCGCAGCCGATTCCGCCGGACAGAACTCTCCGCCATCTCCACTCCTCGCACTCTCGATCTGCGGAGATCTTCGCA
The DNA here is from genome assembly GCF_055584485.1 of Amycolatopsis sp. NPDC102522. Lineage (NCBI taxonomy): Bacteria > Bacillati > Actinomycetota > Actinomycetes > Pseudonocardiales > Pseudonocardiaceae > Amycolatopsis > Amycolatopsis sp. NPDC102522. The sequence continues at coordinate 31,276 of NZ_JBVJLY010000040.1, read as the reverse complement.
GCCGGAGGCGGTTCACACACTCGGAGGAACGCGCGGCGGGTGGGTCCGGGCCGGGTGCACCTCCCCAGGCGACCCCGCGCGGACCCACCCGCGCGAATGCCTCACCGGGCCTCGGCTAGTCAGTGGTGGTGAGCCGGCTGCCGCCGAACGGTCCCCCGCGGACGCCGACGGCTGTCCACCGGCTCGTGACCGTAGGTGTCCATTCCTGAGAAACTCCGGACTCACCACGATCGCTTCGCCGATCGATCCATCCCCGATCGATCGACAGAAATACCACTGTCGGTAGCCAAGACACAGCAGTGAAGGCTCCGTAAGGTCTACCTGGTTGCTCTGAGTAGCACCAGAGGATGACAGCCTCAGTCACTCGGATGGAGCATTGAGTCTTGCCGAACGTAGTCATCGGTACGCACGGATGACTCAGCCTCGTTGACTGTCGGCGGCAGCCCTTTCGGCTTCCTCCCGCTCAGTGAGCGAACGCCGGTTCCGGCGCGCACGAAGCTCGATCACCGCGAGTAAGAGCGCCGAACTCGTCAAAACGGCGGCGCAGAGCATCGCCGCGGTCAGCGCCGACGGGTAGCCGCCGTTCGCGCCCAGTACCGCGTGGAAGACCGAGGCCAGCACGACCGTGCCGATCGCGGTGCCGATCCGCTGACCGGTCTGCAGCGCTCCCCCGGCCACGCCCGCCATCGACGTCGGCACGCATTCCAGGGTCAGTGTGGTGTTGGGCGAGATGACCATGCCGCCACCGACGCCGGCGACGAGCAACGGCACCGCGAACCACCAGCCCGCCGCGGTGCCGGGATCCTGACCGGCGAGGACGGCGACCGTGACCATCCCGGCGATCACCATGACCAGCCCGGTGACGGTGAGCTTGCGGCCCCACTTCGGCACCAGCCGTCCCGCGATCGCCGCCGACACGGCCGAGCCGAGGGCGAAGGAGGTGACGGCCAGCCCGGACTGCAGTGGCGTGTAGCCGAGGCCTTCCTGGAAGAAGAGGGCGAAGACCAGCCACATACCGGTGAACCCGCTGAAGTACAGCGCGCCGACGGCGGCACCTGTGGCGTAGCCGGGAGTGCCGGTGAACAGTCGCGTGTCCAGCAGCGGCGGGCGGCCGCGCCGCACCATCGAGCGCTCCCAGCGTACGAACGCGAAGCCGAAGACCACCGCGACGATGAACAGCCACCACAGGCTGCTGAGCCCGCCCTGTTCGGATTCGATCAACGGGAGCAGGACCCCGAGGACGGCCACGCCCAGCAGCATGATGCCGACGAAGTCGATCTCGCCTCGCAGGCCTTTCGACGGTCTCTCCGCTTTCGGGAGCCATCTCAGTGCCAGGGCGAACGCCAGGATGCCGATGGGTACGTTCACGTAGAAGACCCAGCGCCAGCCTTCCGGGTCGCCGAACACGGCGAGGATCACGCCGCCGAGCACCGGGCCGACGGCGGTCGAGATCCCGACGGTGGCACCGAACATCCCGAACGCGCGGCCACGTTCCGCGCCGCGGAACAGATCCTGGATCATGCCGCTGTTCTGCGGCGTCATCATGCCCGACGCGACGCCCTGCAGGAGCCGCGCGGCGATCAGCGTCGTCTCGTCCGGCGCGGCGCCGGCGAAAGCGCTGGTCAGCACGAACGCGGCGAGCGCGAACAGGAACATGCGGCGGCGGCCGAGCGCGTCGCCGAGCCTGCCGCCGGTCACCAGCACCAGCCCGAAGGCCAGCGCGTAACCCGACACGACCCACTGGATCCCGCCGCTCGACGCGCCGAGGTCCTGCTGGATCGAGGGCAGCGCCGTGTTGACGATGCTGACGTCGAGCAGGCCCATGAACCCGGCGGCGAGGGAGACGGCGAGCGCCTTCCAGCGCCGGGGGTCGGGTTCGTGGGTGCTCATCAGGTGCTGGCGGCGATCCCGGGGATGCCCTTGAGCTCACCGATCAGCATCGACGTCACCTTCACCGGGTAGTCGTACAGCGCGAAGACCGTCTGGTTCTTGCCGACCAGCTTGAGGTGCACCGGGGTCTCGCCCTTGTGCGCCAGCAGGGTCTGTTTCAGTTCGCTGACCACCGATTGGTCGATCTTCTCCGCCGCGGCCAGCAGAACGAGAGGCATGTCCTCGTCACCGTTGCCGATCTCGGACAGGTCGAGCGGCACGAGTCCGCCGCCGAAGATGGACATCTTGTCCTCGCGCCAGTTCACCCGGCCCTTGACCAGGACCGCGTTGTCCTCGATGAGGTCGGCGGAGAACATCGCGTAGGACTTCGGGAAGTACAGGACCTCGAGCGAAGCGTCCATGTCCTCGATGGTGCAGATCGCCCAGGGCTCGCCCTTCTTGTTGACCCGGCGCTCCAGCGAGGTGATCAGCCCGGAGACGATCAGCTCGCCTTCCTTCGGCGGGTCGGAGATGATCGCGGCGATCGGCCGAGGGGCGTGTTTGCGCAGGATGCGTTCGGCGCCGTCCAGCGGGTGCGCCGAGACGTACAGGCCGAGCATCTCCCGTTCGTAGGCGAGGAGTTGCTTGCGCGGGTACTCCTCTTCACCGAACTTCAAGTGCGCGAGCGGTGAAGAGGACACCGCGGCTTCCGCGTCGTCGTCCCCACCGAAACCGAAGAGGTCGAACTGGCCCATCGCCTCCTGGCGCTTGAGCGGGACCACGGCCTCGACCGCGTCCTCGTGCACCTGGATCATCGAAAGCCGGGAGTTGCCGAGCGAGTCGAACCCGCCCGCCTTGATCAGCGATTCGATGACCCGCTTGTTGCAGGCCACCAGTTCGGACTTGTCGAGGAAGTCGGTGAAGGTGGAGTACTTCCCCTTCTCACCGCGGGTCTTGATGATCGACTCGACGACGTTCGCGCCGACGTTGCGGACGGCACCCATGCCGAAGCGGATGTCGCCCCCGACGGCCGCGAACCTCAGCGCCGATTCGTTGACGTCCGGCGGGAGCACCTTGATCCCGAGGCGGCGGCACTCCGAGAGGTAGACCGCGGACTTGTCCTTGTTGTCACCGACCGAGGTGAGCAGCGCGGCCATGTACTCCGGCGTGAAGTTCGCCTTGAGGTACGCGGTCCAGTAGGAGATCAGGCCGTACGCGGCCGCGTGGCTCTTGTTGAACGCGTAGCCGGCGAACGGGAGGATCGTGTCCCAGAGCGCCTTCACCGCTTCCGGCGAGAACCCGCCTTCGATCAGCGGGCTGGCCTTCATCCCGGCCTCGAAGCCCTCGTACTCGAGATCGAGGACTTCCTTCTTCTTCTTACCCATGGCCCGGCGGAGCACGTCCGCGCGGCCCATCGTGTACCCGGCCACCTTCTGGCCGATGTGCATGATCTGCTCCTGATAGACGATAAGGCCGTAGGTGTCGGCCAGGATCTCCTTCAGGGGCTCCTCGAGCTGCGGGTGGATCGGCTTGACCTTCTGCCGATTGTTCTTCCGGTCCGCGTAGTCGTTGTGCGCGTTCATGCCCATCGGGCCGGGGCGGTACAGCGCGCCCACCGCCACGATGTCGTCGAACACCGTCGGCTGCATCCGGCGCAGCAGGTCTCGCATCGGCCCGCCGTCCAGCTGGAACACGCCGAGCGTGTCTCCCCTGGCGAGCAGCTTGTACGTCTCCGGGTCTTCGACGCCGAGGGTATCGAGGTCGATGTCGACCCCGCGGTTGGTCTTGATGTTGTCGATCGCGTCACCGATGACGGTGAGGTTCCGCAGGCCCAGGAAGTCCATCTTGAGCAGGCCGATGTTCTCGCACGACGGGTAGTCCCAGCCGGTGATGATCGAGCCGTCGTCGCGCTGCCACAGCGGGATGGCGTCGGTCAGCGGGTCGCAGGACATGATGACCGCGCAGGCGTGGACGCCGGCGTTGCGGATCAGCCCTTCGAGGCCGCGGGCGGTCTCGAAGATCGTCTTGCACTCTTCGTCGGTCTCGACGAGCGCGCGGACTTCGGCGGCCTCGCCGTACCGCTCGTGCTTCGAGTCGACGATGCCCGAAAGCGGGATGTCCTTCGCCATGATCGGCGGCGGCAGGGCCTTCGAGATCCGGTCCGCGATCGCGTACCCCGGCTGGCCGAAGTGGACGCGGGCGGAGTCCTTGATGGCCGCCTTGGTCTTAATGGTGCCGAAGGTGATGACCTGCGCGACCTTGTCGACGCCGTACTTGTCGGTGGCGTAGCGGATCATCTCGCCGCGACGGCGGTCGTCGAAGTCGATGTCGATATCGGGCATCGAGACGCGCTCGGGGTTCAGGAACCGCTCGAACAGCAGCTTCTGCGGGATCGGGTCCAGGTTGGTGATACCGAGGACGTACGCGACCAGCGAACCGGCGGCGGAACCACGGCCGGGGCCGACGCGGATGCCGACCTTGCGGGCGTAGTTGATGAGGTCGGCGACGATGAGGAAGTAGGCGGGGAAGCCCTTCCCGATGATGACGTCGAGCTCGATCTCGATGCGCTCGTTGTAGTACTCGTCCGGGACGCCTTCGGGGTACCGCCACTTGAGGCCACGCCCGACCTCTTCCCGCAGCCAGGTGCCCTGGTCGTAGCCGTCGGGGACCTCGAAGAACGGCAGCCGGTCCTTGTGCGTGTAGACGTCCTTGTAGGACTCGACGCGCTCGGCGATCAGCAGCGTCGAGTCGGCGGCGCCGGGGACTTCCTTGTCCCAGTACTCACGCATGTCGGCGGCCGACTTCAGGTAGTAGCCGTCACCGTCGAACTTGAACCGGTTCGGGTCGTTCAGCGTCTTGCCCGCCTGCACGCAAAGCAGCGCGGAGTGGGTGTCGGCCTGGTCCTTGGTGACGTAGTGCGAGTCGTTGGTGGCCAGCGGCCGGAGGTCGAGCAGCTTGCCGACCTCGAGCAGGCCCTCACGGACCGACCGCTCGATCGGCAGGCCGTGGTCCATCAGTTCGAGGAAGAAGTTGTCGGCGCCGAAGATGTCCTTGTAGTCCGAGGCGGCCTGGATCGCTTCGGTGCGCTGCCCCAGCCGAAGCCGTGTCTGCACCTCGCCGGACGGGCAGCCGGTGGTGGCGATGATGCCCTGGTGGTTCTCCGCGATCAGCTCGCGGTCCATCCGGGGCTTGCGGTAGTAGCCCTGCATGCTCGCGAGCGAAGAGAGCTTGAACAGGTTCCGCAGGCCGGTGGAGTTCTCGGCGAGCATCGTCATGTGGGTGTAGGCACCACTACCGGAGACGTCGCCGCCTTCACCGAACTCGTCGGAGCCACGCTGGTTGGCCTGACCCCAGAAGACCGGCTTCTTGTGGAACCGGCTCTCCGGCGCGACGTAGGCCTCGATGCCGATGATCGGCTTCAGCTCGTGCTTGACCGCCTGCTGGTAGAACTCGTCCGCGCCGTACATGTTGCCGTGGTCGGTCATCCCGACCGCGGGCATGCCCAGGCGCGCCGCCTCCTTGAACAAGGGGGCGATCTTCGCCGCACCGTCGAGCATCGAGTACTCGGTGTGCACATGCAGGTGGACGAAGGAATCGTTCGACACCAGCGAAAACCTCCCCTAGGCAGACGGATCCCTGGCTGCTTGACGCGGGCCGGTCCTCCCACCTTATGCGCCGAGTCCAGACGACACTTGGGCGGGATGGCGGGCCGCCGCGGCAAGCTTCCTCCCGTAATCGGCCAGTGCCAAATAGGCGCGCGGGGAGGCCTCGGTTACCCCCGAACGGGGTGCCGGGTCAGCTCAGCCGGGCCAGCCGCTCGTCGACCACCTCCTTGTCGAACCACTCCGGATCGAACCCGTGGCCGCCGAGCTCTTCGAGCAGCCCCTCGTTCTCTTCGTCGTCCGGATCGCGCAGTGCCTCCAGCAACATCTCGTAGCTGCTCGGGCCTTCACATTCCGGCGGCGGCGCGGCGCGTTCGCCGTCGAGGCAACTCGGCGCTTCGGGGAGGACGGCCAGCCGCTCGACGCGGATCCAGTGCCTCCAGCCTTCCGACTCGTAGACGAGCCTGTGGCCGGGCGAAGTGATGACCTGGCCGAGTGTCACTTCGTCGTCCAGTCGGTCGCCCTCGCCACTCTGGGCATCGACGCTGAAGCCGCCGTACCCGGTCTCGAACCGGTGATACCGCCGCTCGTCGCTGTCGAACGCGACCGCGAGGATCCGGTGCAGTCCGGCGAGGGTGACGTCGGAGCGGACTTCGAGCCGTCGCCAGATCGCGGCGTCCGGCTCGGACAGGGCGACCGCCAACCGGAGTCCGGTGACCGGCACCGGCGGGGGCAGGACGAGCGGCAGCTGATCGGCCGACGACGCGCGGGGCAACGGTTCGTAGTCGGGAAGACCGAGCCATCGGCGCAGCTGGAAGGCGCGCTCGGGCAGATCGGGCCTCGGATCGGTCCCCAGTTCCAGGAGCTCGGGGATCGTCTCCCGAATCCAAGCGGCCGAGTCCGCCCGGCCGATCAGGGCCGATTCGACCTGGCTCCGGAACTCCTCGGGGGTCAACGGTGCCTCGGTCACCCCGAAGCCGTTGCGAAGAACCGCCAGGGCGTCCGCGGGATCGGGGTGAAGTTCGATCACGTCGACCTCGCGACCGTTGACCATCACCTCGACACCCACCGAACGTTTGCCGGCGGTCAGTGTGGCGGCCAGGACCACGAAGTCCTGATCCACCTGGCCTTGGACGACACAGTCCGACAGCTCGATCGGTCCGTGGAGCAGCTTCGGCCAGCGCTCCACCCTGGTCACGTCCAAGGGCGGACGCGTCCGGTGGGAGCGCTGGTTCTTCGGTCTTTTGGCGGGCTTGCGGCCGCGGCTGACGGGGGACACGGGATCAGTATCGCCACCGGCACCGACAGTTTCGGCGCCGTGAGCAGCCACGATCCAAAAGTGCTTGCCGACCTGGGCGCGAGTGGGCAGACTGGCCAGCCGCCAAGATCACCGAACCGCCGGAGAGTTGATGATCGACCTGCAGGCCATGAACGAACGCGTGATCGCGGAGTTCCGCGCGAACGGCCGCCACGGCGACGGTCTCCCGACGCTGCTGCTCACCACCACCGGCGCCCGCACCGGACGACGGCATGTGACGCCGATGCTGTTCCTGGCCGACAACGACCACTACATCGTGTTCGCCGCGAACGGGGGTGCCCCCGGTCATCCGGACTGGTATCGCAACCTGGTCGCGGAGTCGTCTGTCGACGTCGAAGCGGACGGAGAGGCCTTCACCGCTCACGCGATCGAGGTCACCGGAGCGGCTCGGGACCGTCTGTTCGCGAAGCAGGCGAAGGCGTTCCCGCGGCTGGCAGAGCACCAGTCGAAGACCAGCCGCCCGTTCCCGGTGATCGCGCTCAAGCGCGTCTGACGTAAGTGGCGATTCGGGGCCAGGGGTCTTTGGTACCTGCTGGACTCTGGCCGCGGGTTGATCGCCGGTCCGTGAAGGCCTCCTTGACCTTCGCACCTTCCCCAAGTACGTGAAGGACCCCTTCATTGCGCCTAGCGCAATGAAGGGGTCCTTCACGTACCTCAGGCGGCCAGGGGGCCGAACCGTGGAGGGCCAAGGGGCTGACGAGGGAACTCGACCTTCACGCCTTGCCGAAGCGGCGGCACCGACAACGTTGTGACCCTGGCCACCTTCACCCGGGAATCCGCTGTCACCACCGAACTCCACGCCCACGAAAGCACCCAGCACGGCTTCCGATTCTCAAGTGGATACACCGACGACGCGGACTTCGCAGCGCGGATCGGAGCCCTCGGCTGATCGCTTGACAAAGCGATGGACCGACCGCACGATCTCGTCTCATGAACCTGTCTGACAGCCAGACAGCCGGACACGGTGGTCCAAGACGCATCAGCGCGATGGAAGCCGTTCTGGCCCATCTCCGCGGCGCCATCGAGCGCGGCGAGTACCCCGTCGGCCACAAGCTGCCGTCGGAATCAGCGCTCGGCAAGGAGTTCGAGGTCAGCCGTTCGGTCGTCCGCGAAGCGTTGCGGGGGCTGCAGGCGCTCGGGCTCACCGTGTCCAAAACGGGCAAAGGGACCTTCGTGACCGCCACCGGGCCGGTCGAGAACCCCACCTTCGGGACCTACTCGGCCCGTGACCTGTTCGAGGTCCGGCGCCACGTCGAAATCCCCGTCGCCGGGTACGCGGCCGTGCGCCGCAGCACCGACGACCTCGACCTCCTCGGCCATCTCGTCGAGCGAATGGATCTCGAAACCGACAACACCGCATGGGTGGCGCTGGACTCGCTGTTCCACATCACCATCGCCCAGGCCTCGGGTAATCCGGTGTTCGGCAAGGTCATCGAAGAGATCCGGGACGCATTGGCCCGCCAATCCTCTTTTCTCAACCAATTGGGTGGCCGTCGGACCCGCTCGAACACCGAGCACCGTGAGATCGTCACCGCCATCGCCTCCGGTTCCGAAGCGGACGCCGTCGCGGCGATGACCTCCCATCTCGAGCACGTCGAGAACGCGCTGACCACCATCGTGCGGCCAGGCCACACGACGCACCAGAACAAGGACGACTGACACCGTGACCGAACAGACCCTCAGCGCGGACGGCAAAGCCGCGCCGGTGCCGGCCGACGCCGGTGACGCCGGCTACGACAAGGCGCTGAAGCCCCGCCACGTCAACATGATCGCGATCGGCGGCGCCATCGGCACCGGCCTGTTCCTCGGCGCGGGCGGACGGCTCGCACAGGCGGGCCCGGCGCTCGCGATCGTTTACGCGGTCTGCGGCCTTTTCGCGTTCTTCGTGGTGCGCGCGCTCGGCGAACTCATCCTGTACCGCCCCTCCTCCGGCGCCTTCGTTTCCTACGCCCGGGAATTCATGGGCGAGAAAGGCGCGTTCGTCGCGGGCTGGATGCACTTCCTGAACTGGTCGACGACCGGGATCGCGGATATCACCGCGATCGCGCTGTACGCGCATTTCTGGTCCTTCTTCACACCGATCCCGCAGTGGGTGCTGGCCCTCATCGCGCTCGCGGTGGTGCTCGCGCTGAACATGGTGTCTGTGAAGCTGTTCGGCGAGATGGAGTTCTGGTTCGCCATCATCAAGGTCGCCGCGCTGGTGACCTTCATGGGGATCGGGATCTGGCTGCTGGTCACCCAGCAGCCGATCGACGGGCAGACGCCCGGCTTCTCGCTGCTCTCCGACAACGGCGGGATCTTCCCGGCGGGCCTGCTGCCGATGGTGCTGATCGTCCAGGGCGTCGTGTTCGCCTACGCCTCGGTCGAGCTGGTCGGCGTCGCCGCCGGTGAGACGGAGAACCCGCGCAAGATCATGCCGAAGGCGATCAACTCGATCATGTGGCGGATCGGGATCTTCTACGTCGGTTCGGTGGTCCTGCTGGCGATGCTGATGCCGTGGGACTCCTACTCGAAGAAGGAGAGCCCGTTCGTCACCGTGCTGTCGCACATCGGCGTGCCGCAGGCGGGCAACGTGATGAACCTGGTGGTGCTGACGGCGGCGCTGTCCAGCCTGAACTCGGGTCTCTACTCCACCGGCCGCATCCTGCGTTCGATGTCGCTGGCCGGATCCGCGCCGAAGTTCACCGGCGTGATGAACAAGAACCACGTGCCCTACGGCGGGATCCTGCTCACCGCCGCGGTCTGTGTGCTCGGTGTCGGCCTGAACGCCATCGTGCCGAGCGAGGCTTTCGAGATCGTGCTGAACTTCGCCGCCGTCGGCATCCTCGGCACCTGGGCGATCATCGTGCTGTCCCATCTGATGTTCGTCCGCAAGGCCAAGCGCGGCGAGGTGGAACGTCCGTCGTACCGGCTGCCGTTCTCGCCCTACACCGAGATCGCGACGCTGGTCTTCCTCGCCGCCGTCGTGGTGCTGATGGGCTTCGACGAGATCGGCCGGATCACCCTGTACTGCCTGCCGGTCATCGGGCTCGCGCTGGTGGCGGGCTGGTTCGGGGTCCGCAAGCGGATCAACATGGACGTCTTCGAAAAGACGAAGCTGTGATCCCCGAGATCCGCGTTCCCGCGCACGAACCGCTGGTGCACCTCCTCCGCGACGGCATGGTCGAGGGGGTGCACCACGGTTCGGCCGTGGTGCTCGCGCCCGACGGCCGCGTGCTGTTCGCCGCGGGCGACATCGAAGCGGCGTTCTATCCGCGTTCGGCGGCGAAACCCTTGCAGGCCACCGCGATGGCGCGGCTCGGGGTCGAGCTGAGCCCGGCGGGGTTCGCCGTCGGCGCGGCCAGCCACTCCGGCGAGGAGATCCACCTTTCGGAGGTCCTCCGGACCTTGGACGGCGCCGCGCTCACCGCTGAGGATCTGCGAACGCCGGAGGATCTCCCGTTCGACCCTGTCGAGCGCGACGCCTGGATAGCTTCCGGACGGACCGCTTCCCGGTTGGCGCACAACTGTTCCGGCAAACACGCGGCGATGCTCGCGACCTGCCGTCTGCACGACTGGTCCACAAAGGACTACCTGGATCCGGCACACCCGCTGCAGTGCGCGATCGCGGACTGCGTCGAGGACCTGACGGGGCAACGGATCCCGAAGGTCGCCGTCGACGGCTGCGGCGCTCCCCTGTTCGCGGTCTCGCTGCACGGGCTCGCCCGCGCTGTCGGCAGGATCGCCGCGGCTTCCCCCGGAACCCCGGAAGGCCTTGTCGCCGAAGGGATCCGGAAGCATCCGGAACTGGTCGCCGGTACTCGCCGCGACGTCACCGCGCTCATGCGCGCGGTGCCCGGCCTGATCGCCAAGGACGGTTTCGAGGCCGTCCAGGTCGCCGCCCTGCCCGACGGCACGGCGATCGCGATCAAGATCGCCGACGGCGGGGACCGCGCCCGGCGGCCGGTGCTCGCCGCCGCGCTCGCGCTGTGCGGTGTCGAGCAAGACGTACTGGAGCCGGCCCCCGGTCTGCGCGTGGCGGGCGCGCTCGCCGAACCTCACCTCGCCGCCTAGGAGCCTTCGATGTACCGCGTGGAACACGATCTGCTGGGGGACAAGGAAGTCCCGGCCGACGCCTACTGGGGTGTGCACACCGCCCGCGCCAGGGAGAACTTCCCCATCACCGGCACCGCGATCTCCGCGTACCCGCATCTGATCGAGGCGCTCGCGTCGGTCAAGGAAGCCGCCGCGAGCGCCAACGCCGACCTGGGCCTGCTGAAGCCGGACGTCGCCGACGCGATCCGCCGGGCCTGCCGCGAGATCCGGGAAGGCGCGCTGCACGAGGAGTTCGTCGTCGACGTCATCCAGGGCGGCGCGGGCACCTCGACGAACATGAACGCCAACGAGGTGATCGCGAACCGCGCGCTCGAACTGCTCGGGCACGAGAAGGGCGACTACGCCCGCGTGCACCCGAACGAACACGTGAACCTCGGGCAGTCGACGAACGACGCGTATCCGACCGCGGTCAACGTCGCCACGATCATCGCCGTCCGCGAGCTGGCCGAGGCGATGGTCGTGCTGGAGCAGGCTTTCGCGGCCAAGGCCGTCGAGTTCCGCGAGCTGCTGAAGATGGGCCGCACGCAGTTGCAGGACGCCGTCCCGATGACGCTGGGGCAGGAGTTCGGCACCTACGCGGTCATGCTCGGGGAAGACCGGCTGCGGCTCACCGAGGCGGTGGCGCTGCTGCACGAGATCAACCTCGGCGCGACCGCGATCGGCACCGGTCTCAACGCCGCGCCCGGGTACGCCGAGGCCGCCGTCGCGCACCTTCGCGAGCTCACCGGGCTTCCGGTCGTGAGCGCCGCGGACCTCGTCGAGGCGACGCAGGACTGCGGCGCTTTCGTGCACCTTTCCGGTGTGCTCAAGCGGATCGCGGTGAAACTTTCGAAGAGCTGCAACGATCTGCGGCTGCTTTCGTCCGGGCCCCGGGCGGGGCTCAACGAGATCAACCTGCCGCCGGTGCAGGCGGGGTCGTCGATCATGCCCGGCAAGATCAACCCGGTGATCCCCGAGGTGGTCAACCAGGTCGCGTTCGAGGTCATCGGCAACGACGTCGCCGTCACGATGGCGGCCGAGGCGGGCCAGCTGCAGCTCAACGCGTTCGAGCCGCTGATCCTGCACTCGCTTTCGGAGAGCATCACGCATCTGCGGTCGGCCTGTGTGGTGCTGGCGGAGCGGTGCGTCTCCGGGATCACCGCGAACGCCGACGTGATGCGGGGCTACGTCGAGAACTCGATCGGGCTGGTGACCGCGTTGAACCCGAGCATCGGGTACGCGGCGGCGACCGAGATCGCGAAGGAGGCGCTCGAGACCGGGCGTGGCGTGGCGGAACTCGTCGTCGAGAAGGGCCTTTTGCCCGCGGAGGAGCTGGCGAAGCTGCTGAAGCCGGAGACGCTCGCGCGGCTTTCCTGAGACCAGCGGGACGGTACCGGGCGGTCCGTCCCGCGCCAGGGCCTCGTGAGTGGCTGGGACGGTTCTAGCCGTTCTAGCCACTCACGAGACCCACCCACCTGCTTGACCTGGGGTACCTTCGGAACCGGAAGGTGATCATCCGCACGAAAGGTGGCCCAGGCGTGCTCGAAAGGCTCCTCGACCGATACCTCGGCCTCCCACCGGCCGAAGGCCCCGCCCCCACGGCGACCAAGGGGATCCCCGTCCCGATGCCCGACGGCGTCCGGCTGCTGGCCGACCGCTACGCCGTACCGGGCGACGAGCCGCGGCCGGTGGTGCTGATCCGCACGCCGTACGGCCGCAAGGGCGTGATGGGCAAGATCTTCGGCGAGACCTTCGCGCGGCACGGGCTGCAGGTGGTCCTCCAGAGCACTCGCGGGACCTTCGGCTCCGGCGGCGAGTTCCGGCCGTTCCACCTGGAGAAGGAGGACGGCCTAGCCACCGTCGCCTGGCTGCGCGAGCAGCCGTGGTGCGACGGCCGGGTCGCGATGGCGGGCGCGAGCTACCTCGGCCACACCCAATGGGCTGTCGCGCCGTACCTCGACGAGCCGCTCGAAGCGCTGTGTCTCGGGGTCACCGCGTCGGAATTCGTCTCGACCTTCTATCCCGGCGGGATCCTCGCGGTCGACAACATGGTCTCGTGGTCGGCGCTGATCGGGCGACAGGAGGGCCGGTTCGCCGGCCTGCCGAACCCTTGGCAGACGAAGAAGACCCGCCAAGCCATGGCTCACCTGCCGGTTTCCAGCGCGGACGTCGCGGCCATCGGCAAGCAAGTGCGGTTCCTGCAGGACGTCGCCGGGCACGCCGAACCCGGCGACGACTTCTGGGCGCCGTCGGACCACAGCGCCGAGGTCGCCGCGCTGAGGACCCCGGTGAGCATGGTGACCGGCTGGTACGACCTGTTCATCTCCGCGCAGCTGCGCGACTTCAAGGAACTCGCCGCGGCCGGGCGCGAACCGCGGATCACCATCGGCCCCTGGGCCCACGGCGAGCCCGCCAGCCTGAAAACCCTGATCACCGACCAGATCGGCTTTCTCTCCGCCCACCTGCTCGGTGATCGCGCGCCGCTGCGGCAGGCGCCCGTCCGCCTGTACCTCCAGGGCACCGGGCGATGGCTGGACTTCGAAAGCTGGCCGCCGAAATCCGACGCCAGCCCGTATTTCCTGCGTCCTGGCGGGCTTTCCCCGTCCGAGCCTGTCGAGTCGAAGCCGGGCACGTTCACCTTCGACCCGGCGGATCCGACGCCGAGCGCGGGCGGCCCCCTGCTGTCGGGTGTGCAGAAACAGCAGGACAACAAGGACGTCGAAGTGCGCCGGGACGTGCTGCTCTTCACCGGTGACAAGCTGAAGCGCGACCTCGACGTCATCGGCGAGGTCTCCGCCCTGGTGCACGTCCGGACCGACCTCGGGCACGGCGACGTCTTCGTCCGTCTGTGCGATGTGGACGGTCGCGGAATCTCCCGCAACGTCACCGACGGCATCCTCCGCCTGCGCCCCGGCAGCCCCGGGTCCGATGTGGACGGAGTGGTCGCAGCCGAGGTGAGCCTCGACCCGACCGCCTACCGGTTCCGGCGCGGGCACCGGCTGCGGCTGCAGGTCGCGGGCGGCGCGTTCCCGCGCTTCGCCCGCAACCACGGCACCGGCGAACCGGTTTTCAGCGCGGTGGACGGGAAACCCGCGCGGTTCGAGATCTTCCACGACCCCGCGCATCCGTCCCGGATCACGCTGCCGGTTTTCGAGGGCTAAGCCGGGACGACCCGCTGATGGGTGGTCAGCCTGCCGTCGTCGTGCAGCACGTGGAACAGCAACGACGGCGGCAGGTCGTAATCGATCGGCCCGCCTTCGCCCCACGGCCGGAGACCGTTCTCCTCCCACGGGAGCAGGATGCTCGACCCGACCGAGGGCGCGGACAGCAGCGGTAACCCCGCGAACCTCGTCGACGCCGAGGCGTGGACGTGCCCGCAGAGCAGGGCCACCACTCGCGGGTGGCGGGCGAGCACCTCGGCCAGTTCGTCTTCGCCGTGCTGGCGCATCGCGTCCACCAGCGGCAGGCCCAGCGGGACCGGCGGGTGGTGGAAGGCGACGAAGGCGGGGCCGTCGCCGTCGGCGAGAACGCCGTCCAGCCAGGCCAGGGTCTCGTCGTCGAACCGCCCGTCCGGCTTGCCGGGGATACTCGAGTCGGCCATGACGAATGTGACGTCGCCGACGGTGTGCGCCATGTTGACCGGAGCGTCGTCCGGCGCCTGGCCGAGCAGCCCTTCGCGGAACGGGCCGCGCTTGTCGTGGTTGCCGGGGCAGGTGAAGAGCGGTGTGCCGGTCTTGAAGAGCTCGGCCGCGCGCCGGTACTCCTCGAGCGTGCCGTGGTCGGCGATGTCGCCGGTCACCAGGATCGCGTCGACCGGTGTCACCAGGCTCTCCAGGTAGCGCATGACCCGCTCGGTGCGCTCGTCGGCGCGTTCCCCGCCGTCGAGATGGTTGTCACTCAGATGTGCCGTCACGAACATTGCGTCACCCCATGTCGTCCAGATATGCCAACGTTTTCACCCAGTTCCGCACGAGCAGCTCCAGCGCCGTCGCGAGGTCGGAGACGCGGATCGCCTCGGCGATCCGGAGATGCTCATCGATACTCTCCCGGGAGCGTTCGACGCCACCGAAATACCGCGCGTCATAGCGCTTCAGCAGCGGCTTCGTCTGCTCGATCAGGCGCAGCAGATGCGGATTCGTGCAGCGCGAGACCAGCAGCGCGTGCCAGCGATCGTCCAAAGTGGTCAGATCGCCCTGCCGATCGAGTTCCGCGGCCATCTCGGCGGCGATCCGGTCCAGGCCGCCGGTGAGCCCGGCGAGGTCCTGCGGTGAACTCCAGCGCAACGCGAGCGATTCCAGCTCGGCGACGAGCGGGTACAGCTGCCGGGCCTCTTCGGGGTCGAACGGCGGCACGAGGAAACCACGACCGGGCGCCGAGACGAGCAGGCCGCGATCGGCCAGCCCGATCAGCGCCTCACGCAGCGGTGTCCGGCTGACGCCCAATTCGCGGGCGAGGTGCACCTCGTTGATCCGGCTGTCCGCGGCGATCCGGCCGTCGAGCACGCGGGCGGTGATCTCCTCCGCGAGGTCGCGCCGGAGCAGGTTCCTCGTCATCCGCACAGTATTGCATGCAGTTCAGCCGTACTGTATTCAGTTAGGCATGACGGACTTCGATGTGAACCGCGCCCGCGCCGAGACGCCGGGCTGCGCGGAAGTGGTCCACCTCAACAACGCCGGATCGTCGCTGCCGCCCGCGCGGGTGACCGACACCGTCGTCGACTACCTGCGCGAAGAAGCCCTGATCGGCGGATACGAGCAGGCCGCGGCGACCACGGAACGGCTGAACGGCGTCTACGCCTCGGCCGCGCGCCTGGTCGGCGCCGAACCCGAAGACATCGCGCTGACCGACAACGCGACCCGGTCCTGGCAGGCGATCTTCTACGCGCTGCCGTTCGCCGCGGGAGACCGGATCCTGACGGCGAAGTCCGAGTACGCGAGCAACGTCATCTCCTTTCTGCAGATCGCGAAGCGCACCGGCGCCGTCGTCGAGGTGATCGAGAACGACGAGTCCGGGCAGCTGGACGTCGAGGACCTGAAGCGCCGCGTCGACGGCGACGTCAAGCTGATCGCCGTCTCCCATGTGCCGACCCAGGGCGGGCTGGTGAACCCCGCCGAGGAGATCGGCGCGGTCGCACGGGAGGCCGGGATCCCGTTCCTGCTGGACGCGTGCCAGAGCGCCGGCCAGATCGACCTCGACGTCGCGCGCCTGAACTGCGACGCGCTCAGCGTGACAGGCCGCAAGTACCTGCGAGGACCGCGAGGCACCGGGTTCCTTTACGCGCACCCGCGCCTGCGTGAACGCCTGGAGCCCGCGATGCTCGACCTCCACTCGGCGGCGTGGACAGCGCCCGAAAGCTACGAAGTCGATTCGACGGCGAAGATGTTCGAGGTCTGGGAACGCGATCACGCCGCCGTGCACGGCCTCGGCGCCGCGATCGACTACGCCCTCGAATGGGGCATGCCCGCCATCGAGGCCCGCGTCGCCGCGCTCGCGGCGAAACTGCGTGACGCGCTCCGCGAGGTCCCCGGCGTCCAGGTGCACGACCAGGGCGCGCGGCAGTGCGGAATCGTCACGTTCAGCGTGGCGAAAACGCCCTCGCAAGAGGTGAAACAGCGCCTGGCGGCGGCGAAGATCAACGTCAGCGTCGTGGAGGCGACGTCCGCCCAGTTCGACTTCACCGCGCGCGGACTGCCGTCGATGGTCCGGTCCTCGGTGCACTACTTCAACACCGAAGACGACATCGCCCTCCTCGTCGACGAGGTCGGGAAACTGGTCTAACGGCGGGAAAGCAGCGACTCGGACGGCGGGGCGAACGGCAGCCCCGTCGTTTTCGCGCGCTTGCCGATCACCAGCGCCTCTCCCAGCAGGCTGACGCCGATCGACAACGTCACCGGCCGCGCGTCGGGATGCGCGCCGGCCGCGGTGGCGAGGAAACCGATCCCGAAGTTCACCAGCAGCGACAGCACCCAGACGCCGAACGTCCAGCCGGTGTAGTGCAGCCAGAGCACGCCGTCGCGCTCGAACAGTTTCGTGGTGGTGGCGCGCACCGCGCCGAGGCCGCAGCCGACCGCGGAGCCCAGCACGAGCCAGAGTCCGTCCGTGAAGGTGAAGACTTCGAGCTTGACCAGGCCGTAGACCGCGATCGCGAGCAGGATCACCGGCGCCCCGAACACCTCGCGGGCGACCAGCGGTTCCCCGCGCAGCCTGCGCACGATCAGCACGATCACCGCGGCGACCACCAGCGCGATCAGCATCCAGGTCTTCATAAGCTCCCCCTTTGTAGCACAACTGTGCCAAATAAAATAGCAAGGTCGTGCTATAAAGGCAACATGCCCAAGATCGTCGACCCCGAGGCCAGGCGCCTGGAAATAGCCGAAGCCGTCTTCCGCGTGATCCAGCGGGACGGTCTCGCGCAGGCGTCGCTCAGGAGCGTGGCCGAAGAGGCCGGTCTCGCGATCGGTTCGGTGCGGCACTACTTCCGCGGCCACGACGAGCTGATCGTTTTTGCCATGCGCGCGCTCGGCGACAGGCTCGAAGCGAGACTGCTGGGCCACCTTCCCGACCTGCTCGACCCCAAGACCCCGCGCTCACGGCGGCAGGAAATCACCGAAGCGCTGCTCAGCGAACTGCTCCCGGTCACCGAGCAGACCCGGGCCGAAACCGACGTCTGGCTGGCGTTCTCGGCCGCCGCGAAGAACCGCCCGGACCTCGCCGACGAGGCCGCCCGCATGCACGAGGGGGTCCGGGCGCTCGTCCGGCGGGTGCTCGACAGCGCGAACGAAGCGGGTGGCCTGCTCGACGACCTCGACCTGGCCGTCGAGACCGAACGGCTGGCCGCGCTGCTGGACGGCCTCGCCCTGGCGACGGGCCGGACCTCGCCGGAGCTGATGCGAACGGTGCTCCGGCGACACCTGGAGAGCCTGCGGCGCCCGGAGCCGGCTGGCACGGTGGAGGGATGAGCACGTTCTACGAAGTCGCGGCCCAGGACCCCGGCCGTGTCGCGGTGATCGACGTCGACGGGCGAGAGACCACCTTCGGCGAACTGTCCGCGCGCGCGAACCAGCTGACCCACGCCTTGCGGGCCCTCGGCCTCGGCGAGGGTGATGGCATCGTCGCGATCATCCACAATGGACTCACCTACTACGAGCTGCTGCTGGCGACCCTGCAGGCGGGGATCTACTTCACCCCGGTCAATCACCGGTCCTCGCCGGGCGAGATCGCCTACATCGCGGCCAACAGCGGCGCCAAGGTGGCCGTCGCGGACGCGGACATCGCGGCTACCTGCACCATGGAACTCAAGAGCCTGCACCGGTTTTCGCGCGGCGGGACACCGGGCTGGGCGGACTACGCGTCCTGGGGTGAGGACCAGCCCACCACCACGCCGGAGTACCGGACCTCCGGTCAGACGATGCTCTACACCTCCGGGACCACGGGGCGACCCAAAGGTGTCCGGCGCGCCTTGTCCGGGCTGCCGCCCGCGCTGCACCCGATCCACGCGCACACCCTCGAACGCCTGGACGTCCTGCCGGGGCACGGCGTGCACCTCGTCGCCTGCCCGCTATACCACGCGGCGCCGGGCACGTTCTCGACAGCGATCCTGCATCTCGGGCACACGCTCGTGCTGATGGACCGGTTCGACGCCGAGGAGACGTTGCGGCTCACCGAAAAGCATCGGGTGACGAGCACCCATCTGGTGCCGACGATGTTCCACCGCATGCTGCGGCTGCCCGAGGACGTCCGCGCGCGCTACGACCTGTCGAGCCTGGTCTCGGTGATCCACGGCGCCGCGCCGTGCCCGCGGGAGGTCAAGGAGCGGATGCTCGCCTGGCTCGGGCCGGTGGTCCACGAGTACTACGGCGCGTCCGAAGGCCTGATCACGGCGGTGCACGCGCGCGAATGGCTCGCCGAGCCGGGCACCGTCGGCGAGCCGCTGGACGGGGTGCGGGTCGAGGTTCTCGACGACGACGGCCGGGAACTCCCCGCGGGCGAGACGGGGACGCTCTACTTCAGTTCCGCGCACACGAAGTTCGACTATCACGATGATCCGGAAAAGACGGCCGCCGCGCGCTCCGGGGAGTTCGTCACCGTCGGGGACGTCGGCTATCTCGACGCCGCGGGCCGGGTGTTCCTGTGCGACCGGCGGACGGATCTCATCCTTTCCGGCGGGGTGAACATCTATCCGGCCGAGATCGAGGCGCGACTGCTGAGCCACCCCGACGTCGCCGACGCCGCGGTGATCGGGGAACCGGATCCCGAATGGGGACAACGGGTCGTCGCCGTCGTCCAACCCGTCGAAGGTGTCGTCGGGGACTCCGAGCTGGCGAAGCGGCTCGAAGAGCACTGCCGGGCCGAGCTCGCCGGGTTCAAGACGCCGCGCCGGTTCGATTTCCGGGAACGGCTGCCGCGGACGGAGAGCGGCAAGATGCTGCGACGGACGCTTCGGGCACCCTGATTCGCGGTACGGTTTTCCCATGCGCCTGCGGTCCGTGACCACGCTGCTCGCCACGCTCGTCCTCGCGCTCGCCGTCCCTACGGTGGCCGAGGCGACCCCCGGATCCGGGGTGACCGGGACGATCTTCGAGCAGAAGACGGTCGGGGACACCGACTACGTGCTGCGCGAGGTCGTCATCCAGCCCGGCGGGTACACCGGCTGGCACTACCACGACGGGAAGCTGTACGCGTACGTCAAGGCGGGCACGCTGACGCACAACTCGGCCGACTGCGGACTCGACGGCCTGTACCGGAAGGGCGCCGTCTTCACCGAGCCGAGCGACACCGTCCACATCGGACGGAACCTCGGGACGACGCCGGTGGTACTACGGGTGCTTTACGTGTTGCCGCAAGGGAGCCCGCTTTCGGAGGACGCGCCGAACCCGGGTTGTCCTTTCTAGGCACCGAACCAGCCGGCGACGTCGAGACGGAAGCCGTCGGCGGGCGCCATCACGCGCAGATCGGTTTCGAGCGCGCGAACCCTGTCGGCGCCCAGCGCGTCGACCCAGTCCTTGCGCAGCTCGTCGAAGATCGCCGCGGACCGGCCGAGTGAGTCGATACCGCGGCCGGTGAGCCGCACGACCTTGCGCCGCGCGTCGGCCGGGTCGTCGGCGCGCTCGACGTAGCCGAGCTGCTCCAGCTTGTCGACGGTCTTGCCCGCCGCCTGCTTGCTGACCCCGAGCCGCCGCCCGATCTCGCTCGCCGTCGCGCCGTCGCGGCCGATCGCCTGCATGGCGAAGCCGTACACCGGGCGGACGTCGGGATGCCCCTGCTCGGCCAGCTCGGCGTGCAACCGGTCGATGATCGAGCGGAAGCCCGCGAACAGCAGGAGCGGCAGTTCGAACCCGGGCGCGTCGGAAACGCGCTTGCCTTGTTCGACAACTTGGTTTACCTTTTCGTCAACCACGTTGACCATCTTAAGGGGCTGCCTTGTTCACCGATCACACCCTCGAAACCGCGCCCGAAGCCTCGCGTCGCTTGATGGAAGCGACCATCCGGAAGTTCGGGCACCTCCCCACCGCCGTCGCCCGGCAGGCGTCGTCGCCTGAACTGCTCGACGGGTTCCTGAGGCTCAGTGCGAGCTTCGAGAAGACCACGCTCGAACCCCTCGCGCGGGAGACGGTCGTGATGACCGTGGCGACGCGCAACGGCTGCGAAGTGTGCGTCGAGATCCACACCGGCAGACTGAAGGGTCACCACGCGGACGACGACGTCATCGCGGCGCTTCGCTCGCAGGAGCCCGTGCCCGACGAGCGCCTGGAAGCCGTCCGGCAGTTCACGCTGGCGGTGCTCGAAACCGCAGGCGGGGTGGACGACGAGACGCTGCAGGTCTTCTTCGGGCACGGATTCACCGAGCGGAACGCGCTCGAAGTCGTCATGGGCATCGGGGCTTACACGATGTCGACCCTGGCGAACAGGCTCATCCGCGCGTAGTCGCCGTCGCTTTACGTGATCACCCCCTCGCGGCCCTGCGTCACTCCAATGGCCGCCGATCTTGATGTATCTGGGCAGTCCCGGCCGTCTCCTGTCTTGTGCAGCCGAAAGTTCGCCACCCGCGGCGCGGCGCACCGGCGGTCTGGCCTGCCGAGGGGGCAGACCAGACCGCCGAAAAAGAAAACGTTCCACAGGTGTGGGGGTACGCGAAGGCCTCCTTCCCTCGGTTAAGCCGAGTGAAGGGGGCCTTCACGTGTCTTCTGCGCAATTAGTCCTCTGAATGCGGGAGGGCGGCGGCTTGCGAGCCGTCGGGATCGGGTGGGTCGTGAGTGGCGATTCGGGTCAAGGCCAAGCGTGTCTTAGGTACCTACTGCCGGGCGGTTTCGTGTGGCTGGAGGGACGACACGCGGCGAGGGCCTGCCATCACGCGTGTCGTCCATCGGATCACGCGTGCCGTCCGACCGGTCACGCGAAAACACCGGCCCGGTCCAGCGCTCACCACAGCCTCATCCCGGGCCTTCGCAAGTTGCCGACTAGTTTCGGAGCGAGTCAGGCCTCGAGCGCCCAGCGCACGTAGCGCATCTTCGGCGCGAAGCCGGCCTTCTCGAAGACCCCGACCGCCCCGGACGGGTCCGCCGAGTCCACGTTGAGGCTGGCACGGTCGTAACCCTGGTCGGCGGCCTCACGCAGCGCGTGCCCCATCAACGCGCCAGCGATGCCTCGCCGCCGGTACGCCCGAAGCGTCCCGATGAGCATGAAGTGCGCGTCGCGAACGCCCGTGGCCTCCGTGTCGGCCTCCCAGTACATGGTCACGAGCATCCCCACCGGAGCGCCCGTCTCCACCTCCCGGAGCAGGAAACTGATCTCGGGGCGGAAAGTCTGGTTGGTGATCTTGTTCCGCCACAGATCGACGGGCATCTGCACCGCGCCCCAGTAGTCCCGGTACGCCTCGTTCCGGACCGTCCGGAAGTCGTCGTCGTTCCGCTCCGACCACAGCTCGACCCGGAACCCGCCGGGGATCTCCGGATCGCCGAAAACGCCGAGCGGGTGTTCCATCCGCTGGAAGTAGCGCACCGGCGTGAACCCCCGGGACCGGACGAGTTCGGCCAGGCCCGCGATGCGCTCGGGCCGGTTGACGTCCACCACGAGCTTCGAAGCCGGGTGATGCAGTGCGTGCACGACCTTGGCCGCCGCTACCCCCGCGTCGACGAGCGCGCCACCGATCCCCCGGCGGCGATACCCGGGATGGACTCCGCCGTCGAGGAAGACACGATGGACCTCTTCCGCGGACGGCTTGAAGCGGATCTTCATGTAACCGGCCATCACGTCGCCGTCGAACGCGGCGAGGCTCGCCCGCTCCAGGTCCGCGTACGGGTCGACCAGTTCCTGAAGGGTGTCTTCCGCCGTGTAGTTCTCACCGATCCTGTCGGCGGTCTCCATGACGTTGAGGAGATCCGCGGACGCCTCGGCGTCTTCGCGGGTGAGCGGCCGCCACGTCAGGTCGTGCATGTGGCTCAAGGTAGCCCCGCGCGGGCGGGGTGTCGCCGGGTTTTCGGTGGGCGCAGTAGGGATCGAACCTACGACCGCTCGGGTGTAAACCGAGTGCTCTCCCGCTGAGCTATGCGCCCGGGAGGTGGCACCCGCGCACGGGTGCCACCGGTGAAGACTCAGGCCAGGGAGGCCACGGCCTTCTTCCACGCCTGCTGGTCGCGCGCCTCGCCGGGCTGGTTGATCTCGGCGAACCGCACGACGCCGTCCTTGTCGATCAGGAAGGTGCCGCGGGTGGCCAGGCCGGCCGTCTCGTTGAAGACGCCGTAGGCCTTCGCGACCTCACCGTGCGGCCAGAAGTCCGAGAGCAGCGGGAACTGGTAGCCCTCCTGCTCGGCCCACGCCTTGAGCGAGAACGGGGTGTCCACGGACACACCGATGACCTGGACGCCGTTGCCGTCGTAGTCCGCGAACTCGTCACGGAGCTGGCACAGCTCGCCGGTGCAGATACCGCTGAACGCGAACGGGTAGAACACCAGCAAGACCGGCTTCTCGCCCTGGAAGGACGACAGCTTCACGGCCTGCTTGTTGTAGTCGTTGAGCGTGAAGTCCGGGGCTTGCGTTCCGACCTCGACGGCCATACCGGCGGTTTCCTCTCAAGAGCGAACAGGGGCCTGCGACGACAACCCTATCGTGTCGATCGCACGGCTCCCGGGGTCACCGCTTGGTCTTCGACTTCGGCGACACCAGCCGCGTGCCCGCCCACTTGGGACCGGCACTGATATTGGCTGTCTGCGCCAATCCGACCTGCGGTACCGCCTCGGCGATCTCGCTCGGCTCGACATGCCCTGGTTGCCCCGTCTTCGGGGTCAACACCCAGATCACGCCGTTCTCGTTCAAGGGGGTCCGGACCTCGATCAGCGTGTCACCGAGATCACCGTCGTCCTCGCGCCACCAGAGCAGCACCACGTCGATGACCTCGTCGGCGTCCTCGTCGAGGATGTCGCCGCCGATCTGTTCCTCGATCGCCGCACGAAGATCGTCGTCGACGTCCTCGTCCCAGCCGATCTCCTGGACCACCATGTCCGGCTTGATCCCGAGCCTTTCGGCGACGCTGCTCTGATCAGCGTCTCCCGCGGCGACCACTGCTGTCACTCCTCCAACTACGACGGAGCGTGGTGTCGCTCGGCCGGATCGACCGGGCAAGCACCACACTCGGGTACATGATGCCCGTTAGCGAACACTGGTGAAGCGATCCGCGCAACCGTCCACACCGGATCTTGAACAACTCGTGTCGCGGCGTACGGACATTCAGCCCACTCTCGGGGGTCAATTCGGGCGCGCTTGGGCACCCCCGAACGGCCTGCTTTAGGGTGAGAGAGAAAACGCGCGCGCGAGTACAGGCGCGTGCGAGGCGTGTCGCGTTCGGGTCCGCGAACGTTACCGATCAGTAGCGGTGACGCGAACGGAACCGGAGGACGACGATGGAAGGCGACACGCCCGCGTACGAGCAGAACCAGCTACCACCTTTCGCAAGGAGACCCCTTGGCCCCGCAGAACGACGGCGCCTCCGGCAAGGAGACCCCGGCACGCGTCCGCGTCATCCGTGACGGATTGGCGGCGCACCTGCCCGACATCGACCCGGAGGAGACTGCCGAATGGCTGGACTCCTTCGACGAGGCGCTGGCCAGGGGTGGTCAGCAGCGCGCCCGGTACCTGATGCTGCGCATCCTCGAGCGGGCCAGGGAACGCCACGTCGGCGTTCCGGCGCTGACGTCGACCGACTACGTCAACACCATCCCCACCGAGAACGAACCCTGGTTCCCCGGTGACGAGGAGATCGAGCGCCGCTACCGCGCCTACATCCGGTGGAACGCCGCGATCATGGTGCACCGCGCGCAGCGTCCCGGCGTGGGCGTCGGTGGGCACATCTCGACCTACGGCTCGTCCGCGGCGCTGTACGAAGTGGGCTTCAACCACTTCTTCCGCGGCAAGGACCACTCCGGCGGCGGCGACCAGATCTTCATCCAGGGTCACGCCTCCCCCGGCATCTACGCTCGCGCCTTCCTCGAGGGCAGGCTGAGCGAGCACCAGATGGACGGGTTCCGCCAGGAGTTCTCGCACGCGGGCGAGGGCGGCGGCCTGCCGTCGTACCCGCACCCGCGGCTGATGCCGGAGTTCTGGGAGAACCCGACCGTGTCCATGGGCCTCGGCCCGATGAACGCGATCTACCAGGCCCGGTTCAACCGTTACATGCGCGATCGTGGCATCAAGGACACCAGCGACCAGCATGTCTGGGCGTTCCTCGGCGACGGCGAGATGGACGAGCCGGAATCGCGCGGCCTCATCCACGTGGCCGCGAGCGAGGGCCTCGACAACCTGACCTTCGTGATCAACTGCAACCTGCAGCGGCTCGACGGCCCGGTGCGCGGCAACGGCAAGATCATCCAGGAGCTGGAGTCTTACTTCCGCGGCGCCGGCTGGAACGTCATCAAGGTCATCTGGGGCCGCGAGTGGGACTCGCTGCTGCACGCGGACCGTGACGGCGCCCTGGTCAACCTCATGAACACCACGCCGGACGGCGACTTCCAGACCTACAAGGCCAACGACGGCGCCTTCGTCCGCGAGCACTTCTTCGGCCGCGACCCGCGGACCAAGGAGCTGGTCAAGGATCTCACCGACGCCGACGTCTGGAACCTCAAGCGCGGCGGGCACGACTACCGCAAGGTCTACGCGGCCTACAAGTCGTCGCTGGAGCACCACGGCCAGCCGACGGTGATCCTGGCCCACACCATCAAGGGTTACGGCCTCGGCCCGTCCTTCGAGGGCCGCAACGCCACGCACCAGATGAAGAAGCTCACCCTCGACGACCTCAAGCTGTTCCGGGACGCCCAGCGCATCCCGATCAGCGACGAGGAGCTCGAGCGCAACCCGAAGCTGCCGCCGTACTACCACCCGGGCAAGGACTCGGCGGAGATCGAGTACATGCTCGGCCGCCGCAAGGCGCTGGGCGGTTTCCTGCCGGAGCGTCGCCCGAAGGCCGCGAAGGCGCTTGTGCTGCCGGGCGACAAGGTCTACGAAAGCATCCGCAAGGGCTCGGGCAAGCAGGAGGTCGCCACCACGATGGCGTTCGTCCGGCTCGTCCGCGAGCTGGCGAAGGACTCCGAGATCGGCAAGCGGATCGTCCCGATCATCCCGGACGAGGCGCGCACCTTCGGCCTCGACTCGATGTTCCCGACGGCCAAGATCTACAACCCGCACGGCCAGACGTACACGTCGGTCGACGCGAGCCTGATGCTGGCCTACAAGGAGTCCGAAAAGGGCGTCATCCTGCACGAGGGCATCAACGAGGCGGGGTCCACCGCGTCGTTCACCGCCGTCGGCACCTCGTACGCCACGCACGGCGAGCCGATGATCCCGATCTACATCTTCTACTCGATGTTCGGGTTCCAGCGGACCGGTGACGGCCTCTACGCCGCGGCCGACCAGATGGCCCGCGGGTTCGTGCTCGGCGCCACCGCCGGCCGAACCACCCTGACGGGTGAGGGCCTGCAGCACGCCGACGGGCACTCGCTGCTGCTGGCGGCGACCAACCCGGCCGTCGTGGCCTACGACGCGGCG
Source organism: Amycolatopsis sp. NPDC102522 (assembly GCF_055584485.1). Classification (NCBI taxonomy): domain Bacteria; kingdom Bacillati; phylum Actinomycetota; class Actinomycetes; order Pseudonocardiales; family Pseudonocardiaceae; genus Amycolatopsis; species Amycolatopsis sp. NPDC102522. The sequence continues at coordinate 5,380 of NZ_JBVJLY010000040.1, read as the reverse complement.
TGGTCGTTCGAGATCGCCCACATCGTGCGGGACGGTCTGCGCCGGATGTACGGCGAGACCGGGCCGGACGGCAACGGCGAGAACATCTTCTACTACATGACGATCTACAACGAGCCCTATCAGCAGCCCGCCGAGCCGGAGAACCTCGACGTCGACGGCCTGCTCAAGGGTCTGTACCGGTACGCCGACGCCCCGTCGGGCGACGGTCCGGAGGCGCAGATCCTGGTGTCCGGCGTCACCATGCCGGACGCGCTGCGGGCGCAGCGGATGCTGGCCGAGGAGTGGGGCGTACGCGCGGCCGTGTGGTCGGCGACGTCGTGGACCGAGCTGCGGCGCGAGGCCGTCGCGGTCGACCACGACAACCTGCTCCACCCGGGCGACTCGCCGCGTGTGCCGTACATCACGCAGAAGCTGTCCGGCGCGAACGGGCCGGTCGTCGCGGTTTCGGACTGGATGCGTGCCGTGCCGGACCTCATCCGCCCGTGGGTGCCGACGGACATGCTGACGCTGGGCACCGACGGGTTCGGGTTCTCCGACACCCGCCCCGCCGCCCGGCGGAAGTTCCTGGTCGACGCCCAGTCGATCGTGGTCGGCACGCTGAGCGCGCTCGCCAAGCGCGGCGAGGTCGACCGGTCGAAGGCGGCGGAGGCGGCGCGCAAGTACCGCCTCGACGACGTGTCCGCCGCGGGTCCGCAGTTGTCGGACTCCGGTAGCGCCTAGAGACGCTATGAAAGGCCCGTTACTTGCAAATTTTGCAAGTAACGGGCCTTTCCTTGCATCCGGCGGCGACCAGTCTAGAGTGATACATCGGATGTTTCTGGGGGCGAACAGAGAGGGTGAGCGAGTGTGACGAAGCGTCGACTGCCGAAGCCGAGTGAGCTGAAGCAGATCCTGCGGCCGAAGCCGATCGTGCTCAACCCGACCGAACGGCGGCTGGCGGGCGCGCACACGATCGCCGACCTGCGGATGCTCGCCCGCAAGCGGACGCCGCGGGCGGCGTTCGACTACACCGACGGCGCCGCGGAGCTCGAAGACAGCCTGCGCCGAGCGCGGCAAGCCTTCCGTAGCATCGAATTCCACCCGAACGTCCTGCGCGGCGTGTCCGATGTGGACACGAGCAAGGAGATCCTCGGCAAGCGTTCGGCACTACCGTTCGCGTTCGCGCCGACCGGGTTCACCCGGATGATGAACCACGAGGGCGAGTCCGCGGTGGCTCGCGTCGCGCAGCGCAACGGCATCCCGATGGGGCTGTCGACGATGGCGACGACGTCGATCGAAGACCTCGCGGCGGCCGCCCCGGAGGCTCGCAAGTGGTTCCAGCTCTACGTCTGGCGTGACCACAAAGCGGGCGAAGATCTGATGAATCGCGCGTGGGCCGCCGGGTTCGACACGCTCATGCTGACCGTGGACACCCCTGTCGCGGGCGCGCGGCTGCGCGACGTCCGCAACGGGCTGACCATTCCGCCCGCGCTCACGCTCAAGACGTTCGTCGACGGCGCGATGCATCCCGCGTGGTGGATCAACCTGCTGACCACCGAGCCGCTGACCTTCGCGTCGCTGAGCCAGTTCGACGGCACCGTCGCCGAGCTGCTCAACCAGCTCTTCGACCCGACCCTGAACTTCGACGACCTCGACTGGGTCCGTCAGACCTGGCCGGGCAAGCTCGTGGTCAAGGGGATCCAGAACGTCGACGACGCGCGTGACGTGGTCAAGCACGGCGCCGACGCGGTCCTGCTGTCCAACCACGGCGGGCGTCAGCTCGACCGCGCGCCGACACCGATCGAGCTGCTGCCCGCGGTGCTCGACGAGATCCAGGGCGACGCGGAGGTGTGGGTCGACACAGGCATCCTCTCCGGCGGCGACATCGTGGCCGCGATCGCGCGCGGCGCCGACGCGGTGCTCATCGGGCGCGCGTTCCTCTACGGCCTGATGGCCGGGGGCGAGCGCGGCGTCCAGCGGTGCGTGGACATCCTGCGCGCCGAGATGACCCGGACCATGCAGCTGCTGGGCGTCCGCACCCTCGCGGACCTCAAGCCCTCGCACGCCACCATGCGCTGACCAAACGCAATTCGTCCTCTGAACGCGGTACTTGCGTCACGCGAATACCGCGTTCAGAGGACGAAACGCGAGGTCAGCGGGCTGCGGCCCTGACTCCCGAAGGAGCGGTGCGGACCTGCTTGGCCGTACGGTTCCAGCTCCACCAGCCGTGCACGACCAGCCCGGCGAACACGATGTAGACCGCGGCCGAGAAGTAGAGGCCCGACGAGAGCTGGAGCGGCACGCCGATCGCGTCGACGACCAGCCACACCAGCCAGAACTCGACGAGACCCGCGCCCTGCGCGGCGAAGGCGACCAGCGTGCCGACGAAGATCGCGGCGTCCGGCCATGGCGCCCACGAGGCGTTCAGCGCGTCGAGGACCAGCGCCATCGCGGTGGTGCCGATCGCGAAAGCGCCGAGCATCGCCAGGCGCTCGCCGAGACGGCCCTTGCGGACGACGACGCCGTAGACCGGGTCGCTGCGGCGGGACCAGGCCCACCAGCCGTAGATCGAGATGACGAGGATCGCGATCTGCCTGGTCGCGAGCCCGCCGAGGTGTGCGGAGAGGTAGACCGAGAACAGCAGCACGGTGGCGCCGACCTGGACCGGCCAGGTCCACAGCGTGCGGCGTTGCGCCAGGAAGACCACGGCCAGCGCGAAGACCTGCCCCGCCAGCTCGGCGAAGGAGATCCACTGTCCGAGCACCGTGACACCGTTGTGCAGCAGGAAGTCCACGTCCGCACCCCTCTCCGTCTACCGCTCCAACATGCTCCGATCCGGCGCCATTCCCTAGGGAGTGTGAGGTGCGGAACAGCCAGGTGGAGTAGCCGAAAGGGACTTTGCCCGCGTAAGACGCGACGAAGGGGCCCTTCACCGCGTGTCATGCGGCGATGGACCCCTTCAGCTCCACACGGGCCCGGTGCCTTCCTCGATCACCGGGCCCGCGGGATGCTCAGGAATCTACGCGACCGATGCCCACGGGCGAAGTAGGCGGCTCCGAATGGACCTCCTGCTTTTCGGGAGCGGCGTCGAGCTGGCCCTGCAAGGTGGCCAGCCAGCCCTGCCAGCGGTCCTGTGCCGGCTTGATCAGGCCACCGCCGAAGCCGACGACGATCACGCCGCCGATGGTGGCGAGCACGGTGATCAGGACCGGCCCCGTCACCGCTGTCGCGATGTTCACCTGGCCGAGCGCGGCGATGATGCCGAACGCCATGATCAGCCAGTAGGCGACGGTGCCGAGCAGCCGTCCGGCGGGCCGGGTGGACAGCGCCCCGGTCACCAGGTCGCGGACGACCTTCGCGACGGCGGCCGCGACGATCACCAGGACCAGCGCCACCAGGATCCGCGGCAGGAACGCGATGATGTCGTTGAGCAGGGCACTGACCGGATTGCTCTCACCGAATACGCCGAACGCGAGTTGCAACGCGATCAGGAGAATGAAGTAGTACACGAGTTTGACGAGGATCCCGCCCGCGTCGACATTCGCTTGTTTGAGCGTTCCGGTGAGTCCGGTCTTCTCGATGAGCTTGCCGAAACCGATCTTCGACAGAACAAGTCCCAATGCCTTTGACACCGCCTTCGCGATCAACCAGCCGATCAGCAGGATGATCAGGAATCCGGCCAGTTTCGGCACGAAGGTGGCGACAAGGTTCCATGCTTGTCCCAGACCGTCTTTCAGCTGCTCGCCCACGGCGAACTCCCTCCTCGGCGCATCCGCGCCCTACCCGGTGTTGCTTGCGAGGGATCGTTGATCACAGGCACCGCAGCGGCAACTCGGCGACCCACGATCGAGTGAGTGAACTAGCGGGAAAAGATCGACAAGTCCCATACTTGTTCTACCGGTGGGGACCGGGGAGACGAGGCCGTCCGGCGCAGCGTAAAACGCGAGCGCCGGGCGGCCTCGAGTATTATCCGAGCACTTTTCACAATTCATCGAAGCATCCGCGCGCCGACTGTCCACTTAGGACGCGGGTGGCGAAGGGCCGCAGGATGACGGCCACCTTTGCCCACCGGACTAGGATCGGCTGACCATGGCTGATGCGACTTCCGGGCGGCATGTGCCCAAGCACCACGGGCTGTCCGCCAAGACCCTCAAGCGGCTTGAGCACGCCTCCGGCCGACTCGCGAGCGCGAGCGTCGCGGTGATGGAGGAGCGGCTGAGCTGGTTCTCCCGCCTTCCCGCCGACCAGCGCGCGAGCGTTCTGTTGATCACCCAGGCGGGTGCCGCCGGTTTCGTCGACTGGCTCCGCGACGCGAAGGAGGCGCTCTCCCTCACCACCGAGGCGTTCCGCGAGGCGCCCGCCGAACTTTCCCGCTGGGTGAGCCTGCGGCAGGCGGTCGGCATGGTGCGGCTGGCGATCGAGGTGTTCGAGGAGCAGCTGCCCGAATTCGCCGCGAACGAGGCGGAACGTGCCGCGCTGATCGAAGGGATCCTGCGCTACGGCAGGGAGATCGCGTTCGCCGCCGCCAACTCCTACGCGGCCGCCGCCGAGGCACGCGGCGCCTGGGACGCGCGCCTGGAAGCGCTGGTCGTCGACGGCATCGTCCGCGGTGACGCCGAGGAGGCGGTGCTCTCCCGCGCCGCCGCGCTCGGCTGGGATCCGGCCGCGCCCGCCACCGCGCTGGTCGGCACCCCGACGTCGGACGACCCGCCCGCCGTCGTGTTCGAGGTGCGCAGCCGCGCCGCCCGGGTCGGGCGCCCCGTGCTGCTTTCGGTGCAGGGGTCCCGGCTGGTCGTGGTCGTCGCCGGTCCCACCGACGGCAGCATCAAGGACCGCGAGATCCTCACCAAGCTCTCCGTCGCCTTCGCCGAGGGCCCGGTCGTCGCCGGGCCGACGGTGCCCACCCTCGCCGAAGCGCACCACAGCGCGACAGAGGCGCTCTCCGGCCTGCGCGCCGTCGTCGGCTGGCCCGGCGCGCCGCGGCCCGCGAGATCGATCGATCTCCTGCCGGAACGCGCGTTGTCCGGCGACCCCGAGGCCGAACGCCTGCTCGTGGAGCAGATCGCCCGGCCGCTTGAGGAGGCGGGCCCGGCGTTGCTGCGGACGGTGGAGACCTATCTCGACAGCGGCGGCGTCCTGGAAACCTGCGCGCGGACGCTGTTCGTGCATCCGAACACCGTCCGGTACCGGCTGCGGAAGGCGGCCGAACTCACCGGCCGCCACGCCGCCGAATCACGCGACGCTTGGGTGCTGAAGGTGGCGCTGACCGTCGGGCGGCTGGCCCGGGCCCGCGGCCTCTGGTGAGTGGCGGGGGGGGGGGGGGGGGGGGGGGGGGGGGGGGGGGGGCCGGGGGGGGGGGGGGCGGGGCCCCCCCCCCCCCCCCCCCCGCCCCGCCGCGGCG
>NZ_JBVJLY010000039.1:0-34613 GCF_055584485.1 Amycolatopsis sp. NPDC102522 | reverse complement strand
ACTCGTCATACGACGGACGCTCACCCCCGGACACCCAGTGATCATCGCAGAACGACGATCACCACATGACCCGGGACCTGACTAGTTACCCGTCCGTACCACTCACGAGGCCCTGGGCCCGGCCCCCGCAGCCGCCGCCGCCCGGTCCGCCGCGATGCACGGGCTGGTAGATGTCGGTCCACTGGGGCGCGGGCAGCGATTCGAGTCAGGACCAAGAGCGTCTGCGGTCGATCGCTGGCCAAGTACGTGAAGGCCCCCTTCACAGCGCCAGGCGCAATGAAGGGGGCCTTCACGTACTGCAGGGGCGACCAAGGCGCCTCACCGTGCGGGACCCCAGGACCTCGTGAGTGGTAACGACGGTTAGAACCGTCCGTACCACTCACGAGGTGACGTCAGGGGCAGGCGAGTACCGGGGCCTGCGGACGGCCACCGCCGTGCAGGTCGCTCAGCGGAACCCTGGCCAGCCCGAGGATCGCTTGCGCGGTCGCGCGCGAGGCGGTCGCCGGGTTGAGGCCGGTCGCGTCGTAGGCGATCGCGCCGCGGTCCGCTCCGGCTCCGGTGCAGCCGGTCTGCAGCGACCGGAGGAATTCCCGCGCCTTGACCGCGGCGGCGGGACGGTGGCCTGCCAGCGCTTCGGCGGCGAGGCCGGTGCTGTTGGAGTTCGGCGCGTTCGTGCCGACGCCGAAGCCGCCGTTCGCGTGCTGCTTGGTGACCAGCCAGGAGGTGCCCTCGCCGGCGTTCACCGCGTCACCGGTGGCGCGCAAGGCCTGCACGACCATCGCGGTCGAGTCGACGTCGCTCGCGCAGGTCGCTTCGCCGAAGTTCAGCGGGAAGCCGCCGTCCGCGCACTGGGCGCCCGCGAGGAACGTCACGGCCGCCGCGGGGGCGCCGGCGGGGGTGCGGTCCAGCGCCAGCAGCGCGAGCGACTGCGAGAAGGCGTTGGAGTAGTCGCCGTATTCGGAGCGGTCGGAGAACCGGCCGGACGGCGTGAGCAGCGAGAGCAGTCCCGCCTTGAGGTCGACGCCGCCGAACGACGCCGGGTTCTTGCCCCGGATCTGCGCGGCGAGCAGCAGCTTGGCGTGCGCGCCCGCGTAGGCCTCGGTGCCGCTGCCGACATAGCCGGTGGTGATTTCCGGCTTCGCCAGCCAGGTGATCGCCTTCCCCGCGTTCGTGTCCGACACCCCGGCGGCGGCGAACGCGAAGATCGCGTCGATCGTCAGACCCTGGTCGGGGAACTTCTGGCCACCGAAGTCGGCCTCGAACCTTTCCCCGTCGGTCAGCTGCCTGGCGAGCCAGCCCGCGGCGGCGTCCGCCTTGTTGTGGGTGGCCGCGTTCGCCACGGGGGCGGCGACCAGCCCGATGCCGCACAGCATGGCGACAGCGAAGACCAAACGTCTCATGAGAACCCTTTCCCGCATTTCCTCGACAGGAGTCGGTGACACCGCGCGACGTGGGTGACCGGGCTCGCCTGGAGGGCATACCGTTGCGGGACAGCGCCGGACTCTCACCGGACTTCCCCCACGACCGCGCTGAATCGGACGACCCGAAGAATCTCATCCCGGTCAAGCGCCGGGGTACCGCCGGGCGCGAGTGATGATGTGATCCTGGCTACCGACCTGGTCAGCGGTGCCTGTCGTAGGTAATCGAGTGTTAACCTCGGCGGGCTCGACAACTCAACATCGCCGCCCGTGACGGGGAAGCCGGTCGAAATCCGGCGCTGTCGCGCAACCGTGGGCCCTTCACCAGGGCGAGCCGGGGTACCGCACGGGCGGATGAACCAACCAGAAGTCCGAACCACTGTCGCGATAAACAGGGGTGACTGCGGCGTCCCGCGCTGTCCTCCGTCATGCCGCAAGGAGGAGCCATGCGCCGCGGGTACCTGGCCGCATCGGCGTTCGCCGTCAGCGTCGGCGTGGTCGCCGCGCTGCTCACCGGAACGGCGACGGCCGCGAACGACCCCGGCGCGGCGAAGTCGAACTCCCGCTGGCTCGCGACGAAGCTGAAGCCGGACGGCACGCTCGAGAACCCCAACGGCGGCGAACTGCCTGACCACGGCCTGATGATCGACGTGCTGTTCTCGATGTACGCGTCGGGTGACGGCGCGAAGGCCGAGTCGATCGCGAAGTTCCTCGACGACCAAGGCCACGCCACCGACTACTTCACCTGGGACGGTCTCGCACCCGGTGCCGGGTACGACAAGGTCATCGTCGGCGGTGCCACGGCCAAGACCCTGGTCGCCGCGCAGGTCTCCGGCCGGAACCCCCGGAACTTCGACGGCTACGACATGGTCGCCGAGACCCAGGGCGCGATCATGCACAAGGGCCCGGACAAGGGCCGGGTCAGCGACTACTCGAAGGATCCCGACCTCGCCGGTTCGGTGAGCAACAACGCGAACATGTTCGGCCAGGCCCTCGGTGTCATCGGCCTCGCCGCAGCGGGTGCGAACGACCAACTCGCGATCGACAAGCTGCTGACCCAGCAGTGTTCCGAGGGCTACTTCCGCGTCTTCTTCGCCTACATCCCGACGAAGGAGACCGGCGACCACGTCACCCCGGACGGCCACAAGGTCTCGACCTGCGACGAGGGCAAGCCGCTCGACCTTTCCCCGTCCGACGGCGACGCCACCGGTCTGGCCCTCTCGGCGATGCTGGCCGCGAAGAAGGCGGGCACGGCCGGTCTCGACGCCCCGATCGCCAAGACCGTCGCTTGGCTCAAGGGGAACCAGAGCGCCGGTGGCGGCTGGGGCGGCGGCGTCGGCACCGAGGCGCCGAACACCAACAGCACCGGCATGATCCTCCAGGGACTGGCCGACGCGGGCGGCGCGGACGCGGCGGTGGACAAGGGCGTGCGGTTCCTCAAATCCGCGCAGGCGAACGCCGCGGCCGACTCCGGCAACAAACTCGCGGGCGACCTCGGCGCGATCGCTTACAACCCGGCTTCCTACGAGGCCGCGCGCGCTTCGGGAATCAGCGGGCTCGACACCTGGATCCGCGCGAGCGCCCAGGCTTCGCTCGGGTTGTCGCAGGTCGGCTTCTACGCGCTCGCGAAGGGCGGCGGCCTGCCGCCGACCAGCAGCGCCTCGGAAACACCGACCTCGACGTCGTCCGAAACGAGTACGGCCACCGGCACGCCGACCTCGACCACGAGCGACCCGGCGCCGACCAGCACGACCACCAGCACCACGACCACCACCACAACGACGACGACCACGACCACCACGACGACGTCGGTGACGCCGACGCCGGGCACGTCCTCGTCCCCGGCGACCAGCCCGCCCGTGCCGAGCACGGTCACCGTCACGAACACCCCGCCCGCGGCCAAGCCGGCACCGAAGACCCCCGCGCCGAAGACCCCCGCACCGAAGGCACCGAAGCCGAAGAAGACCGTCACTCCGAGGGCGTCGACCGGCGCCCGTGTCCCACCTCCGACCGCGATCGCCACCCCGGTCGTGGCTAACGCGGCTTCCCGGCTCGGCGCGTACTTGACGAACCGGCTCGTCAGCGGCGACCACGTCGAGGTCACCGAGGACGGCAAGACCTACGTCGACTACGACGCCACCGCCGATCTGGTGCTGGCCCTGCGGGCGCTGGACGAGCAGCCGGACACGGTCGCCCGCGCGTCGAAGTTCCTGCTCACGCCGGAAGCCGTGCAGGCCTACGCCCACGGCGCGCCGTACGAGCAGAGCGGGGCCTCCTACGCCGGACCGCTCGCGAAACTCGTGCTCGTCGCCGAGTTCGCCAAAGCGGACATCGCCGGGCAGTTGCGCGCCGACCTGGTCAAGCTGCGTGGCGTGGACGGCAAGTTCACCGACGTCGGGTCCTTCGCCGACGCCGACGAGACCGTCGAGCGGCACGCGTGGGCGGTGCTCGCCACCGCCGCAGACCCCGGTCCCGCGGTCGAACTGCTCCTTTCGCGCCAGTGCGCGGACGGAACCTTCCCGAAGCACCTGGACACCGCGGAGTGCGGCTCCGGCGACCTCGCCGCGACGGCTGCCGCTGTCACCGCGCTGGCCGTCCGTTCGCACACCGACGCCGCGCCGTCGACCAAACGGCCCGACGGCTGGACCGAGCGGCGCGTGTCGGCGTTCGTGTCCGCGGTGGGCGCGCTCGGCGTCCGGCCGACCGGCGAGGGCATGGTGACCGGTGAGGGGGGCGAGCCGGACGTCGTGCTCAGCGCCGCCGTCGCCGCCGCGCGGCAGACCGCCGGCCTCGACGCGAGCGGAACCGCGCGGTCGCTGGGCAAACTGGTCCAGCCCGACGGCGGTTTCGCCAAGGGATCCGTGGCGGCGAGCGACGGGAAGACCGATTTCCCGACGAGCCTGGCCGCCGCGCAAGGGGTCGCGGGCCGCTCCTGGCTCACCGCCGCCGATTCGCCGCTGTCGCCCGCGATCCGGCTTCCGCTCACCGAGGCGAACGCCGCCGACGCCGTCTCCGGCGCACAAGTGCAAGCGGCCGCCTCCCAGACCACCCAGCCCGCGTGGGTGCTCTGGGGACTCGTCGGCCTGGCCGGGATCCTGCTGGCCGCCGCGATCGTGCTCGTTTTCCTGCTTCGCCGTTCCATCAAGTCAAAGGGGGCAACACCATGAGAAAACTGCTCACCGTCACGTCCGTCCTCATCGGACTGATCGGGCTTTCCGCCGCACCCGCGAACGCGGTCGATCCCACCAAGGGCTACGACGGGATCTGCGCCGGAAGCGACGCGCTCACCGGGACGACCGTCGTCGTCGACTTCCAGGAACTGGACGGCAACGGAGGGACCGCCGCGCCGACGATCACCCGCTGCTCGCCCAACGCGAGCCCGGGCACCGCCCGCACGGGGATCAAGGCGCTGCAGGACGCGGGGATCGCGGTCGCCGGAACCGCCCGCTGGGGCCTCGGATTCGTCTGCCGCCTGGAAGGCCGTCCGGCCGCGACGGAGACCATCCCGCTGTCGAGCAACCCGAGCTACAAGGAGCCGTGCGTCAACACCCCGCCCGCCGGCGCGTACTGGGGTTACTGGCACGCCGACGGTTCCGGTACCACCTGGACCTACAGCAGCTTCGGCGCGCTCAACCGCAACGTCGTGCCCGGCGGGTTCGAAGGCTGGTCGTTCTCGCTGAACAAGTCGGCGTCGACGAACCCGGTTCCCGGTGTCACGCCGAGGAACCCGGCCATCCCGTGAGGAGGCTCCTCGGCGTGGTGGCGGCGATCTTCCTGATCGCCGTCACGGCGCCGTCCGCGCACGCGATCGACCAGGGCAAGGGATATCCCGGGTTCTGCAAGGACGCCACCGGGGTGACCGTCGTCGTCGACTTCCAGAAGCTCGGCGGCACGACCATCGTGCGCTGCAATCCCCAGGCCACCCGCGGCACCGGGCTGGACGCGCTCAAGGGCGCCGGGTTCCAGATCGCCGGGGTGCAACGCTGGGGCGAGTCGTTCATCTGCCGGGTCGAGAACCGCCCGTCTGCGTCCGAGAACGTCCCGGTCACCGGCCGCGGGAACTACCGGGAGCTGTGCTTCGACACGCCCCCGGCGCAGGCCTACTGGTCCTACTGGCACGCCTCGAACAACTGCGCGTGGGACTACAGCCAGTGGGGCATCAAGAATCGCGACTTCATCCCCGGCGGTTTCGAGGGCTGGTCGTTCTCCCTGAACGCCACCGCCCAGACCAACCCGGTGCCGCGGGTCTCCGCCGTCCGGCCGGGGACCGAGAGCCAGCCCTGCGTGCCGCGCGAGGAGGCCAAGCCGGTCACCGACGATCCCAACGAGCGCCAGCAGCAACCGCAGGTGGGGAGCGGGCAGCAGGCCGGAGACGGTCCTCAGTCGACGGCGGGTGCGGAACCCGGCGCGAGCCCGGGGGAGACTCCGGCAGCGGGGGCGAGTTCCGGAGCGTTGCCGCCGCCCAAGCCGCGTCCGAGCGCTTCGGCGAGGCCGAAGGCGAAGGACCCGTCGATGAACGTCGCGTTCACCGGCGGCGAGAACGCCGAGGACGTCAACGCGGTGATCGAACGCGAGTCCGGCGCGAGTGACTGGGCGCCCTGGGCGGCCGGTGGCGCGGTCCTGGCGTTGTGCGTGGCAGGATTCCTGGTGGCACGCAGACGCAAACGCGCACAAGGAGCTTGATGACGTCCTACTTCCTGCCGCGCGACCTGCATCCGGCCGCGTGGTGGGTGTGGGCGCTGGGGCTCGCTGTCGCGGCGACCCGGACGACGAACCCATGGCTGCTGCTGACCATCGTGGCCGTCGCGGGTTATGTCGTCGTGGCCCGGCGATCCGAGGCGCCGTGGGCGCTGGCGTTCCGGCTGTATCTCTACCTCGGCGCGTTCATCGTCGTGATCCGCGTGTTCTTCCGCGTCGTCTTCGGTGGTGCCGAGGGTTCGACGATCCTCTTGAGGCTGCCCGAAATCCCGCTGCCGGAATGGGCGGCGGGTATCCGGCTCTTCGGTGATGTTTCCGCGGAATCGTTGCTGGGCGGGCTTTACGACGGGATGCGGCTGGCGACGATGGTGATCTGCCTCGGCGCGGCCAACGCGCTGGCGAACCCGAAACGGCTGCTCAAGGCGATGCCGCCGGCGTTGTACGAGGTGGGCACCGCGGTGATCGTCGCGCTGTCGGTGTTCCCGCAGCTGGCCGAAAGTGTGCTGCGGGTCCGGCGCGCCCGCAAGCTGCGCGGCGGCTCGGGCAAGAAGAAGGTGCAGGCCCTGCACACCGTCCTCATCCCGGTGCTGGAGGACGCGCTTTCCCGTTCGCTGCAGCTCGCCGCGTCGATGGACTCCCGTGGTTACGGCCGCGCGGGACTGGTCGAGGCGCGGGCCAGGCTGATCACGGGAGCGCTGATGATCGTCGGCCTGATCGGGGTCTGCGTCGGTGTCTACGCCACTTTGGACGGTTCGACGCCCAGATATCTCGCCGCGCCGGTGCTTTCCGTGGGGCTCGTGGTCGGACTGGTCGGGTTCTGGTCGGCGGGCAAGCGGGTCCAGCGCACGCGCTACCGGCCGGACCGCTGGCAGCTGCCGGAGATCGTCGTCGCCGCGAGCGGGATCGCCGTCGCGGCCGTCCTGTTCGTGACGTCGGAGGTGAATCCGATGAACATGAACCCTTCGCTGATCACCCTGTCCTGGCCGTCGTTGTCGTGGGGGCCGTTGCTCGGGGTGCTGATCGGCGTGCTGCCCGCCTTCCTGACCCCGGTCCCCGAACCTCCGTACGCCGCGCTCGAAGAAGCAGCGCACGAAAAAGAAGTGCACGCATGATCGAACTGAATCAGGTCTCCTTCACCTACCACGGCCGCTCCGAACCGGTGCTGGCCGACGTGACGCTGTCCATCGGTGAGGGCGAACTCGTGCTGTTCGCGGGCCAGACCGGCGCGGGCAAGTCGACGCTGCTCGGCACGATCAACGGCCTCGTCCCGCATTTCACCGGCGGGCACCTCGAAGGGACGGTCTCCGTCGACGGCGTCACGACCCGGTCCCGGCCGCCGCGCGAGTTCGCGCATCTGGTCGGCGTCGTCGGCCAGGACCCGCTGGCGGGCTTCGTCACCGACACTGTCGAAGACGAGCTCGCGTACGGCATGGAACAACTCGGCCTGAACCCGCAGGTGATGCGCCGCCGGGTGGAGGAGACCCTTGATCTCCTCGGCATCGCGGAACTTCGCAGGCGCGCGTTGCGGACGTTGTCCGGCGGGCAGCAGCAGCGGGTGGCGATCGGCTCGGTGCTGACCACTCACCCCAAGGTGCTCGTGCTGGACGAGCCGACGTCGGCGCTGGACCCGACAGCGGCCGAGGAAGTCTTGGCGACGCTGGCCAGGCTGGTGGAAGACCTCGGCACGACGGTGCTGATGGCCGAGCACCGGATGGAACGCGTGATCCCGTTCGCCGATCGGATGATCCACGTCCCGGGCACCGGGGGAGTGGTCGACGGAACCCCGCCGGAAGTGTTGAAGGACATGCCCATCGCGCCGCCGATCGTCCACTTGGGACGGTTGGCGGGCTGGGACCCGCTGCCGATGACGGTCCGAGACGCCCGGCGGCGCGCTTCGTCGCTGACGCTGGGGGCCCCGCTCGCGCGGGAAACGACCACGGGCGAGGAACTGCTGACCGCGTCCGGGGTCGTCGTGCGGTACGGGCCGAAGGTCGCGGTGCGGGAGGTCGACCTGACCCTGCGCGCCGGCGAGGTGCTGGCGATGATGGGGCGCAACGGTTCCGGCAAGTCGTCGCTGCTGTGGGCGGTGCAGGGATCCGGCCCCCGGCAAGGTGGCAAGGTCACCGTCGAGGGCAAGGATCCGAAGACGCTGGGCAGCGCCGCGGCGCGGAAACTCGTCGGCATGGTGCCGCAGACCGCGAGCGACCTGCTTTACCTACAGACCGTCGCCGCCGAATGCGAGGCCGCCGACACGGAATCGGGTGCGGAGCCAGGTTACAGCCGAGGACTGCTCGACAGGCTCGCTCCGGGCATCGATCCCGCGTCGCATCCGCGTGACCTTTCGGAAGGCCAGCGGCTCGCGCTCGTGCTCGCGGTGCAGTTGTCGGCCGCGCCGCGGATCATGCTGCTGGACGAACCGACCCGCGGCCTCGACTACACCGCGAAGGCCGCGCTGGCGCAGATGATCGTGGCGCTGACGGCCGAGGGCAGGGCGGTCGTCGTGGCCACCCACGACGTCGAGTTCGTCGCGACGATCGCGCACCGCGTGCTCGTGATGGCGGAGGGGGAGGTCGTCTCCGACGGCCCGACCGGTGAGGTGCTCGGCGGCTCCCCGGCGTTCGCCACCCAGGTCGCCAAGATCCTCGGCGAACCGTGGCTCACCGTCGACGACGTCCGCTCGGCGCTGCCGCAGGAGGTCCGGTGATCACGGCGCCGGCGGTCCGGCTGGGTCCGCGCTCGGCGACGGTGCTCGGCCTCGCGTCCCTGGCGGGGCTGATGATGTTCATCTGGCCGCTCCTGGTCCGCGTCGAACCGCAGTCGATGCAGCACGGCCCGGACGCGCCGTTCGTGTTCATCGGGATCCTGCCGATCCTGATCGTCATCGTGCTGGCCGAGATGTCCGAAGGGGGTATGGACTCCAAGGCCCTCGCGATGCTCGGCGTCCTGTCAGCGGTCAACGCCGCGATGCGCCCGCTCGGCGCGGGGACCGCGGGGATCGAGACCGTGTTCTTCCTGCTGGTGCTGGCCGGACGGGTGCTCGGGCCCGGCTTCGGTTTCGTGCTGGGCTGTACGTCGCTGTTCGCTTCGGCGCTGCTGACCGCCGGGGTGGGACCGTGGCTGCCGTTCCAGATGATGTGCTCGGCCTGGATCGGGATGGGCGCGGGACTGCTGCCGCGCCGCGTCACCGGCAAGGCCGAGATCGCGATGCTGGTGGGCTACGGGATCTTCGTCGCGTACGTGTTCGGGTTCCTGATGAACCTGTGGTTCTGGCCGTTCATCACCGACGCCGAGGTGCCGTACCACGACGGGCACATCTCCTACGTTCCCGGCGCCCCGCTGCTGGAGAACCTGCACCGGTTCGCCGTCTTCACGCTGCTGACCTCGACGGCGGGCTGGGACACGGGGCGCGCGATCACGAACACGGTGGCGATCCTGGTGCTGGGGCCCGCCGTGCTCGCGACGTTGCGCCGCGCTTCGCGGAAGGCCTCCTACGGCGTGATCCCCTCGTTCACCGACGGCACGCCCCGCGTTTAGTCCTCTACTTGCGTGTGCGCACGTGGTACGTGACCGCGAACGCGACTCCCACGACGACGATGATCGCGGCGAACACGGGATGCATGTCCTTCGAAAGGCTCTGCGCGCGTTCGGGGCCGATCGCCCAGAGCGCCAGGGGAGTGGCGTAGGCCGCGGTGAGGGCGATCGCGCCCCAGCGGAGCGACTTGAGCCTGGCGTCGCGCAGGGTGCCGATCAGGACGAAGGCGACCGGGACGACGGCGAGCATCGCGAACTGGCCGAGGACCATGATCGGGACGGCCCAGGCCGAGATGATGACGGAGCGCGGGGCGCGGCGGACGGTGGTTTCGCGATCGAGCGTCTGGGTGGACATCGTTTCCTCCTGAAAGTTTCGGGTGTGGTCAGCAGTGGGGATCAGCAGTGGGCTTCGGCGGTGGTCTTGAGGTCCTTCAGCCAGGCTTCGAGGCCCATGCCGAGGAACTGGGTCGAGATCGGCACGTCGGCCTCGACCTGGGCGCCGGACCAGTTCTCCTCGGTGCGGACGAGCACTCCGCCCTTGACCTCGGTGAAGTTCCAGACGTGGATCCCGTTGTCGATCTTGAGGCCTTTGCCGATCGCGGGACCGCTCCAGCGGATGCACTTGCCGCGCTGGATCTGGTGGACGGTCGAGGTGATCGACAGCGTGGTGGCGGGGGTCGTGGCCGTGGCAGGCACCGGGGTGGTCCAGCGGAAGCGCGAGTTCTTGTGGAGCGGGCCCCAATCCAGACGCTGGTTGGTCAGCACCGGCTCCTGCCAGGACGGCCAGCGCTCGACGTCGGTCTGCAGCCGCCAGATCTTGCTCAGGGGAGCGTTGATCAGGGTCTCGGTCCGGTAGTGGATCGGGGCCTTCGTGTCGATGGTCTTGCCCTGGCAGGAAAGCGGGGCGGGGGACGCGGTGGTGGCGGCCTGTGCGGGTGTCACGGTGCCGCCCAGCAGGCCGAGGGCCAGCGGGAGGGCGAGTGCGGCGGCGCGGGCGGCGGTGCGGCGGCGGGGCTTGGTGTCCGTCATGGTCCGGCTCCTTGTTGGTTAGTGCTTGGTGCGATAGTTAGAAGCTATAACAACAATGAGGTGAGTGTCAATAGGGAAAGTGATAGCCTCTAACTGAACGGACCCGGGAGGAGCGCTGATGGACATGGACAGGAAGACCTCGCGTGAGCGCTACCGAGCTCAGGTGTGCGGGGAGATCAAGCGGTACGCGTGGGAACAGCTGGCCACGACGGGCGTGTCCGCGTTGTCCCTCAACGCGATCGCCAAGCATGTGGGCATGAGTGGTCCCGCGCTGTACCGGTACTTCCCCAGTCGCGACGACCTGATCACGGACCTCGTCCGCGACGCCTACCGGAGCCTCGCCGACGCCGTTCAGGCCGCCGGATCAGGCGGCCTGAACGGCGTCGCCCACGCCCTCAGGGAGTGGGCGCTGGCGGACCCGCAGCGCTACCTGTTCGTCTATGGCACGCCGATCCCCGGCTACCGCGCGCCCGGCGACACCACGAAGATCTCGAACGAGATCATGGCCGTACTGCTCGAAGTCCACGCCGCGCTCCCGGACAGCGGACGGGTCACGCCGTTCGGAGCGCATCTCGACGATCATCGCGAGTGGGCGGGCGGTCTGCCGGTGTCGTCCGAGGTCCTGCGCCGGGCCGTGACGTTCTGGACGCGGCTCCACGGCGTCCTTTCCCTTGAGGTGGCCGGGCACTTCGCCGGCATGGGGTTCGATCCCGCGGTGCTGTTCGCGGCCGAGCTCGACGACCTGCTGGCCTCGTGAGTGGCAAGTGTCGTTCTAGCCCCACTTGCCACTCACGACCACCCGGACCCGCCGCTCGCCGCCGCCCCGCCAGTTCGAGGTACGTGAAGGCCTCCTTCCCTGCCTTCAGAGTGGGGAAGGAGGCCTTCACGGAACGAGCCCGCGATCAACCGCAGCCAGAACCCGGTAAGTACCTAAGGCGCCAGTGGTCCGGACCACTGTGAGAATCCACAAAGGACGGTTCCCGCTGAGCGGGGCATCAGAGGCTGCTTTCCCGCTGTGGCGCCGTTTTCGGTGACCGTTGTGCTAGCTTCCGGGAATGCGCGGAGGATCCAAGGTTCCTTTCAGTCGTACGCTCGCGGTGATCGCCTCGATGCTCCTGGCCTCGCTGATCGGCCCCGGCGCCGTGGCGAACGCGGCCCCGTCGCGGCACGTCTGCGAATGCGCCACCCCGTCGATAGACCGGTTGCAGCAGTGGCTCGCCTCCGGTGAGGGCACCACGGTTCCGGCGACCGGCAGCCTGCTCGTCCGCGAACGTGGCGGGTACGCGGCGAAGGTGGCCTTCCTCAAGGCGGAATGGGACGTGGTCGTCGTCTGGCTGGGGAACAAGTTCGAAGCGCAGGCCGATCTCTCGAAGTCCACCGGTTTCTGGATGACCTACAGCGCGACGGACGACCTCTACGTCCAGCTTCGCCCGGCTTCGCACTGGAGTGGCGGCGACAAATGGCTGACCAAGGTGCCGTCGACAGGCGGGAAGATGGTCAAGAAGTTCTTCAGCTTCGCCCTCGACGCGTGGACGACGCTGCCCGAACTGGGCAAGCCCAACTACTCCTTCGCTTCGGCGCTGACCGAGGCGCGAGGTCTGGTCTTCGTCGGCAAGACGCCCAACAAACTCGACTTCCGCGGCCTCGCGATCGACCGCTACCAGCCGCCCTGTCTCTGAACACTTCTCGGTGGTTCACCTGTCCGGAGTGACCGCGATTGCGCACCGTGCCCGATTTGTCCTGTACGGTGAACTTTCAGCCGCCTCCGCACGACCGATCCGAGGAGTACCCCAGATGAGCCTGTTCGACTCGCTGAAGGAAAAGGCCGCCGAACTGCTGGGCGGCGCGGGCGACAAGGTCAGTGAACTGACCGGCGTCGACCTTTCCGGCGCCGCCGACCAGGTCACCCAGTCCGCCGGCGGACTGGCCGAGACCGGGCAGGGTCTCGCCGAAAACGCCACCGCCGCGGGTCAGGGCGCCGTCGACTCGGCCACCGCGGCCGGTCAGGGCGCCGTCGACTCCGCCGGTGCCTTCGGTGACGCCGCCACCGGGCTGGCAGGCGGCGTGATCGACCCGAACGCCCGGGGCTGACCACCCCCGGAATCCCCGGTCCCGCGAAACCGCGCGGAACCGGGGATTTCGTCATTTCCGAGCTATGTGATCAGGGGCACTTTCCGGTCCGGTCACTCGATGCGCCGGTCCGCTGGGCACGACGCCTCCTAGGCCGTGTGTGAGAGCCGTCGAGGCAGACCAGCCCGGGTACTCCGGCGGGACGACGTCCGGGTTTCGGCATGACGATCTTCCGTTTTCCTTGTCCCGCAAGGGGATTCTCGCCGGACGGGCGAAGCGGGCAACGGTTGTGGTAACCCGGTGACCGCCGGGAATCTCTGTCCGTGATCGTCAACCGACTGAGGCCGATCGGCCTGTGTGCCGCGCTCACCGTGCCCGCGCTCGTCCTGCGGTTCTCCGGTGCCGAACCGGGGGCGGTGGCCGGTCTGCTGCTGTTCGGCCTGGCCGTCGTCGCGGCGTCGTTCCTTCTCGCGTGGGCCGCGGAAGCCGCGCAGGTGGACATTTCCGGCGGGCTCGCGATCGCCGTGCTCGCCGTCATCGCGGTGCTCCCCGAGTACGCGGTGGACCTGTACTTCGCCTACACGGCGGGCTCGGATCCCGAGTACGTCGCCTACGCCGCGGCGAACATGACCGGCTCCAACCGGTTGCTGCTCGGTCTCGGCTGGTCGACAGTCGTGCTGATCGGGCTCGCCGTCGCGAAGAAACGCAGCGGTGCAACGGTCCGCGAGCTCGTCCTCGATTCGCCGTACCGGATCGAACTCGGTTTCCTCGCGATCGCCTCGATCGTCGCGTTCGTCATCCCCGGGACCGGGCAGATCTCGCTGGTCCTCGGCTTCGCGCTGCTCGGGTTCTTCGTGTTCTACCTCTGGAAGGTCTCCCGCGCCGAGCCCGGCGAACCCGAACTGGTCGGCCCGGCCGCCACTCTCGGCGCGTTGTCCAAGCGGCCCCGCCGGATCCTGGTGACCGCGCTGTTCGTGTTCGCGGCGGTGGTGATCCTCGCGAGCGCGGAACCGTTCGCGCACAATCTGATCGCCGTCGGGACGGAACTGGGCATCGACCGGTTCCTGCTCGTGCAATGGCTCGCGCCGCTGGCGTCGGAGGCGCCCGAGTTCATCGTGGCGATCCTGTTCGCGCTCCGCGGCAAGGGCGACGCGGCGATCGGCACCCTGCTTTCCAGCAAGGTCAACCAATGGACGCTGCTCGTCGGCAGCCTGCCGATCGCCTACCTCTTCGGTGGCGGAGGGACCGCGCTGCACCTGGACCCCCGTCAGATCGAGGAATTCCTCCTCACCGTCACCCAGACCCTGCTCGGTGTCTCCGCCCTGCTCGCGTTGCGTTTCCCGCGCTGGGCCGCTTGGACCCTGCTCGGCCTGTTCGCGGTGCAGTTCGCGCTGCCCGGCCAGACCGCGCGCTACGTGCTGTGCGCCGTCTACGCGGCCATCGCGATCGCCGCCCTGATCCGCAACCGCCGCCACCTCCTGCCGACCCTGGCCGCCCCGTTCCGCCGGGCCCCCTATACCTCCGGGAGTAGCCGCGAGGAGCGGATTTCGGCCTGAGGACAGAGGTTTCGGTGAGTCTTCGCGCTTAGCGTCCAGGTATGACGAAGACAAGACGAACACTCGCCGCGGGCCTCACGATCGCGCTCTTGGCGAGCCTCGCGCAGAGCCAACCAGCCTCCGGGGCACAGCGGATCGGCTGGCACGACTGCCGGACCGGGCCGGACGACACCACCGGGCAACTGCTCGCGGCGGCCGGAGCGACCTGCGGTGAGGTCACCGTTCCGCTGGACCACGCCGATCCGGGCGGCCGGTCCCTTTCGGTGGCCGTCGCACGCCGTGCCGCGACCGACCCCGCGCGACGCCTCGGCACCTTGGTAATCAACACCGGCGGTCCCGGACCGTCCCGTGACGGGGTGACCCTGCTGGCGCAAGGCCTGCCACCGGAGGTCCCGTCCGGAGCGCCGTCACTCGCGGCGCGGTACGACCTGGTCGGGATCGACCCGCGGTTCTTCGGACTCAGCGCGCCGTTGGAATGCGGCTGGCCTACCGGGCGATACCTGAACAGTGCCCAGCTGGCGAGTCCGGACAGGGCCTCCTTCGAACGCGGCGTGGCGGTCGCGCGGGATCTCGCGGCGCGGTGCGCCAACCGGGGCGACCTTCTCGCGCACGCGTCCACCCGCGACATCGCGCGCGATCTGGACGTCGTGCGAGCCGCCCTCGGGGAACCGAAGATCTCTTACCTGGGCTGGTCTTTCGGCAGTCATCTCGGCGCGGTCTACCGTCAGCTCTTCCCGCGACGCGTCGAGCGGATCGTGCTCGACAGCGCCGCCGCCCCCGGGGCCGCCGGTCCGGCGCTCACCCGTGAAACCGCTCCGGCGGACGCCGCGGCCTTGCGTGACTGGGCACGCTGGGCGGCCGTCCGGGACGGGCGCTACCACCTCGGCGCCACCGCGGACGAGGTGCTGGCCGGGGTGGACCGGATCGCCCGCGAACCGCTGCTGCTCGTCGGTGGCCACCGCATCGACGCGGCGATGATCCCCGGGTTGCTGCTCACCGTCGACGACAGCGACGCGTTCTACGCGGAGTTCAGCTCCCAGGTCGTCGTGCTGCGCGATGCCGCACGAGGTCTCACCGTCACACCGACGCCCACGCAGGAGTGGAAGCTTTCCCTGTACACCGACCCGAAAGTGGAGCCGTCGTTCGGGTTCAGCGCCACGGTCGCGAACCAGTGCGCGGACCGGGCGGCTTCCCGCGATCCCGAAAGCTACTACCGGGACATCCAGGCGCACCGGGCCGCCGAGCCCTTGTTCGGCCCGCTGGCGCGGCACATCACGCCCTGCGCGTTCTGGCCCGTCCGGCCCGCGGAGGCGCCTGTCTCGATCGGCAACGACCTTCCCGCGCTGCTCGTGGGGGCTTCAGGAGACCCGGTCACGCCGTATGCCGGACAACGGGCTCTGCGCCGCGCCTTGACGGGGTCCCGCATGGTCACGCTGGACGGCGCCTTCCGGCACGGGGTCTATCTCTTCGACACGACGCCCTGCGTCACCGAAGTCGTCGAGTCGTACCTCCTCGGCGGCCCCTTGCCCCGGACCGACGTCACCTGCGCCCGTCACCGCTCGCCGGGCCGGACCACTCCCGCTTCGTAGGCGAGGACCACCGCCTGCACCCGGTCCCGCACCCGCAGTTTGGCCAGGATGTTGCCCACGTGGGTCTTCACCGTCCCCGGCGCGACCACCAGCCACTCGGCGATCTCGGCGTTGGACCAGCCGCGGGCCATCCCGGCCAGCACCTCCCGCTCGCGTCCGGTCAGCGTCTCCGCCGATCTGGCCGCGAGCGGGTCGAGCGCGGGCGCCAGCCGGTCCAGCAACCGGCGGGTGGTGGAGGGGGCGATCACCGCGTCCCCTTCGTGCACCGTCCGGATCGCGGCCAGCAGCTCCTCCGGGGTGGCGTCCTTGAGCAGGAAACCGCTCGCCCCGGCCCGGATCGCGGCCAGCGCGTGCTCGTCGAGGTCGTACGTCGTGAGCATGACGACCTTCGGCGCGTCAGGCAGGGTGAGCACCCGTCGGGTGGCCTCGATGCCGTCGAGCACCGGCATCCGCACGTCCATCAGCACCAGGTCCGGCTTCAGGCGCGTGCTGTGCTCCACCGCGGCGAGACCGTCACCCGCCTCGCCGACCACGGTCAGGTCCGCCTGCGACTCGATGACCAGCCGGAAACCCGACCGGACCAGGATCTGATCGTCGGCCAGCAGGACGCGGACCGGTATGCCGGTCACGCCGGACCGTCCCGCAGGACGCCGAGCACCCGCCGGAGATCGCCCAGCGCCTGCCGGGCGCATTCGCCGATGGTGACCAGCGCAGACCGCCCGGCCTCGGGCGAGGTCGCGTACCGGCCACCGTCGGCCTGCGCGATCACCACCGCGAGCGAATGCGCGACGATGTCGTGCATCTCGCGGGAGATCCGGCTCCGCTCCGCGAGCACGGCGAGCTTCGCCCGTTGTTCGCGGTGGGCGACCCGCACCCGGCGCAGCGTCCCGATCGCCCAAGCGGCGACCACCGTGCTGGCCAGGAAGGCGCCGACGAGCAGATGCGCTGTCGCGGACGACGGCAGCATCGGCCAGCTCAGCCCGCCCAGCACGGAGCCGGCGAGGCCGACAGCGAGCGTGGCGCCGCCCGCCCACCGCGGTCCGTAGGCCGCCGCGGCGTGCACCGCCAGCGGTACGGCCAGGTCGGCGGGCAGGGCGCCGATGTCGTTCCGGATCGCCAGCCACTGGGCACCCGCGATTCCCAGCACCAACGCCGCGCACACGCCGGCGTTGCGACGCCGCAAGGCCAGCGGAAGCGCAAGGAGCAGTGAGAACAGGAAATAGACGGGATCGGCGTCGACGAGCAGTCCGAAAAGGACACAGCAGGCCGAGAGCAGCGACGCGGTCAGGACGTCGACGAGCGACTCATGTCCGCGCAGCCAGGAATCGAGTCGTTCACCGGGCACGCCGTCACCCTATGGCGGCGGGCCCGTCGCCACCTCGCCGTGTGGGCTGAAACCGGCTACGTCCGCCGGGCTAGCCCGAATGGAGTAGGAAGCGAAAGCGGCCTGTCGGAAATGTCGTTCGTCCGATCCCCTCGGTCACGCTAATCTGGTGGAAACGACTTCATCTGCGGGGGAGCGGACATGGTCGGAATCTGGATAGCGCTCGGGGTACTGGTAGTGGTGATCGGCGTCGCCGTGCTCACCGATCTGCGCGATCGGGGGCGAGGCGGGACCCGCAAGTTCATGTTCCCTAGCTGGGCCACCCGGCGTACGCATTACACGGAGAACGACCTCGTTCACGGGCGGTGGGTGGAGAAGTCGCCGCGCGAGGAGGAAGAGGAGCACCAGCGCAAATACAGGTCGGGCGACGAGTGAGCCGGTCTACGCGACGGGCTTGGACCAGCGCCACGCGGCGTGCAGGACGGCGATGAGGGCTTCATCGTCGGCGAAAGTGGGTACTTCTCCGACAGGGACCCACTTTCGATCGACGACCTCGCCCTGCCGGCTGCACACCACGGAGATCCCGGGGTAGGACAGCGTCGCGCGACCGTCGTCGGCCACGTGGCGGGGTTCCCAACGCAGCTGGACAACGCGATCAGCGCTCATCGACCACAACTTTCCTCACTTGCGTACTGGGTAAGTCGTCCGTCGGGGCCCGTGTGTTTCACGCGATGCGGCCGCCTGCTTGGTGACAAGCTCCTGTTCGCTGCGGATTCCCGCGTCGATTTCGATTCTTTTCGTGAATTCCGCGAAAAGAATCATGTCTCACAATAGGGGTGACCCCGATCACAATGGTCTCTCGGATCGTGAGAACATGGGGAATATGGCTGCCGGATCCTGGAGGGTGAATGCGTCGTCGGCTCGAATCGCTCAGTAGCGAGTTCCCGGGCAAGAGGTGTAGTGATGCGAGACCTTGACGAGTTCGAAGACGGTTTGATCGAGGGGTTCCGGAACCACCCGGCGCTGCGGGGCGTCACCGAACTCTCGCAGGAGGACCTGCAGACCGTCCTGCTGCAGCGCCGCTTCCTGTCGCTGGCCTTCACGATGGCCTACGACCTGGCGATCGACCTGCTCACCGACGAACAGTCCGTCAGGATCGCCCGCGTCATCATCCGGGAGGTGTACCCGGACAACTCTTCGCCCGGCAGCACGCCTTCGCACCGTGAGGACCTGAAGGCGGACATCCTCGCCCTCGGCGTCCCGCGTGAGGCACTGGTGCGGTCACGGCGGTCGCTGGCCACGACGGCCTGCGTCGACACCACCATGGAGCTGGTCGCCTCGGCGGGCGACTCGAAGCACGCCGACGTCGAACTGCTGACGATCCTGCGGTTCTGGGGCGAGGTGCTGGTCTCCGTCGAGTACGGCGAACTGTGGCGCCGGATCGGCCCGGTGCTCGGTGACAAGTCCGTCTTCTACTACCCGCACCACGTGCACGACGCGAAGTCCCGCCCGCTCGCGGCCGCGTCCCCGCTTTCGCCCACGCATTCCGACCGGCTCGGGCTGCGGCTCGTGCAGCTGATCGGCTCGGACGAGGCGCGAGAGAGGTTCCGCGAGACGGAGATGGCCGTGGTGGCGGTCAAGACGGCCTTCTACGACCAGTTCGGGGCCTCGTGAGTGGTAAGGACGGTTAGCGTCTTAGGTACCTACTGGATTCCGGCTACGCCCGATCCCAGGCGCGGTCCGTGAAGGCCTCCTTCCCTACCCTGAAGGTAGGCAAGGGGTCCTTCACACCTTCCCCAAGTACATGAAGGACCCCTTCACTGCGCTAGGCGCAATGAAGGGGTCCTTCACGTACCTCAAGCGGGCAAGGGACCCGGAGCCGAGCAGGTCCAGGGCCTCGTGAGTGGCTAGGACGGTTAGAACGGTCCTAGCCACTCACGAGTCACTCGGCTACGAGACCGGAGAACCGGCCCAGCGTCTCCTCGCGCCCCAGCGCCTGCGTGACCGAGTGCAGGTCCGGGCTCCGGGTCGACCCCGTGATCGCGATCCGGATGATCTGTGAAGCCTCGCGAATGGAGCCGGGGAAGCCCTCGGGGTTCTTCTTCAGCTCCTTGGCGTTCTTCGCGAAGCCGTGCTTCGCGGCGACGTCGCGGATCTGCTGGAACCACTCCTGGCCGTCGTCGAGCTGCTGGTAGTTCCCGACGAAGTCACGCACCACGGCCTGGACGACCTCGCGGTCGACGCCGAGGGCGGTGATCCGCTCGTCGTCGGGGCCGGCGACGGCGGCGTGCAGCTGCGGGAAGAAGAAGCCGTAGACGGCGCGGAACTCGCTCCACTTCTTCAGGTCCTTGCGCGGGTTCTCGGCACCGTCGCGTTCGACGGCGAGCGCCCGGAGCGCCAGTTCCGGCTCGGCGTCAAGGACGGTGACCAGCGCCGGGTCGAACCGCTCCGCCCAGACGCGGACCTCTTCGAGGATCTCGGCGCCGGACAGGGTGGCGATGTGGTCGGCCGAGAGGTCGTCGAGCTTGACCAGGTCGACCAGCGGGCCGGCGACACCGCATTCGTCCAGGTTGATCGGCTCGGCCAGGGCCCGCTCGAGCGGCATTTCGGCGAGCCGTCCGTTGGCGAGGCCGCGCAGGTAGTAGAGGACGGCCTTGGTGGGGTAGCCGGACTCGATGTAGAAGTCGACGCTCGCTTCCGGGTCCTTGCGCTTCGACAGCTTGCGCTTGCTGCCGCCCTCCTGCTTCATCAGCGGCGCGATGTGGGCGTAGGTGATCGGCTCGAAGGCGAGCGCGTCGAACAGCTGCTGGTGCACCGGCACCGACGAGATCCACTCGTCGCCGCGGATGACCAGGTTGACGCGCATGAGGTGGTCGTCGACGGCGTGCGCGAAGTGATACGTCGGCAGCCGCGGGCTCTGGTCGGAGCTCTTGAGGATGACGACGTCGTTGCGGTTGGCCTCGGCCTCCAGCGGGCCGCGGATCGCGTCGGTGAACCGGGCGCGGGCGCCGGTGTCGTCCGGCGCGCGGAACCGTACGACGTACGGGTCGCCGGCGTCGAGCTTGGCCTGGACGTCGGCGGGGGTGGCGTCGCGCCAGATGGCCCACGAGCCGTAGTAACCGGTCGGCAGCTTCGTCGCCTGCTGCCGGGCGGTGATCGCCGCCAGCTCGTCCTTGGTGGCGAAGTCGAGGTACGCGCGGCCTTCGCGGAGCAGGTGGCGGACGTAGGTCAGGTAGATCTGCTCGCGCTCGGACTGCTGGTACGGGCCGTAGTCGCCGCCGCGGTGGATGTCCTCGTCGGCGGCGAGGCCGAAGTAGGAGAAGCCGCGCTCGAACTGGTCGATGGCGCCTTCGACCTCGCGGGACCTGTCGGTGTCCTCGACCCGGACGAGGTAGCGGCCGCCGCTGCGGCGGGCGACGTCCTGGTCGATGGTGGCGACGTAGACGCCGCCGATGTGGACGAACCCGGTCGGCGAGGGGCCGAACCGCGTGACCCGGGCGCCCTCGGGGAGTTCGCGGGCGGGGTATCGCTGTTCCCAGCGCTCGGGCTCGGGCAGGTCGGCGGGGAAGAGGGCGTCGATGACTGCTCGGTCCAGCATGGTGGTTCAGATCTCCCGGCGTCGTGGTGCATGGCGGTTTTCGCCACCGAAGAGAATAGCCGTCCGGCCGCCGGGCCTGGTGAGGGCGGGTCCCGAAGCCGAATCGAGACGTGCTTTTCCGTCGGTGGTCCCCGGTAAAATGGGCTTGCCGGACATTCGGGGAGGAAATCGGTGACCACCGATAGCTCGCTTCGTGAAGAACCCCAGCTCACCATCGGACCGAAACCCTCGGCGTTCTTTCTGCGCCGCCGTTTTCTGCGCAGTTTCGGCCCCGCGCTCGCGCTCGCCGTGAGCGGGCTGATCGTTCTGCTCCTGAGCGGGACGGTCGTGGTGCCCTTCGAACAGACACTGGTCCTGCGCGGCAAGATGGGTTCCAAGTCGGATCTCTTCGAGGACGCGAAGGTCCAGGAAATCCTGATGCGCCACCACATCCGGGTCCACGTGACCAGGACGGGCTCCCGGGACGTCGCCACACACGACCTCAGCCAGTTCGACTTCGTGTTCCTGTCCGGTGAGCCCGCCGCGGGTCTCGTCCGCCGATCCAGAGCGGACCAGTGGACGGGCAGCGCGCGGCAGCCGTTCACCAGCCCGATCGTCCTCGCGACCTATCGCCGCTACGCGGAAACGCTGGCGAGCAAGGAGATCGTCTCGAAACCACCCGGGCAGCAGGAGCCCTTGTACTACACGCTGGACACCGAGAAGTTCATCCAGGCCATGCGGCGGGGACAGACCTGGGACTCGCTGGGCGTCCGGGATTTCGGCTCGGCGAACGGGAACCGGGTACTTGCCCAGACCTCGAACATCTGCGACTCCAACTCGGGCGCGACATACCTGATCCTGCTGGCGTTCCTGGAGAACGGCCGTCAGGTGCCTGTCGTCGATCCGCGCCCGGCCGGTGCGCCCGCGGGGCCACCGGACCTCTCGGCCGCGCAGGCGCTGGCGAACCGGATCAAACCGCTCGTGGCGGCGCAGGGTTTCCCGTCGTCCGACCTGTCCGAGTCCTACGCGAACCTGGCCGAGGGGGACAAGCCGATCGTCGTCATCTACGAGCACCAGTACCTCGCCATGCAGTTGCGGGCCAAGGCACAGAGCGGGCAGCCGGACCACGATCGGGTCCTGCTGTACCCGAAGGACAACATCCTGACGAAACCCCAGTTCCTGGCCCTGAAGCCGGAAGCGGAACGGCTCGGCGAACTGATCACCTTCGATTCCGAGCTCCAGCGTCGTGCGATGGAGCTCGGGTTCGGCGTCGCGACCCCCGCGGGAAGCACGAAAAGCACGCGGCTGTACGAATTCCTCCGCGAACAGGGGCTGACGGCTCCCGAGATCGCGGACAACGACAGCACCACGCCGTTGCCGGACAACCTGGTGCTGGAGCAGATGATCAAGACCGTCGGGGACTGCCCGTGAAGCGGCTCCTCGCGGTCTTGTGCTGTCTGCTCCTGGTGGTCGCCGCCTGCACGAGCGGCGGACAGAAGGTGAAACTGCGGGTGCTGGCCAGCCCGGAACTGGCGGATCTCGGTTCGATCCTCGACGAGCTCCGCGAGGAAACGGGAATTGAACTGGAAATGGATTTCCAGGGAACCGTGAATGAAAGTACGGCCCTCATCCCGGGTAGGGCCGCGCACGATCTCGCTTGGCTTTCCACCGACCGGTTCTTCCAGCTCGACTTCCGGCGGGCCGCGGACAAGGGCGAGCGGCCACTGGGCACCAAGACCATGATCTCCCCGGTCGTCGTCGGGTTGACGCCGGCCAAGGCGGCGGAACTGCGCCGCGGCGAACCGGACAGGAAGCTGTCCTGGGCGGATCTGGCGGACGCGGCGGCGAGTGGCGGGTTCCGGTTCGCGATGGCGGATCCGGCCAAGACGACCAGCGGGCTCACCGCACTCGTCGGGGTGGCGACGGCCGCCGCCGGCACCGGCGCCGCGCTGCGGCTCGAGGACGTGAAATGCGACAAACTCCAGGGCTTCCGCACCGGGCACACGCTCACGGCGGACACCTCGGCCGCGTTGGTCGACAGGTTCGCCGAACGCCGGGACGCCGACGCGCTCATCGGCTACGAGTCCACTTTGCTCACCCTCAACGCGAGCGGCAGGCTCAAGACGCCGCTCGAACTGGTGTACCCGCGTGACGGCATCGTCCAGGCGGACTACCCGATCCTGCTGCTTGACCCGGCGAAACGGGAGGCCTACGACAAGGTCGTCTCGTGGGTCAAAAGCCCGGCGACGCAGAAGAAGCTGATGGACCGGACCCTCCGGCGGCCGATCACCGGCGACGTGGGGCTCGACCCGAGATTGCCCGCCTCGACCGGGAACTCGCTGTACTTCCCCGACGACCCGGCCGTCGTGGACAAACTGCTCGACGACTACGCGGCCCGGGCGCCCGGCCGCGTGATCTTCGTACTCGACTTCTCCGGTTCGATGAAGGGAGCGAGGATCGCCGCGCTCCGGGCGACCTTCGCCGGGCTGAGCGGCGGCCCGGACGGCGGGTTCGACCGCTTCTATCGCGGTGAGCGGCTCACGGTCCTCCGCTTCGGCGGGAAGATACTGGGGGACAAGGAGTTCACCGTCAACGGGCCCCAGGATCTCGACGCGCTGCGGGCCTTCATCGCCACCGACGACTTCGACGGCAACACGGCTGTCTGGGCGGCCCTCGGCGAGGCCTACACGAAGGCCGGCGCTCAGCGTCAGGCCGAACCCGATCGGGCCGTTTCGATCGTGCTGATGACCGACGGCGAGAGCAACACCGGCCCGGGTATCGAAGAATTCCTGCGCACGCCAAGGGATCCCGGCGTGCATACGTACACCATCCGGTTCGGCGAGGCGAACCCCGCCGAACTGGGCCGGGCGGCCGCGGCCACCGGTGGCCGGATGGTCGACGCGAACTCGACGTCCCTGCTCGACGCCTTCAAGGAGATCCGTGGCTGCCGATAATCTGTGGTGGGAAGTCTGGGGAATGTGGCTCGCGGTCTGGGTGCTGACAGCCGCCGCCTTCCTCGTCGCGGCCCTCGTCTACGTCAAACACTGGCGCCGCGCGCGATCCGACGGCGATCAGGGGATGATCCGCGGCATCGGCTTCTACCTGCACACGAAATCCGTGATGGGCCTCTACCAGCTGCATCGCTACAACGAGGCACTGGAACAGGAGGTGGAGAAGCGGCGGAGCCGGGGCTGGCGGTTCTGGGGATCGGGCGGATTCGGCCCGTTGAAAGGGGAATCCGAGCGAACCGACACCGACGAGGAGTTCCGGCGGTACATCCGCAAGGCCGAGCCGATCACGGTGATCGGCATCGTGATGAAGGTGCTGGAGAAGCACCACGACATCATCTACGTCGATCTGGCGAAGCAGGAACTGGCCCACAATCGTGCGCTGGTCAAGGAACTCGGCTGGTCCGACGGTCCCGAGAGCACCCGTCAGCTCAAGACCCGGCTGCGTGGGGTCGAGGCGTTCGTCTCCGTGAAGGGCCTGTTCCGCGAACGCTCACAGACCGAGGCCGAGACGGTTTTCGTCGCACCGTACGGAAATCCGGACGATCCGGCGCGGAGCAGACGGATCCGCTTCACCTGTGTGACCAGCGATCTACGCGATTCCGTGCCCACCGGTGCGTTCCGGGCGCGGTGCCTCGGCAAGGTCGAGGACTGGGATCCCGAAACCGGTGAACTCGTCGTCCATCCCATCGCCATCTTCAAGTAACCTCCCCCGGCCGTCTGCTCCACTTGCGCCATCCGATTGACGCGAGTGGAGCAGACGAAAGCCACAAGTCGCCCATGGCGCTTCGCACTGTCGGCGGACGGGGGTGAACCTGCACGATTTCGGTACCGAACACCGCAGGTTCAGAGGGAGATTTCCGATGAAGACCGTCGTTTCCGACGATATCCGTATGTTCTTCGCCGACTCCGGCATCGACGTCACCGCGGCCGGGCAGGCCGAAGTCGACGTCGTGATCGATCACTTCGACAACTGGAAGAACACGTCAAGCGGAGGTGCCTTCGGCTGCTTCACCGGCGCCTGCTGTCTCATGGCCTGAGTGGTCCGCGCAGAAGCAGCCGACGCCCTTCGCGATCCAATCCTGGCCTTCCCACTCGGGGTGGCGTTCGATCATCAGCGCTTCGACCTCCGCGGCGATGGTCTCTTCGGGGAGAGCCGAGTCGCGTCGCTTCCAGGTCTCGTCGCGCAGCAGTTCGAGGTACTCACGGACGTCGGTCAGGATCCGGCGTCCGGAGACGTCACCATGGCCGGGGACGACGATGTCCGGCCCGGTGGCGGCCAACCGGCGCAGGACTTCGATCCAGCGCCGTCCCGAGACGTCGGTGTCGTACGGCGGGAACCACGGGAAGATCGAGAACTGGCCCGTCTCGACCAGATCCCCGGTGAACAGCACGCCCGCGTCGGGCACGGTCACCACCTGATCGCCCTTGCTGTGGGCGCGCCCGGTCGCCTCCAGCCAGACGACCCGTCCGCCCAGATCGAGGTCGTACGCGTCGTCGTAGACCACGTCCGGGGCGACCAGTTCGACGCCGTCCAGGGCACGGGCGACCGGCGTGCCGAGGCCGCGGAACATTTCGAGATAGCCCGGTCCTTTGTGGACCAGGTCCGCGGCCTGGGCACTGTTGGCGAGATAGGTCGCCTCGTCCGCGAAGACCTGCGCGCCGAAAGCGTGCTCGGGGTGGAAATGCGTCGTGGTCAGATACAGCTTGCGGCCGCGAGCGTATTCGGCCGCGAAGGCGAGCACCTTTTCGGCGTTGCGAGGACCCAGCCCGGTGTCGACGACGAGCACCGAGTGTTCGCCGCCGATGACCCCGATGTTGGGGACGAGGTCGACGCCGAGATTCGGGATCGCCACGAGGTCGCGGGCGATTTCGCGGACCTGGCCGGTGTCGACGGCAGGCTCGTGGGTGAGTGGTTCGAAAGGCATGACCCCACTGTCGCGCCGCGCTCCGCCCGCCGTCCAAGACCGATCTCCTCGGCCCGATACCGGCTGGGTATCATCGCTGGTGATGGAGCTACGTCTGCTGCGCTATTTCGTGACCGTCGCCGAGGAGAGACACTTCGGCCGGGCCGCCGCGCGGCTGCACATGACCCAGCCGCCGTTGAGCCGGGCCATCCGGCAGCTGGAGAACGACCTGGGCGTAGTCCTGCTGCTCCGCTCGGCCGCCGGCGTCGAGCCCACCGCGGCCGGGAACACCCTGTACGCCGAGGCCCGTACCCTGCTGGACCAGGCAGACCGCGCCCGCGCTCGCGTGACGGCGGCCGCGACGTTCACCATCGGCACCCTCGCCGACGGAGCGGGGGAGGCGGGCAGCAGGCTGGCCGCGGCGTTCCGGCAGCGTCATCCCGAGGTCTCGATCCGGTTCCGCGAGGCGGATTTCACCGATCCCACCACCGGCCTGCGCGCCGGGCTGGCCGACGTCGCGCTGACCCGGTCGCCGTTCGACGAAACCGGGATCAGCGTCCGCGTCCTGCGCACCGATCCGGTCGGGCTCGTCCTGCGCAGCGGCGACCCGCTCGCCGGACGTAAGTCGCTCCGGCTGGCCGACGTCGCCGATCGGCCCTGGTTCCAGCTGCCGGAGGGGACGGATCCACTGTGGCGCGCGTATTGGAACGGGGCGGCGCCCCCAGGAGATCGGCCCGCCGGTCCGGTGGTGCGCACGGTCAGCGAATGCCTGCAAGCCGTCCTGTGGAACGGTTCCGCCGGCATCGCGCCACTCGGGCACACCCTTCCCGACGGACTCACCTGGGTGCCCCTGTCCGACATGCCGCCGAGCCCGCTGGTCGTCGCGTGGGTGACCGGGCGGGAGAACCCGCTGATCCGCTCGTTCGCCCGGATCGCGGCCGGCGGGGTGTAGAAGCACCGGCTTCGGGGAAATACCAGGGCATGCCGGACTCACATTCAGAACCCGACGAGGCGACCGTCGACGCCGTCGGAAAGCTGGTCGCCGCACTGGAAACGGTCGAGCAGGCGCGGGGACACCTGTACGCCTTCCATCATCTGACGGGAAGCGCCGACTTCGCGCTCGACGAGGCCGCCGAGGGGCTCGAGAAGGCCGGGCACCCCGAGTGGGCCGAGCGGATCCGGACCGAGCTGATCGGTCTCAACGTGCTGCCGGAGCGATGGACGTTCCGGCTGATCGAAGAGTACGACGACGGCTACTACGCGGCCTTCCGCGGGATGACGCGGGAAGCCACCGGTGACCTCACCGGGGGACGGCGGCATCTGCACGAAGAACGGATCAAGCGGCGGCGCCGGACCGAGGGGCGGCCGGGGCACGAGATGGGCGAGCCCAGCACCTGAAGCTCAGAAGATCGACCAGCCGGTCAGTGTGGTGAACCGGTCCAGCGCCGCGACGCCCGCGACGGAGTTGCCGCGCGCGTCGAGCCCGGGGCTCCACACGCAGACCGCGCACCGGCCGGGGACGATCGCGACGATGCCACCGCCGACGCCGCTCTTGCCGGGAAGCCCGACGCGGTAGGCGAATTCGCCCGCCGCGTCGTAGGTGCCGCAGGTCAGCATCACCGCGTTGACCCGCTTGGCCGCGCTCAGGTCGAGCAGTCTGGTGTCGTCGTTGCGAACGCCGTGACGGGCGAGGAAGACCGCCGAGCGTGCGACGTCCCGGCAGTTCATCGCGATCGAGCACTGGCGCACGTACTGGTCGAGCACGGCGGGCACCGGATGGCGCATGTTCCGGTAGGACGCCATGAAGTACGCGAGCGCGCGGTTGCGGTCGGCGTGCCCGGCTTCCGAGGCGGCGACCTCGGCGTCGATCCCGATGTCCACCCGGCCGCTTTCGTCGCGGAGGAACCTCAGCAGTGTTTCCGCCGCGTCGCCGTGATGCGCCAATTCGTCGGTCACGACCAGCGCGCCGGCGTTGATGAACGGATTGCGCGGGATCCCGTCCTCGTTCTCCAGCTGCACCAGCGAGTTGAACGGGTTGCCGGACGGCTCGCGGCCCACCCGCGCCCAGACGCCGTCGCCGTGGGACAGCGCGAGCGCGAGGGTGAAGACCTTCGACATGCTCTGGATGGAAAACGGCACTTCCCAGTCGCCGACCCCGTGCACCCCACCGTCCACTTCGGCCACCGCCATGCCGAACTGTCCGGGCGCGACCCTCGCCAGAGCGGGGATGTAGTCGGCGACGGCACCGCGGCCGATCTCCGGCGCGACGTCGTCGGCGATCCGGTCCAGCAGCGCTGCGAGGTCCACGGCCGTAGCGTAGGAGGCCGCCCGCGCGCGCGAAGATCGGGGTTCGCCGGTGAATTTGTCAAATCGAAAAGGGAAATACCAGTAAAACCACTAGAGTGACGTCCCGCACACCTTAAGTCTTCCTTAGTACTGTTGGTGACGTGCCGCACACGCTCTAGCGTCTGGCAACCATGGATTCCTCGCTGCTCACCGAAAAAGGTGAAAGCTACTCAAAAGCGCTGGGCAACCGCCAAGTGCAGATGATCGCCATCGGCGGCGCGATCGGCGTCGGGCTGTTCCTCGGTGCCGGCGGCAAGCTCCACCAGGTCGGGCCGTCGCTGGTCCTGTCGTACGCGCTCTGCGGTATCGCCGCCTACTTCGTGATGCGCGCCCTCGGTGAACTCGTGCTGCACGAGCCGACTTCCGGCAGTTTCGTCACCTATGCCCGTAAGTTCATCGGGCCGTGGGCGGGTTTCGTCTCCGGCTGGATGTACTGGGTGAACTGGGCGATGACCGGCATCGCGGAGATCACCGCGGTCGCGATCTACGTGCACAAATGGCTGCCCGACGTGCCACAGTGGATCACCGCGCTGGTCGCGCTCGGCGTGCTGATCGTGGTGAACCTGCTTTCGGTGAAACTGTTCGGCGAGCTGGAATTCTGGTTCTCGGTGGTCAAGGTGCTGGCCATCGTGGTCTTCCTGATCACCGCCCTCGGGCTGGTGCTCACCAGCGCCGACATCGGCGGCACCACGGCCGGTGTGCACAACCTGACCGCCAACAACGGATTCTTCCCGGCGGGTATCGGCATCGCGCTGATGACGCTGCAGGCGGTCATCTTCGCGTACTCGGCGATCGAGGTCGTCGGCATCGCCGCCGGTGAGACCAAGGACGCCCGCAAGGTGCTGCCGAAGGCGATCAACGGTGTGGTCTGGCGGATCGGCGTGTTCTACGTGGGATCCGTGCTGCTGCTGGCGATGCTGCTGCCGTGGCCGTTCTACAACGGCGGGGAGAGCCCGTTCGTCACCGTCTTCACCCGCCTCGGGATCCCGGGTATCGGCGACGTGATGAACGCGGTCGTGCTCACCGCCGCGCTGTCGAGCGTCAACTCGGGGCTCTATTCCACCGGCCGCATCCTGCGCGCGCTGGCGGACAAGGGCGAGGCGCCGAAGTTCGTCGGCAAGATGAGCGGCCGTCAGGTGCCCTACGGCGGCATCCTGTTCACTTCGGTGGCTTACCTGCTGGGCGTGGTGCTCAACTATCTCGTGCCGAAGGACGCTTTCGACATCGCGATCGCGATCGCCTCGCTCGGCGTGATCACCACTTGGGCGACGCTGGTCTTCTGCCAGATGCGGTTGCGCCAGGCGGCGCTGCGCGGTGAGCTGGAACGGCCGTCCTACCGGATGCCGTGGGCGCCCTACAGCGGTTGGGCGACTCTGGGCTTCCTCGCGCTGGTCGTGGTCCTGATGGGCTTCTCCGACGGCGCCGAGAAGATCGCGTTCTACTCGATCCCGGTGCTGGCCGTGGTGCTGGCTGTCGGCTGGCGGATCGTGGGCAAACGGCAGCGGCAAGAAGTGGGCTGACCGGCCTCCCGGATGTCATGAAAGGGTCGTTCCTGACGTTTTTCGTCAGGAACGACCCTTTCATGACACTTGCGCGAGAGCGAGCGTCAGCTGGAAGTGGGGAAGTTGAAACCGGCGGCGGACTGCGGCCACCGCGTCGTGACGACCTTCGCCCGCGTGTAGAACCGCACCCCCGCCGGGCCGTGGATCGGGCTGTCCCCGATGAGGGAGTCCTTCCAGCCGCCGAAGGAGTAGTACGACATCGGCACCGGGATGGGCACGTTCACCCCGATCATCCCCACCTTCACCTCCCGCTGGAACCGCCGCGCCGCCTCGCCGCCGCTGGTGAAGACGGCTGTCCCGTTGCCGTAGGGGTTCGCGTTGATCAGCGCGATCGCCTCGTCCAGGGTGGACACCCGCACGATCCCGAGCACCGGCCCGAAGATCTCCTCGCGGTACGCGGCCATCCCGGTGGTCACGTTGTCCAAAAGGGACGGTCCGACGAAGAACCCGCCCTCGTGACCGGCGACGCGCAGGTCCCGGCCGTCGACCACCACGGTCGCGCCCTGCTCCGCGCCCAGCGCGACGGAGTCGATCACGCGCTGCCGGGCGGCCGCGGTGACGACGGGACCCATGTCGTTGCCGTCGTCGTCGCCGGGCCCGACCTTGATCTCCGCCGCCTTGCGCTTGAGGATCTCCACCAGTCCGTCGCCCGCCGAACCGACGGCGACACCGATGGAGATCGCCATGCACCGTTGCCCGGCGGAACCGAACGCGGCCGCCGTGAGGTGGTTCGCGGCGTATTCGAGGTCGGCGTCGGGCAGGACGACGGCGTGGTTCTTGGCCCCGCCCAGCGCCTGCACGCGTTTGCCGGTGGCCGTCGCGCGTTCGTGGACGTACTTGGCGATCGGGGTCGACCCGACGAACGACACGGCGGCGATGCCGGGATGCTCCAGGATCGCGTCGACGGCGACCTTGTCCCCGTTGACCACGTTGAACACGCCTTCGGGAAGACCCGCATCGGCATACAGTTCGGCGACCAGCCGGGACGCGGACGGCACTCGCTCACTGGGCTTGAGCACGAACGTGTTGCCCGCCGCGATGGCGATCGGGTGCATCCA
Source organism: Amycolatopsis sp. NPDC102522 (assembly GCF_055584485.1). NCBI lineage: Bacteria > Bacillati > Actinomycetota > Actinomycetes > Pseudonocardiales > Pseudonocardiaceae > Amycolatopsis > Amycolatopsis sp. NPDC102522. The sequence continues at coordinate 3,940 of NZ_JBVJLY010000039.1, read as the reverse complement.
CAGCGGGACCATGATCGGGAAGTTGAACGGCGTGATCCCGGCGACGACCCCGAGCGGCTGCCGGAAGTCGTGCACGTCCACGTCCCGAGAGACCTGGTCGGAGAAGCCGCCCTTCAGCGCCTCGGCGATGCCGCAGGCGTACTCGACGATCTCGCGGCCGCGGACGATCTCGCCGCGCGCGTCGTCGATCACCTTGCCGTGTTCGGAGGAGATGATCCGGGCGAGTTCGTCCTCGTGTTTCACCAGCAACTCGCGGAAGGCGAACATCACCCTGGTCCGCTGCGACAGCGACGAATCGCCCCACGACTCGAAAGCCTTGCCCGCGGCGGCCACCGCGGTGTCCACATCGGACGGTTCCGCGAGGAGCACCCGCGCCCGTGCCTGTCCCGCGGCCGGGTCGTACACCGGAGCGGTACGGGTCGAGCCCGCCGAGGTCGCGGTGCCGTTGATCCAGTGGTCGATGGTCTTCACGCGTTGTCCTCCACGGGTGTTCACAGCAGTCCGACAGCCGTGTCGACGGCCTTGGCGACGTCGCCGTCGTGCGGATACAGCAGGGACCGGCCGACCACGAGGCCTTGCACGGTCGGGAGCGCGAGCGCCCGTTGCCAGGCGGCGAACGCGGCGTCGGGATCCTTGACCTCGCCGCCCAGCAGGACGGCGGGCAGCGTCGAGGCGGCCAGCACGCGCTCCATGTCCTTCACCACCGGGAGCTTCAGCCAGGTGTAGGCCGACGAACTGCCGAGAGCGGAGGCGATGGTGATGGAGCGGATCACGGCCTCGGGGGAGAGGTCGTTGCGCAGGCGGCCGTCGACCCAGTCGGCGAGAAAGGGCTCGACCATCGCGATCAGTTTCCGGCGGGCGAGGTCGTTGATCGCCTTCGCGGTGTTCTCCAGGGCACTCGGCGTCGCCGGGTCGGTCAGGCAGATCCTGGTGAGCGTCTTGCCGCCGTCGAGCCGCATCCGCTCGATCGTTTCGGCGTCGTAGCAGGCGAACCGGTCGTCGATCTCGAAACTCGACCCCGAAAGGCCGGTGCGGTTCATCGAGCCGATGACGGTCTTGCCTTCGAGGACGCCGAGGAGCAGCAGATCGTCGATGATGTCCGGTGTCGCCAGCACGCCGGTGACGCCGGGCCGCTCCAGCGCGAGGCCGAGGCGATCCAGCAGTTCACCGCGGTCGGCCATCGCGAGCGGGTCGGCGCCGACGCTGTTCGCACCGCGCGCCGGATGGTCCGCGGCGATGATCATCGTGCGGCCCTTGTCGTTGAACGGGGATTTCGCCCGGACCCGGGTGGCCGCGGCCGCCGCGATGGCCTCTGGATCGCGCACCCTCGCGGCGACTACCCGGCGTACTGTTTCGGACACCCTTTGTTCCTCCCGGCTCGCGTGGTCCCTCGACCATCGCAAGCACTCGGAGACTTTGTCAAGACATATGGACATAAGGTCATAGCGATCCGTCGCGGTAGGCTCCGCGCATGAAACCGTGGGCGCCCGGCGAGATCGTGGTGGATCCGAACGGCCCGGAGCCGCTGTACTCCCAGGTCGCCCGGCAACTCGGCGCCGCGATCGAAGACGGCAGGCTGCCGAACGGCGCCAGGCTGGACAACGAACTGGACCTGGCCGCGCGACTGCACCTTTCTCGGCCGACCATCCGCCAGGCGATCCAGTCACTGGTCAACCAGGGGCTGCTCGTCCGCAAACGCGGTGTCGGCACCCAGGTCGTCCGTACCAAGGTCGCCCGCCCGCTGCGGTTGAGCAGCCTTTTCGACGATCTCAGCGAACTCGGCGACAAGCCGGAGACCGTCGTCCTGATCAACCGGGTCGAGCCCGCGGACGACGAGGCGATCGAGCACCTCGAGACGCCGGGCCTGACCCACGTCCGGCGGCTGAAGCGAGTGCGCTCGACCGGCGGCGAACCGCTGGCGATCATGAACAACCACCTGCCCGACGGCATCATCGACCCGGCCGACGACGAACTGCGGGACAGGGGCCTCTACCAGTTACTGCGCTCGGCGGGGGTCCGGCTGCACGCCGCCCAGCAGAACGTCGGCGCCCGGCAGGCGACCGAGGAGGACGCCGAACTGCTCGACGAGAAGCCGGGGGCGGCGCTGCTCACCATGCGGCGCACCACCTACGACGACTCCGGCAAGGTCGTGGAATACGGGTGGCACGTCTACCGGGCCTCGCGTTATTCCTTCAACCTCTCATTGACCAACGGCGTCTGACGGCGCGTCTTCGCGTTCCAGGTCGGACTCCAGCGCCGCGTACACCGAGGGACGGAACCGGCGCAGCCAGCCGGCGAGCGCGAGCCCGGCCAGCGCGACGATCAGGAGCAGCCACGGCAGGAGCGGGACGACGCCGTTGCTCGACCCGGCGAGCGTCGGGAAGTTGAGGATGGCCAGCGTCACGATGAGCCCGAGCCCCACCGCGCCCAGCCCGGGGGCGATCAGCGTCTTCACGATCCGGCGGTCCCGGGTCCGGCGGAAGTACACCAAGATCGCCACCGCCGCGAACAGTTGCAGGGTGAGGATGCCGAGGGTGCCGAAGCCGGTCATGCTCGCGGTGAGGTCGGCGACCGGGTCGAGCCCGGAGAGCCGGAACGCCAGCGCCACCACCGAACCGAAGGCCAGCTGGACGATCGAGGCGTAGCGCGGTGCGCCATTGCGCGGACTGGTCTTGCCCAGCAGCCGCGGCAGCACGCCGACCCGCCCCAGCGCGTACAGGTACCGGGTGGCCGAATTGTGCAGCGCCAGCAGCGCCGCGAACAGGCTGACCACCAGGAGCAGCAACATCACCTTGGTCAGCGGGCCGCCGAGATACTCCTGGGCGACCGAGAGCACGAGATCCCCGCTCGACAGGTGCGCGGCGGCCACGTCCTGCGCCTGCTCGGCGCCGATCGCGCTGACCACGGCCCAGGTCGTGAAAGCGGCGAACACCCCGATGAACCCGATGGCGATGTAGGTCGCCTTCGGGATCGTCCGCTTGGGATCCTTGGCCTCCTCGCCGAACAACGCAGTCGCCTCGAAACCGATGAAAGCGTTGGCGGCGAACAACAACGCCAGCCCTCCGGCACCCTGGAACATGACGGACGGGCTGAACGCGGCGAAGGAGAAGCCGTGCCGGAACAGCACACTGAAGTCCATGATCAGCAGGATCGACACTTCGAGGATCAGTGAGACTCCCAGCACCTTCGCGCTGACAGCGATCCCCCGGCGGCTGAGCAGCAGGACCAGCACGACCGAAAGCGCGCTCCAGAACAGCCAATCGAGCTTGAGCCCGAAGACGTCGTCGATCGCGGTGGAGGTAAAGAACCCGCTCGTACCGATCGCGCCCGCCACGAAACAGTTGTAGCCGAGCATCGCGACGAAACCGGCGACCAGGCCCGGCGTCCGGCCCAACCCCTTGACCACGAAGGCGTAGAAGCCACCCGCGCTCGTGAGCACCCGCGACATCTGCGCGTAGCCGACCGCGAACAACAGCAGGACGACCGTGGCCAGCAGGAATGCCGCGACCATCCCGCCGCCGTTCCCGACCGCGATGCCGATGGCCGCGATCACGATCATCCCGGTCAGGGGAGCGACCGCGGCGAGCACGAGGAACACGATGCCTGGCACGCCCAGGACGTTCTTGGCGAGCGACGTGTCGTCACGGCTCATTCGCTGCTCCTCTTGTCGGCTGGGTGGCCAGTATGGGAGTGGTCGGAGGGTCGGGCTTTGCCTTTGCGCGCTCGGCGCTTGTTCGCCCGCGCCTGGTCGTCGTCGGCAGGCGGTGCTGGCTCGGCGTGACTGTGATCCGGGCTTCGGTGTCTCTGTGTCTCTGCTGTCTCTGTCTCGTGAGTGGTAAAGACGGGTTACTAGTCAGCTGGTGGCTAGGTTGGTTGGTAGCCAGGGGTTTCCGGTGATGGCGGCGCGGAGTGCGGTCAGGGTGTTGTGGCCGTTTTTGCG
>NZ_JBVJLY010000038.1:0-40518 GCF_055584485.1 Amycolatopsis sp. NPDC102522 | reverse complement strand
TGTGTTCTCGGTCACAGATGGAGCCCTTCTGGGTCGCGTTCGACGACCCGATCTTGGTCCATCCATGGCTTACACGGTTGTCATGACACGGCTGGGTCTCTTGCGAGGAGCCCGGCCTTCCCTGTTGTGACGTTGCGTGATGGGTGTGTTCGGGATCAAGTCGTCGCGTCACACGCTTCGATCAGCCACACGAGCCGTTGGCGCACCAGGTCGTAGGTGCTGACTCCGCGGACAGGAGGGATCTTGTCCAGCGCTGGCTTGGCATCCTCCAGGCGCTCCATCACCTGCTCCAATTGACTCCGGCTGAATGACGAAGCCAGGGCATTTGGCCGTCTGTGCCCGGTCACGTCGTCCTTGGCCAGCCAGGTCCGCATAAACAGTGAGTCGAAGTCAATCAGTCCGTCTTGCTGTTGTATGGCGCCGATGAACGTCGCATCGTGGTCGATCGGGTGAACCACCCCAGCGTCATCAACGATCCAGTTGGACGAGTTGCGGTCGATGTTGAGAGCCAAGTAGTCGAACAGGCCGATCTCCTTGGCCCCTGGCGCCCGCATCCACCGCTTCAAATTCTCGCGGTACTCCTCGTTAGCCTTCGACCACCTCGCCAGCCACTCGGGGTCCTCGACCTGCTCGTTGGTGGCGGCATCGTCATCCAACAGGGCAACATCCTCTGGCGACATGGTCGAGTAGGCCAGTTCTGTGCCGGTCTGGCCCTCGAAGTACGTCATGAGCACGGTGTCGGGATCGACACGCCGCACCTCAAGGTCAGTGATACCCACCGCGTTAGCCACCGCCGCCGCAGCGACCTCGCGGTCTGCGGGGTTCTTCTCGTCGGCGTCGGAGTGGAATACCTTACGGACCGCCACGCGCCCGTCCGCGTCTTGGACCAGATCCACTGCGGCGCGTATGCCAGGGGTGAGGGGCTTGATCACCCTCAGCTGGCCGCGGGGCAGCCTCGAGGGTTTGACGCCACTCGCTGACACGGCTGGGCTTCCGGCCGCGCTGGGCAGCATCCCGCCGTAGAGACCTGCGAGTTGTTCGATGTAGCGGCGCGGGCCGGTGACCTCGAACTTGACCCCGGTCGGGGTGATGATCGGGTTAACCGCGGTGGCCCGATAGGTCTCCAGAAGGTCAGCGACCGTGTCCTGGACGCTGTCCAGGCTCTTGCCAGGCTGATAGTCGTCGAAGTCGTTGCGGGAGACTTCGGGGGTCGTGTACGTGACGATCGGCTCGGTGTCTTCCATGCCTGGGTTGTCTGGTGTCGGAGGACTCGGAACAAGTTGGTTGGCAGGGAAAGAGAGTTCAGGTCCTGTGGGGACGGCTTCGTCGTCGAGCAGAGTGTCGGGCACCCAGGGCGCTTGTTCGTGAGCGGCGGCGCCCTGGTCACCCTGATGCCGCATCTGCCCGGCAAGGTCGCGGTAGTCGCCTTCGAGGGCGGTCAGCTGGCCGTCCATGTCCTGGATCGGGCCGGTCACCTCGGCACCCCACTTCTTGCCGCCCAAGGTGTCGGCGAACGCCGCCAGATCGGCGCGGTACTCGGCGACCTGGTCGGCCGCCGCGATCAACCGGGTCACCGCCTGCCGGTACTCGGTCGCGATGGTCACCACTTTCTCAAGCCCTCGAACTTGCGCCGGGCACCGATCTGCATGTGGAGCAGTCTCGCCTTCAAGGCTTTCTGGCTCAGCCGGCGATCCGCACCGCGCAGCTCCCATATCTGGGCGGCAACTGCGAGCAGGCCTTCCTTGTTCAAGTTCTGGGCGTCAAGATATGCGGCACCCTCGTCCACCGTCTCGAACTCGCGCAGCCGCGAGGCGATGGTCGCGAAGTCTGCTGGCGTCTCTTCGACGGGCTCAGGTTCGGCGGTCTCCGCCATGACGGGGCTCCCTGCGTCGTGGTGTGTGATGCACTCCTCGGCGAGGAGATTGTCCGGCACCCAAGGGGCCTGTTCGTGGGCCGCGGCGCCCTGGTCACCCTGATGCCGCATCTGCCCGGCAAGGTCGCGGTAGTCGCCTTCGAGGGCGGTCAGCTGGCCGTCCATGTCCTGGATCGGGCCGGTCACCTCGGCACCCCACTTCTTGCCGCCCAGGATGTCGGCGAACGCCGCCAGGTCCGCCCGGTACTCGGCGACCTGGTCGGCCGCCGCGATCAAGTGGGTTACTGCCTGCTGATACATGTTCCTCCTTCTGACCATTCGGGCCGGTAGGCGTGGGCGCGCTGCTGGATGCGCTCGGCGAAGTCGACGAACGAGACGATCGCGGTTTCCAGACCGGGCGAGCCAGCGGCCCGCCAGAGGTTCGCCTGCTCGCGCATGGCGATGACGACGACGGTCAGGTCTTCGGCGATCAGGTCCCGCACCTGGTTGGGCAGTCCGGCGGTGAGCGGGGTGGCCAGCTCGGCCAGGTGCCGGCTCACCGGACCGCTCCCGCTGCAACGGCGCTGGGACCGTGGACAATCTCGGCGAGGTAGGGCCAGACGCCGGGGATGGCGGCGACGCAGCCGAGCACGACGAGCGGGAACACCAGCCAGTTCTCGACCCGCTTGCCGGTGTGGAAGCGCAGCAACCTCGGAGGCCGAAGCTCGTACCAGGTCTCACCGGCGATCGGGAGCGGGAACAGGAACGGGCAGCCGGACTCGGTGAGCGCGTCGCCGAGGCAGTGGGTGATGGCCCCGGCCGCGACGGCGATGCCGAGCCAGCCCGCGGACTCCTCGAGGGCGACGAGCGCGGCCGGGCCGAATCCGGCGGGGACGTCGACCTGGGCGATCCAGCTGACCGCGGCGATGCCGACCGGGAGCAGCATGAGCTTGCCGAGCCGGTCGTGGGCCAGCAGCAGCCCGAAGGCGAGCCAGGCGAGGACCGCCCAGCCGCCCCAGGCCGTGGTGGTCGCCCAGCAGGTGGCGCCGGCCGCGACGGCGAACAGCACGGTGTGGGTGGCGTGCCGGTGGGTGCCGTCGCATCGTTCGTCCCGGGGGCCTTTGGTGGCCCGGTACAGAGCGGCGGACATCCGCCGCAGGCCGACCGAGAGCATGCGGGTGATCGGGCCGAGTTTGCGGGTGATCGTGCTGCTGGGATGGTCCAGGTCGGGCAGCAGTGCGTATCCGGCGCAGGTCGCGGCGAACGGGCCGACCTCGGCCAGGCCCTGCAGCCCGATCGCGGGGCCGAGCAGCAGCCCGGCCAGTACACCGGTGGCGGCGTGGGTACGGCCCATCATCGCGACCACCGCCGCACCGGCTTGCCGAGCTGCTCGGCGTAGGCGAGCTCGGCCTGGGTCGAGGCGCCAATGTAGCCGCTGTGGTCGGTCACGATGACCACTTCGTCGGCCCACTCGATCTTCGCGCGGTGCAGCGCGTCGAGCCGGGACTTCAGCGCGGCGAGCTTGGTGTCGTTGTCCCACAACGGATGCGGCTGTTTCAGGTCGCACCCGGGCGCGAGGACGATGCACCCGGCCGCGGTGAGTTGCAGGTTGGCCTCGGCCATCTTGGCCATGAAGCGGGTGGAGCCGCACAGGCAGACGACGAGCGGCCTGGTCGCGGTTGTCATGGGCACACCTCCCCGGTGACGGGCACGCTGGGACGGCGGTCCACGACCGGGCGATGGACGTCGCGGTGCTGCAGGTCAACCGACCAGCCCGTGAGGCGCAGACGAGCGGCAACCTCCTGGGAGACAACAACTGCACGATGTTTCCCACCTGCACAACCGACGGACAGCGAGACCGGGATCTCCAGTTCGAGCAGGCCGACGACGGTCATGGCCAGGTGCGCGATCAGGCCGGTGGCGCCGCGGGTGTTCAGCACGGCGAACCGGACGGGTTCCTCGAAGCCGGTGAGTTCGCGCAGCGCGGGGTCGACGTGCGGATCACGCAGGCATTCGCGCAGGTCGACTGTGATGGTGGACGGCGGAGGCGGATTGTGGAGGTAGCCGAACGATCGGATTTCGGCGTGTGCGGTCACGATGGTGGTCCTTTGTGGTCAGTGGCGAATGCAGGTGAGCCGGTCGGCTCCGCCAGCACCCGGGCCGTCGTGGTCGGGCCGGGTGCTGGAAGTGCGACCGGGTCAGTACCGCGGCGCCTGGCGGCGACCGGGCAGAGCTCGTGCGGGGGATGTCCGGTGCACCTTCACGCGTTGCCACCAGTTCCCGAGCCGGGAGGTGGCGACCTTGCCGTTCGGGTTCGGGGTCCAGCTGCATCGGCAACATGGGCAGCGGTACCAGGTGCCTTGAGTGGCGTCGCCGTAGCCGCCGCCGTCGACGCAGGGCGGGCAGGTCTTGAGCAGGTGTGCTTCGGGCAGGACGGAGACGGTCTTCTCAGCCACGGGCGGTCGCCTCCCGCTGGCAGGTCCGGATGCCCCACGGGATTTCCGTGATCGGCGTCGTCACCGCGGCGATGTCGGCCGCGTACGGCTGGCCGTCGTCCAGGCCGTCGACGACCGCGGTGACGTACTGGACACGGGGCTGTTCTTCGTCCAGGTCGTCGTTTTCGTCGCGCCAGTTCCAGGCGCGGCCACGCAGCAGCTCGGCCACCACGGTCGGGACGTACCGATCCGCGCGGCTGGACAGGTAGGTGGTCAGCGCCGCGAGTTGCGTGTCGCTGAGCTCGCTGGCGGTCCCGAAGGCGCGCACGAAGTGTTCGTAGGCGCGCTGCTCGGCTTCCGTACGCTCCTCGACCAGGCGGGCGAGCCGCCGGCGGCGGCGGAGGCTGGCGACAGCCAGCGTGAGGCCGGTCGTGGCGAGGGTGAGCGCGGCGTTGGCGATGCCGGACCGTGCAGCGGGGCTGGCCGTCAGGCGCAGCCTCGCGGGCAGGTTGGTGTGCATGGGAATTCCCGTTCGTCGAAGTGGCGAATGCAGCGAGCCGGTCGGCTCCGCCAGCACCCGGACCGTCCTGGCCAGCCGGGCCGGGTGCTGGAAGGTCGGCCGGATCGGTCAGCGAGTCAGCGCCATGCGAGCGTGCTGTCGCTGCGGCCGACGGCGGCCGCGCAACGCCAGCAGCGACAGCACGCTCCAGGCGATCGCGAGCAGGCCGACGACCACTGGCCGGTGGGCGGCGATGGCGGTGCCTGACCACGCCATCGCCGCGGTGGCAGCCCCGTAGACCGACCACAGCAGCTGGGCACCGAGGTGGCGCCAGCAGGCGGCGAAGAACAGCACGAACCCGGTCATGCCCCAGGCCCAGGCTGCGATCGGCGCGGTGAGCGGCAAATCGGCGGTGTGCACGGCCAGCCAGTGTCCGATCGGGTCGGTGACGATATGGACGGCGGGCAGCTGCGTGGCGACGTCGTGCACGACGTGCCCGGACGTCAGCCACTTCAGCACGTTGCCCAGTGCGCTGAACACAAGCACGGCGGTCAGCACGACGCCGATGGCGGTCCCGACGAGCGACGCGGCTCCCGAGGGGTCTGCCGTGACGAAACGCTGAACGTCCGCACGAGTTTTCGTCAGCCGAGCCAGTGCCTTCACAGCCCAGGCAGGCCAGCCGGGTTTCCCGGTCGGCTGAGCCGTGGGCTGCTGGACGTCGTCGGTGACAGTGGTGGTGGAAGTGAAGTCGTTGGTGTGCATGGAGAAACCCGTTCTGGTTGGTGGTGTTTGGTGAGGTGGTGGTGTCAGTAGCGGCTCATTTGGCCTTGCCGCGGCCGAGCAGGCAGGAGATCAGCCGGACTTTCTTGCCGGATCCGCCGCATCGCCCGCACTCACCCCAGTTCTTGCCGGAGGGCGAGTAGTTCCTCTGTCCTTTGCAGACCGGGCAGGCGGTGTAGGGGTAGAGGAAGCCGGACAGCAGGTACAGGCCCGCGAACAACGTGAGGACGACGAAAAACCGCGTGGTGGGGTCGAGCTGCTGGAACGCTTCGAGCAAGGACTTCCCTCCGATCACTTGGGTTGAGCACAGAAACGGCGATGGGCGGGCCTCCCCAGGTCCTGGGGAAGCCCGCCCATCGAGAGACAGGTGGGTGCTGGTCAGCGCTCGTTGGTGTCGATCGAATCTAAGAAGGCGTCGATCGAAGAGTGCGTTGAGAGATCGTCGGCGGCGATTTCCTGGGTGGCGCGACGTTCTCCGGCTTGCCAATGCGGTGTCCAGAACCAGCTCTGGTCGGGGTCTCGGTCGGCGGCACGGTCGAGGCTGGCGTCGTTTTGGTAGACAGTGCCGCCGCTGCGGTGGCGGGTGGCGCGCCGGCGGATGCCGCGGCGGGTCGGCTTGCGGGTCATGCACTTCTCCTTCGCGGATGTGCTGGCGAATGGGTTAAGCCAGGATGGAGTCGTCGTCGGGGACCCAGGGCGCTTGCTCGTGCGCGGCCGCACCCTGGTCGCCCTGGGACTTCATCTGGGCGGCGAGGTCGCGATAGTCGCCCTCGAGAGCGGTCAGCTGCCCGTCCATGTCCTGGATCGAGCCGGTCACCTCGACGCCCCACTTCTTGCCGCCCAGGGTGTCGGCGAACGCCGCCAGATCGGCGCGGTACTCCGCGACCTGGTCGGCCGCCGCGATCAACCGGGTCACCGCCTGCCGGTAGTCCACGCCCGCGATGCCGACGGGGATCTCGGTCTTCTTCTCTTTGGCTTCCGCGAGGCTGGTGGCTGTTCGGCCGCTGTCGAGCCAGCGGGTGATCGGGTCCCCAAGGCGGAAGTACCTGCCGCTGGTGGTGCCGCGGAAGTTCGCGTTGACGGAGAAGTCGTCGGCCGGGTAGGCCCAGTGGAGGGCCACGTGGGGCTCCGTAATGTTCGGGTTCGGGTTGTCCTCTTTTCTGGTCACGGTGGCGCGGAAGCCGTTGTTGTCGGGTTCGATCAGGTCGCCGACTTTGATCGCGGCGGCGGTGGTGTTGTCACGGCGTTTGCGTGCCATGCCGAGCTCCTCGTGCCTTCTTACGTAGCAACGGTTTGGTCGTGCTGGCCTGGCTGATCGGGAACCCCACCAGCCCGTGCGTGGGATGGCTGGTGGGGAACCCGGACGGTCAGGCGTCCGTGGTGACCGGCTCGTACACGCCGCCCTTGGTCTTGCAGATCAGGCCGAGGCTGCTGAGCGTGTCCAGTGCGTCGTAGACGCTGGAGCGGCCAGCCTTCGCGGCCTCGACGATGTCGCCGGCCTTGGCGGTGCCGCCCCGGACGATGGCCAGCACCTCGGCTTGTGCCGGGGTCAGCTGGCCGCCCGTGGCCGATTTGGTGGCGCCGCGCTGGCCCCACCGGCCCTTCTTCGGCTGAGCGGCCGGGGCCGCCGTCTTGACCGAGCTGAGTCCCTCGAACGTCTCGGGGAACTCGTGGGTCGAGCCGCGGCCACCGACCTGCCAACGGCCGTTGATCGCCGGGCCGAGCACTGACTGGATCGCCAGAACGTCCATCCAATGCGGTTCCGGCTGGTTGAAGAACGCGTCGAAGGCCTCCTCGGTGGTGTAGGGCGGAGCGGGCTCACCCTTGGCCGCCATGCGCTCCGCGTTCGCCCTGGAGGGCAGGAAGTCCCAGCGGGTCGGGGTGTCGTAGTGGGCGTGGACGGCCATGCCCGGCACCGGCCGGCCCTTGTCGTCGACCGGCAGCTCGTTCGGGTCGAAGTTCAGGCCCGGAACCAGGTCGGAGCCGGACTTGGAGTTGACCCGGAACGCGACCACCTGGCTGGCGAACGCCGAGCGAGCGTGGTCGTTGCCCCACTGGGGCTGGCCCTGGGACTGGTTGAGCGCGACGGCCCAGATCCCGTAGGCGCGCACGATGTTGACCGTCTCGGTCCACACTCGCTGGGCCAGCGGATCGTTGGCGATCAGCGAGTACTCGTCGTGCAGGAACTGCCAGCCGGGGATCTCGGCGCTGGGGAAGATCTGGTCTGCGCCGAGGTCGGCGGCCAGCTGGGCACGGGCGGCGAGGATCGCGGTGATCAGGTACGGCAGTTTGAGCACGTTCTGCTTGCCGATGACCGCGACGCGGGCTCGTTCGGCGAGCGCGGTCGAGGAGTTGCCCTTGGGGTCGGCGTAGAGCAAGTTCATCACGCCGGTCGACATCGCTCCGGTGGTGAGCACATTGGCCGCTCCGGACTTGCCACCGCCGGTGGACCCGACGACCATCGTGCAGACCATGCCACCGTCGTCCCACATGACGATGTCGATCTCGCCGGAGCCGTCGATGAACCGCGCGACGTTCTTGATCACGCCGTCCTCGACGCAAGGGCCGGTGTAGAAGCGGGTTTCGGCGACCGGGTCCTTGGTGATGATGGTCAGCACGGCCTTGTTGGCGCCCGATCCGCGCGGTGCCCGCTTGAACAGAACGCGCTCGGTGTCCTCGCCGAGCCCGCCGGCGAGTTCCTCGCGGTTGGCGAGGAGGTTCTTCAGCGACTGGACACCCTTTTTGAGCTCGACGTCGTAGGTGACGGTGAACTCGTCGTCACGGCGGTTGGTAAGGCGTGACCCCTTCGCTTTTCCTTCGCCGGAGGCGTTGTTGTCGTTCCAGGCGATGCAGAGCGGGTCGGTCTCCGGTGACGGGACCGACGCTTTCGGTTCCGGCTCTGGCTCGGGTTCGGGCTCCGGCCGTGGCGGCTCCAGGCGGGGCACGCCGGGCCCGATCGGGTTGGCCTTCCACCAGCGGGTGCCGCCGATGATCGTGGCGACCACGACGATCAGGACGGTCAGCCAGGACAGCCCGGCCACGCCGATCCAGAAGACGATCGCGGCCGCGCCGAGCCCGGCCGCGGCGAGTTCGGGTGCCCACCCGTCCTGGCGGTGCTTCACCGCCAGGACGACGCCCATGGTGAGCGGGACGACGGCCAGGACTCCGGCGACGGCCTCGGCAGGAACGCTGGTGGTCCAGGCGAAGAACTGCGCGATCAAGGTGGCCAGCAGACCCCAGATGATGGCGCCGAGACCGGGCACCCAGGGGTAGCGGCGCCGGCGGTTGCGGTCGCGGATCATCCAGCGCCGCTCCAGCTCGTACGGGCCGGTCGCGATGGGGACGTCGTTCTTGCCGCCTGTCGCGCCCCGGCGGCCGCCGATCTTGTCAGCGACCGCGACGTGCTGGTCGGTGACCCAGCGGCGTCCCTTCGTGCGGTTCCTGCGCTGTGCCTGGCTCACCGCGTCGTCCAAGGACTGCGCGATCGCGGTGCCGAGTTCGGCATCGGACACCGTGGTCTTGGCGGTCTTGTTCGCGGGCTTCTGGAACCGGGTCTTGCGGGTGACGGTGTTCTTTCCCTTGTCGTTGCTGGTGAATCGGGTCTTGCGGGTGACGGTGTTGGTGGGCACGTCGTGTCCTTCCTTGGGGTCGGCGGCGTGTCGGGTGCTGGCATCGGGGAAAAGATCAGCCCCCGCCCACCGGGGAAGATGTGGGCGGGGGCTGATCAGGACCCGGACGGCAGCAGCCGGTCAGGCCTGGCCGAGCGATTCCTTGCTGGCGTGGGTGATCATGTCGTTGTTCAGGCGGGCATCGCGCACGATCTGGCCGCCGACACCGATCTTGTCGGCCACGTCGACGAGGCTGTCGCCGATGGTGTTGATCCGGGTCGCGGCGCCGGACAGGACGTCCAGCCCGGCCCAGCGCTCGCCCTCGAACTCGTGCTGGAGCTTGAGGTTGTCGTTGGCCAAGGTCTCCAGGTCGGTGGCGGCGTCCTTGAGGGCGGCGGCCATGGCGTCGGTGCTGGCGTCGCCGTTGATGTTCGACATGCGATGTTTCTCCGTTCTTCTCAGACGAGGATCGAGTCGTCGGCGGGCACCCAGGGGGCCTGTTCGTGGGCGGCGGCGCCCTGATCGCCCTGGGACTTCATCTGGGCGGCGAGGTCGCGGTACTCGCCCTCGAGGGCGGTCAGCTGGCCGTCCATGTCCTGGATCGGGCCGGTCACCTCGGTGCCCCACTTCTTGCCGCCCAGGGTGTCGGCGAACGCCGCCAGATCGGCGCGGTATTCGGCGACCTGGTCGGCCGCGGCGATTAACCGAGTCACTGCTTGCTCGTACACGGTGGAGGTTCCTTCCTCGGTGGGGACGTTCGAACTGGTGTCGGTGGCGGACGCCGGCGGCGCGCTGGCTGCCTCAGCGGCGCTATCCGGCTCGGCGGGGGGCGGCGGGGAATCGCCGCCGCCGGTGGTGCGCTCGATATCCGCCGCTTTGTGTATCTCGCAGTAGTCGTGCCCCCGTGCTCGCCGGGTGGCGCACTGCGGGCCGCCGTAGTCGCGGCTCCACCTGCACAGCAAGATGCCGCGCGACATCTCGTGATCCGTGCAGTAGGCCCTGCCCTTCTTCACGGGGGCGTCGCACAGGGCTTCCGGGAAGAGCTGGCCCCAGGCACACGTTCCCGCCCACGCGGGGACATCCGGCCTCTCGGTCTTGTCAGCTTCTCCGGCGGCTGGCTCCGCTGTGGAGCCGTTGCCGCTGTCACCGGCCGGGTTCTTCTTGGCCTCGTCCGAGGCCGCGACGCTCGCGGGGTTGTCGGGATCCCACGGGCTGCCGTCGGGCGCTGTCGGAGGAACCGAGTCGATCTTCTCGGGGGCCTCCAGTTCCGCGAGCTCCTTCTGTTTGGCTTCGAGGTCGCGGCGCTCGTTTTCCTTCCAGGCCTCTTCCTCGGCCTTACGGTCACGACGCTCGCTCAGGTCGAGGACGCCTCGATCTTTCGCCCAGCGATCGCTGGCAGCCTTCTTCTTCTCCAGCTTCGCCAGCTGCTTCTGCCGCCACGCCTCGTCCCGCTTCGGAGCGTTCTCCTCGTACCAGGCGCGGTTGCGGGCGGCCTTGTGGTCGGAACGCTGTTTGGCCGCCTCGCACGCGTTGGCCCACTTCGTGGCGGCCAGCAGCCGGAGCCCGCCGGGGCCTTTCGGTGTACCGGAGGTACTCCGGGCACCGCCGCCCTTGTCGTGGCGCAGCCGGGCCTTGGTCACTCCCGGCGGTTCTTTGCCGTTGGCGTATGCGGCGCTGTCGGTTTTGCCCTTGGTGAGGAAGAACGCGATCACCATGCAGGTCATGAGAAACGGTTCCACACGCCACTCCTTTCCTTGTCTGGTAGGTGTTTCCGTGCGTGCGCCGGGCGGGACTCGAACCCGCCCACCAGTCCTGCCACCGACGTTGGCGGCAGGACTGGTGCCGTTCCTGGATTTCGGCGCCGTCCCTGCCGGGATGCTGGGGCGTCACCGGATCGCGGTGATGACGGCGTTCCCGGCCCAGCCGGTGGCGTCGTTGGCCCAGCCGTGGAGCTTCGGCACGAGGGAGAGCGTGGTGCCGGCGATGGCGAGTACGAAGACCACGATCAGGGACTTGAACTTCGTCTTGGCGGCGATGCCCTTGCCGCGCAGCCGGGCGTAGGCCCACAGGCACAGCCCGACGAGGACCACGCCGACGACGCCGACCCCGACCGCCTGGGTGGTGAGTTGCTGCGTGGCGGTCAGCATGCTGCCGCTGGTCGAGAAGAGGGTGCGGCCGAGCCATCCGGCGGCCCCGCCGCCGACGCCGAAACCGCCGACGACGGCGAATCCGGCGCCGACCTTGTCCCAGGGAACGCCTTTGCCCGGCACGTCCAGGAAGACCAGGACGATGCCGAGCAGCAGCAAGATCGCTCCGAGGTGGATGATGGTCGTGGGAATGAACCAGTTGAGACTCATGACGTGTCCTTTCGGGACGGTGGGTTAGAGGACTTTGCCGAGCAGGATGAGCACGGCGAGGACGAGCAGGAACCCGATCGGCTTCTGCCGGG
Organism: Amycolatopsis sp. NPDC102522; assembly: GCF_055584485.1. Classification (NCBI taxonomy): domain Bacteria; kingdom Bacillati; phylum Actinomycetota; class Actinomycetes; order Pseudonocardiales; family Pseudonocardiaceae; genus Amycolatopsis; species Amycolatopsis sp. NPDC102522. The sequence continues at coordinate 28,895 of NZ_JBVJLY010000038.1, read as the reverse complement.
CGATCTGGATCGCCCACTCGATCGGGTAGGTCAGGGCGAAGGCGGCCAGAACGCAGAGGCCGTGCAGCACCCGCTTGAGCGACTTCTCCTCGGCCGTCCAGTCACCGCTCATCGAGTACTCCCAGGTCTCGGCCGTGGAGGGCGCGCGTTCCGACCATCGGGGCCGGGCCTGGAGGAACTGGGTGAGCGTGTCCAGCAGCCGGATGTCGAGCGGGGCCTGCGGGGTCACCGCGGGCGGTGCGGTGGCCGCCTGGCCGTCGACGCCGGGCCGGTCGACGTCGACGGCCGGAGCCGCGGCGGGTTCGTCGACGATGACCGGGATGGGGCCGGTGATCTCGGTGTCGGTCTCCGGCGGCACCGATGTCGGCACCAGGCGCAGGTCAGGCCGGTGGGCCTGTGGCGCCGGCGTCTGGGTGTGCGGGGTGGGGGTGGGTTCGATCACGGCTTCTCCTTTCGTTGCGTTCGATCCGCCGCTCGTCCGCGCGGAGGGTCTTGGTGGCCTGGCTCTCTTGGGTCTCGTGCAGCTCGGTGAGCAGGGTCGTGATCGCGTCGGTGATCCGGTCGAGGCGGCGGGCCACCGCGTCCGGGTCCGGCTGGTGCTCGCCGTCGGCCGCCGCGGCGCGCAGCGCGTTGCTGGCGGCGGCGAACCGTTCCTGCGCGGTGGTGGCCTTGCCGTACTCGGTGGCGAACCGTTCACGCTGGCCGCGGACCCGGCGCAGCGTGGCGAGCGCGACCCGGACACGGCGCCGTTGTTTCGGCGCCTGCGGGAGCGACACCGGGGTGGTCACGATCGATTTCCTCCTTCGTGGTCGGTGGTTACGGGTACCGTTGAGCTGCCAGAACACAGGGAAAGGAGCGGTGGCATGGGACGTCGTGACCGCTACGAACTCCAGATCGCCCGCCTCGACGGGCGGCGGCTGCTGCACGATCCGGGGCCGGTGATCGAGTTCTTCGACCTCGATGACAACGAGGAGTTCGAGAAGCTCTGTGGCCGGCACTTCGTGCCGCTGGCGTGCGCGGCCGAGCAGTCACGGGTCTACGACGACCTGCGCGACATGCCGTTCCTGGCCGACTACGTACTCGAGGTGTGGCACCAGAACCGGGGACGGGCCCCGATCGCGCAGTCCCGCTCGACCTACGGCTGGAACATGAGCGAGAGCCGCTTCAGCTGATGTCGTGGCTCAGGTGAGCCGTCCAACTCCCACAGCGCCCCGGCCCTCTTCAGGGTCGGGGCGCTGTGAATATGGGCGGATCAGTGGACGTTGTCGAGCTGCGCCTTGATCTCCTTGCACCAGTTCTCGACCGTGGTCGAGGACGCAGGCAGTCCGTATCCGGCCTCGATCAGCGCGTCGCGCAGCTTGGCCGGGGTCTTGGCTTTGTGCTGGACCCCGATGCGCAAGGCGTCGGCCTTGGTGGCTCGGCCACCGGTTGGCTTGGCCGGGGGTTTCGCGACCGGTTGGGGCGGCTCGGCGGGCTCGGCGGACTTCTTCGCGGCTTGCTCGATCTGGCGCCGCTGCCGCTGCTGCTCGGCGACCGCGGCTTCGTAGGCCGCCAGATCCTGTTCGTAGCGGGCCTGTTCCTCGGCCCGGAACGCCTCCATCGCCTTGTCGTACTTGGCCATGCGGTCTTCGTGGTCGCGGATCTTGCTGTGCTCGATCGTCATGTGAATCAGGAACCCGACGAACGAGGCGAGACCGAAGACCAGCGCCACGCCGAAGCCCTTGGGCAGCCAGTGCGCCACCTGCATGGTGACCGCGCCGGCGCAGACGAAGCAGGCGACGGCGAACAGCAGCTTCCAGCGACCACCGTCTGCTCGCTTCGTCAGTGAGGAGTTGCCCGCGCCGATCATGCCGATCTCGGCGAAGGCCGCGCCGATCGCCGCGGCGATCCAGTTGCCCGGCGCCGGCAGCATGTTCGCCAGCCAGGTCCCGAGGAACATGATCTGCCCGAACGCGCCGACGCCGACCGACATGATGTAGCCGGTGAGCGAGGCATAGTGGCCGGTGTTCTTGGCCGCGCCGAGTTGGGGCGGATCCGGCTCGTCCGGCTTGACCAGTTCAGGACGTTCCGGCTTCACCGGCTGCGGCAGTGGAGCCAGCGGAACCGGCTCGACCGCCGGGACCGGGGCAGGCGCGGTGGCCGGCGGAGGCGGAACCGGGCTGGGGGCCGCCGCCCGCTCCCGGTCTGCCTTCGGCGCGGGAGCGGGCGGCGGGGCCTGGGGTGTCTCCGGCGCGGCCGGGGCGGTCTCGTTCCCCGGCTCCGATCCGACGGTGTCGGCCTGCTCGATCCCGGGCTCGTCGGTATCGAGGTCGGCCACGATCTTGAGGTTGGCCACGATCGAGTCGAACTTCGAGCGGTCGTCGGGCTCGGGGGCGTGCGCGCCGATGGCGTCCACGATGGGCCTCCTTCCAGGGGCAGCGGTGGGCGATGCGATGAGGAGATGGCCGAGATCTTCTCGGCTGCGGCGATCGGACGATCCGGTGGCCTGGGAAACACACGCGAACACCGGGGTTGGGGGGAGACCCCGGCGTCGTCCGCGTGTGCTTCCCCGGTGCCGGAGCACCAGGTCAGTGACTGTGCTGGTCGTTCTGGAGGCGGTCATTCACCTCGTCGAGCTGGTGGCGCAGCTCGACGAGGTGAATGTCGAGGGCCCAGATTCGATGGCATGCGCGGAAATCGCCCGCGTCTCGATCGCGCTCGGCCGCGTCCTTGTAGACGTGGGTGGCGGCGATCTCGGCTTCGAGGCTCGCGGCTTGGTACGGGAGCGGCCAGGCCGGTTCGAGGTCGAATCCTTTCAGATGCAGGGTGGCGGTGGTCATCACGCCCTCACCGCCGTTCCGAGGTGAGTACGCCGCCGCTTCAACGCGCGGCGCTCGTCCTCGGACATGCCGCCCCAGACGCCGGCGTCCTGGCCGGTGGCCAGTGCCCAGGCCAGGCAGTCGGACGCCACCGTGCAGCGGTGGCAGATGGCCTTGGCCGCTGCCTCGGCGGCGAGAGCAGGGCCGGTCTTGCCGACCGGGAAGAACTGCTCCGGCTCTTCCTCGCGGCAGGCCGCGTCGTGTCGCCAGTCGCTCATGCCGCACGCTCCAGGTCCTCGTCATCGTCGTCCTCGATCAGGGCCATCGGAGGAAGTCCGGCGCGCACCCGCAGCAGCTCCTGGTGGCGGTGCTCGTAGGCCGCCAGCGTGACCGCCGAGGCGATCCAGTCATCGACCTTGGCGTGATCGAATGTCTCGATCGCCCTCAGGTCGGTGAGGGTGGGCTCGTACTCGGGCAGGTCGGCCGCGGGCAGGTCCGCAGGCGGGATGGTGATCGCCGAGGGCGTCAGCAGCGCCATCAGCGCGCGGTTGCGTTCGACGGGCTCGGCGAGCACGTCATCGAAGCGGTCGGCCGCGGCGACAAAGGTGGCGTCGCCGTAGACCTCGAAGTGGTCAGTGGTGGTGGTGATCATGCCGTGCTGCTCCCTTCCGTATGAACGGCGAGTGAGGTGGGCCCGCCCCCGATGGGCCAGGTCATCGGGGACGGGCGGTTGGGTGGTGGTTCCCCGGCACACCCTCACTCCGGCTGCTCGCCGCGCCATGCGCTGGCGCGACGGGACGGCGGGACGAAGTGAGGGCGACCGGCAAACACCACGCGAAACAGGTGTCTGCGGAAGGCCACGCCAGTCGAGGTCCGCAAGGGGGGAGGAGCGGACGTGACGACCAAGCAGTGGCGAAGCCTTGGGGTAAGGCGGGGCCGGCCTTTCAGAGCACGTCCATCACCAGTTCGTGAGCGGGACGTCAGGCCAGCCAGGTGCTCATAGCTCGCTGTGTAGTTCTCTGCGATTCACCGAAACGCTCGGCGGCGGAGCCTCGCCCCGCACCTGGCGTCGCCTCGCGGCGAGACCAAGTGCCGCACCGGTGCAGACCGGGGGCTGTGTGGCGAGGTCGGGATCGGACCGGCTTCACCTTGGCTGAGTCAGACAGTAACCAGCTGGTTCAAACAGTGTCAATGGTTACTCTTAGATTCAGGTCGAAAAGCCGCTCAATCACCCCTTAACGGGGAATGTGGCGCGCGTCCTGCCCTTGTATGGGTGCCGCTTGTTACCGTCTGACCCAACCTGACTCGATCTGACTCTTGGGAGATGCCTGTGACCCAGCGACCACCGATCACTGCTGATGAGCGGCTCGCGCGGCAGATCCGCGTTGAGATCGAGTCCGGCCGGTTGCCGCACGGCCGGCTGTTGCCGCCGACGAAGTCGCTGGCGAAGGAGTACGGCGCCTCGGCAAGCACCATCAGCAGGGCGATCGGACGGCTGGTTGACGAGGGGATCGTGCTCAGCACAGCCAGGTCCGGTCGGGTAGTGAACTACCCGACCGACGCAGATGAGGAGACCAGTCCCAGGCCTGTGGTGCTGTTTGTCGGCGGCTACGCCGGAAGCGGCAAGACCGAGCTGGGTCGCATCGTCGCCCGCCGCACGCACTGGCCGATGCTCGATAAGGACTCCACGACCAGAGCCGTGGTCGAGGCGGCGCTGACCACGATCGGCCTGTCCGCGAATGACCGGGAGTCCGACATCTATCGCACGGTGATCCGGCCGGCCGAGTACGACGCGTTGATGATGGGGCTGGAGGAGAACCTGGAGTGCGGCACGTCGTGCATCGTGACCGCGCCGTTCGTCACCGAGTTCGGCGATCCGGCCTGGTGTGAGCGCACCCGATCTCTCGTCGCCAGTCATGGCGGCACTGCCCACTTCGTGTGGGTAGCCTGCGATGTTGACACCATGCTCAGCTACATCCGCAAGCGCGGCGCCGCGCGGGACGCGAGCAAGCTCGCCGACTGGGCGACGTGGGTCGGTTCGCTCGATCTCAACTTCCGACCGGCGATCGACCACTTCGTCATCGACAACTCAGCCGGGGCACCGCCGCTGCAGCGGCAGGCCGACACGCTGCTCACCAAGGTCACTCAGTGACCGCCGCCGTCCCGGCCGGGCTCGTGCTCTACGGTCCGCCCGCAGTCGGGAAGTCCACGATCACCGACGCGCTCACCGCGCTCGATGGCCGGTTCGCCCTGTTTCCCGTCATCAAAGCCGGACCGGGACGTTCTACGGGCTACGTGATGGTCACCTGCAACGAGTTCGCCGAGCGCGCGGCCGCTGGCGACTTCGTATTTGCCTGGGAGCGTTACGACGCCCGGTACGCCATTTCGGCCTCCACGCTGACCCGGTTCGCTGACGAGGACCTGGTGCCCGTCGTGCATCTCGGATCCGTCGCCGCCGTCCAGGCCGTCACCGCGGTGCCGAGCCAGCACTGGACCGTGGTGCAGCTGTGGGCAGGCCGGGATATCTGCGAGGACCGTGCCCGTCGTCGCGGCACTGGTGATGTCGCGGCCCGGATAGCCGCCTACGACCAGACCGCCAAGCTCGTCGACGACGCCGTGCAGTTGACACTCGACACCAGCCTCATGTGCCCGGCCGAAGCAGCGCAGGCCATCCAGACCGCCATCTCGCGCGGGACCTAGCCGCCGAGATCATCCACCACTGGGGTGGTGACCAGCTGATTCGCTGGTCACCACCCCTTTTATGCGCCTGTTTCCACTGTGAATTTGTCAAGGACCCGATGGTGTTGATGTTGCGTCGGGCCTGGGGGTGCTCGGCAGTGTCAAGATGGGGACACTCCGGTGTCACCACGCTGTCACCTGCGGAAATAGGGTCTGGTGCAGCAACGTGGACGGCATGAGCCACGCGCACCTGGATGATGAAGACATGAGCGAACTGGGCCGGATCGAGTGGGGCGAGCGGATCCGCCGCGAACGTGAGCGTCGCGGGTGGTCGCAGGCCGACGCCGTCGCGCAGCTACGGGCGAGCACCCGCGCCCATCACGACACCGAGCTGGCCGATCCGGAAAGTCTGCTGCGCTCGTGGAAGCGCTGGGAGGCCGGTGGCGGCATCCGCCCGGACAACATGCGCTATCTGGCCACGCTGTTCGAGTCGGTGCCCGGCGCGCTGTTCCCGCCGGCGCGGCCGGTGCTCGCGCCGCCGTCCGGCGACGTCAGCGAGCTGCTCCAGCAACTGCAGGCCTCCAGCGTCGACGACGCCAGCCTGCACGGCATCGCCATCACCGTGGACCGACTGTGCTCGGAGTATCCGTACGTCCCGGCCGGGCAGCTGCTCACCGAAGGCCGCGCCTGGCTCGGCCGCCTGGTGCAGCTGATCCGTCAGCCGATGACGCTCGCGCAGCGACAGGAAGTCCAGGTGCAGGCTGGGTGGCTGGCGCTGCTGGTCGCATGCGTGCAATACGACAGCGGTGACGCCGCCTCGGCCAGCGTGACCCGCTCCCACGCGCTGAGCCTCGGTCACGAGGCCGGCCACGCCGAAATCCAGGGCTGGGCCTACGAAATCGAGGCCTGGCAGGCCCTCACCAGCGGCAACTACCGCGGTGTGCTCACCGCCGCCGAGGCCGGAACCGCGGTCGCCGGGCACTCCAGCGTCGCCGTACAGCTGGCCGGGCAGGAAGCCAAAGCGCTGGTCCGGATGGCCCGCGCCGACGAGGCACGCCGCGCCCTCGAGCGCGGCCGCCGGGTGCTGGAGCCGATGCCGTACCCGACCAACCTCAACCACCACTTCGTCGTCGACCCGGCAAAATACGACTTCTACCGGATGGACGTCCACCGCATCGCCGGTGACGACGCCGCCGCCGAGCAGCTCGCACGCGAAGTCCTCGCCGCCGGCACCTCCTGGGACGGCACCGAACACTCAGTGATGCGCAACGCCGAAGCCCGCGTCACCCTCGGCACCGTCGCCGCCCGCCAGGGCGACATCGACGGCGCCGCCGAGTACGGACTACGCGCACTGGCCGCCGACCGCCGCTCCATCCCATCGCTGCTGATGGTCGCCCAGGACCTCACCACCGCGATCACCCGAACCGCACCCGACGCCGCACCCACACGGGCCTACCTAGAACAACTCACCGAGCTGCGTAAACGTCCGTGAACCAGGGCGGAGCCGTGTAGGGCGTTATACATCTGAGCAGCGGGGTGGCGACCAGGATTAGCTGGTCGCCACCCCGCTGTCGTGCTGTGCACCGTTTCCACTGTGGAGTTGTCAATGAACGAGCAGAGCCGTCAGGCGGTCTGCTAGATCTCGCTACTTGAATACCCTTGGTACGTTCTTGCGGGTATTCAAGTGCCGAAAAAAGGGCGAGGGGTCATCGCGTCGCATACCAGCCCCTGACCCGCGCGAACACGTCGCGCGCCTCGTCACCCCATCTGATCAGCGGCTCGAACTCGGTCCAGTAGTCGAGGTACCGGGAGACATGCCGATGATCGGCGACGAACTCGGTCCGGTGCCCGGTTCCGAAGTGGACAGACGACTTGTCGAAAATCGTGAACTGGTGCATGGGCGGGACTGTGGCCGCTGTTCCGAATGGCACCACGCCGAGCGACACATCCGGCAGGTGCGACAGCTCGATCAGCCGGTCGAGCTGGTCGACCATGACGGAGGCAGAACCCATGCACCACATCAGTGCGCCCTCGGTGTGCGCAATGCGGAATCGACGCCCAGACTGTCGCAACAGTTCCTGGCGCTCGACTCGGGCCGCGACCGCGCGGTCGACGTCGCTGGGGTCGAGGTAGTCGTCGCCGAACAGTGCGCGCGCGTAGTCCGCAGTCTGGGTAAGGCCGTCGACCCAGGACGGGCACCAGGTGGTGATGGTCTCCGCTGCCTGCTCGGCGCGTGACACCCGCTCCTGCATCTGCCAGCCGCCGCGCTTGCGCACGGCGGCCGCGTCAACGCTGCCTTCAGTGGTAGCGGTCGCGAGCGCGAGCAGTTGCCGCCGTTCGTCTGCCGGCGCCCGGTAGACGCGGCACAGGTTGCGGATCGTGTGCGGGGTTGGGACCTGCTCACCGATCTCGTAGCGGGACAGCATCGACTGGGAGATGTCGGCTGCGGCCGCGGCTTCCTTGCCGGTTAGCCCGGAGTCGCTACGAAGCGCGCGCAGTGCCTTGCCGAGCGGTGTCGTCGGTTCGGTCGCTCTGCGAGTCATCGTGGCTCCGTGGTGTGGGGACGTGGTGGGTGGAACCGTCGTCGCGCCGGTACTGCGGATGCTGGTCCCACCAGGTTGCGAGGTCGACGCCCAAGCCCCAGGCCAGCCGGGCCCGATCCTGCCATTGCCGGATCTCGTCGGGATTGGTGACCGGGGACGCGCCGGTGAAGCGGCCAGCCTCGTCGTAGTGCATCACCAGCACGTGCTCGTACTCGATCATCCAGAAGTCGAGCTCGCCCACGGCGGTCGCTGCCGGGTCGGCACGGTTGATCAGGCGGCAACGTTCGCCAGCGGCGACGTTGCGCAGGTACTGCCATTCGATCGACATGCGCCGGTAGTCAGTCAGGGGCTCGGTTAGGGCCAGCACCCGACGGGTGATTTTGCCGTCCGCGACCTCGCGACGTACCACGTCAGCCCACGGGTGTTCGGGCATCTGCTGGCCCTCGATGTAGTCACGCACCAAGCCGTTGTCGCCGGGGACGTCCAGCACGTCGCGGGTCTCCAGCCGAAACAGGTCACTGGTGAACCGGGAGTCGATGTACTCGCCGACCTGCTGCACTGACAGTCGGTCGTTGAAGGTGCCGGACATCAGACCAGCACCCCTGCCAGGGCCGGGACGTCGGCCGGGTGCACCATCACGGCGCTCTCACCCTCGTCCATATCCAACTCGGCAAGCGCCGCGGCGTCAGTCACGGGCAAGCCAGTCACACGGATCAGGTCCCCAGCGCGGCGGGCTGGGCAGTCCCATTCTGGAAGCAGGGCTGCGGGCACCAGGACGGTGACTGGCAGATCGGTGGTGTAGCCAACCACGACGTAGCTGCCGGCGTAGGTGCCAGACTCGGCACGGTTGACGTTGGGGCAGTCTCGACCGCTGCCGCACGCGGCACGCAGGAGCGTAAGCATCGGGTGGTTCCCCTCTCGCCTGGCTGAGCGCTCTGTGCCGCCGAGTGTGAACCGCCGACCGGTTTTATTCAAGAGTCAGACGGCCGGGTATTCGGAAACGGCCCCCAATCGGGCGGGTGGTCACGCGATCAGACCGGGCTCGTAGTTGGTCAGGAACTCGGTGAGCGGCACCGCATGATGCTCGGCGATCGCCCGGACCGCACGTAAGTGAGCAACCTCGTCTGGGTCATCGACCAACTCGGGGCACAGGAAGTGCCCAGCTGCGTCATACACCATGCGCACAGTGGCACTGCGGTCGAACTGCCAGAAGTCCATCCGCAGACCGCCCAGCTCCAGTGACCACGCCCGATCGGCCACGTTGATGTGCTCCCCGAACATGGCGTTGCCCTGATAGCCGTGCAGCTCGAACCGGCTGTACTCGGTGAGCGGGTAGTCCAGGATCCGCACTCGGGACCAGCGGGCACCGGCGGCAGTTGTATTGCGGATGTTGTGGTGCCAGTCCGTACCAGTGCGCAGCGTGCGGTCCCCTGCCTTCCACCTCGCGAACTCGTCGACCTCCTGCGGCACCAGGTAGGTAGGCAGGGTCTCCAGCCGGAACCGGTCGCGGGAGCGTTCGGCTATCTTCTCGAAGTTGTCCAGCGTCATGCGGGTATCGGGCACCGCGCCAAGTGTGCCCCGCCGAGCACGCGCTCATCCCAGCGAGGCTCGTCTTGGCCACACACTGAAACAGCAAACGATCGTTTTCCGTAAACCACCTGAGTTTGCGACACGCCGAGCCACCGACGGGCGGTGAACTCCGGAGTTCAGGTAGGGTGGCCGCACCACAGATCAACTTGAGCCACAGGAGTCACAGGAGTCGCAATGACCACGATCAGCAGCGAGCGCCTGAGCGACAACCCCGGCGAAGTTCGCCGATCGCTTCGCAACGGCACCGAGGTCACCCTCACCTTCCGAGGCAAGCCATTCGGCCGTGTCGTCACTCCTGAGCGGATCGGCCAACTTGAAGCCGAACTGGAACGACTCCGCAAGTTGGTCTCCAAGCACGGGCTTGCCGAGGAGGTGGCGGCCTAGCTATCGACCGGAGTTGACCGTCTCACCACCGGGATAACTCCCCCAAGACAGAACGAAACCCCCCGCGTGCATTTCCTGGCCAGGAAGCGCGGAGGGCTCCGTGAAGAAGTGGATCACCACTCACCAGCCGTCCCTTTCGGGAACCACCACGTCGGGCCTCGCGGCCCGCGGCTTTGTGTGATGGTACCGCACCCGACTGACAATCCTCGAAGTTTCGGGACGGCCATCACGGTGACGTGGTGCTCCACATGATCGACTAGGAGCAGCACGACTCATGCAAGGCAGCGCAGACTTCCCAGGGCAGCAGCCCGACGCGCGCCAACCGTTCACCATCGGCTTGGGTGCGGCGACCAGCATCGGCTTGGCGCCGCGCTGGGTGCAGTACAGCGGAGTTTCCGTGACCGCCTGCGCGGTGGCGTTGGTGTTGGTCGACTTCGCCACGATGGCGGTGCGCGGCGACCAAGCCGTAACGATGGACCGGGAGCGCCTCGCTTACCACGTCGGCCTGGACCAGGCCGCCCAGCTCGACCCGTACCTGGACGAGTTGCAGCAGATCGGGTTCCTCGCGATCCACGAGGGCGGCAACTTCGCGATCAGCCTGCACCCGCCTGCCGGGTACACCGGCCCGCGCAACCTCACCGAGGCCGACATCCGGTTCGCCGCCGAGCAGCGGGAGGCCGGCGAATGACCGCGACGAGGGCATCTCACCTGGAATCCGTCGTTCTCGACCTCCCGCTGGAGCCGACCGCCGACTCGCCTCATGGCACCTCGGTGGGTGAGAGCCCAACGGCGGGCGAGGTCCCGCTGTGGATCACGGCGTGCATCCTGTTCGATCCGCCGCCGGTGGCTGCCGCCAACACGGTCAGCACCGCCGTGGCGTTCCTCATGGCCTCCATCGTGCGCGTTCACGGCGACCTTGCCGTGAAGCTCTCTCCGACCCGTCTGGCGCTGCTATGTGGGTTCGAGCGCCCGGAGAAGGCGAAGTGGTTGACGGACTACCTCCAGAAGATCGGCTTCCTCAAGATCCTGGACGGTGGGATCAACCCGAAGACGGGACGTCGGCAGGCCCGTCGTGACGCGCTGGGACGACCGGTCGAGAACGAGTTCGTTGTGTTCCCGACGCCGCCAGCTCACTACCGCGGGCCTCGAACCCTGGCCGAGATCGACGCCCTGATCGCCGAGGACCTCGCCGAGGCCGAGCTGGCTCATGAGCGCAACACCAGCACCGGTACGAAGCGGAGCAAGCCACGCACCATCCCGATCCGCCGCCGCGAGCTGTTCGACGTTTCCGCAGGTCAGCCCATACTCCCCCCGGGGGGGATGGACTCGGCCACCCAACCCCCCGCCAGGGGGGACGGCCACGTTTCCGCAGGTCAGCCCATACTCCCCCCAGGGGGGTCATATCAGATTGATCGATCTTCGATCTCTGGAAGAGAGATCGAAGGATCGATCGAGCCCGTGCCGGGCGGGACGGCGGAGCCGCCCGCCACGGGCTTGGAGGAGAGCACGGTCGCCGCGGTGCGCGAGAAGGTGCGGCAACTGCCGTGGAAGAAGTGGGCGAAGGTCAAGCTGGGTGTGACGAACTACCAGCTCATGCGGCATGACGCTGACCAGGTCCAGAACGCAATGTGCGCGGCGATGGCTCGGGACGGCATCACGCTCGAGCAGGCCACCGAGGTGGCGCGGCACGCGCTGGCCGAGGCCAAAGGGCCGGTGTACGTCGTGCGCGCGTTCGAGCCGAAGAAGCTCGGCGAGTGGCTGCGCCGCTTGGAAGCCGAGCCGTTGGCCGAGGACACGCTGCCGCTTCCCGGTGTGCCCGTGACGCAGGTCAGCGCCCCGAAGCCCGCGAAGCCGGGCAAGGACGCGGCCGCCGAGCCGGACGAGACCGTCGCGGCGAAGCCGGTGCTGCCGGCCTGCGCGACCTGTCGCTCCGAGGAAGGCGAGCAGTACCCGAGTGCCCGGACCGTGACCGGTGTCGACGGTCGGGAGCAGCGCTGCCCGGACTGCCTTCCGCTTGCTGCCGCCTGATCACCCCTCTGACCTGCACGAACTGGAGACACCAGCATGACCAACGTGATGATTTCCGACCCTGGTTTCGGCTACGAGAATGCGCCGATGCCGCCGCAGGACATGGCGGCCGAGCAGTCGGTGCTCGGCGGGATGATGCTCTCGGCCGATGCGATCGGCGAGGTCACCGAGTCGATGGACGTCGGCGATTTCTACCGGCCTGCCCATGCCGCGATCTTCGAGGCGATCCTCGCCTTGTACGGCAAGGGCGATCCCACCGATCCGGTCGCGGTGGCTGACGAACTCGAGCGCCGTGGCGAGCTGAAGCGCATCGGCACCGCTGACTACCTGCACACCCTGATCGCGACCGTTCCGACGGCGACGAACGCTGCCTACTACGCCGACATCGTCGCCGAGAAGGCCGTCAAGCGCCGCTACATCGAGGCCGGGAGCAAGATCACCCAGTACGGCTACGGCGCCAGCGACGGTGCCGAGGTCGAGGAGCTGATGGACCGTGCCCAGGCGGCCCTCGACGCCGTGACCGACAAGCGCATGGCCGGCGCCGGGTACACCCTGTTCGCCGACGGGCACGACGACTGGCTGTCCGCACTGGATGACGTCCAGGCCGGGCGGGTCGAGCCCGGGCTGCCAAGCGGGTTTCTCGACCTGGACGCGGTCACCGGCGGCTGGAAGCCGGGGCAGCTCATCGTGATCGCCGGTCGCCCCGGCCTGGGCAAGTCGACCCTGGCCGTCGACATGGCCCGCGCCGCATCGGTCAAGCACGGCAAGACCAGCATGATCTTCTCGCTGGAGATGTCCGAGGCCGAGCTGCGGGACCGGATCATCTCCGCCGAGGGCAAGCTGCGCCTGCGAGACCTGAAGACCCCCCACGCGCTCCAGCCCAGCGACTACGACCGGATCGCCGATGCGGCGGACCGCATCAAGACCGGCGGACCGCTGATCATCGACGACACCGCGACGTCGACCGTGGCGCAGATCAGCGCCAAGGCCCGACGGGTCAAGGCCCGCCACGGACTGGGCCTTGTCGTCGTGGACTACTTGCAGCTGATGACCTCCGGCAGCCGGGCGGAGAATCGCCAGGTCGAGGTCAGCGAGTTCTCCCGGAAACTGAAGGTCCTGGCGAAAGAGCTGGAGGTTCCTGTGATCGCGCTGTCCCAGCTCAACCGCGGCCCAGAACAGCGTCAGGACAAGCGCCCCATGCTGTCTGACCTGCGCGAATCCGGCGCGCTGGAGCAGGATGCCGATGTGGTGATTCTGGTGCACCGTCCTGAGGTCTACGAGGACGACTCGACCCGCGCCGGTGAGGCTGACCTGATCTTGGCCAAGCATCGCGGCGGGCCGACGACGACGGTCACGGTCGGCCAGCAGCTGCACTACAGCCGCTTCGTCGACCTGGCCCGGTCATGATCCACACGAACCACAGGGGGCCGAATAGAGGCCTGGCGTCGCCTCCAGCGGGCAAACAGCCCGAAGTCGCCCCCGACCGCCCGGCACGGCGCCAGCAGGCCTCTCAGGGGCACTCAGACGGCCATCGAAGATCAGGGCCCGGAAGATCAGACCCACGAGAGACAAGGTATTTCCGCAGGTGAACAAAGGTTTCGTGCTCCGGTTCAGCCCTGATGGGCTCCGGCGGCTCGCCGACGGCACCAAGCGCGCCACCGTCCTGCGCGCCACTCAGGTCGCCCAGCTGCGTGTCGGCCAGAAGATCACCGCCATCGTTGCCGGGGCCGACGCGCGCCTGTCGCTCCGGGTGGAGCAGCTGCACATGCTGCCCAACCTCGGCGCCCTGCCCGCGGCCGCCCACGACGCAGGCCTTGACCTCGCGGACTTCACCGGCCTTCCGGACTGGGCCAGCTATCAGCGGGCCGCGGCCCGCGGCGTGCCCGGCGCGGCCGCGCTGGTCGTGGTCGCCCCGGCCGGGGCGGTTCACGGCACCATTCCGGCCAAACCCGTCCGGCGCCGTGCGACCCCGGACTCCGTGAATGGCCGGCCGTGGCACCGGGTCACCGACACCTTGCCGATCCACCCCGCCGACCAGATCCATGGCGGCGACCATGCCGAACTGCGCGCCCGGATCACCACAGCGATCCAGGCTCAGCAACCTGATCACGACGAGCTTCGCCTGCTGACGCCGGTGATCGACGCGCTGCTGCTGTCCGGCCGATGCGGCCCGGCCTGCCTCGGCAAGCCCCGCCGCCGGCGCCTGGCCCGCCAGCTCGACCCGGTGCTCGCCTGGCTGTCCGAGCGCGGATTGCTCACCGGCCACGGCCCCGATCGGACCTGGAGCCGCGATCTGCTGGCCGGACTGCGGCTCAACCAGGACGACCGTCCACCAGCCCCGAATGATCACTCCCGGTGATAGTCCGGGAGTCCAGTTCGGATCTTGGCCGGACAGACCGTCCCGACCCCAACGCGTGGCGCGCGCACGCGTACATGTTGAAGAAACCCCTGTCAAGTCCAAAGTCCAGTCGAAAGTCCAGCGGGCCGGACTCTCACGGAGCGTGACTTCCGGTGGCGACGAAGCGCGGACCCGGCCAGACGGACGCCAGGTCTGCGTTCGGCGCCAGACCTCATGCACCGGCGCTGACGGAGCTGGGCAACGGGTACGGCAAACGCTTGTTACCGGTCTGGGTGCGGGGCAGGCCGGCTGGGGGATGCCCGGTCTGGTGTGGGAGACGTCGGCAATGAACCCCGTCCGCGGTGGCCCCGCTGGGGGGCGGGTCAACCAGGCAGCGATGAAGCCGGGAGACGTGTCGGAAGGCGCCAGGCGCCACACGGGGCCCATCGATATCACCTCGATTGGGGTGGCAACTGGGGTGCCCTCCCGCCACACGCAGGACCCCAGTTTCAGGAGGGCGCCTGGGGTGCCGCACCCCAATTCGCGGTCTCTCGGTGGGGCGGTGGTGACCACCCCAAATCGGACCCATTCACGTCTCAGGAGTGGGGCAGTATCTCGCCCTGGAAACCACCCCAATTCTGACACCCCAATATGTGGATCCACCTGCGTAGTTGGGGTGCCGACTGGGGTGGCTGCTGGGGGGCCCAGTGGGGCCGAAATGGGGTGGCTCCGAAGCCCAGATGAGACTGCTCCGTCCATGCCCCATCGACAACCGAATCCGGGTCGTGTGCGGGCGGACATGGGGTGTGTAGAGAGGGGTATGGACCTCATGTCTCCATACCTGGGTGAGGGACGGATGTTCGCAGGTATGGACGGCCTGTGGGCGGGTGATCTCCGGTATGGACCATGTGCGGAATGTTCGTATAACGACATATACGGCGCGACAGGAAGCGGTGCAGGCCCTGCAGGATGCTGACGGGGATGGGCAACCCCCCCGCCTCCAGCGCGAAGTCGAGCACGGGCGGCCGACGACTGACCCGAGGCCCAGCACCCCCCTCAGGAAGCCAGCCTGGTGTCCGTACCTTCCCCAACACCTCTCATACACGGCCGTACCCCGTCCAAGTCAGTTGTATGGACGGGGTACGGCCGTGTATGGGCACAGCGTGCCTCTCGCTCTTTTCCGCTCGACGTGGCGCCGCGCGCGCATCGAAGGGGACTCAGAGCCTCTCTGTCGTGACCATCTCGCGAGCCGGACTGGTAGGCATGCCTCAAGGCGCTCCAGCGCGTCTCAAGCTCCCTCAGCGCCTCTTTCTCGTCTTGATCTTCACTCAGCTGTTGCGACTTATATTTGTGCAATATTATGAAGTGTTTTGACTTCCACTCAAATAAAAGTCGCCGTAGAGTGGTGGCTATGACTGAGCCTGCCGTGACCTCCCCCGAACCCGATTCGACCCCCGTCCGTACCTGCGGATACCGCAAGTGCGACCGCCCGTTGCCGCCCCAGCAGGGCCGGGGACGGCCGCTGGAGTACTGCAAGGACCGTCGATGGCCGGGCGGCAAGACCTGCCGGGAGATGGAGGCCGAGGAGCGACAGGCTGAGCAGGCGGCCGGGCTGGAGGTGCCGCTGGCTACGTACCGGGAGATCTCGGCGCCGCTGCTGGAGGCGCTGGACGGGCTGACCGGGCGACTGGCCGAGCACGCCGGCGCGGTACGCGGGGTGGAGTCCGGGGCACTGACCCGAATGAAGGACGCCGAGGACACGACCGGTCGAGCGGTCGAGCGGGCCGAGGAAGCCGAGGAGGCGCGGGCCAAGGCGCTCCGCCAGGCAGAGCGGGACCGGGCCGAGGTGACGCAGGCCCGCGAGGACGTCATGGCCGCCAAGCGGCTGGCGCGCGAGGCCGAGACCAAGCAGGAGCAGGAGGTGAGCGCGGCCTGGCGGAAGACCGTCGAGCACGAGGGCAAGCGGGCCGCGGCCGAGGCGAAGGCGGAAGCGGTCTCCGGGAACCTCAAGGCGATGACGGACCGGTTCAACACGCTGGCCAAGGAGGCCAAGGAGCTGGAGAAGCGGAACAAGGAGCTTGACCGCAAGGCCGCGGCGGCCGAAGCCGCAGCCTCGGCCGCCGAGAAGGCCCGCCAGCAGTTCGAGGCCACGGCGACGACGAAGGCGGCCGAGGCGGAGCAGGAGCGCGCGGCCGCAGCCGAGGCCCGCAGGTCGGCGACGCACGCCGAGGAACGGCTGGCCGAGCTGCAGGCCGAGCTGACCGAGGCGAACGGCACCGTAGAGCGGCTGCAAAGCGACGTCACCGAGGCCCGTGCCGAGACCGCCGCGGAGAAGGGACGCGCGGACACCGCCGAGCGGGAGCTGACCGAGGCCCGTGCCGAGGTCGAGCAGACCGGCGGGCAGCTCTCAGAGGCGAACCGCACGGTGAAGCGGCTGCAAAGCGACGTCACCGGGGCTCGCGCCGAGGTTGAGCGGCTGACGACGGAGCTGGCCGCAGCGACAGCGGCCGCGGCGACGGTGGACCAGCTGCGCGGACTGCTGACCGAGGCCATGAAGGGCAAGGACGCGAAGTAGACGCCCCCGTCCTCGAGGACAGCAGCTGGCCCCCGGTCCATCGCGGACCGGGGGCCAGCTGCTGTTTCTCGCCAGCGCTTACCGCGCCAGATCAGCTGAGAAACTCGCCAGGGGTGTCCTCGCGTGAGAACGACAGAGCCTCTGGGGCCTGACGAGAAGAAGGTGCCACCCTTCTTGGCGATTTTTATTTAAGTAGAAGTCAAAACACTTCATAATATTGTACAAATATAAGTCGCAACAGCTGAGTGAAGATCAAGACGAGAAAGAGGCGCTGAGGGAGCTTGAGACGCGCTGGAACGCCTTGAGACATATCTACAGTCCGGCTCGCGAGATGGTCACGACAGAGAGGCTCTGAGTCCCCTTCGATGCGCGTGCGGCGCCACGTCGAGCGGAAGAGAGCGAGAGGCACACTGTGCCCATACACGGCCGTACCCCGTCCATACAACTGACTTGGACGGGGTACGGCCGTGTGTGAGAGGTGTTGGGGAAGGTGCGGACACAGGCCCCCTGTGAAGTGGGCCCCCGCCCCTGGGGGGTTGGCGGGCCTTCACTTCGAGGGCCCACCACCAAAGGTGTGCTGCTCCTGATCCGCGAACTACTTGCTGCTGGCGTTCCGGAGGGCGGCCAGGCGAGCGGTGAGCTCGGCGGCCTGCTCCTCGGCCAGCTGTAGCGCGACCATCGGCGCCTGCTCGGCGCCGGCCAGGAGCAGGGCCGAGAGTGCGACGTGCCGGGGTGTGTCCTCGCCGAGTGTGGTGAGGATCTGGTCCGCGGCGGCGTCGAGCTTGTCGGCCGCATCCTTGGTGATGTAGAGGGAGGTGCGTCGCATTCCATCCGGGTCAGGTCGCGTGCCGCCCTTACCTTCCCGCACCTGTGTCTCACCCGTGTGTACCTGTGTATGGACGGGTGCGGATGGTTGTGCTGTGGGTGCTTCGGGCGCTGGCGCGGTGGACGGGTCGGGAATGCTGATGCGTCGCCGCAGCACCGCGTCAGGGTCGGTGCCGCTCATGTTCGGCGGCGGAAGTGGCTGCCGCTTGCTCATGCTGACACCGCCGTGTTCGCGCCGGCGGCCGTGCCGGGAACTTCGCTGGCGGCCAACCGGCGAGCGAGTTTGCGGAACGCCTCGGCGTTCTCGGATTCCGGGGCGTAGTCGAGCAGGGTCTTGTGCTCACGCCAGGAGTCCCGGACCTTCGCCCGGTCGTGGATGACTTCGAGCACGCCGAGCTGGTGGTTCTTGAACGCTTCGAGGGTGCTGGTGGCGACCTTGCCACGCCGGCCGTCGTAGAGGCTGACGAGCAGGCCCGCGATGTTGAGCTGGATGTCCAGCGCCTCGCACAGCGTGCGGACCTGGCGCAGCAGCAGGCGCAGCGCGCGGATGCTGGAGTCCTCGGCCTCGACCGGGATGATGATCTGCCCGTCGACTTCGTTCGTGCCGCCGACGGTGCGGCGGCGGGTGGCGACCAGCGCCGAGTCGTTGATCGCGCCGAGGCTGGGCGGGCAGTCGATCACGACGTCGTCGAACACGTCGGCCAGCGCGTCCAGGAACCGCGAGAGCAGGTACTCCCGCCCGGTCCGGGCATACATCTGCGGTTCGAGAAGAAACATGTCGTCGCTGGTGCCCAGCACGTAGAGGTTGTCGGAGACCTTGTGCAGCAGGTCGACCAGCTCGCCGGACCACTGGCCCAGCAACGCCCGCGCCAGGTTCGCGCCCTCGGTCGGCGCCTCCGGTGCTCCGATCGCCTCGGTGAGGTGCCCTTGAGGGTCGAAGTCCACCACAAGCACCCGCCGGCCGAGTTCGGCGAGCGCTCGTCCGAGATTGATGGTCGAGGTCGTCTTGCCGACCCCGCCTTTCTGGTTCGCCATGGCATACACGCGCATGACGGAAGCCTAAGTCCGCACCTGTCCTTACCCAAGATCCACGAACGTACTACGCGTGTATGGGCAAGTATGGGCTGTGTATTCACTCGTCTGGGGCTAACGTCGGTGGGCAGAGGTGGGTTACGGTGGGTTGGTGAGTGAGTTCAACGCTTTCGAGCCGATCGGCCGGGTCACCGTCGACGACCGGCGCCGGGTCCCGCTCGGCCAGACCGATGCCACCCCCGGCACCCGCTACAGCGTGTTCCAGCACGCCGACGGCTCGATCCTGCTCCGGCCCCTTGCCCAGCAGCAGACCCCGAAGGAGACCAGCACCCGATGAAGAACGCGAACCTGACCGCGCTGGATGCCGAGCTCGCCGCGGCGATCGCGTCCGGCGATGACGCGAAGGTGACCGAGGTCGCCGACCGGTTCGAGGCGCACGGCCTGCCCGAGCTGGCCACCGTGCTCCGGGAGAAGGGCGCCGCCGGCGTCCGCGACATGCTGGAGGCCATCGGCGCATAGACCACCGGGTGACCTGCGCAACCGCCGTCCAAAGCAAAGTCGCGCAGGTCACCCGGCTTCCACCGCAATTCCCCTGCATTCGCCAGAACACCGAGAAGGGGTGGAACCCCAGTGTCTCATCACAACCCTGCCTTCGACGACCGCGCGTTCGACAGCGCCGTCGACTACCACCTGCACGTCGCCGCCGGGATCACCACGTCCCACGGCCACCTGAGGGCGGCCGCGCTCGCCGGTGCCGTCGCCGACGCCGAATACACCCGCGCCGCCGTGGCCACCACGGCCTGGGAACGGCTGACCTTCCTGCGCGCCGGGGACAAGGCCCGCGCCCATCGCGACGGCCACGAGCTGGCCGCCGAGATCACCGCCATCGGCGAGCAGGTGATCGGCCAATGACCCGCCGACGCCGCGCCAATCGCCGCGCCCGCAGGATGCTGCTGATCAGCCTGATCAGCTGGTCCGTCGCCGCTGTCGCGTTCTTCGCGGCCGGGCTCATCCCGCCCGGCCTGGCGGCCATCGCCGCGGGCCTGGCGACCCTGGTCGCCGCCGCGCGGCACGCCCGCCCCGCCAACTGGACCCCCGAGGACCGCGACACCGAAAGCCGGTGACCGGCGATGGCGCTGGTCGACCTGCAGCTGTGGGACGGACGCAACGTCTGGTGCCACGGCTACCGCGAAGGCCTTCCCTGGTGGCGCTGGCACTGGGCGCCATCCGGGCTGGCGACGAAGCGGCAGTTACACGCCGCCGGCCGTCGGCTCGCCCGCGGCCAGGACCCATACGGGCTGATCGTGTGGAAGCGCGGCAAACGCACCGCCGCGCTCTACCGGCTCGACCTCACGCTCCCGGCCGCCCGCGTCACCCCGGCCAAACGTGCCGCCGTCGCGGCGATGGAACAGGCCCGCCGCACCTGCCGCCGCTGCCACGAACCCCGGCCCTATCGGATGCCGCTGTCCACCTGGCGCTGCTGGGAGTGCATGGCCGAGACCGGCGACTACGGCCAGCCCCCAGCCGCCGCCTGACCCGAACCCTTGTGAACTGGAGGAAACGATGGGCACCAGCACCATCGAATGGACCGACCTGACCTGGAACCCCGTCACCGGCTGCGACAAGGTCTCCGACGGCTGCACCCACTGCTACGCGCTGACGATGGCCCGCCGCCTCAACGCGATGGAAACCGGCCGGATCGCGCAGGGCCTGCTGACAGCCGAACAGGCCAAGTACCAGACGGACGGTGATCCGGCGACGTCCGGTCCCGGCTTCGGCGTGGCCACCCACCCCGATGTCCTCATGGACCCGCTGCGCTGGTCCGGCTCGCGACGAGTGTTCGTCAACAGCATGGGCGACCTGTTCCACGACCAGGTCCCCGCCGAGTTCATCGCCGCGGTGTACACCGTGATGGCCCTGACCCCGCAACACATCTACCAGCTGCTCACCAAACGCCACGCCCGGATGCGCTCCCTGCTCGGCGACGGGCCGCGCTGGCGGGAGCTGCTGCGCGCCGCGCTCACCGACCTGGCCGGCATCGGCCTGCCGATCCCTGCCAGCCGATTCGCCGACGTCCGGCGCTGGATCCACGGCGACGGAATCGAACAGAGCCCGGTCACGCCGCTGCCGAACGTGTGGCTCGGCGTTTCCGCCGAGGACCAGGCCACCGCGAACCTGCGGATCCCCGCGCTGCTGGAGACCCCGGCCAGGATCCGGTTCGTCTCCGCCGAGCCACTGCTCGGCCCGGTCGACCTGACCGCGCTGCAGCGCCGCCCCGGCGGCCCGCTGATCGACGCGCTGTCCGGCGACGTCCGCGACCACGACGGCACCATCTACGCGGCCGCGCCCGGCTGCCTGGACTGGGTCATCGCCGGGGGCGAATCCGGAGCAGGTGCCCGCCCGATGCACCCGGACTGGGCACGCTCCCTGCGCGACGACACCACCCGTGCAGGACGGGCGTTCCTGTTCAAGCAATGGGGTGCCTGGGCTCCGGCCGGTTGGGGGATCGGGGAGTTCCGCTCGCCCGAGCGGCTGATCGGCCCGCCCCTGGACGAGATGGGCCACCGGCAGATCATGCGCCGGATCAGCAAGAAGCACGCCGGGCGGACCCTGGACGGCCGGACCTGGGACGAGTTCCCCGAGACGGTCGTGGCGCGATGAACGACCTCGCCATGCACCAGGCCGCGCCGGTCGCGGTCGCCCTGCCCGCGCCGTGCTGGTGGATCGACCGCGGCGACTGCTGGGAGATCACCCACCACCCGACCCGCGAGGACGCCGAAGCCGACCACGCCGACCGCGTGCGCAGCGACTACGGCTGGGTCCTCTCCGTCGCCGGCGCCTTCGCCATCGTGGCGGGCGTGGCCTGCCAGGAGCCGTGCCGCTGCTGGCAGGCCACCTGCCCGGAATGCGGGGCCATCGGCCATTTCCAGCGCCGTTTCGAGTCCTGTGTGGACGAATGCGGCTACGAGTTCGAGATCGAGCAGATCCCGTTCGACGACCCTCATCAGGCCTTGATCTTCGAGGTCCTGCCGACCCACGACCTCACAGGCCAGCCGCTGAGCCGTGTCGTCCTGTTCGCCGAGGAGGACCCACGATGACCACGCTCGCCACCGCTCCCGTCCTGGCACTCACCGTGCAACCTCCGTTCACCTCGGCCGTTACCGCCCTGGACGCCCGCTGATCCCGTCGAACTTCCAGCACCTGGCCCGGCTGGCCAGGACGGCCCGGGTGCTGGCGGAGCCGACCGGCTCACCACCGATCACCACCACACCGATCTGAGCGGAGAACCACGTGAGCAACGCGACTCAGCTGGCGCTACGCCGCGAACTCGCCGACCACCGGCCGATGCAGACCCGGCGGATCCCGTTGGCGAAACTGCGCGTGCACCCGCGCCACATCCGCCGCGACATGGGAGATCTGGCCGAGCTGGCCGAATCACTGGCCACTGACGGCCAGCACCAGATCATCAAGGTCGAGCGCTGCGGTGACTTCTTCCAGATCCTGGACGGGCACCGCCGCTTCGGTGCCGCCACGATCGCCGGACTCCGCTGCCTGAACGCCGAGATCGCGCCGGCCTGCACCGACGCCGAGGCAATGGCGATGATGCTGACCACCGGCGTGCACACCAAGCCGCTCTCGCCCGCCGAGCGCACATACGCGGTCCGCGTGCTCGTCGACGACGAGAACCTCAAGGTCGCCGAGGTCGCCGCCCGTTGCGGCGTCAGCGAGGCCACGATCCGCCGCTGGTACCAGGCCGATGACGAACCGGACGTTACGTCCGCCGTCGTCGTGGTGCCCCGTCCGCGGCGCGCCCGGCACGACCGGCTGCGCGGAAAACCCACCACCGTCGGCGTCACCCGCCTCAACGGCCTGGCCGACCGGTGGACCGTCCGCTGCGAACAGGGCCTGACCGCCGAGCACGCCCAGGCGCTGCTCGCCGAGATCCGCGCGCTCGCCGCCGGACAGCTCGACTGACCCGGCCGACCTTCCAGCACCCGGCCCGCAGGCCAGACGGCTCGGGTGCTGGCGGAGCCGACCGGCTCACCTGCATTCGCCACCGACCGAAAGGACAACGACCATGACCGTCACCACCCCGGCCGCCGACCAGGCCCAGCCGCGCGTCCCCGCCAGCCGCATCACCGAGCCCGGAACCAAGATCGAACGCGTCCAGGCCGCGATCCGCGTGCTGCTGGCCGCCACCGGCCTCGACCCGCACGCGCTGGCGCAGGAGCTGGACCAGCTTCGCAAGCGCGAGGTCGCCGAGTACGTCAGCGTCCTGGCCGACGCCGTCGACCGGCTGACCACCCTGGCCGGTGTCGTCACCGACCAGGCCGACCAGTTCACCGGCGGCACCAACGAAATCGCCGAGGTCGAACGCAACCTGCAGTGCGCCCACACCAGCCTGTCCGACCTGGCCGACGAGCTGCACCCGGCCACCAACTGACCTCGCCGGGTCCAACCCCGCCTCAGCCACCCAGCTTCGGACAAGGAGAGCCATGACCAGCACCATCGACACCGCCGGCGCACCGCGATACCCCTTCGGCACCAGCGTGGAAGCCGTGACCAGGCATGGCGGGCTGCTGCGCCGGTGCGTGGCGGCCTGGGAACGCGGAATCGTCATCCACGCCGATGAGGACAGCGCTCGCTACCGGGTCGTGTGGCCCGGCGGCCGCAGGACGACGTCGTACCCGTGGCACATCCAGGCCGTGGGTGAGCGCCCGTTCTACACCGCCGACGTCGTGGCGCTCAGCTACAACGAGCACGGCGAGCAGGTCGTCCTGCTGATCCGGCGCAGCCCCGACAGCAAGGTCCACCCCGGCCGCCTGGCCCTGCCCGGCGGCCACGTCGACCTCGGCGAGCGAGCCCGCCGGGCCGCCGCCCGCGAAGCGGTCGAGGAAACCGGCATCAGCATCGCCGACGCCGCCCTGATCGAGGTCGGCGTTTTCGACCGGCCGGACCGCGATTCCCGCGGCCGCTACGTCAGCGATGCCTTCGTCGTCGTCCTGGACTACCCGGCCCAGCCGACCGCCGGAGACGACGCCAGCGAGGCCGAGTGGGTCCCCGTCGCCACACTCGACGCGGACCAGCTGGCATTCGACCACCACGAGATCCTCACCGCCGCCCTCGCCTGCGCGGCGTCCGCGACCGCCTGACGGCCCAGCACGCGCCGCTCCACCGAACGTGTACACCCGCCCATACCCGTGTATGGGCGGGTGTACACTTCACTTGGTTACCGGAAACAATCGTTTGACGTACTGAAGGCAAGCGGCTAGTTTCGCTGATGGCGGTGCGGTCAGTGTCGCGGCCACAGTGTCGTGACCAGCGAAGACATGAGATCGCCAGCCGACGAACAGGCTGAATCCGTTGGGAGACAACAGGAACATGACTGCTTCGACGTTGCGCAAGGATCTGAACGCCGTCGTCGGCGAGGTCACCGAGAAGTACTACGAGCGGGATGTCGAGGCCCGCATGATCACGATCGGGATCCTCGCGGCACAGCACACGCTGCTACTGGGGCCGCCGGGAACCGGGAAGTCGGCGATCGTGCGGGAGCTGACCTCGCGGATCGAGACGGCGGTGAACTGGGAGATCCTGCTGAGCAAGTTCACCGCGCCCTCGGCGATCTTCGGCCCGATCGACGTCGGCGCGCTGGCCCAGGGCACCTACCGGCAGGTCTACGACGGCCACGCCACGCAGGCCAACATCGCTTTCCTGGACGAGATCTTCAAGTGCTCCAGCGCGGCGCTGAACTCGATGCTGGCCTACCTCAACGAGCGGGTCTACCACCCGGAGTCCGGCGGGGCGCCGGTGCCGTGCCCGCTGATCAGCGCGGTGTGCGCGTCGAACGAGCTGGGGGAGGACGAGGCCACCGCGGCACTGTATGACCGGCTGCTGATCCGGATGGAGGTCGACTATCTCGCCGAGCCAGACTCGTTCGACGCGCTGCTGCGCTCGGCCGTCGTCGCGGCCGGGGACGAGGCGCCGGCGCGGACGATGGTGACCCTGGCGGATCTGCAGCAGGCGATCACCATGGAGGTTCCGGCGGTTGAGCTGCCGATGGCGGTGATCGCCTCGATGCGGGATCTGCGTTCGGACCTGCGTGGCAAGGAGATCATCTCCTCGGACCGCCGGTGGAAGGCCGCGGTGCGGGTCCTGCAGGCCTCCGCCTGGCTGGACGGCCGGCGCGAGGTGGTGGTCGACGACCTCGCGGTGCTCGGCCACGTGCTGTGGGACGTCCCGGCCAACCGCCACACCGTGACCCGGATGATCCGCGGCTACCTCTCCGAAGGCCAACGTCAGGTCGGCGACCTGGTCGACGAGGTCGACAAGATCGCCGCCGACCTGGCCAAACGCATGGAGAACGCGGCGCACCACGCCGACCCCGACTTGCCGATAGCCGAGGCACTGCAGGAGTGGGGAATGCGGACAAACGTCAAGCTGGCGAAGATCGGCCGGACGCTGCGGCGCGGCATCGCCACCGCCGAAGCGGAGAACCGCAACACCGGCGAGCACGAGCGTGCGCTGACCCGCACCCAGAAGGTCTTCGAGCAGCTGATGACCGGTGCATTGGGAATCGGCGCCGACCAGGTCCCCACGGTCGGGGCGGGTCGCTGATGACCGGGCACACCATGCTGGGGCAGCTGCGTGCCCAAGCCGAGCCCTGGGTGTCACGGCCTGCCCGCGAACCCGTCGGGGCGGTAGTCGACAGTCCGGACCGCGCCGATGTCGCGGTCTGGGACAAGGTCTTCTCCGAATCCGCGACGCTGCGCAAGCTGGACCAGCGCCTGACCGACGCCTACGGCGTCACCGGACTGGTCGGGGATCTGTGGATGGCCGCCTACGCCCGCGATCCGCAGCTGCTGGACCCGGACGAGGTGACCCCGAGGCAACGGTCCCGGCGCGCGACTGCGGCCGCGGTACTCGGCACCCCGGAACATCGGGAACTGCGCGAAGCCACCACCGGTGACGCCTACTCGGCGGCGCTGTCGGTGCTGTCGATGCAGTCGGAGGTCGAGACGATCCTGTCCCGCCTGGATGACTCCGGAGCGGGACGAGCCGAGCAACAAGCCCAAGCCGAGACCGACCAGCGTACCCAGCAGGTCCGCGACGCCATGGACGCCGCCGAGCAGGCAGCCGCCGACGGCGACTCCGATGACGACGAACAGGCCGAGCCCGGCGAGACCCCGCCATCCACCGACGACGATGTCGACGACAGTGACGATGCTGAGGACGGTGGTGACAGCCAAGAACCGGGCAACGGCGGCACCGACGAGGCTGACGAGATCGAGGAAATCGGGAACGAGGCGGACGTCGACATCGACGGGCCGAAACCTGGCGACGAACTGCCGGTGCCACGCCCAGAAACGGTCGATGTGCAACGCGCGATCACCGAGGCGGAGGCCGCCGAACAGGAGGAAGCCGCAGCCGCAGCGGCGCTGGCCGAAGCGGGCGAGGACGACCCAGCCGGGGAAGAGGCCGCGCTCGAGGCGAGGACGGTGTTGCGGCAGGCCTGCGCGGACGCGGCCGAAGAGATCGCCGACCAGGCCACGGCGATGACCTCATGGGGACTGGGAACCCAGGTCCAGGAACGACTCGACGCCGACACTCGACTGCGGCTGGCCGAGAAACTGCGCTCGGACAAGATGAAGAAGTTCGCCGAACTGATCGGCCGCTTCGCGCAAATGGCCCGCGCCCAGCGGGCGAACCGGGTCGAACATGCCCGCGGCGAGTACGTCGGAGTCACCATCGGCGACGACTTGACCAGCCTCATTCCGGCGGAACTGGTCAACCTCGCCGTTCCGGCACTGCGCGCCGACTTCGCTGTCCGCTACGCCGAGAAGCAGCTGATGGTCTACGAACAGCGCGGCGAGGAACACGAAGGGCAAGGCGCGATCATCGCCTGCGTCGACGTTTCCGGCTCCATGAAACACCGTGACAGCTCCGGCTTTACCCGCGAGGCGTACGCCAAGGCGATGGCATTGGCGCTGCTGGATCAGGCCCGCGCTGCTCGGCCGGTCCGCGACTGCGTGGTCATCACCTTCGCCAAGACGGTCCGCGAAGTGTTCCGGTTTCCAGCCGATCACCCAGTGGACCTGCTGGAACGAATCCGGCTGGCCGAAGATCCCCTGGCCGGCGGCACCGACTTCGAACCGCCGCTGGAACGTGCCATCGAACTGCTGGCCGCGGAATACAACACCGTCGGACGCTCCCGCGGCGACATCGTGTTCATCACCGACGGTGAGGCCATGCTCGCTGAGGACTGGCTGCAGTGGTGGCGCACCGAGAAAAAACGTCTCGGCTTCCGCTGCTTCGGCCTCCGGGTCGAAGCAGACGCCCGCACCTGGAACTGGAAGACCGGGACCTACGAGGCAAATGACGTCGCGGACTCCGTGCTGGACGACTTCTGCGATGACGCCCGCGGCATCGAGGACCTCGCCAACACCCACGCCACCGCCGACCTGTTCCGCGCGATCTGACGCGCCACACGAACCTTCACCAGGAGAGAACGATGGCCACCAGCCAGACACCGCCCGCGCAGCCGGACGTCCACACCCGATCCCGGGTACTCAACAGCTACCTCGCCGAACACGCCGCCGGCGAGGGCGTCCTCGGCGCCCTCGCACTGTTGTCGGTCGGCACCGTCGAACCGGTCACCCACGACGAACTCTCCGGCTGGTTCACCGAACTCAACCTGGCCACCAGGTTCCTGCCGAAACCGCCACGGCAGGTCGACGCCTACGAGCGCGCCACCAGCCCCGGCCGCGCCAAGGTCAAATACCCGCTCGGCGGCACCACGGCCTCCGGCCGCAAGAAGCAGAAGTTCGACGCCACCGGCAAGACCGTCACGCTGATGATGCGCCACGTCCTGCGTGACGAGACCCGCATCGTCCGCCACCTCGTGCGCGAGATGGCGGACCACGCCGACGTCACCCTCTCCTACGAGGTGAAACTCGCCGAAGCGGAATTCCTCCGGCAGGTCCGGGCGGACCTGCCCGAAGGCTCCGGCGACATGGAACTGACCACCGAAGACGCCGAGATCGAGGCGCTGGAGGCGGCGGAGCGAACCGCGATCACCGAGCTGATCACCCAGATCGAAACCGACTACGCGAGCGGCGTCAGCCACATCACCGGCACCCGCATCGCGAAATGCCTCCGCGACTACCTCGAGTCCAGCCTCGGCGCGATCCGCATCCAGAACGGCGTCTACTTCGTCCCCGCCAAACACGCCGAGAAACTCGGCGCGCTACGCGAACTGGCCGGACGCTGCGGAGCATCGATCACACGGGTCCCGCTGCCCGACACCAGCGAACAACGCGAGATGGTCGCCGAGGCCTTCGACGCGAAGATCGCCGCAGACCTCGACTCGCTCTCCCGCGACATCACCCGGGAGAAGACCGACGGCGCCGCCCCCTACCGGGTAGCGAAACTGCACAAACGCTTCCTGGCCATGCAACACGAAGCCGCCGAATACCAGGACAACCTCGACGCCGAAATCGGCGACACCAGCGCCCGGCTCGCCGCCATCAACGCCCAGATCGCCGACCTGCTCGTCTCCGTCGACGTCGACAACATGGCCACCCACTGACGAGAGGGAGCCCGCGTCGTCACGAGACGGCAGCAAAGAGCGAGATCGGCCTGACGGTCGACGCGGGGAATCCGCCGACGCGAAACGGAACGTTGGTCCGGTTGCGAGAAGATCAACAACAATGAACTAAGGTATCGTCACGAAATTCCGGTCCCAGGGGGGCCGTTGGGCCGTCGCCGCGCCGCCGGGCAACGGAGCGACTATCCGCTTCCACTTCCCGCCCGGTCGCCACGCACCGCCTCCCACCTGCACACTTACCCGGGCCGCCTCGCCCTGTCCTCGCCGCGGTCTCCACCGCCGCCCGCGCCTACCGGCCTCTCCCACGCTTCCCAAGATCAACAAGCACAGCACCTCTTGCATCGCAATGACGCAGGTTTCGTTGTGACGTATCGTCGCGGCCAGGGCCGCGGTTAAGAGGAGGCTATGTGTCCTGTCCGGCGCGACGCTTCGGGTTCCGGAGCAAGTCTTCGGGTGGTCTTCGGGTGTTCGGGGCTACCGTTCGGGTCGGTGAGGGCCT
>NZ_JBVJLY010000037.1:0-43570 GCF_055584485.1 Amycolatopsis sp. NPDC102522 | reverse complement strand
GGCGGTGATCGCCGGCGGCGGGGGAGCGGCGGGCCTCGGCGCGTTCGGCGGCGCGGCGGGCGAAGCCGGTGCCAGTGCGGCGTCGGAAGCGCTCGCGGGCAACACCGGCGGCGTGGCGGACTCGCTGCCGGGCCGGAGCATGAAGACCCGACGCACGGAAAGCAGGGAGTCGGCGAAGCGTGGCCGGACCGATGAGGCGCTGAGCCGTCTTCGGCTCAAGAAGCTGTCGCGGAAGGTCGAGCGCGGCACGAACTGCGTCGCGGCGGCCTCGGACCGGGTGCGGGAGTTCCTGGTCCGGACGCCGTGCACGTCGATGGAGCGGATGCTGCTCGCCGTCGGCGACGGCCAGGGCAACGCCGCGGTCGTCTCCGTGGTGCGCGTCGGCTTCAAGACGGCGAAGGACGCGACCGCGTTCAAGAAGGTCGAGGACGTGCACGGCAGTGGCGACGTCCGGCCGCTCGACGTCGCCGCGGTCCTCGGCATCGCCGGAGTGAAGATGACCGGCCTGCACTACCACGCCCGGCCGGACCGCACCGCGATTGTCGTCGCCGAAGCCGACACCGCGCGCGGCCGCGTCGACCGGGAAACCCTCGACGCGCTCGCCGACATCGGCACCTACTTGCCAACCACCTGAGCAGAGTCGGCGGCGCGGGACGGACGGCGGCCAGTGAGCACCGGCTTGTCGACGTCCCGGTGGTGAACCTCGGCCGTCCACCCCGCCGAACGCGCGCGATAGAGCAGCTGGGAAGAGATCACTGCACTTCGGTGGCGGCCTCCGATGCAGCCTAAAGCTACGTTGACTGTGCCGATCCCGAGGTCGACCAGGGCGGCAATGGCGCCGAATATTCGGTCGAGGAAGCGGGCGACGCCCGGCGTGCTGAGGACGGCCGCGATCACCTGCGGGTCGCGGCCGGTCAGCTGGCGGAGCCCGGGGGAGACGTGCGGATCGCGGAACCACTCGCGCAGGTCCAGAACGAGGTCGGCTTCGGGCGCCGGGCCGTGCCCGAAGCCGAAGGACACGATCCGGAGCTGAGGCTCGTCGCCGCGGTGGTGAGTGCTGATCGAATCCGTCGCCATGACTCCACGATCGGGTCGGAAGTCGTTGCGGGACAGGCGTTTCCCGTTTCCTTCTCTATGGTCAACGGGAATCGGCAGCCGGTTGGTGTCACGCGGGAGACGCTGATCGGAGATGCGGGCCAGGAGATTGACCTTCGGCGGTGTCGGCGTGTGGCCGTACCATCGGTAACTGGCCCGTGACCCGCACGGGCCGTGCCAGGAGGTTCGTCCCGATGTTCGGCGACACTCGTGTGGATCCTGCGCCGTTGTTCGACCTGCAGACCGGCCGCCCGCCGGCTGACGCGTTCGACGTCTACTTCTCGGTGCCAACGAGCCTGTCGCTGTTCGGCGACGCCCTGGCACAGACGCCCTCGATGGAGCATCTGCTCCCGCAGCTGGCTGACGTGTATCACCAGGTCCTGGGGCAGGCGCTCACGACTCTGCAGCGGTTCGGCGGCTACGTCGAGCACCCGTTGAGCGGCTCGTCGACGCCGGCGCGCCTGGAGCTCACCGCGCGCAGCGAGAACCAGGTCCCGGGCGAGTCGATCATGCGGATTCACGGGCACGTCTACATCGGCCGGACCGCTGCGGCGCTCAGTGACGGCGCCCGTTACCCGGTGAACGTCCGGCGCCTGCGCCGCGCGGCCGACAACGCTTGGATGTCGTACCTGCAGCTTCTGCAGAGCACGACGTCGGACGAGTTCGGGTTGGTGTGGGAGGAACTGCCCGGACACCACCCGGCCGACAAGGAGATCGTCGAGCCGCCGTTCGCGCCGCACGTCCAGCAGCATCGTCCCCCTGACCAGGCGGTATGCCCTGGCATATACGGGCCGCTGGAACGGATCGCCGCGGACTACCAGTGGCGTTCGGGCATTGCGGCGTCCGACGAGCGGGTCGCCGCCGAACGTCGTCACGCGGGCTGACCCGCCGTGTCACCAGCCCCGGCCGGGCTGGTGACCAGGACCGTCGCGGCGGGCACGGTCGAGATACGAGCGCCCGGCGGCGGCGTCCCGATCCTTGATCTGGCGGTTGATCCGCTCAGCGGTCGCGCGCGGATCGCGCCGCGGCGTCCGCTCGATGACCGGCTCGTCCCGGTCCGGAACGGTCACCTTCTCCTGCTCGACGGCAGCGGACTTCTCCGGCTTCACCGGGTCGAGGCCCCGGTCGCGGCGCGTCCGCTCCGCGGTCTCCTTCTCGACGTCCTGCTCGGCGGCCGCCGTGCGCTCGGCACGAGCCAGGCGTGCAGCTTCGGCGGCTTCCCTGCGGATCCGCTGAGCCTCCGCCGCGCGAGCCTCGCGGCGTGCTTCGGCGAGCGTGACCCGCTCGTCGAAGTCCTTGGCAGGCTCGGCGGTGGCGGCCTCGACCTCGTGCTCGTCGACCGGCTCGGCGACCATGCCGCGCACGGGCTGCTGCTCCACACGGTGTTCGACGCGCGGTTCGAGATCGAACATCTGCAGCTGGTCCGGGTCGGGTTCGACCGGCAGTTCCCGCTCGTCCTCGATGACGTCGACGACAGGCTCGACCGTGGCCGCATCCCGCTCGGCCGACGGCTCGCGCTGCTGGTCAGCGGCGGGTTCCTCGGCTGTTTCACGCTCGATCGTCTCGGCGCGCTCGTCTTCGGCGACCCGCTCGACGTCGAACAACCTCAGCTGCGCCGGGTCCTCGACGTCGACCTGGTGCTCGTCGAGCTCGGCATCGGCGGTCGTCGGCAGGGTCTGCGGCGGTCCGGCGTCGAACAGCGGGATCTGGTTGCGGTCGACACCCTCGGGTAGCTCGGCGCCGGCGGCGGTGAGCTGGTCGGCCCAGCGCTGCCACCACAGCACGTGCTCGACCGGCTCGGCGGCGGCCGCGGGCTGGTTGGCCGGGTCGAGCTCCCAGGCGCGAGGTGCGGGCTCGACGTCCGGCTCCGGAGCGGCACCGACCTCCTGCTCGGTGACGATGTCGAACAGCGACGTCTGTTCCGGCTCCGGGGTCGGCTGCAGCCGGGCCGGGAGCCCGCGGCGCTCGAGTTCTTCGGCCGCGAGCTGGTCGGCCACCCTCGCCGGTTCGGTGCTGGCGTACCAGGCCTGGCGGGCGCGGTGGATCTCGTCGAGCTGGCGGGCTGCCTCGGCCCAGTCCTCGCTCATCCGCTCGGCGCGCTGGACTTCCAAGCGCGTCCGGTCGTATTCGGGCGTGCCCTCGGTCAGCGTGTGCAGGCGCGCGGCGAACAGCACCGCGTCCTGGTGGTAGTTCTGCGCGTGCTGGTTCGCCGCCTGCAGCTCGTCGGCGACGAACTGCGGTGCCCACAGCTGCTCACGCTGCCACCGGTCCCGGAGCTCGCGGAGTTCGCCTTCGGTGGCGCCCTCGTAGTCGAGGGTGTCGGCGGGGTTGCCGAGCGCCCGGTGCGCGGCTTTCCACAGCGCGCGGTGGAACTCGTTCTCCGGCGACGGAGCCGGGCCGATCGAAATCTGGTCGTCCCGAACGGCGTGCAGCTCTCGATACGCGGCAACGACGCCGGCGCGGTGCAGCCACTCCACCCGCTGCGCCGGATCCTCCGGCGGCGCGCCGAGATACTGCTGTGCCCATGCGGGCACGTCGGCCGCGGCCTCGGCGGCGAGAACGTTCTGCCGGTCGCTGGCCAGAACCGCCATCTCGTGCAGGAACTGCCCGACTGGGCCTTCGATCGGGGCCTGGAAGGTGGTCCAGTCCCGCGCGTCGACCCGCTGCTCGCGCGGGCGGCCGTCGATCTCCTTCAGCACCCGGTGACGCAGTACGGCGGACACGCTGTCGGCGCCGTCGAGGGCTCGCTTCGCCACGACCTCGGCGAGGACGGCGTCGACGTTGTGGCCGCCGAGTTCGGCGCTGCGGATGCTGCGCATGAGGGCCGGGAACGCCTCTTCCTTCTGGATCGCCGCGACCTTGTCCGCGCCGAGCAGCATGCCGAGGACCTGGGTGTAGCGGTCGGTGCTGTAGTCCTTGGCGACGAGGTCCCACTGCGTGCCGATCCAGGCGAGGCTGCGTCCCTCTTCCTGGCTCGCGCGGAACTGCAGTTCCGCGGCGGTGGCCGCGCCGGAGCGTTCGAGCACTCCGGCCATCAGCTCGGCCGGGGTGACGTCGAGTCCTTGTTCGTGGGAGTCGGCCGGTCGGCTGGTGGTCAGGTATGCGGTGTTGCGCAGCGCACCGCGCGTGAGCGCGACATAAGCGTCCTCGCGCTGGGACTCCTCGCTGAGCAGGGCGTGCGCGGTCTTCACCGTGCGGCCCTGGGCGGCGTGGACGGTCGAGGCGTAGGCGAGGGTGACATTCTCGCGCACGTAGGAATCGGGCAGGTGGGCCTCGACGCCGTTCTGGTCCTTGACGAGGAGGCGGCCCTGGTCGTCGCGGCCGACCACGGTGTAGGTGAGCCGGTTGGTGACAAGGCCCTCGCCGTCGACCTGGATCGTCCAGTCGTTCCGTCGAGCCTGGATGACGTCGCCGACGCTGACCCGGGTTCCGTCCTGCAGCGACGCAATCGTCTCTTCGTGCACGCGGCCGAGCTCGATCAGCTCGTCGCGAATCGCGCGGGACAGCTCCGCGGCCTGCTTGTTGTCACCGACGATCAGCAGCGACTCCATCCCGGCGATCGTGTCGGCGAGGTAGGCCCGCATGGCGGCTTCCTGCATCTCGTCGACCGTGCCGCCGGCCAAGCGGCCGCGCGTGTCGTACTCGCCGATGACCGACTGGTCACCGGCGCGCAGCCGCAGGCTCGCGGGACCCTCCCACGGAGACACGACGTTCTTGAAGCCGCTCGGCTCACGCCAGTCAGGCTCAAGAATCCGGAAGCGGTGGACCTCTTCGAGCTCGAATGCACCGTTGTCGGTGGCCAGAAGGTGCAGCATGCCGCCCGCGCCGATCGCCGACAGCTGGCCGTGGTCGCCGGTGTAGACGAGCTTCCCACCTCCGGCCTCGACGATGGAGCTGATCTTCGCCAGCTCGTCGCGGTTGGACATGCCCGCCTCGTCGACGACGAACATGTCGCCCTTGCGGACGAAGTCGTTCACGGTGCCGTGCTCGTCCGGGGTGAAGCGCGCGAGGAACTGGGTGGTGTTGATGGCCTCCAGGCCCTCGTCCGACAGCACCTGTGTGGCGCGCTGCGAGGTCGCCAGGCCCATGACACGACCGCCGAACCGCTCCTCCCACACCTTCGACACCACGCCGATGACGGTCGACTTCCCGGCCCCCGCCGGGCCGATCAAGGTGTCACCGGCACGCCCGGACGAGACGATTCCGAGGATCGCCTCGACCTGGTCGGCGCCGATCGGCTTGTCACCGATCTTGATCGCGGACACCTCGACGCGCAGCACCTCCAGGTCCGGCCCTTCGATCTTCGGCGCGGTCAGCTGCGCGGCACCGGCGACGATCCGGCGCTCGGTCGACAGGGCCGCTTCGGTCACATAGACCTCGTCGATGTGCGGCCGGTAGAGGCTGCGACCGTCCTCCTTGCGGCACAGCTCCTTGGGCACCTGCACCAGGTCCGGCGCGGTGAGGGTGAGCACCCCGAACTGGTTACCGGGCGCGAGGACTTCCCGCGCCATCGCCTCGACGACCTGCGGCCGGCTCTCGGCCGGTCCATCGACTCGCAGGAGCCGCTTGTCGATGGCCGCGGTGAGG
Source organism: Amycolatopsis sp. NPDC102522 (assembly GCF_055584485.1). Classification (NCBI taxonomy): domain Bacteria; kingdom Bacillati; phylum Actinomycetota; class Actinomycetes; order Pseudonocardiales; family Pseudonocardiaceae; genus Amycolatopsis; species Amycolatopsis sp. NPDC102522. The sequence continues at coordinate 37,888 of NZ_JBVJLY010000037.1, read as the reverse complement.
TTCCCGATCGTCCAGGTCGGGTACTGTCGCTCGACATCGCGCAGCGCTGCGCGTTGGATTGCTGCCCGGTCGGTCTGGTCCGGAAGGAACTGCAGGTCGGGGTGCTGCCCGTTGCGGATCTGGAACGCGGCCTCGGCAACGCTCTCCAGCTGCGCCGCGAGTGCGTCGGCGTGGCGCTCGCCCCACGAGGCCACAGCGCCCGGTCCCTGTTCGCCGGACTTGTGATCGCGGGTCTCGAGTGTCGCGGCCTGGTAGATCTTCTTCTCGGCCGCGGCGGACGGGGCGTAGCCGTGGCGGTCGACGTAGGCCTCGATCAGTTCCTCTGCGCGCTCGACAACCTGTTCGCGGCGGCTGCCAGCCGTCTTCGCGAGGTCCACGTCGGCGCCGGCGATCTCGCGCGATTTGCCGTCCGGGCGAGTGACCCACTCGAAGCCCAGATACTCCCGCGAAAGGTCCTCGACCGCCCGCTCATACGTCGAAGCGACTGCCTCCTTGATGGGTCGAGACGCTTTGCTGTCGACGGTGCGGATCTTGCCGTCGGAGCTGGTAACCATGCGGTTCAGGACGGCGACGTGGGTGTGGACCTGCGGGTCGCCGTTGCGGTTCGTCGAGTGCGGCCACACGGTCATGATGAACCCATCGGCCTTCTCAAACTTGCCGACGCTGCGACCGTTGACGGTGCGGCCGTGGTACCCGGTGCGGGTGTAGGCGGCGTGCTTCTCGGCGTGGCTCATGGCCATCGCGACGGCTTCGCGCTGGACACGCAGCATCGTCTCCGCCTCCTGAAGGCGGCCAGCCGCGAGGTACGCGGCGTACTGCGTGCTGAAAGTCTTCGGCGGGCTGAACGTCCAGTCGTAGTAGGCGACCGCCTTCGTCTTCACCGCACGGACCTCGTCGGCGATCTCCTGCTGACGGTCCGGTGTCGCGTCTGGCTCCTTCTCCAGCGCAGCGGCCAGGCGCTCCTCGAACGTCTTGAAATTCATCGGCTTGCGACCCAGGAACTCGTCGCTCTCCGGATCCTTCAGCTCGCCGAAGATCTTGCGGACCATGTCCTCGTCGACCCGCTCACCCTCCTTGACCCCGAACAGGCTCAAGCCCTTGCCCATCCACCGGCCCGGCGCCTCACCGTGCGCCGAAGCGGACAGGTAGTAGTCGGTCGAATCGTGCTCGATCCCGGCCTCTGGAGAGTGCTCGTGCTCAGCACAACCGGACCCCTTGACGAGGTAGTCCACGGCGTTGGCGCCGACCGGCGTGATACGGAGCACGAGAACGATCTTACCCCAGAACCGACCATGATCATTAATAATGCCTAGGTGTGTGGGCTGAAGGGCAGTGGGCAGTGCAGTGGTGAGGTAGGAGCGGGTGAGCGGGCAGGAAGGAAAAGGGAGGTAGAGAAGGTGATGAGGCTGGGAGTGAAGAGGTGAGGAACGAGGGAAGGTGAGAGGTGATGGGTTGGTGACGACGTGGGATCTGTGAACCGTCAGGAAAGTGGGCGAGGTGTCGCACCGTCAGGTCACGAACTCGCGGCTGTGTCCCGGTGAGCTCGGCCATCCAACGGGACCAGCACGATAGAGGGGGTCTGGGGGAGATGGGCTCCCCCAGAAGGTTCCGGCGACCCAACCGCCAGGAGCCGAACAGCGGGGAGAGCGCGCACGCGCTGACCACATCTTCACGCACTATGAGGGACGTCAGACCGCGGCCCAACCACGGAAGACATCATCGATGCCTACGGCACCGGGCGAATTCCGGCCACCACAAGACAGCAAAACCCGGCGCCGCAAACCGACACCGGGTTTTTGCATCACACTGCCATCACACCTCACGTACTCGCGGACGGCTTGCCCTCCGCAGACGGCGACGAAACGACGTCACGCCCCGGCTTACTCGGACCTCGCTCCGCGCCCTGCGGCGTCGCTGACCCGTCAGCATCGCGCGCCGCTCGAACCATCGCCCGGACCTTCTTCACGGGAACCTCGGTCATCTGCGCGACCTGATCAGCGTTCCGGCCCAGCTCGGTCAGCTTCAGCAGCAGCGCGCCAGTCCGAGCGTCGATCTCGTCGAGCTTCGGCACCGCCTGCTCGGTGACCTCGGCCTTCCGCTTCTCCAGCTTGGCCAGCTGAGCATCACGATTTTTGATGACCGTCTCGCGTTCGAGCTTGACCCGCACGAAGTCCGCAAGCACCGCTTCCTCCTGCTCGCGCAGGCTGACCATTTCCGCATCGACTTTGTCGCGCGCCTCAAGCAGTTTGTTCAGCGCCGCTCGGTTCGTGGCCGCGTAGTGCTTGTGCACTGGCGCGGTCTTCTGTGCTTCTGCCATCCCCCGGGATCCCTTCTCGCTCTGTGCCTTCGTGCTGGTCAGGATAGCTGAGTAGCCGGGTACGACCTCGTGACCGGATTGCGTCACCGATCGTCGTGTGAAGCAACGGGTCGGTCAGGCCCAGAAGGCGGCAGCGTCGTCGGTCATACGCGTCGGTCGGCGATGGGACGACGGCGCCGGAACGCCGGCGAGGTGGTCGTCGATCCATGCCAGGCCCCCGCGGTCGAGGATGTGCTGGGCGCGGGTCACCGACACGTAGGCGAGCATCGCCTCGGATCGGGACAGCTTCCCGGGCTCGCCGTTCTCGTCGGCCTTCGGCTGACGGAAGTCGTCGGCCACCTGGACACGATGCCACTCGCGTCCTTTGGCCTTGTGTGCCGTCGAAATCGTCAGCTGAGCTGTGTCCTCGTTGACCAGGCGGTTCGTTGCACGGATCAGCTCCCCGGGGCCGTGCTCGTCGACCAGGCGGACGAAGACTCCCAGATCGGCCCCGGCTTCGTCGTGCTCGACGTAGTCCTGGACCTCGCCCCAAGTCGTGAAAGCGCACAGCTCGGGGTCGGACGTGGTTCGCCCGGCTTGCAGGTCCTGGGCAGCTTCGGCGAGGCTCTTGATCCGGCCGCCGCCACCGACGAGCGCGACCCTGCTGCCGTTGTCCATCGCCGCCATAGCTCGGCCCATCGCCGTGGCGTTGGTCCGGCACAGCACGGCGTCCGGCGAGGTCAGCAGGGCGAGGGACGAGGTCACGGACTCGGTGCCGCTGAGCCGGAGATCAGATTCGAGTGCAGTGAGCCACTTGTTCGCCTCGTCGGCGACTGCCGGGCCGAATCGCCAGGACTGAGACAGCCGGAGCCGCGCATCAGCGGGCCAGTGCTTCAGCGCGTCGATGGCACCGCGCCATCCGTAGATGGCCTGGTTGCTGTCGCCGACGGCGACGAGCTGGGCCTGCTGCGCCTGTACGACCTTGGCCATCGCGGGGTTGGCATCCTGCGCCTCGTCGAAGAACACGACGTCGGTCCCGAGATTCGGGTTCGTCAGGGCCCACATCTTGAGGTAGTGGTCGTGGGCGAACCTGAGCTTGCCGCTCTTCTGGTGCAGCTCCGCCCACATCTCCACGGCCTTGGGCACGATGTACTCGCGCAAGGTGAGCTCGGCGTAGCTGTCGACCCCGTTCACCGGCGGAACGTGGTGAGCGGCGATCTCGAGGTCGGCGGACTGGCAAAACCGGTCGACGGTGTTCGCGGCGATCCGCGCGAGCGCGGCCGGGTCGAGGATCCGGGCGCCGGCGCTGGTCCTCACTTCCAGCCCACGGGTGATCTTCATGATCTTCGCGGCCGTCTTGGCAGGGACCCGCGGACCGTTCAGTCGCGCCTTGTACGCGTAGCCCAGGGCCCGGTAGGCGAGCGAGTGGGCGGTGGTACAGACGACGCTGCTGGGGAACTTCGCCTTGGCCTCGCTGGCGACGGTCTTGTTGAACGCCACATAGATGCCTCGGCGGCCGCGGGGCAGCGAGAGCGCAGCCATCCGCAGCGTGGAGGTCTTGCCGGTTCCGGCCCCGGCTTCGATCACCAGGTTCCGGCCGGAGACGCAGGCCTCGATGATGTCGGCCTGCTCGGCGGTCGGACGGATGCCCCCGACAAGCGCGGCCGGAACCGGAGCGACGGTCTTGGGTGCTGCTGCCGTCACGGATGAGTTCGTGACGATTCCGGGCTCGTCGCTGTCCGCAGCCGACGGCGAATCGATGACCGTGGCTACCTTCTCGCGGTCACGAGAGGACGGCGCTACGGCCCGTGGCTCGGTCACAGGCACGACAGTCGAGGCAGCGGTTTCCAGCGCTGTGGCTTCGGGCAGGAGGTCGAGTAGAGCGCACACGTGACGGAAGATGGTGGACAGCTGTTCGGCGTCGATATCGCTCGCTCCAAGGGCACCGATCCGTGACCCGAGTGTGCGCATCGCGACGTCGGCTTTGCGCCGGAGCTCGTCGATCGGCTCGGCGTTTCGCTGGCGGTAGCTGGCCTGCTGGCAGGCACGGGAGCAGTACTTCATCGTCCGTCCAGGACCGGACGGACGCACATGGAAGTCTTTCCCGCACTGGCTGCACTGCCGCTTGATCGGGGCACCGGCGGCTACTGTCGCTCTTTCCGTCACATAGGCGAGTGTGACGAAAACTTTCGAGGGCGGCAAGGTTCATTCGAGTGACCTCGTGACCAACATCGCGGGAACGGACTGGTGACCGCAGTGCGGCCTGTGCGAACCGTCAGGAATGCTCACCTGGTCGGTGTCCGGGGTTACCGTGGTGGACATGACGGGAACTGCGATGGCGGCCTTGACGGTCGATCGGGAGTTGCACGCTCGCGAGATCGAGCGGTTCCTGCGAAGGGTCGTGCGACGGCCGGACACCTCAGTCGATGACCCGATCGCGATGACGTGCGCGATTTGGACGGGGGCAATCGCCGATGACGGGTACGGCCGATTTTCGGTCACGCGCGACGGCCGGGAGTACACGGTGAAGCCGCACCGGTTTGCCGTCGCCCTCGCGCTGGGCGTGCCGGTGCGGGCGGGCGAGGTGATCGAGCACAAAGTGTGCGACAACCCGGTCTGCGTTCACGCGCACCCGGATCCGATGATCGGTCACCTCTGGCCGTCTACGCAGGGCGATAACCTTCGCCGGATGCAGGCGAAAGGCCGCGGGCAACGCTGGTGGGTGCGGCGATGGTCCGGGCTCGCCCGCGCCGAGCGGGCCGAGCGCTCGCGACAGCTGGCGGCCGCCGTCCGGGGCGGCTGGAACGACGAGGCTGTGCGTCAGGTGCTGCTTCGAATCGACCCGGCGCAGATTCCGCTGTTCTAGCCGTTTACCTCACTCAGGGATCCGTGACGTTATTCATAGCCGCTGGAAGTCCGGGCGCTGACCGCTGACGAGGACCTGGCGTGTCCCCATCGCGCCGTAGATCGTGAATGTGGCCTCGATCTTGCCCCAGCCGATGGCCGTGACAACGCCCTTGCTGCCACGGGGTACGAGTTCGGTGAGCCCGCCACCGCCGAGATCGCGGAGTGTGACCACCGGGTGGCCGGGCTTGAGCGGGGGCAGCGCCGGCGGGCGGAGAGCGCGTCCGGCCGGGCCGGTTGAGGATCGTCGGCCACGAATTCCGGCGACGACGAACGCGGCCGCCAGGGCGCCGAGAAACAGCGAGAGGAAGAATCCCCACCCCAGGTCGATGCCGACGAGCAGGATCGCGAGGCCGCAGGCGCCGGCGAAGAGGACTTGCCAGGAGGGGAGCGCGCGGCGTCGTGACATGGGGAAATAGTGCCACGCGGACGTGGTTCGGTGTGGTCGAACTGCAGGAGGCGAGACTGTCGGAACGGCCCGGTTAAGGCACTGGCCGGATGGCACCGTGCTCGACGAGCTGTCGAACGCGCACGCTGGTCCGGCCGTTGGACGAGACCAGGGTGAGGTCGACCAGTCCCCACCAGTCGCCGGTGGAGGACATCACCCAGCCGAGCAGGGTGCCGCGGGCCGTGCGACCACCGACACCGTAGGCGCGGCACCAGATCGGGGTCTGCTTTCCCCAGCGGATCCGTTGAGCGGGAAGTACGCGGCTCATGTCGACCTCGACGTCGACGGGCGGCGTCTTCGGGCGCAACGCTGAGCGCTCGTCTTGCCCCCTCCGCCGATCGTCGAACATGGGTTCGATACTAGGCGGCCCGTTTCGGGGCGGCGAATCATCGGTCCTGGTCGTCGTCCTCGCCGAGGATCCGGGTGAGAAGCCCGACGATCTGTTCGTGCCCGCTCGCGGCCGCGTCGAGCTTGCCCCGAACCTCGGTGAATCCGGTGTTGACGGCTGTACGGAGCTGGGTCAGGTCCTCGCGCATGGCGTTGAGGACGCGGTTGTTCTGCTCGCGGAACTGTCGGATGTCGCGGCTGAACTGGGTGACGTCGCGGTCAGCGCCACCGGCGAGGACCCGCGCGGCGGCCGCGTCCTGCTCGCTGCCGCGCACGCGTTCGTCGAGCTCGCGGAGTCGGCCTTCGATCGCCGCCAGGCGGGCCTCAAGTCCGTCGGGCTGTGCCATGCCGAACAGCGTAGCCGTGCTGTGGGTGTCGTGGTCTCGACGGCGTGCGGGCAGGTTCGGAACCCACACTCGACCCACGACCCCGGCCTGGTGAGTGACACGCAAGCCGCACACACTGAGCCGATGACAGGCAAGGACGGCGACCAGCCGGGCGACACCCGAATCAGCGAGCTATGCGTGCTGGTGAGTGGCCTGCTCGCCGATTTCGAGAACGTTTTGGGTGAACCTCATGGCGACGCTGAGCGGATCGCTGAGGCGTTGCGGGACGTTGAGCGCTTGCCGGGGCAGTTGCGGCAGGAGGCGCGAGCGAAGGCGCGTCAAGCGGCTCGGGTCGGCTTTCACCGAGGTCAGGCGGCCGGGAGGCGGAGGTACTGACCCTCCCGGCCGCGAGGTAGTCCAGGTCAGCTCTGGTCCGGGCGATGCGTCCGGGTGTCGGCGTCGGCCGCCCGGCGTGCGGAGCGGGATGCTTCCTCGGCAGGCGTTCGCCCGGTCTGCTCCGCCAGCTTCGCGAAGTAGACGCTCTGCGGATCGCGGCGCGCTTCCCGGGCGCGTGAGATCTCGGCTTGCCGGGCCTGCCCGTGCGGGGTGCCTCGGATGATGTCGGCGATGCTGATCTCTTCGTCGCGCCCGTCGAAGTGGCGGACGACGTAAACGTCGCCCCGGTCGGCGTCGCGGTAGAAGTTCACGAACGTCGCGGTCTGCGGGGCTTCGTCGGGCATGGCGAAGGTGAGTTCGCTTCCGATGTCACCGGCGAGTTCGTCCGGGGTGCCGGGCGCCTTTGGCGACCAGGTCAGCGACTTGTCGGCAGTCTCGGGGTCGAAAATCAGGACGCGTCGGTATCGATCGTTCGCCGCACGCTCGCTGATCCCGGCCATCAGAGCCAGCTCGCGGACGGTGGCGCCGTCTTGCCGGGCGAGCTCGGCAGCGGCACGTTCAATAGCGGCCGCGTCGGCGGCCGCGCGCCGAGCTCCCACAAGGAGAGCGAGGGCGGTCAGCCTGGGAGTCAGTCCTGGATCCTCCACTCCCTCGGGCAACTCCGGCTCGTCGACGAACTGCCGGACTGCGGGGAAGACCTCCTCGATGTCGCCGCCGGCGGGCGCGAGCGTTCCCTTGCCGACCCCCCACAGAAGGCCCTGCTGACCGATCTCGGCGACGAGCCTGGTCAGGTGGTCAATGCGCGACATGCGGCTTCCCTTCACTGTCGACCCTGAAGCTAACTTCATGAAGCTTACTTCATGAAGTCTCTGGCCGCCAGATCCATTTCTGTCGTCAAATGGTCCTTTAACGACAGTGCGCCACACGCGGTGTCCGATCGTTCGGATCCTGGGAAAATCGGCTCTCCGATCCAATGCGAGCCAATCCCAATTGACGACAGGGTTTGACGACAGGTAGAACCGTCAATGGCCGCACCGGCGGCGGGAGAGGCGGGCAGGAACGTGGCGGAGCTGGTCTACACGCGGGTGTCGACCGACGAGCAGAGCACCCGGCGGCAGGCTTTCCTGCTCGCCGAGACGGGGCTCGTCGACGGCGCGGACGGCGTGAGGCTGTTCGCGGATCCGGCGACGTCGTCGAAGATCGCGGCGCTCGAGCGCGAAGGTTTCCGCGAGCTGGCGCACTACGCGCGGCCTGGTGACCGGCTGACGGTCTCGGAGCTGTACCGGCTGTGCCGCGACCTCTCCGACATCCTCGCCGTGCGGGAGTGGTGCCGCTCGCACGAGGTCAAGCTGCGCGTGCTGTCCGGCCCGCTCTCCGGCATCGTCGACCTGGCCGCGGCCGACGCGACCACCACCATGCTGGTCAACGTCCTGGTGTCGGTCGGGCAGTTCCAGCGCGACCTACAGAACGAAATGACCCGCGAGGGCCTCGCAGCAGCGTGGGCCGCCGGCGCCACGTCCGGACGACGGCCACGTCTCGGCGAGCTCGGCGTCGTCGAGCGGGTGCGGCAGGCCTTTCTCGATGGCGCGAGCATCTCCGCCCTTGCCCGCGAACACGACGTGAGCCGGGCCGCGGTCCGTACGGCGGTCGCCGATCTGCTGCCCGGCCGTCCCGAACCGCCGGCGGCCGTCGTCGACGTCGAGGCGCCGCAACCGGTCCGCGTCGAGATACCAGGAAAGATCGCCGGTCACCTGGCCGGGCATGAGGGCCTCGGAGAGGCCGAACAGGACGCGCTCGCGCGCGGTCGCGAGGTTCGCCGCGGCCAGGGCTACAGCCTGCAGGTCACCGCGCCGCACGATGTTCACCAGGCGCTGCTCTCTGCCGCGTCCACGCTCGGCGGAGACGACGGTGCTCCGGCGGAGCGAAAGGCGTATCGGATCTACGCGAAACGGCTCAGCGCCGCGACGGCGTGATGGTGTGGCGCAAGGTCAGGGCTGCGGCTGTTTGAGGAGCGTGATCACACGCGCGAGCCGGGTGTCGAGGAGCAGGACGACGTTGTCGGAAGTACCTGGCGGGCACGAGACGTGGACGAGGTCGAAAAGCGTGTCGACGTCGGCGTCGGTGATCGATCCGTGCTCTGGTGCGGTTCGTGAGCGACCCCAGCGATTCAGGCCTTCGCGGTAGCCAGCGAGAAGTCGTTCGAAGGCGCGCTCGTCGACCAGCTGGCGCAGGGCGGCGTCGATCGCCTCGATCTCGGGATCGTGCCGGGTTTCCTCAGGTGTCATGCCGACTATCGTGACACGAATTTGGTCACTCAATGTCGCGCTTATGTCGCGGGTTGTGGCGACCCGAAGAAGGGACGTCCGCGTGTTTTGACACGCGGAAAGCCCCCGGCCTGGGTGGCCGGGGGCGGATCCGCTACTGCTCGGAGGCGGCCTCGCAGATGGTGGCGAGGTGCTGAGGCGTCAGCTCGATGACTGCGGAGCACTCGCTCCGGGGGTCGAGGACGACGATCTCGACGGTTCCGTCCTTGCCGGGCCGGAGGCTGACTTCGTCGGTCGGGTCGAGCTGGAGTCGGTCGTGCATCTGAGTCCTCCTGGTGTGTGGTGGTGCCGGAAAAGCAGACCGTTCTGGGTGGGTCGGAGTGAAGGGTGTCCTGGTGGTCCTTCGCGGGTGGCCGTTTCGCTCTGTAGTTTTCAACCTGCTGGCCGCTCCCGATCAGATGGGTTCGGGGCTGTGGCGTCGTCCGTGCGGGTGGACCGGGCGCTTTTTCCGGTTCACCTGGACGGATCGTGCGCTACAGCCCCGAACCCATCTGATAGGCCGTTTTCGCAGGATGAGGACTGCGGAGCGAGACGGCTGCGAAGGACCACCAGGGCGCCCGGAACGCAGGCCCACCCAGAACGGTCTGCCCGGCGCCACCACACACCAGGAGGACGGGCCGCACCACCGATGCAAGCGGTCGCACTGGTCAACCGCCCAAGGTGACCAGTGCCGTCGGCACCCAAGGTGACCAGTGCCGACGTGCCCAAGGCGACCCGAGTGCACTCACCTGCAGGAACCGCGGCACCCCGGCTGGACGACATGGTGACCGCGCTCGGTGAGTGCACCCGGCAACTCGTGCACTGCCGGCGCCACCCCGGTGGCGACGGTGACGGCGAAGATGAGCACGACGGCGCGCGCCGTCCGGGCCGTGCTGGACAACGTGCTGTCGATGAGGGTCAAGATCTGCTTAGTCATGACCTCACGATGCGTGCCGCAGGTGTACAAACCACTGCACACCTGGCTGCACAACGAACTGACTTTCTGGCGGATTGGGTCGCGGCACGACAATTGCGTAGAATCCGTTACGGGACCGAGCAGATTTGAGCTGCTCGGTCCCCCAGTTTCTAGCGGTGTCCGTGCCGCGAGCGTCTTCGCCGCTTCCGCTTCCTGTGCCTGCCAGCACGGGCTTTCCGGTCACTCAGGACGATGGTCGCTTGAGTGATCGCGAAGACCTGCGCTACAGCCGCCAGGGCGGCCAGAGTATCCGGTGATCTCAACATTTATTTTTCACCTCCTTTCGCTTTCTCTTTCATATACTATATAATAGTAGAAATGACTTTAATTGTCCAGCGGAAAATCGATAAATATCATTAAATAAGTGATATTTAAACGGCGGATTAGCCATGAGAAAAAGTATTTCTTCCCCCTTTCCCGCAGCCGGTTGCCGGGGTCCGGGGCAGCGCTCCGGTGGGGTTCGGGCGACGCCCGACCGGCCCGTGGGCCGGTGTCTTTCCAGGGACCGCGGAGACCTGGGGATGTGGGGGGTCTTTCCGTTGCTCGGCGCAGCGGCCGAACCAGCGCGCCGGTGGGGCTGGGCTGGCTCGTCCAGGCGGGTGGATCGCGTCTTTTCAGTGATTCACCTGGGTGGATGGGCCTGAACAGCTCCACCGGTGTGCTCGGCTGTAGCTGGGCCGAGCAACGGAAAGACCCCGCGCCCCCAGGCCGCGGGCCCTGTCCGGGTGACGGGCGCACGCCCGGCGCACGGTCCCACAACGTCAGCCGAGCGGCTCGTCCACAAGCCGTTGTCGAGGCATGTTGGCGCTGGTCAGTACCAGGGATTGCGCTCGACTGCGTCGGGCCGGACATCCTTCTCGACGTAGCCGTTGCCGAACGCGACGGTCAGGCGCTCCTCGCCAAGGAAGCTCAGCTCGCGGCTGACGACGTGGCCGTCGGTGCCGGCGTGGACGCGCTTGAAGATGCCACCGCCGATCGCTTTGGTGCTGCGGACTCGTTCGCCGCCTTCGTAGCGACGGGAGTCTTCGCTCCACTGGAAGGGCTTTCGATCGGCAGGCTCGGGGGTCGGCGAGTGACCGCCGCGGCTTGGCGTCGAGTCAGGTCGGGCGCGGCCGTCCTGGTGAGCCTCGACCGACGGGCGGTAGAGACCTTCGCTGTGGAAGTCGCCGGTGGCGTAGCTCGGCGGCGCCTCACCGGCGGTCGACGGATCGCCAGGTCGCCAGGGCGTGAATTCTTTCCACGCGTCAGCGTTGTAGTCGTCCGGGCCGGGCTCGTTGTACCCGCCTGCGGTGCCCTCTGGCCGTTCTGGCACGCCGCTCCCCCTCGCTCGATCGCCTGATCATTTCGAGGGTATCGGACCAAACAGGCTGGTCAAGGAACGCTTGAGGCGCTACTGAATCCGCCCGTCGAACTGTCCGGCCCGCGCGCCGTTCAACATCGCGTTGAGTTCGCGTTCGTTGAAGACGAGCACGGGGCTGGCGTCGCCGAGCTTGGAGTCACGCACTCCTACCCAGCCGGACACGGAGAAGTTGAACTGGAAGCATCCGTTGTCGCCGCCGTTGCTGAACTCGGATTTCTCCCACATGGCAGTCGTGGCGCTCAGCTCTTTGTGCGCCTCGGCGTGGTCCATCACGTGTCCTTCTTCGCCCTACTGATCGATGTTTCGGTGTTCTCGGGCTTACTCGCCTGAACCTGGAGGCGCTCGAAAACGCGGCGGTAGTGCTGAACCTGCTCGGGCAGCTCGTAGTAGATGCCCTGCGGCAGCGTGTCGACGTACGCCGTGCCGGGGTCACCCTCGAAGTCCGGTGGATAGTCCAGGATCTTGAAACTCCCCTCGGCGCCGGCGTGCGCACCGGAGGAGAGCGGCAGGATCTGGATCTCGACGTTGGTCCGCTCGTTCACCTTGCTCAGGTAGTCGAGCTGGGCACGCATCACGGAGCTGCCCCCGACCTGCCTCCGAAGCGCGGTCTCGTCGAGGACGCACCAGATTTGTGGTGCGTCCTCGCGGGTGATGATCGCTTGCCGTGCCATCCGGAGGTCGACCGCTTCGGCGACCTGCTCATCGGTCATGCGCTGCTCGCTCGCCCGATACAACGCCTCGGCGTACTCGCGAGTCTGGAACAGACCTGGGATCCACAGTGCATCGAAACTGCTGATCCGGGCCGCTGCGGACTCCAGACCGAGGAAGAGGTTGAACCAGTTCGGAACCGCGGTCGGAAACCGGATCCACCAGTCGACGCCCTTTCGGGCCGCCCTGAGTAGCTCGTGGAAGAACGGCACTCTCTCCGGGCGTCCGTACCAGTTCAGCAGGACCTCAAGGTCGCTCGCCGACGGCAGACGTTCGCCAGTCTCGTAATGCCGGTACGCGTTGCTTTGCTTGCCGATCCGAGCGCCTACCTCGGCGGGCTCGCGATCGCCCCGCATCCGCCTCAGCTCGATCGCGAGCCATCGACGGGCAGCAGTTTTCGATGGTGCGGGCACTGCTGAGTCACCTCCGACGACCAGGGGTAGCGGTTGAGCGGACAACGGATCACCCGGATAGGCCATACCGAAACCGTAGCGCGCTACAGCTGTAGCGAGCTACAGTTCACTCTGGCTACCAAACTTCCTAGCTACAACGGTAGTCCCTGGCGGTCGCCGAGCTTGAACGGCTGCCCCTCCTACGACAAGAACGGGTTGTTCCGGGTCCGGGGCTTACCCACTCGCCGAAGGCGACCGCCAGGTCCAGCACTTTCTCGGTGACGACGGCGCGTCCCCAGGGCGCAAGGAGACCCATCGCCCGAGAAGTTGAGCGGCGGCGGCCCGTCTGGGACTCCCCCTCCCCCTCCCGGGCGGGTCGCTGCCTTCCACCGGAGGCGCCGATGTGGCACGCAATTCAAGGCCTCGCCCCGCTCGGTCTGGTCGCGCTGGGCGTCTTCTCCTTGGCCTGCTGGAGCACTGTTCGTGAGATCCGCTCGTCGCTGAAGGGCTCTGGCTCCGGAGATGATCACCGTGGCTGAACGGGTCTACACCTTCCCGATGACCAGTGCGGATGATGGCCTGGCGCACGAAATCACCGATGAAGCCTTCAAAGCTGGTGCTGGTAGATACCCAGCGTTGTGCGGCGCGGACGTGCGTCCCACCCCGACCGTGGCGCCGATCGGGCACACGTGCGGGGCCTGTATCCGCGAGTTGTTCCGCGCACGCGGTCTCGAATCCCGCCCCTGGACGGTGACCGTGCCCGAGCAGAGCCGCGGGCAAGCCCGGCATCGCCGGGCTGGGCGCCTCCGTACCTTGTTCGCCCGGAGTTCCCGGTGAACAGCGGTCGCGATGAACTGCAGGAATCGATCCGGCGGCTGCGGGTTCGCGCGCAGGAGCTGCGGAAAACCGGGTCGCCGGCGGCGCTCGCGGCCGCCGAGGTCGCGGAGCGAGTCGCGAAGAACGCGGATCCGGCCGCTGACGCTCCGACCGGGAGCGAGTGCCGATCATGAGCGGAACTGAAGAGATCGACGGATTGATCGTGACCGCGAGAAGACTGGGCTGGATGATCGTGCCGCAACTTCTGCACGAGGGTCGTGTCAACGCCTTGATGCGCACCACAGGCACCACGACGGATGTCGTCACGATCCCCCGTGAAGGCTGGTCGAAGGTTGCCCGGATGCGCGGGGGGCCCGGTCCCGGTGACTGGCAGAACACGGGGATCGAGATCTGGCGATACGCGGTGCCGCTTCGCCTGGCTCTGTTGTGGGCGACCAGCGAGATCGCTGACGAGGCCGCACTGTCCGAGTGGAACAGCTACACCTGGTTCAAGGCGGCCATGCCGCCTCGCGACGATGACGACGGGCTCCGACGGTGATCGACGTCGAGCGGTACCTGAGAATCCTGGGTGACGAGCTGCGCGACGCCCGGCACGCGCTGGGCTTGACCCGTAAGCAGCTACAGGCCTTGCTTCCTATCGACATCTCACTGCAGACGATCGCGACCTATGAACTCGGGACGAGGCAGTGCTCGGTCGTGCGCCTGGCGGTGCTGTGCGGGGCACTGGATGTCGAGCCCGCGGTGCTGATCGCGAGAGTCGAGCATCGCGTGAAAAGCCTTCCTGCCAAGGAGGGCGACCTGGTCGTTTCCTTGGGTCGAATCATCGACGAGGCACCTGCTGAACTCGAACCACTTCGACGCTGGGCCGCGCTGGCGAAAGCCGAGACACCTGCGCTCGACGTGGTTTTCCGCAACGACATGCTCGACCGCATGGCCGCGCTCTGCGACCTCTCCCCGACCATCCTGCTCGGACACCTTCGCGCGCTCAGCTGATCAGCGGCGGTTTCCACTGACTCCAGCATTCACTGGCAACAGGAAACCGCTCGCCACCGCAATTTCAGCTGGAATCGTGGACCTGAGACCCGCAGAAAAGCCTTACAGGAGAAGGGAAACGTTAATGCCCACAGTGGAAGTCATCCCCGGCCTCGTCGTCGACGGCCCGATGTTCGAGCTCGTGGCCGCCGGCGTCGCCAAGCACGCTCCGGACATCGGGCCGCTGACGTGGGAGACGATCATCGACCCGGCCCGCTGGTGCAACGTCCCGGACCCGGACGGCGAGATCAGCAAAAGCGAGCTCACGTTGCTCAACGGTGTCGAGCGGACAATCAAACTGAACCGGTGGCTTCGCCCGGATATCCGCGGTGGCGCCGAAGAACAGGTTCCCCACAACCACCGCTGGAAGGCATTTCACGGGCACCTCTTGGGCGACCACAGCGCCTACAGCGAGCTCCGGTACCGCCGAACCAACGTCGATCCGGAGACCGGCCGCGCCGACGTGCTGTTCGAACCGAGCAGGATGCACACCAGCCCGACCGCGAACCTCGTCGAGAAGGGCGACTTCCACGAGGTCGACTGGTGCGAGCCCGGCACGCTGAGCCTGATGGTGTGCGGCTACGGGGAATTCGGCGACTGGTGTCACCTCGACGTCCACACTGGCCGCCTCCGGCGGGACCAGCCTGTCACGGGCTTCGAGGCGATGTTCGACAAGCTCAATCCCCAGCGCCGGCGCTCTTGATCCTTGCCGCTTGAAGTCCCCGGTCGCGCTTGTGACCGGGGACTTCGTCATTTCACACCGGCGCCGCGGCGAGTGCGGTCAGTCTGCGGTGGATGTAGCCGTGCAGGCGGTCGACGTGCTCGCGCAGCAGGGTGGGATCCGCGCAGCACATGGAGGCCAGCGACGGTTCGCCGCTGCGGGTGGTCGGGTACCGACCTTCGTCGCCGAGGGGGTCGTAGTGGTGGAGGTCGCGGACGAATGCGACGACCAGGTCCTGTTCGGCGCCGCCGTCGAGCAGCTCGTCGCCGCGCTGCCGGAGGCTGTCCAGCAGCTTGGCCAAGTTGTGTCCGGGCGGGAAATCCGGTTTGTGCAACGCTTTCAGGCCGAGCTCGGCGAGCTGGCGGGCGAGGAAGAACGCTGGCTGCGCCGCGCCGCTGGTGATGGTGGCGATCGCGGCCTGGTGGAACTCGGCGAGCGTGTCCTCGACGGCGTCCGCGCAGTGCGTGCGGGACAGGCACAAGGCGTCTTCGTCGTTGTGGTCGCTGGTGTCGATCTCACCAAAGGGGCTGCGGTACGTCATGGCCGATCATTCTCCTCCTGGCCATCTTGGACACACGAGTGAATATCGGACCCGGCCGGATCCATCAGATCCGACACCGCCACGGTGTATAGATCGTTATACACACGAGTGTTCGAGCTGGTCAGCCGCCTCATCTACCGATCGCAGGGCTGGTAGTCGGTGAGCAGCCAGCCGTTGCCGAATTGCTGGACGAAGGTCAACCTCCCGATCTGGGGACCGGCGTCGGGTTCCTGCCCTGCGAGCACGTTGCCGAATTCCAGGATGCAAGCGTCGAGCTGGTGCGGCTGCCCTTTCGGGGGCGGGTTCTTCTCCTGCTCCTGGGTGGGGATCCAGAGCTGGTTGACGTAGACGCTCCAGTTGCGGATCTGGGCCCGGAGCTTGGCGAGGGCGCCGGCGCAGTCGGCGGCCTGGTGCGCGACGGCGAACTGGGCGGCCGCGACGGGGCTGAAAACGGTGCAGACGCGTTCGGCCTTCTCGGTGGCCGCCACACCCTCGACGAGCGCGAAGACGGCGTCCCTGGGGCTGGTGGGCAGCAATTTCGAGACGTTGTACTGCCGGGACTGCTCGGCCTGGCGTGCCGCCTCGGCGTTGCGTGCGTTCGCTCCGATGATCCAGACGATTCCGCCGGTCAGGACCAGGATTCCGGCGAGCGAGAGCGCGGCGATCGGTACCCACTTACGCCACCCGAAACCGCCTTTGACCAGGATGAGACCGGCGACGGCGGCGATGGCCAGTCCCCAGGCGATGGCGATGAGGGCGCCCGGTACGTCTTCGGTGAGCGAGAGCGCGCAGAGAATCAGGCCGACGACGAGACCCCAGGACTCGTCGACGAGCCGACGTATGCCGGGGAGCGCGACGACGATCATCGGCACGACGAGCCAGATCACCGCGGGGAACCAGTTCCAGCCGCTCCACCACAGCAGCAGGAACGTTAGGACGGCGGCGCCGACGAGCGTCCGGCGCAGGATCGCGAGCCCGGTCTGCCCCGGTGAGAAGACGCTGAGGACCTGCTTGCTGCCGCCGTTCATACCTCCATCGTCCACGCTGGACTGATCTTGGCCAGCGGGTTTCTACTCATCTGCCCTCGCCGATAAAGCATCACAGCAGTTCGGTGACGAAAACCGGTCAGGCGATGGGGAAGACGGCTCCTTCGGCGCGGATGACGTCGGTGGCGACGCTGCGGAACACGGCGCGGGCGCGGTCCCTCAGGTCGGGGCTCGGGTCGTCGAGCAGAATTCCGGCGTAGGTGTCCAGGTTCCAGGACACCAGAACTCCATGTCGGGCGAGGTAGAGCCCGACGGCGCGGATGTGGTGCAGATCGGCGGTGTCGAGCCACGCGTAGAGCAGGATTTGCCAGCACCAGCGGGCTATCCGCTGAGGGTCGGCGAAGGAGATGACGGTCTTGACGTCGATGAGCGTCGTCGCCTCGGGGGTGCCGACGAGGAGATCGCCGTCCGCCCAGCCGGGCACGAACGTCGGCGCGGCGACGCCGAGCGGTTCACCGGGTCCGGGATGGCCGGCGCGGCGGCGGAATTCGTCGAGCGCGCCACCGGTCTGCAGACGTCCGGAGAGCTCGACGAGCTCGGCGACGACCTGGTCAGAGGCGATGGCGCGCAGGGCTCCGGCGTTTGCGCTCGGGTCGTTGAGGACTGCGGACAGGGCGGGACTGATCCGGCCGGAGCGGTGGATGCCCTCGCACGCGGCGATCACCCAGGCCGAGCGGGCGAGCCCGGCTTCGGCACCGGGATGGCTCAGCTGCCCGACGGGGGCGTGCGCGGCCTGGTAGGCGCGGGTTCGCTGCAGGAGCTCGCAGAGCGCGGCCGCGGCGGCCGGATCGGGCTGCAGGTGGTCACGGGTCGGTCCGAGGTCCATCCACCCGTCCGGAGTGCGGCGCAGCGAGAGCGCGCGGGCGCAGTGCTCAGCGTCCAGGCCGCGGTGACTGGGATAGGACGCTGCCTGGTCATGGGCCTGTTCCCAGGTCATCCACCCGGCGCGGATCATGCCGAGCAGCGCGCCGTAGGGCGGGGCGGGGTCGACGAGATCGGCCAGGCGCTGGCCCCACGCGCCGCCGATGTCGGCCCAGTGCTCGCCCTCGACCTGCCCGGCCGGGCGGACCGGACGACCGGCGGCGCGTGCGGCGGTGACGACCTGGTCGACGATGGCCGGGGTGCCGGGGAAGACGTCGGTGCACCACTGTGCGAGTTCCCGGCCGTCGAGCTGGCTCGTCAGGCTCATCGGTACACCGATCGCGGGACGTCGTTGCCTGGTCCGCGCAGCTCGACCGGGACGACTCCGCCGACCAGGAGTCCGGCGCGGACGGCGGCCTTGACGCCGGCGCGGCCGCGGCGTTCCCAGTCGAGCAGGTAGCGGCTGCCCTGGATCAGGACGGAGTACCCGCTGCGGACGACGGCGGGTCGCCAGTAGCGACCTGGGGTGACCTCGGCGACGGTGTCGACCTGCCCGGCCGGGTTGATGACCTCGAGGATGCCGGGCGAGGCGGCGGCGGGCTGTTCGTGGGTGAAGCGGATCCGGTAGCCGGGCGGTCCGGCCGGGGGTGGCTCGACGAGGGTGGTCAGCGGGTGCCACCCTTGCATGACCAGGGCGGACACGACCAGATCGACGCGGTCCGGTCCGGGTGAGTCGGCGATCAGCTCGGTCTGGTAGCTCAGCATCGCGGCGGGGTAGGCGCTGTCGCGGCCGGTGTCGAGCACGGTCGCGACGACCTGGACGTCCGTGCCGTCGCCGTCCTGGTCGCCGTCGTCGCCGAGTTCGGCACGCCGCTCGCGGACCTGCTCGTTGGTCATCACGAGGATCCTCGACGGTGAGCAGCCCGGATGGCTGTGCAGGGTGAACGACACCGACGCGCCGGTGGCGGGGTCGACGAGGTCGCTCACTCGCAGCAGCAGCACCGCGGCGTCTTCGTCTTCGCCGATCCAGCCTTCGCACTCCCAGCACTGCACCCGCTGGTCCCATTCGGGTCCGGTGAGCCGGGCGACCTGCTCGGGCCCGAGTGCGGCGGCGACGTCGTCGGCGATCGACACGGCCCGGCTCATCGCTTCCCGCCCTCTTTCTTTGCGGCCGCGTTCTTCTCCGCTTCGGCGGCTGCGGCGTTCTTCGCACTGGTCAGAGCGCTGTCGAGAGCCTGGATCTGGGCGGTGAGAGCGTCGATCTCGGCGCGGTGGGCCTGCTTGACCGTCGCCTGGGCCGCATCCCACTGCTCGCGGTCCTGGGTCCGCTGCCGCTGGTGTTCCTCGCTGACCCGCTGGCGTTCCTGTTCGTGCCGTTCAATCGCTTTATCCAGACGAGCCTGGATCGCGTCGATCTGGCCACGGGCCTTCTCGACGTCGGCGCGCGCATCGGTGATCTCGCGGTCGTGACGCTGCTGGGCCTCGTCCATGCGGGAGTTGAGCCTGGTCAGCTCGCCACGCAGCCGCTCGGCCTCGCCGAGCGCGGCTTCGGCCGCCGCGGCGTCCTTGATGGCGGCCGCCCGGACGAGCTCCAGCTCCTTGCCCGCTTCCTCGGCCTTGTTCTCTGCCTCGTCGGCGCGGCCGCGGGCGTCCGACGCGTCGGCCTGGGCGTTCGCGACCCGAATGCCGGCGGCTTCCTCGGCGTCGGTGATCTTCTGGGCGGTCTCCTCGCGGATCTTCTTGACCAGGTCCTCGTGCAGCTTCTTCTGCTTCTCCAACTCGGTGTCGCGGTCCCTCTCGACCTGCCGCTTGAAGTCCTCGGCGGCGTCCTCCGCCGCCTTGACCAGCCGCTTCGCCTCCGCCTTCTCATCCTCGACCTGCTGCCGGGCATCCGCGAGCTTCCGCTCGGTCTCTGCCTCGACGGCCTCGATCTCGGCGACGGCTTCGTCCCGGACCGCGGTGGCGACGGCGAGCTCGTCCCGCGCGGCCCGCTCGGCCCTCTTCGCCTTGTCGGCCTGGGTGGTGGCGGTGCTGATATCGGCGTTCGCCTGCGCGCGGATGTGCTTGATCTCCGTGCTCGCCTTGTCCGGATCGTCCATCACCTCGGCGAGCTCGGCGGCGTGGTCGAGGATCTCGGCCAGCGTGGAGTTGCTGCGCTCCAGCAAGGCCTGGCGCTCGTCGAGCGCCTGGTTCCACCTGGTCCGGACCACGGACATCGCCGTGACGCTGTCGGTCACCTCGCGATTCGGGTCCAGCGTCAGGACCTCGGGCGCGATCACCGCCACCCCTCCGCCCTCGCGAAGCTCCTTCGCCTTCTTCCTCCTCCGGTGCGCCTTCAACCCGGTGTGCGCCGGGTCCTCGCAGTACACCGCAGCGGGCCCCGGCTTCCCCGGATCCTTCGGCGCGATCGGCCGACTGCACAACGTCAGGTCGGGATCGTCGGCCGGGCCGGTCGGAAACGTGCACGTCCGAGACTCGGGGGACTGCTCCGAACCGTCGTCTTCGGGGCCGCCACTCACGGGCTGTTCGCTCATGTGACCAAGTGTACCACAACTCATTTCATTGCATCACATTGCATTTCATTGCGGCAATGCAATGAAACAAATTATTTACCGTTTAAACGAGGATTTTTGGCACGAAAGAGGCCCTCCCGCCACGATGTCGTGGGCGAGAGGGCCTCTGTGAAAAGGTCCTGGTGCGAAGCGCGCCTCGTGGAGGTGCTAAAACCGCTGCGGAAACGGCGGGGCTTCGCGTTGTGAAGTTTGTTGGCTGCGTCCGCTCCGGGTGCTGCTCGGTGAGCTGGTCCGAGAACGTCGCCGCCGCGGTGACCGACCCTACCGCACCTGCTTGGACCAGGGCAAACGTGTCGCTCAGTCGGCCAGGGTGAACGGCTGACGGCACAGATCGCAGGTGATGCCGCCCAGCTCGAACGTCGCTCGCGGGATCCGGAACCGCCTCGGCTTCGCGCATCCGCAGACCGCAGCCAGCATCCGGCCCTCGGGTGTGGCCCCGGCTGGTCGGCTCGGCGGGGGCACCCGGTAGGTGGTGAGCACGCCCCGGAGTTGTTCGACCTGGTCACGGTAGGTCTCGGTGGTCGACGCGGGCACTGAGGTGGCGGCCCAGCCGATCCGGCCGGCGTCGGTGACCTGCAGCCCCAGTTCCTCGGCGAGCTTCGCGAACCGCTTGTTGTGGTAGCGGCCTTCGTCGCTGGTGTCGGCGATGCCGAGAGCTTCGGCCCGTGCGTGTGCGGCTTCGTGCAGCAGGGTCCCCAGGACTTCGACGGGTCCGCGGGCCAGGCCCTCGCCGCTGATCAGCAGTTCATGGACGAACTCGTCCTCGGCACGGGTGTCGTCGTCGCCGCTCCCGGCGGGAGCCGGGCGTACCCACTGCCGGCGGGCGAAGTGCCCGAGCTTGCTGCTGGTCCTGCGGCGCGGGTCCACACCGGAACCGATCGTGAGCACCACGTCCGGGACGTCGGAATGCCGTGCCTGGATCGCCCGCCAGGTCGCGGACAACGCGCTGACCAGGTGTTCGGCGATACTCGGCTCGCCGCCTACCATGGTCGTGCTCTCGGTGGTGCTCACGATCGTGCTCCTCGTCCGGTTACTGAAACACCACGGGGATCGGTGAACCGCAGGGGCATGTGCCGTACGTCGAGGGGCATCCGCCCACCGCGGCCTGCATGGTCGCCGTCCGGTTCGTGCCGCACCTGCCGGACAGGGTCACCGCCCGGTAGACCGTCGTCGGCGGGCTCGGCTTCGGTTTGGTGTTCGTCCTCTTCCAGCTGAACATCACCACGGGCCTACTTCCTGACCAGCTCGGCCTTCGGGTCGTATTCGGCCGCGAGACGGGTCCAGGTGGCCAGTGCGGCGTTCATCCGTTCTCGGTGGCGGGGGCTGCCTTCGTGGCGCTTCTGCCGGAGCCAGGCGCACAACGAGAGCGCGCCCGCGTGCGCACGGTTCCACTCCTCCAGCTCGACGAGCCGGGACACCCGGCGTTGCACGAGCCGATAGGTGCGCCGGTCGACGACCGGCCCGGCCGGGCGGTGAGGGTCGCGGAAGGGCTCGCGGATCTTGTCGACGAGCCAGGGGCCGCCGTAGCCGACACCGTAGGCGGCGGGGCCGGCGGCGAAAGCCATGATCTGCCAGGACTGCACGGGAATGATCCTTCCTCGATGGTGAGCCGGTCCTCGACCGGGCACCTCGCTGTCGTCGTTACGGCTGGTCAACGTCTGTGTGAGTGGACGATTCGAGCTCGGTGCGGAAGACCGGCAGGCGGCTGTCCAGCCAGTCGACGGCCTGGGCGAACCCGAGACGTGAATGCAGAAGCGCCAGGAGATCGGCGTACTCGTCGTGGCCGAAGGACATGAAGGCACTGCTCCGCACGACCTTGGCCGCGTGCTCGACAGTCTCGATCTCGTTCTCGAAGAACGGCATTCCCGCGGCCGGGAACACCCCGCGCTGGCGACCGTTCTCGAAGAACAGTGTGGTCGGGGTGGGGTGCCCGGCGCGCTCGCCTGCGGCCAACGCCGCGCCGATGCGCATGTTCCAGGCCTTCACCATGTCGAGCACCGGATTCTGATCGGGCGAGAGAGGCACCGGGCGCCGGTAGTTCTCGCTGGTCCAGCCTCTATCCAGCAGCCTCTCGATCTGATCGAGCTCCTCGCGGGTGACCATGATCGCCCGCATGTTCGCGGTTGGCGTGGTCGTCCACGTTCCGGTGTCCTCGACCGGAAGCGGGCGCGGCGGCTTGCGGTTCCACAGTGCCATGACGTGCGCTGCCTTCCTTGTGATGTAAAGACTTTTGTCGCTTCAGACAGGTTTGGCTACCAACGCAACTCACGCTGCGGACCGTCCTGGGCCTCCAGATCGGCCAGGATGCGAGCGTCTCGCGTCGTGACCTGGGCTTCGGCACAATCCGCCTCGCGCCGCGCGCTGGCGCGCTGCTCCGGCCCCATCGCGAAGTAACCGCCCGTGGTCGCCTCGGCGCTCCGGATCGCGGCGGCGTTCTGTTCCTGCTGCACCTCGGGGCTCTGCCGCTGCAGCCACTGCATGTACTCGATCGCATCCATCACGTTCTCCCTGGTCAAAGTCGGTGACGGGCGTTGCCCGCCTGCCGGGTCCTGGTCGTAGGCTGTCCGGCAGGACGGGCCAGCTAAGCCCTGGCCCGTCCGCCACATCGATTACGCGCTGATGGGTTCGGGCAAGTCGCGCACTTTGGCCGCGAGGAATGCGGCCGGGTCGTCCGCCCGGTTCGCGAAGTCCTTGTCCTCCAGGGAAATCGCCGCCAGGACCTCGAACGGCGTCAGGTCGTGCTCGCGGGCGTGCTCGCGCACCCGGTAGACGAACGGACCGAACGCGTCGGCCTCCTCGACCTCGCTCGCCAGCTCGGCCGGGAACTGGCCGCGCAGGGCGTCCTTCACTCCGCATCGCCAGGCCAGTTCCGTGTCCTGCTCGACCATGCGCACCTCGTTCCAGCCCTCGCTCTCCGCCTGCTCGACGACCACCTCGGCGGACCGCCGGCTCCCGCAACTCACCGCCAGGATTTCGCCCTCGCCTCGCGTGCCGGTGACGTCGTACATGTCCTGCTCCTCTCGCTTCGATGTATCTCCAGTTTACCGCTTTTACCGTTTAAACGGTAGTAGATTGAGCCTGGTCAGAGTGTGCATACGGGTGATGCTGGGGGATCTTCAGGCCATCTCTGAAGTGGTGCCGGGTCCGTGGCAGAGCCCGGCGGCGTTCGGGGCCGGCCCCGTCCGGCCGCCTCGCGGCCGGTGCTTGTCAACGAAGGCGATCGCGGCGGTGGGCTGTGGGCTGGGGGTCATCTCCTCGCGGCGCGCCCGTCAGGGCTGTCGGGCGAGGGGTCCGGAGTGCAACCCCACGCTTTTCGGGGTTGCACTCCGTGGCTCGTCGTCTGGCAGGCTCGTCCGCGCTGTGAGGAGATGACCCCCAGCCCGCTCTGTCGACGCGATGCCGTACTCACCCGCTTCACTCTCGCCGAGCTGGCCAGGCCCTTCGACGCCTTTCTCGCTGACTGCGACGTTCACCCCGTTGACCAGCAGGAACCCCTCGCTCCTGGCTGCGCCCGCCGTCTTTCCCAAACATGAGATGGCCGCGACCAGTCGTCCACACCTCGGTAGTGCGATTTCGCCTTACGGAGATCGACCACGCTGGAACGACCGGGCGAAATCGTGCTGCCGACCCGCCGGGGTCCAGGGGCAGCGTGCCCCTGGTACCGGGCGGCCGGACCCTCCAGCGTGCTGTCGCGACGTTGGTCGAGACGCCCCCACCTGGTCAGGTCAGGTCGAGTCCGCACTCGGGGCAGAGGACCAGGTCGTGCACCAACCTGCCGAACATTCCGACGAACGGGCAGGTTTCGGGCTCGTGCAGCCACTTGTGGCCTGGACCGAGGTGCAGCACCGCGCGGCCGGGGTAGAGGTAGCCGCCGTTGTGGTGGCTGGGTTCGTGTCCCCAGAACGCGCTGGCGGGGATTTCGGGCTTCTCGTAGGGCCTGGTGTAGAGGTCGTCACCTGCGTCGAAGTTGGGCGGAACAGGGTGGGTGGCGGACATGGGTGAACCTCCTGGGGTTGGCGGGTCGGAGTGAAGGGTGTCCTGGACGGTGTTCGCGGGGGGCCGTCTCGCTCTGTAGTTGTCAACCAGCTGGCCGCCCCCGATCAGGAGGTGCCGGGACCGTGGTGTCGTCCGTGCGGGTGGACCGGGTGCTTTTTCCGGTTCACCTGGACGGATCGGGCGCGGCGGTCCCGGCACCTCCTGATAGGCCGTTTCTCGCTGGATGAGGACTACAGAGCGAGACGGCCCGCGAACACCGTCCAGAGCGCCCGGAACGCAGGCCCGCCAACCCCAGGAGGTTCGCCTGCCGCCCACCCTGCTCCGCTCGTACGAGCGGTGACGACCTCTACACCAGGCCCTGGCGGAACCGCCCTGACCAGGGTGACCACGGCGAACACGAGCGCGGCGGCCGCCGGCGGCGCTGGCACGTCTCGACGGCGGCCGCCGGCGGCGCTGGCACGTCTCGACGGCGGCCGCCGGCGGCGCTGGCACGTCTCGACGGCGGCCGCCCGGGGCCTCAGCGTGACCAGCGGCGGCGAACGCGTGCGCTCTGATACGGACGGGCCCCGGTCCGCCGGTACCCGGTGGCCTGGGCGCGGGCCTGCTCGTACCGCTCCTGCGGAGTGAGCGCGTCGCGCTCGGCGAGCAGCTGCGGGTCGAAGGCCGACGTTGACGGCGAGCCGGTCGCGGCCGCGAGCTCGGCGCGGGCTTCCTCGAGGTGGTCGCTGTGGCTGGCGAGGATCTGCTCGTGCCGTTGCGCGGCGGCACGGGCACGGCGTTCCGCCTCGTCGGCCTCGAACTGCTTGCGTGCCTGGTCACGGGCCTGCTCGGTCGCGGCCGCGGTCGCCGTTTGGGGCGCGGCGGGCTTGTTGAGGAGCTGGTCGCGGCGCAGCTGGGCGGCGACCTTGCGGCCGAACTCGGCGACGGTGTCGGCGGTGAGCTGGGCGTCGCCGGTGAGCCCGCCGTGCTGCAGGAGCTGGACTCCGGCGCGGCCGTGGCGCTGGGCGACGGCTTTGCGGATGGCGGCCTGGCGGCCGCGGTCCTGGTAGTAGCCACGCAGGATCCGGCCGTCGGCGTCCCGCCAGGCGTTCAACCGGCTGGTGATCCAGTTTGTCGCCGCGGCGTAGAACCGCCACGTCTGGTGCTGACCAGGTACGACGTCGCCGAGGACGAGTTCGGGACCGCGGCCGATCGGCTTTTCGCTGCGCGCACCGAACGCGCCGGGCAGGTGGTCCATCGCGTGGACGATGTCGAGGTTCGACCACCCAGCGCCGTATAACGGCCTACACAGCGAGCGGACGGCAAATCGCGTCAACCGGGCGAAAACCGGCAGCCTCTGCTGCAGCCAGTCCACCGCACACAGCATCTGAAACTCCGTGGTCGGGACCGTAGAAGCCCAGCTCAGGCCCTGCTTCTGGTCTGAGCGCGCCCGGAGGGCGCTCTGTTGATCGTTTCCCCCCCAGCGATCGCCGAGCGGATTTCCGCAGTCATCCACAGCGAGACCCTCGCGCGCGAAACCACCCTCTATCGCAACTTTCCCTTCGGGAAAGTTGCAAGTAGGCCACCCCTTTTCTTCCCCAAGCGAAACAGGTTCTGCCTGGTCAGCGCCGGATTCCGGGTCGTTGAGCCGGTCGTGGAAGGTTTGGGCGAGCTGCTGGATGTCCTGACGCTGCGCGAAGGCATCGAACTGCGATTTCTCGATGTGGGCCAGGGCGTCGTCGCGGCGCTGCTGGGCGGCTTTGACCTCTGGGTCGGCGAGCTCGGTCTCGTCGAGCCCGTACTGCTCGATCAAGGCCTGCAGCTTGTCCTCGATGAGGCGGCGCTCGCCGTCGAAGGCAGTGCTGAGGGCCTTGAGCCGCAGACCACGGGCTTTTTCTACGGCTCGCGCTCGTCGACGCGCGACGTCGGCTTGAGCGGCATGAGCGGCTGCCTCAGCGGCTTCGGCCGCGAGGGTCTGCGCGGCCCAGGCGATCGCCTCGTCCGGCGACAGCGGGATTCGCAGCGCGTAGACCGCGCGGCGGTTGCCTTCGGCGAAGGACTCGGTTCCGTCCGGGAGCACGACGCTGCGCAGGGCCATCGGCCTGGTCAGGGGCGTGGAGCCGGTCTCGACGACGACGATCCAGCCGCGGACCTTCAACTCCTGCAGCCACCGCCCGATCGTCGTCTCCGACAGCCCGGTCCGGCGGCACAGGGTGTCCCAGCCCGGCCACGTCTCCAAGGTGTCCCAGTCCGCCGCGAGCGCGAGCACGCGCGCGATCGCGAGCAGGTGGTTCCGGCCGTCGACACGGATGTCCTCGACCCACTCAGCGCGCTTGAGCGCGGCGAGATACCCGCGCTGGCCCTTCGGATAGCGCAACGGCGCCGTGAACGCGGGCTCGGCCGCGATCTCCCCCGCCGACGGCTTGCCACCGTGCGCGGCCCAGCACGGTCCGCACACGATCGCGAAGCGCCTGGTCAGACGGCGTCGACCGGGTGAAACATGACAGGTAACACAAGGTCCGTCGAACAACACACCAGGCTGCTGCTGGTGCGTTCGGGACCCAGGACTTATCCTGGGCAAGCGAAAGGCCTCCTTTCGTGAGTGGGCATGCGAAAGCCCCCTGTGTGTCCTGGTGAGGGACGCGAACACCCGGTGGTGAACCGGGCTGCTGATCAGCTAGTCGGGGTGGTGCCCGACACCGGCTGACCAGTGCAAACGGCGATCTGTGGCGGATCGCCCATAACGTTCGATGAGGCGGTTCCGTTGGTAGCGGAACCGCCTCGTTCTTTTAGACCCCCATCAGCGCTCCCTGCCTCGGCGTGTTGTCCGCGAGGTGCCCTTCGGCGGCACGGAGAGCTTGCAGACCGAGTTCGATCACACGGTCAGCCATCGGCCCGCAGGCCAAGCCACGTGCGGCTCCTTCGGCGTCGACCTCATCGAGCAACCTTTTTGCGACGTCGACACGGCCAGCTTCGGTACCGCGAGCGCGGTGCTTCCGTCCTCTGCGTGCTGCCATGCCGCAGATTTTGGCCCTAAAAGCACTATGAGCGTGGAGGCGCGCCGTCTTGATCCCCAGGTATTTGGTGAGAGGCCGGGCGGTTGCCCGGCCTCTCACCAGTCCCAGCTGCTCAGGTCATTTGCCGAAGATCGTCTTCACGTCGTTCCAGCCAACGGCTTCGTCATCGTCGGCGGCCGCGGTGATGAGGTTGATCGCTAGCATGGTGTTGCTCCTTCGGAGTGATGCCTGACCAGGTGGAGTCTTTGACGGGATTCGCCTGGTCAGGCGCTTTTATGACTAGGACTTCGCAGTGATGTCCAGCTCGGCGAGGAGGTCGAGCTGGCCCGGAACTGGATCGCGCGGAACGCTGCTTCGGCTGGTTGCCCGCTGGACAGGTATGGCGGCGTTCTCGGTTGCGGACGTCTCCGGCTGTCGGCAGGACTTCTTGGGACTTCTCTGGCCGCTCACGGGCGCGGTTCGGTGACAGTGCCGTCGACGACCATCGGCATGTGAGCTGAGTTGGTGTCCTCCAGCTCGGCTACTGCGGCGGCTTGGCGCCGGCGCCAAGCCGCTTCGGCGATCAGCCAGCAGTTCATCGCCCACAGCCGCTCATTGCGAAGCGTGCGATGCACATGCCGACCACCGAACGACGCGGGTACGAGCGCGAGCAGGTACACCCACCACTGCCCAGAGATGACGCCGATGGAGCTGAGCGTGGCGATGCCCAACGCGGCCGGGGCGGTCTCGATGCAGAGGTTTCGGGTCGTTCGTGTACGAAGATCCTGGTCAGAGTGGATACTGGACATAGGGCGTCCTCGATTCGGATTCGGTGGACGTTCTTGGCTCCGGCTGGTGCTTCCTCACCACCGGAGCCCCTTCACTATAGACGCTAGCATTTTTGCTAGCAGATCTGCTAGCAAAAATGCTAGCACAGTAAATTGCTGAGTCGCTAGCTGTTGCGCACGTGCAAGAGCACGCCAGGCTGCTAGCCTCATCGCTTGTGACGGAGCTACTGGTGCCGAATCCCCTGGTCAAGCCGTGGGTCATCGCTGTGGCGAACCAAAAGGGTGGGGTCGGAAAGACCATCACGACGGTGAACCTGGGTGCCGAGCTTTCAGCGCTGGGGCTCCCTGTAGTAGTGGTCGACATCGACTCCCAGGCGAACGCGACCGATGGACTGAATGTGAAGGTGACTGCGAAGTCGCTGACGCTCTACGAGGTCCTTCATCCGGACCGTTCGAAGCGCAAACCGCTCGTTGAGGCGCTGGTCAGAAGCGAGTACGGCCCGGTGGTGTTGCCAGGAGCGACAGCGATGGCCGCGATTGAGGTCGAAGGCAATGGTCGCGGAGGGGACTTGTCACTCGCGGAGGCGATCGCTGGCGCGCCTGGGCCCGCCGTGTACCTGCTCGACACTCCGCCCAACCTCGGTCGTCTGACGAAGATGGCGCTCATAGCTTCGGGCGCTGAAGAGGGGGGCGGCGAGGTCCTCGTCCCGGTCTCGGCGGGAGCGAACCAGCTCAAGGGCTTGTTCCGGCTGATGACGACGGTGGCCGAGGTGAAGAAGTCGGGCAAGGCCCCGCACTTGCACGTCGGCACCGTAATCGCGACGAACTTCAATGCCGGGAACAAGGTCAACTGGGATGCACGGAGTTACCTGAGCAAGACCTTCGAGCCGGAGTATCTCGGTCATGTGTCATCGACGATCAGGGCCGAGGAGTCGATCGTTCACAACATGCCGCTGCGGAACTTCAGTCCTGGCTGCACCGCGGCCGTCGACTATCGAAAGCTGGCGAGGGAGTACGCGCTGAAGAAGGGACTGGTGAGGGCAGCGTGAGCGGGCCGGGGCTCGGAGACATGGGAAGTTGGCTTCCCGATCGTGAGGAAGCCGTGAAACGGCTCTATGGATCGGGCGACGACGAGTCTGAAGAACCGCCAGTGACCAGCGAAAACGGCAATGCTAGCGAAAATGCTAGCAACTCTGCTAGCAACCCTGATAGCGTTGGTGGTGATGAGAAACGAGGGGAGTCCACAGTGGGCACTGCGGCTTCGTTGGACGCACCAGCACCACCGCCACCGCCGCGCGACCGTCCGGGTCGCGTGCAGTTCAATCATCGGATTTTGGCTAGTCGAGATCGCGCACTGCAGAAGTACAAGAACAAGCACAGCACGACCATGCAGAAGATCGTGGACCAGATGGTCGACGAGTATCTCGAGCGACGTGGGCTGTTGCCGGAAGACCAGGACTGACAGGTAAAAGCCCTGGCCGGTGTTGAGGCCACCGACCAGGGCATGAGCTGGACACACGAAAGGGTTCGGAATGTCCGTAGTCAATGATAGGCCCTTGGAGACCAGGGCAAACGCAGCCGAGGGTGGTCGGTGGCGTCGGCGCCTGCAGCGAGCTCCTCAGCAGCCTGAACAGGGTGTGGTGGCGCTGGCGGAGCGTGTTGCTGCGGCTGAGCAGCGTGTCCGGGATCAGCGATCGGAGGCCCTGTTCGAGGCGCTGTCGGACGCTGAAATCGACGCGAAGGTCGCGGCTCGCCGGCATCTTCGTGAGTTGGAGTTGTCGCAGGAGGTTCGCGAAGGCGAAGCTGCGATTCGGGCCCGGGATGTTGAGGCCGCGCGGTTGCGGTCGCTGGCCGAGAAGAACGCGAGCGAAGAGGATCGGCGGCGGAACGAGGAAGCCAAGATCCTTCGCTGGAAGCAGCGTGCGGGGAACAAGGCCCAGCAGTTGACCAGCAACGCGGCACAGCTGGCGGAGACGGCGAAACTCCTGGTCACGGGGAAGCGTGCGATCATCGCCGGGATCGTCATCTTGCTGATCTGGAACGGGATCAATGTCCAGCAGCAGCTCGTTCCGGCGAACGATGTCACGGATCCGCTGTTCTGGATCTCGTACGGGCTGGACGTCGCGCTGGGCGGGACGCTGGTCCTGCTGATGTTGACCTCGGCGACGACCGCCAGGGCGGGGATGCACCAGCGGGCGGAGCTCGTCAAGGGCTGGAAAGCGTCGCGGTATTTGCAGGAGGCGGCGATTCTGCTGGGGTCGCTGGCCCTGAACTCGGGGACGCATCTCGTGAACGGCGAGGAGATGGCGGCCGCGAAGGCGGCGATCCCGTCGGTGATGATCGGGATGCTGGTGTGGGCGTACAACCACATCACCAACCACTTGTCGGCGACGCTGCTGAAGCTCACTGATGACTTGCAGACGCACGAACAGCTGGTCAGGGACTTCGAGGCCGCGAAGGCGGAGATCGAGGCCCAGCGGGAGCATGAGCTGGCGCTGGCTCAGCAGATCGACGAGCAGGCCGCGACGGTCCAGGCCCTCGCGGCGGAAGCCGAGCGGCTGCGTGAGGAGCGGGATACGCGCAAGACGGTGGTGCTGGATGAGAAGACGTTGCCTCTTCTGCCGCACGCGATGCGGGGCTTCGAGGGCCTGGCGGCCGGGACGTTGACGGCGTCGATCATGGCCGACGGTGGCGGTGTCCCGGCGGGTTCGCAGCTGGCGGCGCGGCTCGGGCTGCCGAAGCCGGTCGCGAACGAGGTCCGTGACCTGATGAAGGTGCTGGCGACAGGTGACGCGAAGCTCGTGATCGGCGAGCTGGGCGAGGTCGAGGAGTTCGTTCCGACGTTGAGCCGGGCGCAGTAAGCCGAAACTGACGAAAGAGGCCCCCACACAGTGGGGGCCTCTTTTGCGTTCGCGTTCCTGGTCAGCGGCGTTCGGTGACGATGTTGGACGGGGTGCGGCCGTCGAGGTGCTGGCGGATCTGCTCGGCCGCGACGGCGTAGCAGAGCGCGTTGGTTCCGGGCACGGTCCGGGACATGTGCGGGCTGATGATCACGCCTGGGCTGGTCCACAGCGGGTGGTCCTGGGGGAGCGGTTCGGGGTCGGTGACGTCGAGCGCGGCGCGGATCCGCTCGGTCTGCAGCTCGCTGACCAGGGCGTCGGTGTCGACGATGCCGCCGCGGCTGGCGTTGACCAGGACGGCGTTGTCGCGCATCGCGGCGAGGAAGGTCTTGTCGACGAGCCCGGCCGTGGCCGGGGTGAGCGGCAGCGTGAGGACGACGATGTCGTGCTGGCCGATCAGGCCGGGCAGTTCGTCGGGACCGTGAACGCCGGCGCGGGCGCTGCTGGCGACCAGGGTCGCCTCGACGTCGAAGGCGGGCATCCTGCGGGCGAGGGCCCAGCCGATCGCCCCGGCCCCGATGATCAGGACGCGCTTTCCGGCCAGGGTGTCGGCGGCGACGCGCCGGTGTGCCCAGGTTCCGGTGTCCTGGAAGCGGACGAGCGCCGGCCACTGCCGGTAGAGGGCGAGGATGCCGGAGACGATCCACTCGGAGACCGGTCCGGCGACGGCTCCACGGGCGTTGACCAGGAGTGTTTCGGCGGGGACGTCGCCGGACCACTCGTCGGCGCCGGCGGTGAGCAGCTGCACGTAGCTCAGCTGGGGGAGCTGCGCGAGCAGGGGGATCGGGCGATGGCTGCCGCGGTAGGGCGGGATCAGCACGTCCGCACTGCGCTGCTCGTCGTCGAGTTCGGCCGTGGTGGGGTCGTAGCGGACGACGTCGACGCCGGGCACCTGGCTGAGCAGGTCGGCGCCGACCTCGTCGTCCGGCTCGTTGCTGACGAGGATGCGCACGGTGGGGATCTCCTTCGACGGGGGCCGCCGTCAGTGGCGGACGTTCATCCCCCACCGTTCCAGGAGGTCTTCGACCTGGCGCTGCAGGGGCGGGTCCTGGACGCTGTTGTCGAGGATCGCGTGCGGCATCGCCGGGGTGTACTGGAGATCGACTCCGTCGAGGTACTGCTCCCAGTTCTCCAGCTTGTTGACGTCGCGTGCAGCGCCGCGGCGCTGCAGGTAGATCTTCATGCTCTCGACGTCGGTGCGAACCCAGATGATCCGCAGGCGCGCGTCGTGCGCTTCGGCGTCGGCCTGCGCACGGTGACACCAGACCGGATCGGCGAATTCGCGGATGAACGGCGCGGTCATGACGACGGAGTTGCCGCAGGAGATGTTCTCGATCGCGAGCTCGCGCAGTGCCTCGTACTCGGCGGGCCGGACCTGCTTGAGGTAGGTCTCGGACTCGCGGTCGTGGGGTGACCGGCCCAGGGCGCGCAGCATCGCCTCGACGACGGGCCTGGTGCTGGTGTCCTTGTCCTCCATCGCCGCGCCGGTCAGCCGGGCGATGATCCGGCCGACCTCGGTTTTGCCGGATCCGGCGTATCCGCCGACGCCGATCCAGGTCGGCCGGACACGCTTTCGGCCGCGGGACTCGTCCGCGCGCTCAGGCCCGGGGTTGTTCACGAACACGCCGACGCGCGGCCGCGCGATGACCAGGCTCTCTTCGGCGAGCGCGTCAAGCGCGCGGCTGATGGTGGCGCTCGAGGTGCCGAACTGCTCCGCCAGCATGCGCTGGGTCGGGAGCTTCTCCTGGTGCCGCCACCGGCCGGCCTCGATGTCGGTGCGGATGGTCCGGGCGACCTCCAGGACGCCGGTTCCGCGCTGCAGTTCACCGGGTTCGGTCACGGCGCCCTCCTCATCGTCGCAAGTCTGTATCAGAGCGTATCAGGCTGAATCAGCCTGCGACAGTCGACCGTGAGGCGACATGACATAAACGCACCTCAGTTGACAAAAATTGGACAGAAGGGGTTGTGAATCACTGATTCATCTTGCTACGTTGTGATACAGCAAGACGGCAAGGACACGAGGGCGGGAGACGAAGATGACGATCATGTACTGGCTGGCAGGGGCCTTCGCACTGGCGGCGTTTGTGACGGCGCGGTCCCGCGCAGCGGGTCCGGCGGCGCTGTTCACGTTGATCGCACTGGTTCTCATGGCTCTCACACCCCTCGGCCAGGAGCTGCTCGGCTTCATCGGCGAGGTCGGCACGAAGGTCGCGGAGGCGAGCAAGTGATCGCCCGGCTGCAGCGCGTCATCGATGCCGCTGACCAGCGTCTTTTCGGTGACGACGATGCTCGGGCGGAAGCACGCGGCTGGACGGTTCGCCAGTCAGGCCGGTTCGGTCTGACCCGGGTCTACACCGATTCGCGCTGGCAGGAGGCTCGTAGCGTCGAAAGTTTGTCAGACCAGCGGCCTACTGTGGACAGTGCCGAACTGATCTTCACGGCAGAAAACGGACGCGGTCGGGCGGCGAACGCCATCGCCACCCGACCACTTGACTAAGGAGGGCTTGCTCCATGTCCAGCGATAAGGATGTCAGGTGGCGAGACCGAAGGATCGGGGCCACCGGGGTGGTCTTGGGCGGAGGCCTCGGAACGCTCAGCGCGATCGGTGATCCGGCCGCCCCACTGGCCCCGCTCTACGACACCGCGGCGACGGTCGGTGTCCCGCTCGGCGCTGTGCTCCTCGGCGGGGCGATCGCGCACCACAAGTGGTATTTCTCCGAGCTGCAGAGCCTGCGGCGCGAACTCGGCGACGACGGGTGGATCACGCGGAAAGATCTCGGCGACTACGCGGGAGCGAAGGCGCTGTACAAAAGCGCCGACTTCCTTCGCCCGGACCTTCAGTACCGGTCCGGAGCGACCCGCCGGCGGCACGAGCCGACGGAATACGGCTTCAACCTCGGCAAGCTGATCAGCGGGGACCGCAACGTCCGGGGAAAGAAGATCTACAGCCCATACGGCCGGAGCATGATGCTGCTGGGCCCGCAGGGCTCCGGTAAGAGCCAGGAACTGATCAACCAGATCCTGGACTTTCCCGGCGCACAGTATGTGGCCAGCACGAAGCTCGAACTGTTCGACGCGACCGCGCAGCTGCGGGCTCAGCGCGGCAAGGTGTGGCTGTTCAACCCGGCCGGGCTGGGCGGAGTCGCCTCGACGTTCTCCTGGGATCCGGTGTCCGGGTGCCGTGACCAGGCCGTCGCCGACGCTCGTGCCTGGGCCTTGGTCCGCGGTGGCGGCGGCGCCGAAGGCATCGACCGCAGCGACTTCTGGGCGCGCAAAGCCCAGGAGATCATTCGCTGCTACCTGATGGCGGCCGCCCTGATGAACTGGGACATGGGCGCGGTGCACTACTGGGCCACCAACCCCGATGACCAGACACCGGTCGGCATCCTGCAGGCGAACCCGTCGCTGGTCCCTGCCGGATGGGTCAACACGCTCGAATCGAGCCTGAACGCCTCGCACAACACCCGCACCGGCTACTTCGCGACAGTGGTGAGTTGCGTGGGGTTCATGGACAACCCCACGGTGGCGGCGGCGTGCCGTCCGAGGGCCGAGAACAACTTCAACATGGCCGAGTTCCTCGCGTCGGGCACGCTGTACGCGGTCGGCAGCGACACCGACAAGCGGCTCGCGCCGCTGATGACCGCGCTGACCGAGCACCTGTTCACCAGCGCGAAGCAGGCGGCCGCGTCGGTCGGAGGCAGGCTCCCGCTCGGGATGGCGATGATGCTGGACGAGCTTGCCCAGCAGACCCCGGTCCCGCTCGACAAGTGGGCCGCCGACTCGCGGGGCGCCAACATCACCCTCGTCGGCGTCTTCCAGGCTCTCGCACAGCTGCGCATGACCTGGGGCGACGACGGCGCGAAGATCATTTACGAGAACCTTCCCACCAAGGTCGTCCTCGGAGGCATCAGCGACAGTGAGGACGTGAAGAAGCTCGCCTTCACCGCCCGGAAGCACTGGGGTGCGGACGAGACGGATACCAAGACGACGCAAAGCCACGGCGGGAGCAGCACCGGCAGCAGCAAGAGGCGGATCCTCAAGGAGACGCTGCGCCCGGAGGTTCTCGCGGGCCTGCCAGTCGGCTACGCGTACGTGACCAGCGGGAACTGGATGCGTTCCGGGGTTGTGAAGTACGAGCCCGGCCGGGACCGCGTCGCGCGGGAGCTCAAAGCTCTCGGCGGCGACGCGAAGCCCGTGCATGCACCACAGGCGCAGTGGCAGCAGGAACCGGCACCGGCGGACACGAGGGTGAGGCTGTGACCAGCGGCAAGGACACCGGCGGCGGGCCCTCGGCGGGCCCGCCGTCGCGGGACCGGCTCCTGATCGATCTCGGTCAGGAGCTTCGCGCTATGCGGGTCGAGCTCGGCGAGGCGACCGGCAAGTTCAACTCGGTCGTGCGGGATGTCTCCGAGGTCATCGGCCCGGACGTCGCAACCCTCCGGGCCGACGTCGCGGAGCTGCGCGGCGTCGTCGACGCCCTCGTCGACGACGAGGACACGGAGGTCGAGGAGGAAGAAAGCCGTCTGCACTGGCCGGACCTCTCCGCTGGTGTCGCGAAGGAAGAGTGGGATGAGCTCGGGAAGTGGGTGCACACCACGCTCGGGTACTGGTACCAGGTGACGCGGGGGCAGCTGCCGGACTGCTGGCCGCTGCACCGCCCGGCGCTGCTGCAGGTGTGGTGGCTCCGGCTGACCTACGACGATGCCCACACCGGTAGCCGGGCGTCGTCGGTGAACATGGCCGAGTGGAACACGCGGTGGCTCGATGCGGCGCTCGGCCGGATCGCTGAGGCGATTCCAGCGAACATGTGCCGGGCGGTCCCTGGAGGACCAGGGCAGCATCTGGTGCCCGCGCACGAGGCCCATCAGCAGGCGGCCACCGCCCCGGCCGTACCTCAGCCGGGCGTCGGAACTCAGCGACCGCAGGGCCAGTACTCGCTGCCGCAGTACATGCAGGCGACACAACAGGCCCAAGCGGTGATCAATCCCGGTTCGGCGCCAGCGTCGGCAGAGCCGGAGCCGGTCGGCGTCGACAAGACGAAAGCGGCGTCGTCGGAAGTGACCGATCCGAAGTACTGGGGCAACTTCTTCACGCAGGCGCGGGAGGAAGACCTCCGATGGCGACGTGAGCGTGATGCCGCCGCGGCTGCTGAGGAGCAACCCAAGTAAAGGCAGTGACCAGGTGAAAGTGGCCCCGACCCGACAGGTCGGGGCCACTTTTTGTCATGTATTTGTCCTATGTCGATCGGGGGCGTCAACATTCTGTGCACCTTTGGTCCACTCCTCACTGGGACGTTCGTGGCGATTGCCAGGCCGGGACGATGAGGAGACCTCGATGAAGATCTATGCCGTGGTGACGACGAGCACGGACGCGCCGGACCGGCCGGCGCTCGCCGACGCGTGGGATGAGGCGATGGTCGAGTTCCAGCCGGCGGGCTGGCGGCGCGCGATCGCCGAGGAGGCGCTCAGCGAAGACGTCCTCGCGGTCGCCGGGATCGTGCTCGACGTCCCCGACGCCGAGATCCTGCGGTTGCTGCGGACGCCCGTTCCGGTCATCACGGCCGTGGTGACCGATCCCGATCAGGTCTCGGATCCGACGCGCCGCGCGGACGCGCCGTCCGGGCGCGACCACCAGGTGTAGAACCTCGTTTCATGGTGAAGAGCAAGGGTCGGCGCGGTCTGCGCGGTCTTGTGGGAACGTCGATGGGCGGTCCGGGCGGCCGTCGCCGGCGGGGTGGGCCTCAGCCCGCCGAACAGAGTGATCACGCCTGTCCGGACTGCCTCGCGGTGCCGGGCAAGCCGTGCCGCAGCATCACCTCCGCGCCCGGTGCGCCGCTGCTCAAGCTCGGCAAGGTCCGGCCGACGATGCACGCTCGTCGTCCGCGCGGTCCGGTGGAGATCAGCACGATCGACCCGTCGCGCAGCGGGTTCGTGCCGCGCAACCAGCGCCCCGGATACGAACGCGGGCGCACTGACCGGCTCGGGCAGGACTCGATCCCGCGCGGCCAGCGCACCACCGCGCAACCGCGCGACTTCTTCTGACGGCGCCGGCCCGCCCGGCGTATCCGGGCTCGCTACGCCGTCGCGGCGCGCAGCTGCGTGAGCATGGTGTCGACCTCGGCGTCGCTGGGGAAAGTAACCCCGGTGCGGCTGATCGCCAGCTCGGTGCGCAGGTCGCGCCACCATTCCCGCGGTGACCAGAAACTCGGCGACGTCCGGCGGGCGAGCGGGGCCAGGTCGGTGGTGTCGTCGGCCAACGGCGCGAAGGTGGTGAAGTCGTGGCAGACCTGCGGGCTGCGCGATTCCAGCCAGAACCGCTCACCCACCACGGTGGCATCGGCCCGGCCGTCTCGCCTTGCCTCGGCCAGCTCGTCGCGGTCGATCCGCACGACACCGTGGCGGCTGACCAGCGGCAGGAACACCACGTTGTCCTCGCGCGCGATGACCATGCTGTCGTTCGTCGTCGCGAGCATGTCCCGGAACGCCTGGTACTGGACGATCCGGCCGTCGGTCAGGCGCCGTTCGGTGCGGAGCCTGATCACCAGGATCGAGACCGCGAGCACGGCGGCCGGAGGGATCACCAGCACCAGAAGCAGCATGGACCACTCGAACCCGCGCATCATCGTCGTGAACACGCTCCACGCCACCACGTAGAACACTGCCACGCTGGGGAGCGCCGCGCGGTACAGCCGCCGACGACGTTCTTTCCGGGCCACCTTGCCGGTCATCCGATCACCTCACGAACCCTTGGTCTACGACACGTCGCAACCGCCGGACCTGCCGTTACCGACCTTCGGGGCCTTCCGCCCACCTCGTGACCCGATCGATGGTTCGCCCGTTCGGCGGGCAACCATCCGAAGGGGTCTGTGCGTGAATGATCGGCTACACGACGTCGCGGTGACGACGTGGTTTCGGTCCGACAGCGAGGGGATTCGCAGGGTGGCGGAACGATGGGTAACGCTCGGCGACGGGCGGAAGGTCCTGATCAAGAGCAAGGCGGGACCCGCGGTCGCGGCGATCGCCGCCGTGGCGGTGATCGCCGGCGGCGGGGGAGCGGCGGGCCTCGGCGCGTTCGGCGGCGCGGCGGGCGAAGCCGGTGCCAGTGCGGCGTCGGAAGCGCTCG
>NZ_JBVJLY010000036.1:0-48060 GCF_055584485.1 Amycolatopsis sp. NPDC102522 | reverse complement strand
AGCAGGCCCTCACCGACCCGAACGGTAGCCCCGAACACCCGAAGACCACCCGAAGACTTGCTCCGGAACCCGAAGCGTCGCGCCGGACAGGACACATACCCTCCCCTTTACCGCGGCCCCGGACGCGACGATACGTCACAACGAAACCGGACTCAGAGGATCTGCAAGACGTGCTGTCGGGCAGGGCTGGGGTGCGCTGGCAGGCAAGGAGGCGGTGGTGGTGGTGGTGGCGGTACTGGCGGCGTCGGCGAGGCGGGAGGTCGTGGTGTCGGAGTGAAAGTGGGAGCGGTGGGCAGACGTGGAGAGTGTGGAAGGCTGGCGGTGTTTCCTGCCCCGCTTGCGGGCGCGTTTGCTCGCGGCGGGGCAGGAAACGCGGGCATCCGTCCTCGCGAGCACCGGCGGCGCGGCACCCGCCGTCACGTGGCTCATGATCACCAGCCGCCGCCGACACCCCGAACGACCTCGCGGCCGCGAGGTACGACGGAACAGCAAGACCGCCTTGGCTGAAATCTTGCTCCCGCCGAGGAGACCCATTAGCCGGGTTCGCGCCAGACCGCGGCCGCGAGACAGGTGTCGTGGTTGTTGATGGTGATCACCCCTGGAGTCGGGGTACCCGGTGGATCCCCCCAGCACCCGCCACGACCTGCCCCGACGCCGCGCCCAGGGGGATCCGCCTTAAGCGGTAGCAGGAACGGCGGGGCCGGTGGATATCGGATCGGCGGGGCCGTAGGCAACGCGTGTCAGCCGCGTTTGCGCTCGGTGCGTTCACGGGCGCGGCGTTGCTGCCGTGACAGGCCAGCCGCCGGCGCCAACGGTGTATGCGTGTGGCCGGACGTGCTCGGCGAAGGTGGCTGAGGACCGAACGCCGCGGCGTGCAGCTCCCGGATCGCCCCGCGCAGTTCCCGCATCTGCTCCCAGTCACTCTCGTGCAGCTCGTCGGTCTCGTCGTTCAGACGGCGCGTCAGCTCGGTCAGCAGAGCCGTCCACGACTTCGGCGTCGATGGCGGCCGGGTCGTGGTGACCGCCCGGACGACGTCACGCTCGACAACTTCGCGCACCACCCTCGGCGCCGGGTCCGGCCGATCGAGCCGTCGCGCGGCGCGGCGAAGCTCCCACGCGCGGCTCTTGCAGGCCTGCGAGCAGTACCTCGGATGCCGTCCGGTGCCTTCGTAGTAGACGGTCTCCCCGCACGTTCCGCACTCGACGCTCACCAGCCTTCCGTCGCTATCGCGCACCTGACCGCACCTCCCTTTCGCACCCCTCCGCCATGTAAAACGTAACAACGAAACCGGCTCGCATGGCGCATGCAAGAGGTGCTGTCGTAGTGGATCTTGGAAAGCAGTGGCAGGCGTGGCAGGGCACGACGACCGGGAAGGCCGCGGCGAAGGCATGATGAGGCGGACTGGGAAAACATGCAGGTGGGAGAGGGGTGCGCGACGGCCAGGCAGGGGCTGGAGCGGATAGTCGCGTCCTCGTCCAGCGGCGGCGAGCGCGGCCGGACCGGTCCCCGGGGCCGGAATTTCGTGACGATACCTTAGCTCATTTTGTTGATCTTCTCGTATCCGGATCGCCGTTCCGTTTCTTGTCAGCGGATCCTTTTGCCGGTCGCCGGGCCGACCTTCCTGGCGTTCTTCTTCGCTCTCGGCGCGGGCGTCCGGCATCTTCCCCGTCATGACGCCCGGCGTCGAGACGAAACGTCGACGGCCCGGCGAGAGGATGCGGACCGTCCCCCGACATGGAAAGGGGGGCCCGCGTCCTTCGACGGCGGGCCCCCCTTTTCCACGCGAGGCTTGCTACGTGTTCGTTTGGTCCGGGCGGTTCTTCCGCTCGCGTTCGTCGGCGATCACGTTCTTGACGGCCCGCGCGATGTCGCGGCCCATGTTCTTCAGCGTGCGCAGGTCCGCTTCGAGCTGTCCCTGTTCGTCATGCCACGCGATCCCGTCGCTGGGCTTCTTCCGTCGGCTCATCCTGTCGCCTTCTTTCCGGGAGTCAGCCGGTCATCCGGCCGTCGCCGGTCTCATTGCTGTTCAGACCTGCGAGCCGGACAGGTGCCCCGTGGCGGCGACCTTCTGGGCGACCCGTTCGATGCGACCCCAGTGGCGCTGCACCTGCCGCTTGGCCTCGGCAAGGGCCTTGTCCCGGGAGACGCCGGTGCCGCGGGAGTGGCGGCGGAAGTTGGCGCGATCGCCACCTGCCTGGGCGGCGGCCATGCTGTCTGCCTTCCAGCTTCCGAACCCGTTGCGCTGATAGAAGCGGGCCTCGGCGGCGTGCCCTGCCATGACCATGACCAGATACGGAAGCGGGTCTTTCGTGTCCGGGCGGTCTTCGATGGTGCGGGTGTAGGCACTGTTGCTGGTGACCTTGATGTGCTGGACGGTGCCGCCGCTGAGCTTGTGGATCACGGCATGCCCGGCCTCGTGGTAGGCGGCCGCCAGCAGGTCCAGGTCGGCGGTGGTGTCGGCGCGTGCCATCGCGGTCACCGGCCCTTCGGCATGCGGCGAAGCAGGCCCGCGATCGTGTCGTGCTCGGCCTGGTCGACGGTGACCTTGTACGTCGCCTTCACCCACACCCAGTTGCGGAGGTACTCGAATCGGAACTCGGGGTTCGGCGGCATCCACTTCGCCGGGTCTTTCGACCCTTTGGCTCGGTTGGACTTCGCGGTGACGGCGACGAGGACGTGGCGGTCGTTGGCGTAGGCCTGCCGCTGGGCGGGAGTCCAGTCGCGGGTGCCGGAGCGGGCCATCTGCTCCAGCGGGACGACGTGGTCGACGTCGACGGCGGCCGGGTCGGTAACGAGGACGTCGTCGTAGAGGCTGACCCAATGATTGCCCTGGCCCGCGTCGGGTTCGCAGGTGACCGGGTCGCGGGTGACGGCGGCGGGCCCGGCGGGGGTTTCGTTGTGTCCTTGCTCGATGAGGATCATCTCGCGGGTGTCGCAGCCGCGGCCGAACCCGGGCTGGGCGATCCAGTGTTTCCAGTCCTTGCGGTCGTAGTGGGCGCCGGTGTCTTCCGGGGCGATCCGGAGCGTGTCCAGCAGCGCGAGCGTCTCGGCCGGGCTGGTCGGCATCCCGGCCACCGCGGCCGCCGACCGCGGCGTGCTCGTCGACGAGCCGGGCGAGCCGGGCGAGGCGAGCGTGGCCGCGCCGCCGGTGGCGATGTCGAGGCCGCAGGCGGCGGTCGCGGCCAGGACGGCGGCCGCGACGAGCCCGCCGACGGCTCGCCGCACGATGAGGGTGGTGGTCATGCTCGTCCTCCTCGGAGATGCGAGTTGAGTTCGGACACGGCAGCGAATCCTTCGACGCGCAGCGTGCCGACGGTGAGGTCGGTGACGCGGTGGTGGCACTCGCACACGAACTCCGACGGCACCGGATGCCGACGCTGGGCATTGCGGAACAGCGAGACCTTGAGCGGGACCCAGACGATGACGGCGCGGGCCGGGACGCCGTGGGCGCGGGCGAGGTCGAGCCAGGTCTTGCGGTCGGAGATGGTGGTGGAGGTGGCGTCGATGGTGACCGGGGCGCCGGCGGCGAGCAGGATCCCGGCCTGCTCGACGACGTGCGCGACGGCCTGCGGCGTGACGCTCTGGTCGTGCGGGCCGACGCCGAGCTCGCCGCGGGCGTCGTCGAGGGACAGGACGTTGTCGATCCGCCCAGTCTCGAACTCGCGCTGCAGGAAGAAGGTCTTCCCGGAGCCGGGGGCGCCGATCATGACCGTGAGTCCGGTGCTGGTGTCGAGCGGCCGGGGCGTGGTCAGCAGGTTTCGGTGTTCCACGGGTCATCTCCGTTCCACGGTGTCGTCGGTGTGGTGAGGGCCTGGACGCGGTCGGCGAGGATCTCCATCGCCTCGGCCGGGGTCTGGTCTGCCGGGAGCGCGGGCCGGTAGGCGTCCTCGGCCCACGGGACGTGCCGCAGCAGCGGCAGGTCCTGCTCGTGGACCGGCCAGCGGGTCATCTCGCAGGCCAGGACGCCACCGGCGTTGAGGTAGAGCTCGGCGGGATAGCCCGACGGCCCGCCCTCGACCCAGGCCAGGTAGGCGGTGGCCTCAGGCGCGGCCGCGAGCACGGCCAGCAGCTGCGTGGTGCCGCGCTCCCCCGCCCGTTTCTCGTCGAGCTCGGCGACCTGGGCGCCCTGCGCTCGCGACCAGTCGTCGAGGAAGTCCCACAGGTCCGAGCAGCTCGCGTAGTCGGGGTTGACGATCGTGAGCTGCGCGGCCGCCGTGATGGCCTTGACCGCGGCCCGGTTGCACAGGTCGCCGTAGCACCGGCGGATCCGGCGGCGGGAGAGATATCCGCCGGTCAAGCACATCGGCTTGCCGCTGCGGGTAGTCACCGGAATCCAGGTTTCGGCGGGACGCGTGAACCAGCTCGTCCGGGCCGCAGGCCGGTTGAAAGCGACCTGGAACCCGGCCTGAATAGCCTCGATCGCCAGCGCAGCGGCACGATCCTCCGCAAGGAAGCCGGTCACCGTGGCCCGCCGTGCCCAGATCAACCCGTCACCCGCGGTGATGGGAGACTCCCCGGGTTGCGAGGCGCCGGTGACGAACCCCGCGCGGTTGACCCGCGCCAGGATGTCGGCCAGTGACGAGACTTCGTCGCCTGGACCGCGTCCGGGCTCGTCGCCCGGCTGGGACCCGATCCTGCCTTCCAGCCACAGCGCCGTCAGACGGCCCAGGTCGAGCAGCGTCTCGGCGGACCACCAGCTGGCCCGGTCGGCCCGCGATACTCGCCTCATCGACGCTCACCGGCCCGGATCACGCGGGGCAGGTGAACGTGCCGATGCTCGATCTCCACGACGCGGCCACGCGACCGCAGCTCGAAAGCCAGCAGCTCGACCAGCGCCGCGGCGCGGTGGCGACCACCGGCGCAGCCAATCGCGATCCGGCTCGGCCCGGCCGGGAGCCGGGAGTAGTCGGCGAGGTTGGCCAGCAGCTCGCGGGCGCCGGGCGTGTTCAGCACGACGGTCTGCACACGCTCGTCGCGGCCGTCGAGGTCGAGGATGTCGCGGGCCGCGGCCGGGTCACGCAGCCGGTCGCGGACGTCTTCGACACGATCCGCCTGTGGTGTCGGTCCGCCGTCGAGGTGCGGGTAGCCGAAGGAGATCAAGGTGATCGGCGCGAGAACGGCATCGACGACGGCCAGGGCGAGCACGTCGTTGAGCAGCTCGACGACATACTTGCTTGTGCAGCGGCAGGGTGCGGCGACCAGGTACCGAGCAGCCATCAGGAACGCCACCCGCACCTCGTCGACGCCGAACTGCCCTTCGCCGGCGAGCCGCGCGGCCCGGTAGGCCGCGAACGTCAGCGCGCCGTGGTGCTCCTCGTGCTGGTCCACTACTACGTCGAAACCGGCAGAGATCTCGGCGAAAAGCTCATTGAAAGCACGCTGGTTCATCGCATTGCCTCCTTGCGGGCGTCGATGCGAGCGGTGGTCAGGGCGGTGACGATCGCGCCGAGCGGGACCTGCAGCGCCTTGTGCGCGGCCTGATCCATCAGTGCCCGGCCGCACACGCCCCCGGTGGCGAGCTCATGAAACCCGGACTTGCCGGTCGAGGTCGCGAAGGCCTTGAGAAGGCGGCCGTCGTCGATAACGGCGTGCAGCACGGCGTCGATCAGCTCGCCGTAGACGAGCGCGCGGGCCGGGACGCCGGCCCCCGCCACACGGCAGACGAGCCACTTCGCCACGAACTGGGTCGCCGCGTAGGAGAAAACATGGGAGCGCAGGGCACGGCGGCCGCCCGGATCACGGTGCTGTTTGGACCGGGCATCGACGTCGCGCTGGACCAGGTAGTCACCGGCCTCGTGGCCGGCGGCACCGCCGAGCCAGGTCAAGGCCAGGACCGCTGTCCGGCGCAGTGCGCGATCGGTCATCATGGATGTGGCTCCATTTCCTTGCTGGGATGGGGTTGCTGGGCCCCGGCGGGCGGCTCGTTCTTGGTTGGAGGGGCCGCCCGCCGAGGGCAGACTCTGGCGAAGTGACGCGGCTGCGCTCAGTTGGAAACCGTGACCCATTTCTGGCCGGTGCCGTCGCAGTCGTCGCACGTCATCCACTTGCCCTTGACGTATGCACCGCCGCCTTGATGGCACGACTGGCAGATGTCCAACCGGCGGTGCAGCGTGGAGGCCTCCGCGACGGTGCAGCCGTGGACGGGTTCCGGCGCCTTCTTGCGGAACATGGATTTCTCTCTTCCTGTCAGTTCCCTTGCGGGGATTGCTGGACTTCGGCGAGCGGCACGTTCTTGGTCCGAAGGGCCGACTCAGGTGAAGTGGCGTCCTGACAACTGGCCGTCGGCGGCGAGCTTCTTCGCCAGCCGGTCGATCCGGCCCCAGTTGCCGCGAATGACCCGGCGGGCCATGTCCTGGTGTTTCGCCTTCGACAGCGAGCCGTGGCGGCAGAGACTGCGGTAGGCGGCCATGTCGGATTCCGAGCACTGGTGTGACCAGCGCAGGGCCTCGCCCCGCCACATCCCGGCGTTGCGCTGGGCCCACAGGGCGCCGGCCTCCAGGCCGCCGAAGAACACGGCGAGTGCCCCGTCGACCTGGGTCTGGTTCGTCATGTCCGGCTCGTCGTGCTGGGTCTGTCCGGCGTCGGACCGGATCCACAGCTTCACGACCTTGAGGCCGTACG
Source organism: Amycolatopsis sp. NPDC102522 (assembly GCF_055584485.1). NCBI lineage: Bacteria > Bacillati > Actinomycetota > Actinomycetes > Pseudonocardiales > Pseudonocardiaceae > Amycolatopsis > Amycolatopsis sp. NPDC102522. The sequence continues at coordinate 41,438 of NZ_JBVJLY010000036.1, read as the reverse complement.
CGCGGCACACCATCGCGTGCCCGACCTCGTGCGCGGCCAACGCGAGCGTCGCCGCTTCCTCATCGGTGTACTTCGCCATCGCGCCTATCCCCCGGCCAGTTCGCGCAGGATCTCGAAGGCCGGACCCGCGGTGACGGGATTGCCGTCCTGGTCGATCGGCCCGGTGTAACCGGACTCGCGCAGATCGAAGAACCTCGTGTCGCGATCGGTTTCCGGAGCGCGATCCCACCGGCGAGAGACCTTGCCCATCAGAGACCCCCGAGCGGGCCGTCGATACGCAGCCCGATCACCTCGGCGCCGGACTCGATCACGTTGCTCCGCATAACCACCGACACCCCGCCTCCCCGGGTGCGGGTGACCGTGCGGCCGCTACTCGCCGAGTTGGGCGGGCCGTACAAGAACTCGCTCAAAGCACTTCGCAGCCCGTAGAAGTCCTCCGGGCTCTTCGCGTCCGGGAAACCGGCCTTCACCAGCGCCCCGAACACCGCGACCACCAACTCGATCGAGGCCTCAGCCTGCGTCCCCGAATGCGCCAAGGGATAGTTGTCGTTGCTGTGCATGGAATCGGGCATGAACACAAGTCCTTTCAGGACAGACATCACTCGGAAGTGGCGACAGAGTTCGCGACGTTCCCGGCCACGGTCGCGGCGTTCATCACCACGACCTCCTCGGTGGACACCGGCTTCGGACTCACGACCGCCGCTCGACGAGACCGGGTCGCGGCGTTCCGCTCAAGAGCAGCCGACGCCGCCGCCCACTCCTCCCGAAACCGCTGGATACGACGCCGCATGTGCAACTCCTCAGTTTTTGAGCACCCGCCCCCTTGCGGGCAGCAAGGGGGGTTGCCATCAAGCTACGCAACCCCCCTTGCGGGGGTCAATGCCGGTTTCTTTTGATCACCCAGATGCCGGATGGCTACCGTTAGGCCGAATAGCGTGTTATACGCTTCTTACCTGCCGTTTCGTCGGTTCAGGGCGGCGTAGGCGCGGGCTCGTTCGTGGCTGCGGCGGCGTCGTTCGGCGGGGTCGAGCCCTTCGAGCTCGTCGACGGGCGTGCTCGTCGATGGGGCTGGTGTGGGGGCGACGATCTGGGCGTGGGCCTGGGCGATGAGCTTGTTTTGCAGGGGGGTCCGGAGTGGCTGCGTGAGCTTGGCGCGGCGTGCGTCATCGGCGGCACGCCGTTCGGCGACAACGGCAACCCGGGTGGTCTCGGCGTGGCGTTCCGCGGCGAGCTCGTCGCCGCATCGGCGGCCGTGGTCGGTGATGACCTGCGGAGTCAGCAGGCCGTGCTCGTCCTGCAGCCGCGCGCCGATCACGCCGAAGGCCTCGCGGGAGACCTGCTGGTCCAGCCCTGCGACCCACTTGGTCAGGCTTCGGGTGTGGCGGGTGGGTAGCGGGCGGCCGCGGTCGTCGCGCCAGGTCGACAGGCGGCTCCGGACCCAGCCCGCCGGGTGTATAACGGCGTATTCGACGTGGCCGGATTCGGTTCCTGACCAACCGGTCGGCCGGTAGCGCAGGCCGTGGAGGATGTCGCGATTGGACCAGTCTGAACACCACCAGGAGCGGCAGATCGACCGGATGGCCCGAACGCTCAGCCGGCCCAGAACGGGGTGCTGACGACGCAGCTCAGCGGCCGCAACGTACATCTCAGCCTTCGTGGCCGGGACCTTCGTCGCAAACTGACCAACCCTCTCGTCAATGCGGCCGCGAAGCGGCTCAATTGTCTGTTCTTCGACCTCGGAAACCGCTGCTGACCTGTGGAAAATTTCGCTCGCGCGCGTACGTAGGTGACCAACAACGATCTTTAACTCTTCAAGATCAAAAGAACACGAGGGGGTCCAGGTTTTCTCCTCAGTGGCCTTGAGCTGGGTGATCTTGTCGCGCAGCTCCGCGATCGTCATCCGGTAGCGCTGAAGCTGTTCCTGGGGCTCGATGTGCTCGGCGTAGGCGGGGACCAGGAGGCCGTAGACGGCCGCCCTGTTGCCCTCGATGGGGCTGGCCATCGGCCGGAACTGCGGTGTGGAGCCGGGCTCGACGCGGTCGATCCAGCCCGCGATCCACAGCTGCCGCAGCCAGGCCGCGAGCGTGGACCGGGCGAAGCCGGTGGCGGCCTGCAGCCGCGCCCAGGTCGGCCAGCACTCGGACGTGGACCAGTCCGACCAGTTCCGCAGCGTCTCGATCAGGAGCTGCAGACGGCGGCGGGCGTCGCGGCGAAGCTTCTCGACCCAGGGCACGGCCATCAGCAGCCGCGCCCACTCGGTCGGGCCCTCGGCGGCCCGCACGGGCACTGCGGCCGTCGGGGCGGCGCCGATCTCGGCCGCGCAGGCCTTTCCGCCGAACTGCGCCCAGCAGCGACCGCACAGGGTCGCCATCTCCGGGCTGGAGTAGCGCAGCGGAAGGTCACGCCGTAGCTCCGCAACGGCGTTTCCGCAGGTAAAACAGGGTAGGTCGGCGCGCCTCTGGTGCGCTCCGGACCCAGGGTTTATCCTGGGCACGCGAAAGGTCTCCCTTCGTATGAGTGCAAGGCCCCTGTGGCGGGGGCAGTACTCGAAAAGCCCCGTGAGGGGCGTCCCTTGGGAGGGGATTTGAGGTTCGGCTGGTAACCGGACCACCTGAACGGCGACCGGGCTGGTAACCCGAGAACCAATCAGTACGAGGACGGCGACTTGGTAGGTCGCCTGAAGCGAACGACGAGGCGAGCGGCTGGCAACCGCGACGCCTCGTCTTTATTTATGCGGTCATCAGCTGCTCCTGCTGGTCGTATGGCTCGCCGGTTTCAGCTGCGAGCAGTCGTCCGACGAACTCGTTGAAGTCCATCCCGAGTTGCTCGGCTTTCTTCTGCGCTGCCTTCGACAACGTTTTTGGCAGGCGCACGGTGTGCCGATCACGGTCGCCCTTCGAGCGCCGCCCGGGTTTCTTGTGCTCCATGCCGCTCGTTCTACCGTTCCTGACGTCAGAAAACGAGTAGGCGCGCCGCGTAGATCGCCGTGTCATGCCAGCTCTCCAAGGCTGTTCAGGCTGCTACCGACTGAGGCAAAGACGGCTGTCGTGTCATCGCTCCGCTTGTTTCGGGGATGTGCCTGTCCAACGGGATCCGCCAGTTCGGCTTCTCTAGTTGCCCGAATGAACTCCTCTGGGCCATCGATCTCGAGTACGTCCAGTGCGGTCTTCCAGTCCTTGATCAACCCAAACATCTCGACGGCCCGGACGGCCCCGTCGCTTAGCACCGCGACTCGGCGGATTGCGCTCCGTGGGTACTCGCCGACGATGGCGTGGGACACCACAGCAGGGTCCGCGGCCGCGATCCAGTAGCCCCCCGGCCGGTTTCGTGCGGCGAGTTCCTTGTGCTTCATGGAGACCAGCGCTTCGTCTTTCTTCGCGCTGCCGATTGGGTACTTGTCCGCTTCTTTCCGTTCGTCGCTGGCTGTTTGGCTGACGCGGTCGTCGCTGATCACGACGATCTCTGAGCCGATGTCGAGGACGATCGAGACGTCGGCCAGGACTGCGTAGCGGAGTTTGTCTTCTTCCAGGCGGATGATCCCGACGGCGGCGGATGGAGTGCCTGGGTGGTCCAGGTTGCACTCGGGATGCAGCGCTCGCACCGAGGAGATCGCGTCGGCCAGCGCACCTGTCAGGGTCTGTGTTCGGCTTGCTGCTCCGGCGATGATGCCGGCGCCGAGCTTCCTGGCGTACCAGGGAACGCCGTGGTGGCAGCCGGTGTCCGTACGGATGGTGGCGCCATCGAGCACGACGATGAGGTCTGAGGTCGCGGCGACCCAGTCCTCGTTGGGGACACCGGGTTTCCCGGGTGCGGTGGCGCTGGTGAAGAACACGGTGATCCCCTACTTGTCGGCGACGTAGATCGGTGAAATCGCGTTTACTTCGTTGATTTCCCGGCTGTCGCCGTCGTAGGTGCAGGAGATCAGAGCGGACCATCGCTTGGTTTTGACCTGCTGGTAGATCTCGTCCACGTTGGCCGCGAGGTAGTGCGCCGCGCCCAGGGTGCCCATCGCATGGATCCCGGCCAGGTAGAGGAACGTGCCTTTTCCGTCAGGCCGGGGAAGTCTGCCGACGTAGGCGTAGTCGGCGTGCTCGCCCGTGTCGGAGGGCGATCGGTAGACCTTGTCCTGGTTGTGGTCCTTGAGGAACCAGCCTTGTGAGCCATTGCCGAAGCCGAGGTTCGGGTCCGATTCGAGCATCTGCCCTACGAGGGGCAGGAGCCGCGGGCTGCACAGGACGACCAGGTTTGCCCTGTTCAGGCCCACGATGCCGGGTGGTGGCACGATCTCGTACTCGGTGGTCATCCTGTAGTCACTGGCGAGTTTGGACAGCACGTTGTAGGCCGCGAGGGCTTCCGCGCTGATCACTGCTGATGGGTTCGTTCGGCCGCTTTCCCACTTTCCGCCGATGGCGAAGTGAAGCGCTCCGGTGCCTAAGAGGGCGCGCTCTGGCTGGGGTCCTGACGTGAGCAGTTGACCGATCCTGGCCCGGCTCATCCCGAGCAGCTTTCCCAGCTCGCCCTGTGTCGAGCCCTTAGCAATGAGGTCTTGCAGGGCTTCGCGCCGAATGCGGCTGAGTTCGTTCGTAAAGTCCTGTTGACGTGCAAGAACGTCCCCGACCTTGCGCGCACGGGTAAGCGGGTCGGCTCTGACCAGTTCGGCCAGCTCCTCCTCGTAGTGATCCACAGGCGGTCTCCGGTCCTCGGGTGCCAACGTTCGCGGCCAATCTTGCCACAGGGGTTGACCTACGCAAGGGGGGTTGCCTACTTTGATCAATGGCAACCCCCCTTGCGGGTCTTTGAGGGGTTGCGCCGAGACAAAGGGCCCTCGCCGGGATGCAGCCCAGCGAGGGCCTGGAACCAGGTCAGACACGTAAAGGAGCCCGACCCATGTTCGACGTTATCGAAGACGACACGACGGTTCTTGCCGGTGTCGTGGTTTCCGCGGCGAGCCCGGCGGTGGTTCGCGTGGTGCCGTTTTCGCAGGTGGATCTGGAGCAGTACGGCGAAGACGTGCTGAGTGACGAGCAGCTGCTCATGGTCGCTCGGATGGAGTTGCAGGACCTGCAGCTGCGGCGGACCCGTGGTGCGAACGAGGTCGGTCCGGTGCTGGGTTCGTACCGGCGTCCGGTCGCCGTGGTCGACGAGCTGGACGAGGTCCTCGACGAGTTCGAGGAGCAGGCCGACGTCTACGCCGAGTTGACCGACGCGGCGCTGCCGGGCATGTGGCCCGCGCACGGCGAGCTCGCGGTCCGCCGCGAGCGCCGGATGACCGCGAAGACGCTGCGTGCGGCCCTCGGCGGTGTGGCATGACCAGTACCGATGGGGATTGGCGTGAGCGGGCGGCGTGCTCGACGGCTCGCCTGATGGAGATCGCTCCGGAGATCGCGGCTCGTGCTGCCGATGTGTTCTTCCCGGTGGGCAGCGAGCGCACGTCCGAGACCAAGCGGGCGATCGCGCAGGCGAAGGCCGTGTGCGCGGTGTGTCCGGTGAAGGCGGAGTGCCTGGACGACGCGCTGGCCAGCGGTCTTCGGTTCGGGGTGTTCGGCGGTCTGTCTGCCGACGAGCGCCGCAAGCTGGGGTCGAAGCGGGCGGTGGCGTGATGGGCCGCCGTCTGGGTTCGCTGCGGCTGGCGTCGGTGCCGTGGTCGCCGGATCAGGAGTTCGTCTACGGCGAACACGAGGGCCTGCCGCTGCTCAAGCGCAACAGTGCGCCTCGTGACGTGCTGGCGACCGCGCGGCAGCTGCGTGCTCGTGGGCTGCGCCCGGGCGGGAAGGACCCGGTCGCGGTGCTGCTCACGAAGCACCCGGCCTCGGGGAAGACGAACTGGTCGTCGCTGTGGCAGATCAGCGAGTGCGTGCCGGTGCGGCCGCAGACGCCGGCGAAGCGGGCGTCGATCGCGAAGGCGACGGCGGCGCGGCGAGTGTGCCGGGACTGCGGCGAGCGGACGTGGCGGGACCTGCCGTTCCGGTACGGGCGCCGCTGTGAGGCCTGCCGCTACGAGCTGGGCCTGATCGAGATCGACGACGCGATCCACGAGCTGCTGGTCGGGGAGCCGACGTTGTCGGCCGCCGAGCACGCCGCGCTGGACCAGGCGCTCGTCGACGAGCGCGCCGCCGCGGCGCTCGCGCCGGTCATCCCGCTGCCTCGCCGGGCCGAGGTCCCGGCATCCGCGTCGTTTCGCGGGGCGGTGACGGTGGCATGAGCGGCATGCAGCAGCTGGTGGAGCTCGCGGTGGCCCGGCCGGGCGCGGACGCGTCGGTCGAGGAGTGCACCGCCTGGTACCGGGCGAAAGCCCGCGTGCTGTCCGAAGAGGCGCGGTTCGAGACCGAGCTGGGCCACGCCGAGGCCTCCGCGCGGCTCGCGGCGATGGCGCGCGATGCCCACCACCACGCCGAGCGGATCGCCCTCGAAGCCGAAGCCGTTCGCCCCCTTCCTCTCACACCGAGGTGATCTGACATGTCCGCCTTCGACGTCCTCGACCGCTTCGGCACCGCCGCCCTGCTCCGGTTCCTGGGCCTGGTCGTGCTGTTCGTGGCCCTGCACCTGGTCCGGATCCCGCTGCATCTGCTGGCCCGCGTGCTGGAGATCGGGATGGTCCGCGTCAACAAGACCCTGGCCGCCTCGGTCCCCGCCGATACCGGCGAGCGGCCGCGCCGCCCGCACAACGACTTCTTCGCGCCCCTGCGCCCCACCGCCTGAAAGGACCCCTGTCATGAGCAAGAACTCGCTGCCCACCACCGCCCGCGACCGTGTGATCTCGGGTGACCTGACCCGCACCGACAAGGCCATCTCCTACCTCGGCTGGCACGCCCCGGAGCTGGTCGCCGTCTTCGTCATCGCCGTGGCCGCCGGGATCTTCACCGGCTGGCTGCTGCTGGCCGCGCTGGCGCCGCTGGGCTACGCCGCCGTCGACGACCTCTCACGGTTCCGCGCGAACCGCGCGAACCGCGTGGAACGGCAGCGTCGCGAGCTGCGCGCCGCGAAGCGCAAGGCCGCCGAGGACGAGGTCGCGATCGACCTGGACGCGGTCCAGGACGAGCTCGCCGCCCCTGCCGCCGACGTCGACGAGGACCAGGACGACGACGCAACGGCCTCCGAGGGGACGCGATCGGCGTGAACAAGCCCTCTCGCTTCGGCCAGATCGCGTCGTCCTGGACCGCCGTGTTCGTCGTCGACGGCGAAGCGGTCGCGGTCGGCAGCTGGCCAGACCGGGACACGGTCATCGAGTGGGGCCGCAACCCCTGGTTCCGCGGCCGCGCCGAGTTCCAGGGCCTCGCCCCACTGATCCACCCCAACGACTTCACCGCCGAGCTGAACGGAGGCAACCGATGAGCACCTACCGCGAACAGGATCGCGAGGACCGCAAGCTGGCCGCGAAGCTGAAAAGCGACACCAAGCTCGCCGAGTCCCAGTCCCGGATCGCCGAGCGCCGCGCGAACGGCGAGCAGCGACGTCTGGACCAGGCCGCGGCCGCCGATCAGGCCCGCCGCGACAAAGAGATCGCCCGCGACAACCGCGCGGAGCGCTGGGCGGCGCTGCGGCTCTGGATGACCGCGCACTACCTGGACCTGATGTTCGTGCCGATCATCGTCGTCCCCGGGATCCTGTCCTGGGTCGCGATGGCCATCTACGGCTCCGAGGTCTTCGGCCCGACCGGCTGGCTTCTCCCCGCATTCAGCGAGGCCGCCGCCTGGGCTTTCGCCGCCGCGAACACCATCACCCGCCGCCGGCACCCCGGCGCCCCGACCTGGCACCTGGTCACCGGTGTGTGGCTGTTCTCCGGGGTCCAGGCCACGCTGAACTTCATCCATGGCTTCGCCGGTGATCGTGGACGCCTGGACTACGGCGTCGTCATGGCGCTGGTGGCGATCGCCGGTGTGCTCGCGCACCAGCTGATCACCGCCGGGCCGCGCATGACCCGAGCCGAGCGCGCCGACTCGAAGATCCGCTACGCCGCCGCCAAGCGCGAGCTCGCGGTCCGCAAAGCCGCCACCCGCACCGCGGTGGCCGAACTCGACGTCGACGGGCAGGCCCGGCTGGTCTACCGGGCGGGCACGGTGACCCTGCGCCGACGGATCGCCCGCCGCGCGGTGCTCGTCGAGGCCGTGGTTCCCGCCCAGCCGCTTCCGGTTCCCGACCTCGGCGAAACCCTTGCCGACGCGGCCGCCCGCTACCTCGACAGCGTCGAGGCCACCGGCATCCGGAACACCCTGGGAACAGCGCAGGACGCCGCCGACGACACCAACGCCGAGGGGCGGGGAACCCGGTTCCGGGACCTGCTCAAGCGCCTCGATCCCGGCGCCCGGGACAAGCGCTTCACCGAGTTCCTCAACCAGGTCCACCGCGCGGTCGCCACCGGCGATCTGCCCGCCCAGCCCAGCCGCAACGAGGTCAGGAACCTGCTCGGCTGCCGCACCCAGCTCGCCGGGGAGGTCCGCAAGGCCTACCTCGACAACCTCGACGACGACGGCGACGGCGTCCCGGTCGCCGCGTGATCTGCCGGGTGGTGGCCGTGACTCTGACCCGCGGCCACCACCCGGCGCCCAACCCCTTACTCACCTCTTCCAAGACGGAGTCCCGCACAACATGAGCACCCCTCAGGAGCATTCGATGGACGAACAGAACGTCGTCTACCTGCCTTCAGCGGGCCGTGTTGTGCCCGCCTCCGCCTCTGCCGGTTCCCACCCCGGGCGCCCCGTGGGAACAGCGCAAACCTCACTGGAAGTCACCGACGAGCCGATGGACGCGGAACTGGTTCCCATGGAGGACAACGCCGAGATCGACGCCCGGCTGCGCGGGCAACGGATGTTGCAGTTCCGGCAGGCGTCAGCGCAGCAGGCGATCGCGCTGTCGCACCGCGCCGCCGAGCGTTTGCCCAACCGCCAGGTCCGTCGCGCGGCGACCAAGCGGGCTGGCCGCGCGGTGGGAATGTCGATCCGCAACGCCGCCACAGATCCGTTCCTCGGGGTCAAGATCCTGGTCAATCGCTACCTGGACTGGCTCATGGTGGCGCACCTGCGTGAAGACAGCCGCCGGGACAAGGGCCCGCAGTCCCATCATCACGAAACCATCCAGCAGGCCACGAAACGAACCGCACTGATCAGCCTGGCCGGAGCGACCGTCACGGGCGGCACTGTGGCCGGTGACCTGCTGATCTATCCGGACGCCAACCCGGTGATCTGGAGCGGCGCGGCCGCCATCGCGGCCGCGTGCTGGCTGCGCGGGCATGTCACCCGACGTCGGGAGGCGCGGATCGCCGCGGCGAAGCGTGGCGAGTTCCGCACGCCGTCGACCTCGGGTGTACCAGACGAGATCACTCTGACCGGCGCCTACCAGGCGGCCGGGGTTCTGCGGACGCCGACGACGAACAACGCCGGCGACGTGACGAAGCCGGGACAGGCACTGCGCCTGGTGGAGAAGACGTTCTCCGGTGACCGGTGGAAGGCGGTCGTGGAGTTCCCGGCGGGCATTTCCGCAGCTCAGGTACGGAAGAAGCACGCCGAGATCGCGTCGGCGCTGGGCGCGTCGGTGGACACGGTGTTCCTGTCGCTGGTGCGCGGGCACGCTGGGCGTCTCGCGATGACCGTGTTCGCCGAGGACCCGTTCGATGGGCACCCGGTGGCGTCGCCGCTGGTCAACAAGGCCGCCGGGACGCTGAGCCCGTACGAGCACAACCGGCTCGGCGCCACCCCGACCGGTGAAGACGTCACTCTGTCGCTGTTCCAGGGAAACCTGCTGGTCGCGAGCATGCCCGGCTACGGGAAGACGTCGGTCATCCGGGTCGCGCTCACCCCGGCCGTGCTCGATCCGTACACGCGGCTGGCGGTGTTCGACGGCAAGCCCGACAACGCCGACAACACCCCGTACGCGCAGATCGCGGAAACGTTCCGGCAGGGCGACGACGACGAGATCGCGCTGGAGCTGCTGCACCTGCTGCGGAAGCTGTTCCTCGAGGGCCAGCGCCGGTTCGGCAAGATCCGGCGCCTCGGTGAGGACAAGCTCAATCGCCGGATCCACGAGAACACCGCCGATCCTGACCTGGCGCTGACCTGCGTGTTCATCGACGAGGTGCACCTGTTCACCTCCAACCGGCAGACGGGCCCGTGGATGGGCGCGGACGGTAGGGAGGCCACCGTCGGTCAGCTGATCACCGAAGAAATCGTGCGGATCATCAAAACCCCTGGTCGCGCCGGGGGGATCCCGATGATCCTGGCCACGCAGGACGTGAACGAGTCCACCGGCGGCCTGCCGCGCGCGATCACCAAGGTCATGAACTCCCGGATCGGGCTCTACCTGGACGGGCCGCAGGAATCGAACTCGATCCTCGGGCAGGGCAAGGCCTCGCAAGGCTGGGACTGCTCGGCCGACTCGATGATGCGGCAGGGGATCGGCATCCTGCGCCGCGGCATGCCCCAGCCCGGCGAGGCCCCGCTGCTCAAGGCCAAGTGGGACTACATTTCCGCAGCTCAGGCGGGCGAGATCGCCGAACGGGGCCGGGCGGAGCGGCAGCGTCTCGGCTTGCTGCGCGGTGAGGCCCTGGCCTGGGTGCCGGAGAACGAGCTGGTCGTGCCCGACGTCGACGAGGACGACGTCCAGGCACAGCAGGCCGAGGTCGAGGCGGCGTTGCCGGAGCTGGGTGAGAACGCGGCCGCGGTCGCGGCTCAGGCCGTGGACCTGGTCGTGACCAGCCAGTTTGGGTCGCCGTCGATGCTGCAGCGCAAGCTCCGGATCGGCTGGCACGACGCCCAGCAGCTGATGGACCACCTGGCCCAGCACGGCATCGTCGGACCGGTCACCAACGCCGAGGGGCAGCGGGACGTCCTGGTCCCTGAGGCCCAGCTGGACGAGGCACTGCTGCGGCTGGCTTCTGCCCTGGCACTTCCCCCGGCCGAGCCGGTCGCGCTGCCCGCGGTGCTGGCCGAGATCCACCAGTACGTCACCGGCGAAGAGCGCGAACTCGTGCCTTCGCAGGAGCTGTACGAACAGGCACTCAGCGAGCAGACGCGAGCCAACATCACCATGACCGCATTCGGCCGGGAGATGACCAAGCTCGGCATCGCGAAAGCCACCGGTCCAGGCCGGGGCAGCCCTGTCGGCAGGCGGGTCCCCGACATTCACGCCGCCGCCGAGCGCATCACGAACGGCGGACCTGTCTACCCAGAAAACCCCGCAAACCAGCACAGCGAGTAACCGTGCCTGCCACTCGTTGGCGCAGTTCGAGAGGCGTCGAAACCGTCTGCGGAACCGTCTTCCGGCCGCAGACGGTTTGAGGGGCTCAGACGGTTCGCGCGGACGGTTGCCCAAAGCATCTGATCTGCGTCGATCGAACTGTCCGACGGTTCCGGAGCGAAGCCTGCGGCTCAACGGCAGAGCCTCTAAATCCGCAGGTCGCCCCCTTTTCAGGGGCACCTTTTTTCCACGAAGGCCAACTGTCCGACCGAACTCGCAAGATGATCACCAAGAGTTATCTTGCGCGCAAGATGAACGCCTATCCAGAAGGGGCTTTGCCATCGCGTCGCGACCCAACCTCAGCCAGATTCCCGACTCCCAGAAGGACTCCAGCATGGACCAGCAGACCCCGTCATTCCGGACCCGAGTGAACGCTCTCAACAGCAGGCTCGTCATCCGGCTCGACGATCTCCGCTACGCGCTCGCCGGACATGCCCAGCGAGCCGATCTGCCGCTGTGGCGTCGCATCATCGGCATCGGATTCGGTGCGGTCGCCGGTGTCGGACTGATCGCCTTGATCATCGCCGCGATCGTCGCACTCGTGGACCTCGTCAGCCTGGGGATGAAGAAGGCCGCCGAGTTCGCCTCGTCGGTCGCGACCTCGCCGGTCGTCGACATCGCGGTTGACCCGGTCCGCAACTGGATCACTTCGCACGGCGAAGGCCTCGCTGTCGGTGCGACCGGTCTTGCGCTGACATGGGCCATCTCCGGCGGAGCACTGTTCCTCATGTCCGCACTGCGCGTCCGGGCCGCACGCTTCCTCGGATGGCCCGGTTTTGGTCTCGCGACCGTCGCGATGGCATGGGACGGCTCACTGGACGTTCATCGACCTGTGGCGGCCGGTATGGCCGGGCTGATCTGGTGCCTGTTGTCCCTGCTCGCGTTCCGGAGGCGCTACTTCACCTGATCCGCAGACACCGAACAGACGGTCCGCCGGTACTCGCTGGCGGGCCGTCTTCATGTTCGCGACAGGCCGATGTCACGTGCGGGAGTTAAGGAGTTAAGTTCTTAAGGGCTATCGTTACGGGCTTAAGAACTTAAGCATGTAGGGATCGGGCGAGTCGGAGGAGAAGACGTGTGAGTTACAAGCTGGCTGTGTGCAACAACAAGGGTGGCGTGGGGAAGACGAATGAGGTCATCAACGTCGCCGTCTTCCTGATCGTCATGTATGGGCTTCGAGTCCGCGTGATCGATCTGGATCCCCAGGCCGACTCTTCCGCCGCCTTGGGTTTCGAGGTCGACACGGAAGAGGATGAGCCTTCGATCTACGACGCGATCACCGACGCGTACGCACGTCAGCGCCTGGTGACCGGAACGGCGGCCCGCGCCATCCAGGAGTGCCGCTGGAAGGTTCCGTGGAAAGACAAGCTGACGTTCATCCCGTCGCGCTTCGATCTCGAAGAGGCGAACCAGGTCGCGCCGAATCTCGACTACTACCTGCGGCTGCGCGCGGCGCTCGAAGGCACCGACGACGACGTCGACGTGACCATCTACGACTGTCCGCCTTCCCTGGGCGTGCTTCCGCAGATGGCGTGGGCTGATTCCGATGACGTCATGCTCGTGACCCAGCCGTCGTTCCGCTCGTACCGCGGCCTGCGTCGTACCCAGGCGCAGCTGCACTACGTGAAGTCGAAACTGCTGGTGCCAGACCTCGACGTCGTCGGGTACGTCATCAACGGTGCCCGCGATCAGACGAAGAACCACCAGCACTGGACGAAGCGGATCATCAGCGAGCTCGGCGAGGACCGGCACTGGGGCACCGTGCCGTTGCGCGCCACGCTCTCCCGGCTCGATGACCAGCTCAAGCCGGTCGAGTTCATGGATGACTCCGCCGAGAAGGAAGCGCTCAAGGCGCACTACAAGCCGATCGTGCAGCGCATCCACACGCTCGCCACCACCACCATCAACGAGGAGATCTAGTGGCAGACGAATACCCGCCCGGCAACGGCCCGCTCCCGGGCGGCGAAAAGCAGGAGCAAACCCGCACCCGGCGACGCGGTGCGCTGCCGGGCGGGGAGGAGGGCAGGACCGAAACACCTCCGTTGTTCACGGGCCCGACGCCGGCCGCCGAGGGCGATCTGGAGATGACGGCGAAGCAGAAGCTGCCCGAGCCGAAGGTGTGGGGGCTGCGGGTCTCGGAGAGCCATTACGACACCGCGCGCACGATGACTAACGTGCTCGCGACCCGCTACCGGCTCGACCAGCGGCAGGTCGGCGAGCTGATCATCCAGTTCCTCGTGCAGAACCGGTTCGCCCTCGACGAGTACGTCGCGAACCAGGTCGGCCCCGCGATCGACTTGGATTTCTTCACCAAGACCCAGAACAACTGAGTCTTCACCGCCTGGGCCGGGGTCGGCGCTCGTCACTCGAGCATCGGCCCCGGCTTTGTGCTGCACGGGCCGGACCTACTCGTCGGGGTCTTTGCCGGGTGGCGGCGTGGGAAGGCCGGCCATCAGTTCGCCGAGGTCGATCTCCAGGGCGTGGGCGAGGCGGGCGAGCACCAGGACGGATGGGTGGACTTCGCCGCGTTCGATCTGGCCGATGTAGGTCCAGTGGACGCGGCTGCGGCGGCCGAGGCGTTCCAGGCTCCACTTCGGTGTCCGGGCTTGCCGGGCGGCGCGCAGGCGCTCGCCGAGTGCTACGGCGAAGTCGGAGGCGGGCGGGCTGGGCACGGGCCAATGACTATCGACCTAATGGCGATGGAGCCAGAGACGATCACCACAAGGTGATGAGCCTTATGTCTATAGTCATAAAATGCGCGAGTCTTCCCCGGAACCAGCAGGTCAGCAGCCCGTATCCGGTGCGCCGATCGTTCGCGTCCGGCTGCGCCCGGGGGCGATCATGCCGACCGGCAGGGTGGCGGGGGAGAGCGATCGCCAGGTGCATCTCGCGCCTTTGCCCGCCGGCGTCGACGGACCCGTTCAGCTGGTCACGTTCTGCGATCTGATGATCCGGCCGGGAACGGTCGATCTCCTCGAGGGGATGTCGGGCATGCCGTGCACGGTGTGCCTGCTGCGCTCGCCTGGTCCTGAGAACCCAACGGCTCCCGCGCCTTGAGCGCGGGAGCCGCTTGTGGCTGTCGGCGAGGTGGTTGTTTCAGTACTCGACCTGGCCGGACCCGCCGCAGCGGTAGCAGTTCTTTGACGGCCATCCGTCCGTGCCGCCTCCGCCTCCGCAGACGGGGCAGGTGTGCGCGTCCATGTCTGGTCAGTCCTCCTGATCCGGGGTGATCGAGACGATCGCGATGTTGCTGGAATCGACGAACGCGGCATCTTCGCGCTGGCGGGCTTCATCGTCGGTGAGGTTGTGCTCGGTGAGCTTGTCGCCGTTGCGGGTCCAGCTCTCGACCTTGACCACTGGGTGTCCTTTCAGGGGTTGGGTTTCGGGATCCGGGTCAGCGGGTGGCGAGGTAGTTCGCGGCCTGGGTGAGCAGGGGCAGGTGGGCTTCGTAGAGACCACCGTCGTCGGCGAGCTGGTCGGCGAGCTGGTCGACGTCGATAAAGCGGAACCAGCGGGCATCGGCGGCGTCGTCGCCGGCGGTGGCGGTGACGACGCCGGGCAGCTGGAACAGCGCGGCTGTGCTCGCGACCCAGGCGTGGTCGGTGTTGCGCCAGTCGTCGACGACGAAACGGCCGAGGATGACCGGGGTGGTGTCGGTGAGGTCGACGCCTGTTTCCTCGCGCAGTTCGCGGACGAGGGCCTTGGGGGCGGTCTCGCCGGGATCGACCATGCCACCGGGGACGGCCCACACGCCGATGTCGTCGCGGCGGATGAGCAGGATCTTCCGGTCGGTGCCGTCGCCGGCGACCACGATGGGATCGGCGGCCTGGTTTTCGCCCCACTTGCCGAGGTTGCGGCCGGCCCGGCCGGTCCGGCCGTTGGGGTTCAACGGCCAGTGGCGATCGTCGAGGTCGAACGGCACTAACGCGGCGGCACAACGTGCCCGCATGTCCGGGACGTCGTCGGGGGTCTCGAAGGGTTCGGCCCAGCCGTCGGCGACACTGGCGACCAGGCCCTCGGGACGCAGTTCGGGCGGGGTGATGTCGACCGGCAGGTAGCTGTGCCACGGCACCGACCAGGACCGCATGTTCATCGGCACCTTCGCACCGGGGTGGTCGACCGGTCCGTAGCCACCGGTCGCCCACAACTCGGCGGGAGTGTGTTTCCTGTCCAGTACCTCGCCGCGGCGGGACTGCGCGGTCGCGCGCGGGACCCCGAGGTTCGCGGCGAGCTTGCCGTAGCTGCCGCCCAGCTCGGCATGTGCCCGGATCGCCGCCGCCTGGACACCTTCCAGCCGGGCCAGCAGCGCGGCGGTGTCCATGAGTACCCAGTCCTGCCAGTCCACGCCCGCGGTGACCGGGCGATCCTTCATCGACACCCCACCGGCCGGGATGGGGTCCTTGCCCGAGCGCCAGGCCGCCATCGCGACCAGCACCGTGTCCAGCGCCTCGGCCAGTTCGCCAGCGGACACGCCCAGCGCTTCGGCCTGGTCGGCGGTGAGCGAAATGGTCAGGTCCAGCCCGCCGCGACGAGCCTGGACACCGTCCTGAGTCCTCAGCATGACAACCCCTCTGTATCGAATTTCGTACAGTTGACTGTACGAGAGTCCATACAGTCAGGCAAGCGGGATTGCCACCTGTCACCCAGTTGGCCTCATCGACCACCGGCGCACTGGACAAAAAGTGGACACCACGACACTCCATCGACGAGAAGCGTGCCGGTGGGACGTGGATCGGATGTGGACCAGATGTGTACGTCGAACCCCGCCCCTAGCCGAAGCCGGAGGCGGGGTTCGATAGCCGCGCTACTTAGCCGTTGCGGCGCTGCAGCTCCTGTTCCACCAGGCCGGTGTAGTCGTCGGCCTTCATGTCCTTCAACTCGTCGCTGGAACGACCCTTCAGCTCTTCGGCTGCGGCGTCGCGGATGCTGTCGGCCATTTGGTTCCTCCTCGATCACTCTTACTGTCCACACCAGTGTAAGCACACCAGTGTGCGTAAGACAAGTGGTGTAGGCACAGTGGTATAGGCTTCGATAATGGACGAAGTCATAGAGGCAGAACTGGTCGCCGCCCAGGCAGACGTCGACAACGCCAAGAAAGCCCGGACCCGACGGCAAGAAGCCGTCGTTGCGGCACGGGCTGCCGGCTGGTCGAAATACCGCATCGCCGCCGTACTCAAGGTCAAGGGGCCCACGGTGGACTCGATCCTCCGAACCGCCGAGCGCGAAGCCCAAGCCGCCGAGCGCGAAGCGTGACCTGGGTGGCCGTGGAAGCAACCTGTCGGAGCCCCCCTTCAGCGCTTAACGGATGCCCCTTGCCGCAGGCCTTCGCCGACGAGTCGTTTCACGAGGACACGACCGAGGACTTCTACGTGCTCGCGGCCGCGGTGCTGCCCGTTCTCCGGCTATCGCCACACACGTTCGTCCGGGTTCCACCGGCCGGCGGGGGAGTCGGGCTGAAGGAGCGGGGTGAGGAAGACGTCGGCGAGCAGGGCCGCGTCGGCGAGGGTTCGCAGGTTCTCGGGGAGTTCGAGGACGCCGGCGGCGACTGTGGCGTAGCCGGGGGTCCAGGTCGTTTCGTCGGGAACGCGGAATCGGTCAGGCAGGTCGAGGACCATGCCACGTTTCCGTCGCCGGTCGACTTCGTCTTGCAGGATCCGGTGAGTTTCGGGACCGGGGAGCGGGACTTTGAGTGCGAAGAGGATCAGGTCGACGAGGTCCTTGTAGCGAGTCGAGGGGGCAGCGTTGGCCCGGTAGAGCTCGTACATCGCGCAGATCTTTTCGGCGACGTGGTCCTCGAACGGGAAGACACGGGCCAGCGGCCAGGGAGCGCAGTCGGTGTTGAACGGCGGTTCGAGCGGTTCGGTGGTGATCTCGCCGCGCGGGACGTGGCCGGACACCACGACGTCGACGCTGACCTGGTGGTTGAGTGCCTGGTTGCCGAACATCGCCATGAATTTGACCTTGCGGGTCGGACGTTCGACGTGGGTCTGCGGTGAGGTGGAGCGGTGCTCGAACCAGATGTAGTCGTCCAGGCGCCGGGCCGCAGCGATCGTCAACGCCTCGACCGCGTCGTCGGTGGTGTCTTCGGCGCTGAGCAGGTCGACGTCGGCGGAGTAGCGGGCGGTCGGCCAGCGCACGAGCAGGGCCTGGCCGCCCTTGAGAACCCAGTTCCCGGCGTCGTCACCGTCGAAGACCCGCGCGATCAGGCGGCGGTGGAAGTGCAGGTCCAGCAGCTCATTCGCTCTGCCGCCGGTTTCCTTCGCCATGTTCGCGGCCCGGCTTTTCTGGGAATTGAGGTAGGCCCTGGGCGTCATCGGGCGCTTCGGTGCTGCCATGCGCATCATCTTCGCCGGTGCCCGACCGTCCGCTGGCCACGGCACCCCCGGCGGCGATCCGGGCAGCGGCCTCGAACGTGCCCCCCTTCGCCAAACTCTTCGGCAGCAAGCCGTTGAAGAAGTCCGGTCCAAGGGCAGCGATTTTCGGGCCTAGGGCGATGTCATCAATGCCCGGCAACGCCATCTTCGCGATCTCGCCCAGGGCAGGCTGCTGGTCCAGGACAAGGGATGCGATCTTCGCGTTGAGAGGCGTGGGGAGGCTCTTCGCGACGCCGCTCATGTCGCCGAGGTTCAGCTGGACCAGCTTCGCCAACCAGGTCATGTCGTCCCGCGAGGCGGCCCGCGGCGGCGCCGGGCGGTGCGTGAGCCGCTCGATGCTTTCGCCGATTTGTGCGAGCAGGTGTTCCAGGAGCGCTTCGCCGTCGCCGGGCCGGCGGATGTTGTAGCGCAGGGCGTAAGGGCCGATCCGGGCCGCCAGGACGTCGAGCTCGACCAGGTTGGCCTGCACGGCTTCGCGGATGATTGTGCCGATGTGGCTGCCGTCGAGGTGCTGGTCGAGCAGGTCGCAGATCGTGCGTGCCGCGGTGGTGACCGGGAGTCCGTCGACGAGCGTCACGTCCTCCTCGGGCAGTTCGGCGCGCTTGAACCACAGATCCGGATCGCGACTGGTCCGTCGCCGCGGTGTGGTGAAGGTGATCCGGTCGTTGACCAGCTCGCCGATGCCGTACATCCGGGTGGCGGACTGGTGAGACACCACGCCCCCGTCCGGATCCACCCGCGGCCGCTCCCAACTGGCCACGGCGGGGTTCAGGGCGAGCCACGCGGCCTGCTCCTCGCGCATGGCAGGAACCGCGGCGGTGGTGGACGCGTACACGCCGCGACGGACCCGGTCGAGGTAGCCGACCTTCTCCATCCTGTGCAGCGTGGAGTCGTCCACGCCGAGCCCTTTGGCCTGCCGAGACGTGACCAAGCCCCACTGATCAGCGGTGAAACCACTGATCAGATCCAGCGCCTGTCGCATCTCCATGCAGCAAAGCTTACGCCAGTTTGCAGCGCTTCTCGCCCTCTAGGTGCGAGAAGCGCTGCAATTCTCGAAATAATCGCTGCTTGACGATGCGATGCTCGCTGTCAAGGCACGGCTAGCTCCTCCGAACGGAATCGGCATACATCCCGGCTACTGTGTGACGTCGTAGAGCGCGTGAAACCGGGGAGGGGATTCGGCTCATGGCCGTGCCGAGAATGGGCACCGACTTCTATACCCAGGCCACACTTGGCCGAACGGGTCTGGAGGAGCTTTCGCGGAACCTGTGGCCGGATATGTGCCAGACCTGCGGGAGTCCGCTCGAGGGCGAAGTACCCGTCGTGGTGGTCACCGATTTCGTGGAGATCACCGCCTCGCTGCACCACCGTGCGTGCCAGCGCCCACGTTGGACGACACAGCCGAAGGACCTCGATCTCCGCTATGTCACGACGTCCGCCCGGCTGATCAGTGTTCCCTTCGGCAACCCGTCTCGAGATCCGTTCCGGCCGACTGTGCTGGTCAATCCATCGCATGAGGTGGTGAAGCTAGCGAACGAGCACGGGGGTTACCGGGCGACCACGATCGCCGAGTTGTCGCCGCTTGGCCTGGCGCGACCGGACGGCAGCACGATCGCGGCTGGACATCCCGATCAGGTGGCCGCCTGGCTCACTGCTGGCGGGCTGATCGTGCGCTGCGGGATCCGGATCTGGTACTGCGCGGCTGAGACGTTCCATCCGGATCTGGCCGTGGAGATCGAGCGAACGGGATCGGTGGTGCTGGCAATCTCCAGTGCTCTCGATCCCAGCCGCATGGAGAACCCTGAGCAGATCAAGCGCGTGATCCGCACCGGCGACATCGCGGTGGCCGAGGTTCCGCTGGAGACCAGGGTTCCGCCGCCGACGGTGACCGGGCATGCCGCGCTGACGGACAGCGAGATCGCGGCCGCCGGCGAAACCGATGACGCTGATTGGCTGCCGGATCTTGTCCCCTTCCGGTCGCTGACCTACTCGGCGGAGACCGGCCGGTTCGAGGCGGGCCTGGGGATGGACGGCCCGTATCACTGGCAGCTGCACACCCCCGGTGTCGGCGGTGAGCACGGCCTGATCACCGGGCCGCCGGAGTCCGGCAAGACGAACTCGCTGCGCCTTGTCGTGATGGAGGCGTTGGGCAGCGGCCTGTTCGGAATCGCGATCGCCGACCCGGCCGACCGCAACGGTCTCGCACGGCCGTTCAGCCGATGGGTCCGGAATGCGGCGCGGACCGAGGAACACACCGTCGCCATGGTGCACGCGGTTGCCGAGCAGGTGCTGCGCCGTGGGGGTGCTGGGCAGACGAACCTCACTCCGACCTCCGAGGATCCGGGGCTGATCCTCGTGATCGACGACGCGCAGCTGGTGCTGCGCGATCCGGCGATCGCGGCCGCGGCGGAGACGATCGCACTGCAGGGACCGCGGCTGAGCGTCGGGCTCGTTGTGGCCACCGATTCCCCCGACCTTGAGGCGTTCGGCGGCCGGGTGAATCTGCTGCGTGCTCTGTGCCGCACCAACTGCTTCCCGCTGAGCAGGTCCTACTACGAGGCGCTGCGGAAGTACACGTCGCGAGATTGAGTGAGCCCGGGTCAGGGGCTCTTGTAGATGTCGTGGGTGCCGATCCGGCGCCAGATGATGTGCGGGTTGCCAGGCACGCTCTCCGGGCCGTATTCGAACGTGCATCGGCCATCGGGTGCCCAGCGCATCTCGAACACCCCGCGTGCGGCGACTACGCCTTTCACGCCGAGTCCGCGGCGGAACGTGCCAGTGCGCAGGTCGGGCACGAACTCGGTCTTGACGACCTTCTGGAACCGGGATCGGTTCTCCGGGGAGAGTTTCTTCAGGTCGCGTTCGAACTGCGACGTGATATCCCAGCGTGGCATCGTCCCGGCTCAGTCCAGCGCGGCGAACATGTCATCGAGGTCGTCGAAGGTCCGCACATTGCCGGTGGCGATGTCCTCGCTGGCCTGGCGTTCCCCGGCCTGCCACGACTCCTCCCAGAACCACTTCTGGTCGGCGGGGATCGTGGTCATGCCCCGCAGCACCACATCGCCGTCGGGCAGCACGGTGAACTCGACCTCGTCGCCCTCGGACAAGTGCAGCGCGTCGCGGACCGCGCCCGGCAAGGTCAGCTGAGACTTCTTCCGCAGCTGGGCGCGCTCGACCACACTGTCCCCCCGCCCGGCGTAGTCGTCGTCCATCGCGTACTCACCTCCGCTGTCCTGGAAAGTTTGTTTCCAGTGATTCCATCATGCTCGCGCCGGTTGGAAAATCCAACAGTAGGAAATTCACGCCACAGGAACCAAGAACCTCGCTATCGTCTCCGTAACTAGTCAAACGCCGTACGTGATCACGCAAGGCGAAATGGAGTGTGAGATGGGGAAGGGCAAGCGGACCCGGGATCGGCGTGCTGGCAGCCCGCCCCGGCCTCCTGCGGGCGGGATCGATGTCACGGGTTACCCGTTCGTGGTAGATCCGGAGACCGCGGGCAAGCTCGGCGCGGACGGCCTGGACATGCTGGCGGCGAACCTGTGGCTTCGCGACTGCCAGACCTGCGGCTACGAGCTGTCGAGCGATCCGGCGGACCGGCCATCGCTGGTCGTGGACGACATGATCGTGATGGCTCAGGCTCACCTGCACCACCAGCGCTGCCGTCCGGCGCAGCTGTGCACGCAGATCAGCCTGACCAAAGCGGCACTGGTTTCCTACGACTGCACCACGGTGATGTTTCCCGGCGTCGTCGTCGGCGAAGACGGCACCAAGGTCCGGGACGACCGGCCGATGCTGCTGGTCAATCCGAACCTCGAATCGCTGATGATCCGGTGGGACAACGGTGTCTGGGTAGCCACCACCACCTGGTTGTACCGCGAGCAGGGACTGCAGACCCCCTTTAAGGACCTGCAGGTCGACCGCCCGGTGCCGGACGTGGAAGCGGATCTGGCCTCCGGCGGGGACATCACCGTGATGTTCCGCGATGTCCCTCTGAGCTGGTCCTGCGGCGCTGACGTGCCCTGGCGCGAGGCGGCACGCGACCTCGGCGGTGTCCTGCTGGCGGTGACCACGGCCGTGGTACCGAGCGAACTGCAGCAGCGCCCGTTCACCGAGTTCATCGATCTCATGCGAACAGGACAGGTCATGATGGGGTGGATCGGCCTGCGCGGCGCCACCCCGCCAGCCCTGTCAGACGACCTGGCCGTCCCCGACCTGGTCAGCAGCTACCTGCTGCACTACGGACCAGGAGAAGCGACCGTCGGCGAGTTGCTGGACACCGCGCCCGCCCAGATCGTCTCGTTCGAACAGGCACGCGGTTGGGCTGAAGCCCAGCTGGCGGTACTGCTGGACGACCCTACCGTCGTCGAGCGATTGATCGGCTGGCGCCGCGGCAAGGATCCAGCTGTCTGGCACACCACGCACGCATTGACCGTCGGAAGCTTTGCGCTGCGATTCACCGCCGACGGCTGGCAGCTGGTCAAACTGTTCTCCCAGACGATGGGCAAGACCATGCCCGACGACGAAGCCGTCGACTGGGCGACCGACGCCTCACGGGTCCTCGGAAAAGTACGCATCATCGGCTGGTCGCCTGACCCCGGCACCGGCACACCTGGGTTCGTCACCCTCCGAGGAACCGGAGGACCGAAGTAGTGGTGGAGCCAATGCGGAACGGCTAGGCGACGCCAACGCCCAAGCAGGCAGGATGCTGGACACCGATGGTTCAGGACGAGTTCGCGATGGAATCCGCCGAGACGACGCCGTGGACGACGGCGAGGCTGATACCGACACCGCTGGAGATCTCGCGCAGGGACTGGCCTTCCGCGCGGCGGGCGAGAATGGCGCGGCGTTTGTCGTCGTCGACGACAGTGGGGCGGCCGCCGGTGCGGCCGCGGCGGGCGGCGGCGTCGAGACCGTTCTTGGTCTGGCGGGAGATGTCGCGGCGGCGGTCTTCGGCCAGGGCGAGCGCCATGTCCAGGATGAAGTTCCGTTCGGTGTGCTCGCCGGCGGCGATGCCCTCCAGGACCTTCACCGCGATCTTCTTCTGGAAGAGGTCGTTGAGCACGATCAGGCCCTCGAGGAGGTTGCGGCCGAGCCGGGCGACGTCCTGGACGACGAGCAGGTCACCAGTGCGCATGAAGTCGAGCGCGGCCCGCAGGCCGGGCCGGGCGTCGACGGCGAGCTTGCCGCTGATCTTCTCCTCGAAAACCCGCTCGCAGATGCCGTCGAGGGCGTCGTGCTGCCGCTGGGTCTCCTGCTTGCTCGTGCTGACCCGCACGAGTCCGACGAGCGCCATCAGGGCCGGCCGCGGTGCTGGACGTCGAACTGGATCTCGTCGACCGGCGTGCCGTTCCCGACCCGCTGCGCGGCGTCGCCCAGGACCGGCTCGACCTCGTCCCGCATGAACGTCGCGACCTCGTCGGGCGTCAGCCCCTTGCCCGCCAGCATCGCGCCGAGCCGCGCCGTCTCGACGGCCACGTCGCCGCGGCCGCCCTTCTTCGTGCTCATCTCCGCCTCGATTCGTTCGGAAAACGTGTTCGTAAGCCTGGATCGAGCCTACCAGTAAACGAACGGGTTTCCGAACAGTTCGAACTGGCGAAACACCCTGCGCTTCGTGCCGGGTGTTCGTGTTCGGCAGACGATCGTTTTCCGAACAGTCATATCAGGCAGGTCGATCTGAGTCGTCGCTGTTGCTGGAGACGACGATGGGGTCAAGGGGCTCGCCATCCCTCGTTGCCCCGTCAAATAGGGCTGGCTGATGTGGTCAGCGGACAGGGAAGCCCTGGGGGTCGTTCCCGCGGCCGCGCTGGCGGCCCAGTGATTTGAGGAAGTCGTCTTCGGCCGGGGTGGGTATCCGGGCGAGCATGCCGTCGGCTGCGATCTGCTGGCGCAGGGAATGGGCGCGGTTGGCGTCCGGTGCGCCGTCGGGCGCGGCGAGGACCTCCAGCACGACCCGGCCTGTGGGTTCGCCGGGTGTTTCCGCGAGCCGGACGTACCAGCTCGACACCCCGCCGATGTCGATGTAGCCATGCCAGTCACGGTGCCGCCGGGCACGGCGGCGATCGCGCCGTTCGTCAATTTGCTTCCCGATCCACACGACCACCCCGGCCAGGACGGAGAACCCGCCGAGGATCGTGCCGATCCAGGCACCGCTTTGGAGCCAACCGTTCATGACGTCACTGTGCCTTCCCCTGCCGTTGCCGGTCGGCTCGCCCGGCTCTGGGCGCCCGCTTGCCTTCGGGGGGAAGGTGCTTGTGCGTGGCAGCGAATTCGCGGGCGCGCTCCATGAGGGTGTCGGGAACACCGGTCAGGGCTTGGAGTTCCGCGTCGGAGAAGGCGTCGCTGTTGAGGCTCATGCCGAGGGTCGCCACCAGCAGCGTGCCCGTCCGCAGGCGTTCGTCTTCGCCTTTCGCTGCCCTGAGCCGGTCGACGGCGCGACGTAGCTCGCCCAGCAGTTTGACGCGGAGCTGCTCGGGAGCCTGGCGGGCCCAGGAGCGGGTGCCGCCCAACCGGAGGTAGCGCTGGCGCATCCCCTGGCGGGAGAGATTGAACAGGGCACCGACGCTCCCGAAGTCCTCTCCGCGGTCCAAGGCGGCTTCGGTGAGCAGAACCTCGTACCGGTCGAGTTCCGCGTGCTGTTCGGGCACGAGCCGGAGCGCGGCCAACGCGTCGGCGGCGGTGACTGTGGCGGCGCCGGGCAGGTCGGGACCCCGCTGGGGTCCGGAGTCCTTGATCGCGAGCGTGACTCCGCGCAGCAGCTCCGCAGAATCGACGCCCAGCCCAGCATCGGACTTGGCCAGGATGAACCGGGAGAGCTGAACCTCTGCCGAGGCGGGCTCTGGAACGGGCCGCTCGCCGGCACCAGGTACAGACACATCACTCATACGGCAACGATAAGTTGTCACAAGGACGTTGACAACCGTTCGTTGTCGACTTGGGACGACAATGAACGGTTGTCGCACCCTCTGCTCCATCGAATGAATCTCGTTGCGGTGAGTGAAATGCAGGACGTAGAGCCCCTTTCGTCACGCGGGCGGCGCGCGGGAGCGGCGAGCTGGTCCCCTGGCAGCGAGGGGGAGGAGCGGCCAGGGGACCAGGTTCCTCGAAGTCGTCGTCCGGCCGCGGCTCGTTACGCCGGGTGCGTGGCCAACGAGACCAGAGCGGTGGATCACCGTGCCGTGTCGGGAGCCGAGCGGGGCGGGAACTGTGTCCAGCCGATGAGGTCAAGCGGGATTTCGTGGGCGAGTCCGCCGGGTTCGATGTGGTTGCGGGTGGCGCCGACCCAGCAGACCTGGTAGTCGCCAGTGTCGCCGTCGATGGCGGGCGGCATCCAGGTACTGGGCCGGGCCGGGGTGAACCTGGCCGGTGAGCGGGTCCCGCGTAGCGGCGGCGGGTCGTCACCGCGAAGCTGGTCGAGGGCGGCGTCTGCGGAGGCGCGGTCCCGCCATACCGGGTCCGGTGTGGAGCGCAGGTCGAACGGCACGATCCAGGCGTCGGCGCCGGTCCCGGCCGCCGAGCCGATGAGCCAGCCGCCGGGCCACTCCGGTGTCGGCGTGGTGACTTGCAGGCCGAGCAGCTCAATCTCGCGTTCGCGCTCCTGGATCACGTGGCCGAGCCGGGTGGCCTCGCGGTGCTGCTCCAGGTCGGCCTGTCGTTAAGGACGGTGTCATAAACCGCCATTTGGGCTGAGTGGGCTGGTCAGGGCCGATTCTTGTGGTAGCGATAGCCTCCGCGCGTGCCGCGTGCCTTGGAGCAGGACGAGCTGATCGAGCACTGGACCCTTTTCGGCGACGAGATTGCCTTGGTCGAGGGGAAGCGGGGCCGGAACGCGCTCGCGTTCGGGTTGCTGGTGCGGTTCTACGCCCGGCAGGGCCGGTTTCCGCATGGTCGGCTTGAGCTGCCGGACCAGGTGGTGGAGTTCGTCGCGAAGCAGGTCAAGGTCGACGCTGCGGAACTCGCGTCCTACGGCTGGACTGGCCGGACCCACGAGCGCCACCGCGCGGAGATCCGCGAGTTCTTCGGGTTCACCGAGTGCTCGGTGGCCGACCAGGCCGCCGCCGTGGCACTCAGCACCACGTCCGCTATGGCGGATCGCGATCGCGGCGAGTCCGCCGGCGCTGGCGGCGGTGCCCCAGATCAGAAATACACGCGGATGGCGCGGTCGCCGGCGTCAGTGACCATCCCGCCAGTGTGCCCGGTAACACCGGAGTCGCCGTGGCGCCGCGTCTGCACGCGGTTTCTGCTGGTGGCCCTCCGGAGGGCGGGCGACTTGGTCGGCGAGATGGGCGCGGGGCGTTCACCGATGCGTGTTCAGTGGTGTCCACGCGGTCGTTGTGGACGGCTCCACACCACTGTTGACCTGCCCACTTCCGGAAAGTGGTGTCCAGGTGTCCACGGGCCGTTGTCGTCGCGCCGCAGTAGCTACAAGCTGGTCGAGCAACCGCATTGGGAAAGATTCGACCAGGGTTGGAGGCATCATGACCACGTACGTCCTCCCGCGGCCATCGCGTCGCTTGCCCCGGTCCGTGTCGTACCGTGCGTGTGCTGTGTCTTCTCCGCCCGGGAGTGGGGCGGTGAGGGTCCTGAAGCCCTTCTGCGTGGTTGCGGTGGAGCAGGGACTTGCGGTCTAGCTGGAACTAGCCGCGCACTCAGGCGAGGCCTCGAGCGTAATTTCCGCTCGGGGCCTTCGTCGTGTCTACGGGACTCCGCCCGGCGACCGGTAGACACCGTTTGCGTCGCGGGGTCTTCTCATGTGCGTGCGCGTGCGGGACGCTTTTCTTGTTCCGGTCCCACCCCGGGATGTCGCCGACAGGGCCGTGGTTCCAGCCGCATCAGCCCGACCGGTGAGTGCTCGTAAATCCGCAACCACGGAACGCACCATCCTCGCCCGCCCCTTTTCTCCAGAGTTTTCGGGGCGGGCAGGCGCGTTTCCTCGCAGAAGGGCACCAACATGATGTTGAAAGCGGTGAGCCCGCCAACCGGCGGCGCCGTTCCGGCCGCGGTCAGACTGACCTGGCCGGAGGCCTTCGTGATCACGCTGGCCGTCGGCCTGACCATCTACCTCAACCTGCACGACAACACGCCGGTCGTCGCGGCCGCGGGCATCACCGCCGGCGTGCTGGTCGTATTCGTCGCCGTCCTCGCGGTCCCGCGCGGCATCGGCGAGATCGTCAAGAACCTGCGGTTCCTGCGCTCGGCGGCCGACGAACTCGCCCGCCTGCACCACGAGCGGGAGGACCGGCGATGACCATGACCATCCCCGGCACGCAGCAGCTCGTGTTCGACGCAGACGACGCCGCCGGGTTCCGGGCCCTGATGGGCCGGATCCTCGGCACTTCGCCGCTGAGCTGCGGCCAGATCGCGATCAAGACGGGCATGCCGCGTTCCACCGCCTACAGCCTGCCCGACACCAAACGCCCTGGTCTGCCCAGCAACCCCGGCCAGGTCGAGGCCTTCGTCAAGGCCTGCGGCCTGACCCCCACCCAGGTCGATCTGGTGATGGATCTGTGGAAGAAGCTGCATCAGGAGGCGGAGAACATCCACTCCAGCAACGAGAAGGTCGTCGACACCGCAGCCTCCTCGCCGGCGAACGCAGTGGAGGCAGCCAAGGTCATCCGCGAGTTCGAGCTCTTGGTCAAGAACAATGACCCCGCTCTCTTCGCTGGTGGCACTCGTTGGCTGCCCACCTCCGAACGGTGGGCGACGGCTCCCGACCGCACGTCGTCGTTCTCGCGCAGGAACACCAGCTGGACCGAGTTGCTGCGCTACGTCCTGGGTGATCCGAACCGGGCCCGGCACGCGGTCATGCTGCTGATCCCGGTCACGCTGCTGCTGCTCGGTGTGGTGTGCGCGCTGGTGTTCCTCGCGGTCAAGATGCCCACCGCCGCGCCGTTGGTCGTGGCCGGGCTGCTCTCCCCGCTGCTGCTCGCCCTCCGCAAGAACACCCGGAAACCGAAGAAGACCGACAACTAGACCCGGAAAGGTGGAGCGGCCCGGCAGCCGGTGCGCTGCCGGGCCGCTCGATGTCCAGGCCGTTTTCCGAACGCCTCTGGCCGAACCCAGATGGTCTCCACGCGGGGCGGACGAAGCTTCGTCCGCCCCGCGTGGAGACTCAGTCCTCGTCCGGGTCGTTGCGGGCGGCGACGGCCTGGGCCCGGTCGTCGAAGCCGCTGGTCGCGGTCGGCGAGTCCGGGTCGCGTTCGGCGGCCGCGCTGATCCGGTCGGCGGCGTCGCGATCCATGGGTGTGGACATGACGGTGAACCTCCCCGTCATCGGCGCCCCGATTACGCACGGGGCCAGGCGCACCGGTTCGTGAGCAGCACGGACGGTGAAGTGCCTCGGGGGATACGTCGGCGCCACGGTCCGGGCTCGGGCCGGGCCGCCCTGCTGACGCCGCGTGCGTGGTCTCCGGCCGAGGCCGCTGGAGTGGCTGGCCACGCATGGCGACCGGGTGTCGGCCGTGGTCTCACGGTAGCGCGGCTACTCGGAGCGGATCAGCAGTCCAAGGTCGAGCGTCCTCTCGATGCCTTCAAGACGATCGGCGATCTCGACCTGTGCGGCCAGCATGCCGAGCTGCACCAACTGCTCCGGCGTGGCGTTCTCACCAAGCTTGCGATGGAGGGCGTAGAGCGCGTTGCGGGCGATGCTGGCCGGAGTCGGCGTGGTGGACATGACGTCGATCCTGGCACGCACCAGCGACGAACCGGGGGACCGAGCGCTGTGGCGTTCGGGCGGGCGCGGCGCTCGTCCGAGCTTCCCCCATTCGGGCTCTGGGCCGCCGTCGATGTCGTGACCAACATTGGAGGGTCCAGCAGCATTCGAGGGAGGTTGATCCGGATGGCGAACCGCGACGGCTGACAGACCAGTACACGAAAAAGGGGGCTGCGCGGCGAACATCCGCCGCGCAGCCCCCTTCCTTGTCGTGCAAGCGGGGTCAGCGGTGGTAGCTGACGTGCCGCTTCATCGTCATGGCGATGTTGTGCGGTTCCCAGTCCGCCCGGCCGAGCAGGGTCCCGACCTGGTGCTCCTCGCTGGGGGCGTCGTCGGTCTGCACGATGGCTTTCCAGTCGTCGCTGTCGGATCGCCAGTGCAGGCCGAGCAGGCGGGTGGCCGGGTCGATCAGCCGCAGGGTGAGGACCAGGACGTCGCCGTCGTGCTCGGCCAGAACCCGGGCTCCGCTACCGGGGGCAAGGACGTTCAGCCGCTCGTAGACGGCGCGGATCTGGTGTCCCCGGTGCTCCAGCGTCTCCCGCGTCGTCGGGATCTCGTAGTTGTGGAAGTCGTGGCAGACCCGGCAGTCGTTGATGTCGTCGTGTTTCGACCCGGTCGGCGTGGGCCGGTTCGCCAGCCACGACGAGACGTCCGCGCGCCCGGTCCGGACCGGCAGCGCGCCGTCGTAGTTGGCGAAGAGCTCGCCGGCGACGCGGACGTCGTCGTAGATCCATTCGCCGTCGTCTGCCAGCTCGGGCTCTGGTCGGACGACGGTGTCCTCGGCGCGGGACCAGGCCCGCCAGCAGCCGGTGAAGGGGTCCACGATGACCACGTCGTACGCGGCCCGGTCGAAGGAATCGCGCAGTGGATGAGGACGAACCGGCTCCGGAGCGGGCGTGGGCACCGGGTTGGCGGGTGTCCAGCCGGGGTAGGTGGTGTAGCAGGTCAGCGCTCGTTCCAGCGCGGGCGAGACGTCCCACCAGTCGTCCGGCGCGACGGCGTCGAAGTCGTATCCGGCGGGCGGGCGCCAGTCCGGCCGCTCGGACCGGACGGGATGATCGATGGCCTCGCAGAACGCGGCGACGACGTCGTAGGGCTCGGCGAGGTGCCCGACCGGCAGGTCGATGACGCCGTCGGCGGTCTGGCCGTGTTGGAAGGACAGGTAGTACCAGCCCTGGTCCTCGCGCCAGGCCAGCTGTGTGGAGTCGTAGTCGGGCAGCGCATGGGCAAGGTCGATCGCGCCGTCGCGGGGTTCGTTGCCGCACGCGAAGGACTCCTTCACGCCGATCCCTGACCGGGCGAGTTCGTGCCCGACGGCGGCCATGTACGGCTCGCAGGCCTCGTGCCAGCTCACCCCGGCGTCGGTGAGGATCTGCTCGACCTCGTCGACGCGCTGCCCGACCGCGCTGCGCTCCAGGGCGATCTCGACCGGTTCGAGGGTCGGCTCGGCTGGCCACTCGGCGCCCGGGGCGCGGCGCCAGCCGTGGACGTCGGCGAGCTCGTCGACCCGGACCTGTTCGTGGGCGGGGTGGATCCACTCGGCGAACGGTTTCTCCTGGCGCGGGTCGTCAACGACGATCTCCCACCGCCGCGACGGGCTGGTCCCGTCCGGGTCCGCGGTCACGGTGACCCGGGCACGAATCCGGCCCTGGTCGTGGGCGGGTTGCTCGTCGGCGGCCTGGACGGCGCGCAGCGCGTCGGTGTATTTGACGCCGTGCTCGGCGGCATAGGCGCGGGCGGCGCGCTTGAGTTCGGTGCTGGGCATGGTGATCGCTCGTTTCCTGCGGCGGTGATCCCACGCATCTCGCCGCGGACGTCGATCGGCCACGGAAACCACGAGCTGCGGCACGGTAGCGGGGCTACTTGTCCTCGGTCACCGGGTCCCGGCGTGGGCGGGGATCGGCTCGGAGAGAGGCCAGCGTGCGGTGGCCCCGTGAAGCACTGGGTCACTGTAGCGCCACGCACCGACATTTCCGCGACCCGCTAAACGGGTGATTGTCAGGATGAGCCTGCATTTTAGTGAAATGCAGGTCTAGCCTGACAATCATGAGTGAAGAGGGAGGGCGGCTTCCGCCGATGACGGAGGCGACGCGGGCGCGGCTGGTGCTCGCGGCCGAGGCCGCCGAGATGGCCGACTACCTGCGGGGTTTCGTGTCGATCGGCGAGCACGAGCTGCGCGAGGACGGGTCCGCGCCGTGGGCCGGGTCGACCGTCGACGAGGCGAACCGGCTCTCGTCGATGGCGCGCCGGGTGCTGGAGACCGCCGTGGTGTACGCGCGGCTGGGCAGGCTCACCTGGGAAGAGGTCGGGAACGCGCTGGACGTGACGCGCCAGTCCGCGCAGGAGCGGTTCGACGAGGCCGTCGACGGTTTCCGCGAGGAGCTGCTGTCCCCGGAGTATCCGGGCTACACCGGCAAGTTCGGCGAGCTGCGGTGGCGGCTGCACCCGGCCGCGCGTGAACCCGAGGAAGCGGCGCGGGACCTGGACGAGTGGGTCCGACGGCACCGTGATCCGCACGACGTCGCCGACGAGCCCAAGGTGGCGCCGGTGTCGGGCGGGCTGACGCGGATGGACCCCTACGCCGAGCAGCGCTGGCACGGCGCCCGCGCCCATCAGCTGTGGCTGGACGCCGCTCACGACGTGGCGGCTGTGCCGTCGGTCGAGGATCGCCTCGAGGTCGCCGAGGCGATGCTGGGCGCGTGGGAGCGGATCGCCGCCGGTCAGACCCGGGTCAGCGCAGCGACCCGCGACGGCCTGGCCGCCGCTCGCCGCTCCGTGGCCGAGCTTCAAGCGCAGCTCGACACCGCGCCCTCCGCCGAACCCACCACCGGGAGAAGCTGATGACCGGCACCGATCCGACGTCGTGGCCCGGTCCGGTCGAGGGCGCCCCGTACACGGAGCAGTCGCTGACCGCGCTGCGCCTGGCCCGTACCGCGGCCGAGGCCGCCGATGCCGCCGCCGGGCTGATCCCCACCGGCCCGCCCGGCCGGAACCGCCTGGACGGTCTCGGCCTGTCCGACGCTCTCACGTTCATGTCCCGGGCGCGGGACGTGCTGGAGGCGGCGGTCCTGGCCGAGCGGGTGCAGGGCACCGGCTGGGACATCATCGCCGAGACGATCACCGCCGACACCGGCGAGCAGATCACCGCCGACGAGGCCGAGAAACGCTGGAGCCACCTCGAAACCGACTGGGAATCCGCCCAGCGGCGGGCCTCGTTCCCTGGCCGGACCAGCGTCGTCGGGATCCCGGACGAGCTGCTCGACCCCGACTACTGGATCCGGCACCTGGACGCCTGGATCACCCGCCGCCGCGAGGAGCCGGGCGGGCCCGGCCCAGGGCTGGTGTCGGACCGGATGCAGAAGATGGAGGCCTTCGCCGAGCTCGCCCACCAGTCCCGGCTGCGTGACCAGCTCCGTTCCGGGAACCTGGCTCCGACACCGGCGCTGCTGGCCCCGATCTACGAACGCGAGGCCGTCCTCGCCGACGCGATGGCCGCCGCCGGCCACGACACCTACCGCGACCTCGCGGCCAAGGCACGCACCCGCGCCACCGAAACCCGCGCCCGCGCGACCAAGTCCGGAAAGGACCAGCAGAATGCCTGAACCCCGTGACGTAGTGCGGATCCTGATCCCGGACCACCCCGACCTGGCCGGTCAGCCCGGCAGCGCCCTGGACTTCGGCGGCGCGATGCGCCGCGCCAACGACCCGGAGTTTCCCGACGAGGAGCCCTGGCGGCTGCCCGCGCGGCTGGTCGACCCCGCGCTGGAGACGGCGCTGGATGCGATCCTGCTGCATCCCTGGATCCGGCAGATCGACGCCGACGACATCCCCGACCGTGCGGTGATCTCGTTGTCCACGGCGAACCTCACCGCCGCCGGCGTCACCGGCGGCGGCCTGGGCCACATGGGCGTCTTCATCGCCACCGCCACCCGCGACCAGCTCGACCTGCTCGCCGCGGCCCGGGACCTGATCGCCGACGCGAAAGCCTCCCCGTACCGATCCCGCACCGCCGAACAGTCCGAGATCGCCTCCTTCGCCGAGACGATGGCCGAAGCCAGGGAGAACGAGGAGATCGAGGCCTCCATCTCCAGCTGGTTCCTGATGGTGCGGCTGTTCGAACTCGCCACCACCGACACCCCGGCCACCGAACACCGCCCCGGCCGGCTGCTCGACACCCGCGGGAAACTCATCCGCCAACCGGACCCGGCCGGGACCTCCCCCGCCGCCGACACCGCCCTGCTGCTCGACCTCATCGACGCCACCGGCGGCCGCGACATCACCCTCGACACCGCCGCCACGGACGCGCTGCGCCGCCTGCAGACCGAATGGCACACCGCCATCTACGGCGACCGTTCCACCACCGGCAACGCGATCCTGTCCTCGTTCCTGTACTGACCAGCTTTGACCTAACAGTCTCCGAAATCATGAGGAACACGCCATGCTGCCGCAGATCCCGCTCGATGACCCGCGTGTCCTGATCCTGGCCCGGGCCCGCCAGCAACTCGCCCACGACTGCACGTTTGCGCCCACGTGGGATGAACTGAGCGCGCAGGAGCAACGGGACTCGCTGCCCGACGCCCGCAACTACCTGGAGTCCGCGATCAACGCCGGGCTCATTCCCGCCGCGCCGTGAACCCCGCACCCCGCCCGGTGTCCCCGGACCCCGGGCCCTACGCCCGCGCCGTGGTCGACGCTCTGCGCGCCGCCGGTGTCCGGGCCGCCGACCCCGAGACCACGGTCTCCCCGGCCGCGATCGCGCTCGACCTCGACCCCGGCCAGTGCGCGGACAGCGGCTACGCCACCCCCATCCGCCTGGAATGGGGTGAGACCAGCGGCTGGCGCTACGGACCGATCGACCCCGCCGACCCCGACTCCGTCCTGTGGGCGGTGCACATCGGCGTCGAGCTGGTGCCGAGGACCGCGGAGATGGTCTCGCTGGTCGACCGGCACATCTTCCACACCACCTGGCCGGAGGAGCCGCGCTACCGGACACCCGACAACACCGACGGCCTGGCCGCACAACTCGACGCCGCCGCCACCGTGCTCCCGCTGCCCGAGGCCGGGTACCTCCTTGTCGAGGACCCGCTCTGGACCTACCCGTCCGGGACACTGACCGGCGGGATCGCGCACCTGCGGGCCTGGACCGTGCCCACCGGCGGGCACCTCGTCCTCGTCACCGACCAAGGCCTCGGCACCTCGATCACCAACGCAGCCGAACACGTCCACCGAGCCGTGGCCGACCGGTTCGGTTCGCCGCTGTGGCTGCTGGAGCACTACCCCGCTTCCGCGAACCTGCCCGACGATGGCGACACCCTCAACCTTGTCGTGCTCGTCGACGGCGACGCGACCTGGCAGCGGATCTGGCCGCTCGCCCCGGACGCCCCCGGCCACGACCAGACTCTCGTGTGGATGCGCGCCTGCGGCTACCGGATGCTCGACAGCTGACCCGTCGCGCGGAGGTGTCAGCCGCTGGTCACGCGTCCCGGGCGGCGACCCAGCGCGGCAGGTCGCACAACGGCCCAGGACTCCCCGAAGCTACGGCCAGGTGCAAAGCAGAGCGTTGTAGCTGGTCACGAGCTCGGCGTAGCCGTCCCTGGGTTGAGTCCGGGTCGCGAGTCCTGGCTCCGCTGGCTGTCGCCCTCAACCGCGGGTTAGGTGAGCAGGGCGCGGAGCGCTCCGTCGAGGCCCAGGGTGAGGACGTCTCGTGGTGTCCAGGTGTAGTGGCCGGCCTCGGGGTCCTGGCGGAGGTCGACCAGGTGGATCTCCGTGATGTCGAGTCGGGCTTCGTCCCAGTCCCCGGCATACCCGTGCAGACGCGGGGTCGTGTCGAGCACGGCGACCTCGGCGCCGGTCTCGTCCTCGGCGGTGCCGTAGGCGATGGGCAGGTGCAGCCGTCGCCGCTTGCTGAACGCGGTGAAGGTCGTGTGCGGGTCGGGCAGCTGGTCTCGCCGCCGGCGCCAGTCGCCGGGGTCGCCCTCGACGTAGAAGTCGAATTCGGCTGGGCGGCCGCCGCCGAGTGCTTCGGTCGCTCCTTGGGCGAGGCACCATCCGACCCCGGGAAGCTCGGCTTCCTCGATGGCCAGGGCGATCGAGTCGGTCCGGACCTGGGGCGCGCCGACTCTGATCGTGAAGGGCTCGATCGCCGGCAGCCGGTAGAGCCGGTCCCCCATCGCGCGCAGCAGCCGGTCGTAACCGGCCGCGGAGATCTCGCTGGACCAGCCCAGGTCCAGCAGCGGGATGTGCAGCCACTGCTCGGGCACGCACGAGATGAACGCGGGCGCGGCCGTGGCCAGCTCTTTCTGTGCTTTGCGGGCCAGGGACTGCGCCCGCGAGTACACCCCGCCGCTCGGCTGCTCCGGCTGGCTGGGCGGAACGACGATCGCGAACAGCCGCGGTTCATCCCGTCCCCAGGCCTCCCGGGTGAAGTGGTTACGCATGACCACTCTTGCCCGGCCTCCGCCAGCTCCGGTTGTGCTCCCGGGCCCGATCAGCCCGTCCGGCGACGATCACAGCGTCCAGGCGCGTGTCTCGTCGCGGTACCTGTTCATGCGGTTGACGTAGTCGACCGCCATGTCGTGGGCTTGGTCCGGCTCCGCACCGCAGAGGTGCTCGGCGTGATGCTGGGCCAGGAAGAACTCGACGTCGTGATCGGGCTTCGACCGATCCGGGCCGCTGAACACCGACTCCAGCGGCAGTGACATCTCCTTGCGTGTCATGCCTGCCACGGTACGTCAGCGACCCGCGGCCCAGGTCGCGTTCCGTGCTCGCCTCACGGGCGGATCGGCGGGGTCAGGCGAGTGCGTGTTCGTCGACGTCGATCTCGATCAGCGTGTGGTCGGTCAGCTCGACCTGGCGGCCGTCGATGAGGACACGGTGCTCGTCGACGGGCACCACGCGGAAGCCGGTCACCGCGGTCTCGGGGACGGTGCGGGTGGCGTACCAGCGATCGACGCGCCGGCGCGGGTGGTTGTCCTGGGAGTGGAACCCGGCGGTGGGTGTCCAGGGGGTGCCGGTGATGAGCGCGCAGTCGCGCATGCCGCCGATGCGGGGGTGCTCGAGCCGGATCGCGGCCTGGCGGTCGAGCAGGCCGTCGCCGTCGAGCTGGTAGGCGTGATCGGGATGCCATGGTGTGCCGAACTCGCCCCGGGCGCCGCCGTGGAAGTACGGATTCGCGTCGTACCAGGCGTAGCCGTCTCCGTGGATGATCTTCTGGGCGCCGATGCCGTTGAAGTCGCCGGCGAGGAAACCGGGGATGTCGTCGCTGTTGAGCACCCGCATCAGCTGGCTGACATCCATCGCCGCCCAGGCCTGGTCGAACGGGGACAGCTGCGTCGATCCGGCCCGCAGTTTCGGGCCGCCGACGTCGAACACGCACGCGGTCGCGCAATGCCACATCCCCGCGACGTCCCGCTGGAGCAGCTGCACAGTGCCGGGCACCGGGTCAATGCCGTCCCGCCACAACAGGCCGGTGTGGTGGATGATCCCGCCCACCGCGACCGCCGGATCACCGGCGACCTCGCAGTGGCGGCCGGTCGCCTCGGCCAGGCGACGCAGCCCCGCGATCGCCCCCGGCGTCTTGTCCTGCGTGGTCGGGGTCCGCCGGCCCGCCGCGGCGGCCTCGGCCTCGCCGGTCGAGATGATCTCCTGCACGGCGATGATGTCCGCGTCCCGCGACCGGATCAGCTCCTCCAGCGCCCGGAACCGCTGCTGCTCCTCCGCGCTGTCACTGCCATACAGATTCCAGGTGTTCACCGACAACAAGGTGATCATCCACGGCCCCTTCACTGACTCCGGCCGCGCACACCGGGCAGGCCTCGGCGCCACCGTAGCGACACGATCACCAGCGACGCTCCCGCACACGCCCCATGTGCAGATCTTCCCCGACGCCGGGTTTCGGACCGGGTGTTCGTGCTGGCCCAGGCGCTAGGCTGCGGACATGGCCATAGAACGGGAACAGGCGTTGGTGAGGCTGCGTCACCTGCAGACACTGGCCCCGGCGCCAGCGACTCCCCCGGCCGAAACTCGGCCTGGCCAGATCGGAGTGGATCGCCGGGCGAGGGATGCCGAGCATGTCGGCCAGCTCGTCGACGACCGCTATGTGCCGTTCGGGACCGAGGTGCTCACCGGCATGCAACGGCGGGAGACGCTGGTGTGGCTGTCGGGGATGACCAATTGGTGGACCACCCAGGACGAGCTACGAGCGCTGGACGACCTGACCGCCGGGCTTCCGCTGGACGACGTGCTCAGGATCTGCGCCGAAGAAGGCTTCACCGTGGTCGACAACCGCGAGATCATGGGAGACCGGCACATCTTCCTCCTCAGCGAGGATGGTCTGTTCGCCGAGGTCTTCCTGGAACAAGGGCTCGCCGATGACCACCGGCCATGGTCGCTGACCATCTACGGCAACCTCGCCGTCGAGGACTTCCTGCTCTACACACAGACCCGCGGCGAAATGCACCTGGAAACCACTCCGGACGACCGGCGGATCGCGACCGGCAGACTGCGCTGGAACCTTCGCTACGCAGGGTGGAATGGCAGTTACCGGGCCGCGCTGGCCGCGCTGCGCGCGTCCTGCCAGATCGTCACCCCCTGGCAGTTCGCGCCGATCACGTCGTGGCTGGGCGGAAACTCGCCCCGCGGCATGATCGACCACCCGGGTGCCGAGATCGCCCGTGTCGCTCGCGCCAACACCCGTGCCGCGCTCAACGACCTTCCCCGCCAGGTCCGTGACCTTCTCGGACCCCAGCTCATGACGGCCTGACCCGCCCCCTTTTTAGGCGCAGGCGATGCCGGGCCTGGAATAGCCCACGTTCCGCAGCCGCCTGCGACGACCCGACCGGGGCTCGCTGAAGGCGCGTTCCTCTGTGCAAGGCCAGAAGGGGTCGCCGTAGTATCCGGGGTCCCCGTAGTACTCAAGAAATTTCGGGCGGATATGCCTGAGTAGGCTTCTGAGCTGGGAATCTTCGGATGCTGGCTGGAGGCGTGGGTGGCGGCGCAGGTGTTCGCTGAGGAAGAGCTGGAGCATCTGCGGGGCTTCCCCGAGATCGGCCGGGACGAGCTGTTCCGGTTCTTCACCCTCACCCCGGCGGACGTCGCCTTCGTCGATCCTGGCCGGGGCCGAGGGCCGGCGGACCGGTTGGGCCTGGCAGTGGCGCTGTGCACTCTGCCGTGGCTGGGATTCGTCCCGGACGCGGTATCGACGGCGCCGCCGGTGGCGGTGGCCC
This sequence comes from Amycolatopsis sp. NPDC102522, assembly GCF_055584485.1. Taxonomy (NCBI): domain Bacteria; kingdom Bacillati; phylum Actinomycetota; class Actinomycetes; order Pseudonocardiales; family Pseudonocardiaceae; genus Amycolatopsis; species Amycolatopsis sp. NPDC102522. The sequence goes on along the minus strand of NZ_JBVJLY010000036.1, from coordinate 3,900 downwards.
GGCTCGCAGACCAGCTGAAGATCGATCCCGGCGAGCTGCGCTCCTATGGCCGCCGGGCGAAGACCCGCACCGAGCATCTGCGGCTGGTAGCCCAGTACCTCAGCTGGCGTCCGCCGACGACGATTGAGCTCAAGGAGCTCGACGAGTTCCTGCTCGCGCGGGCGATGGAGCACGACTCGCCCACGCTGCTGTTCCGGCTGGCGTGGGGACAAGACCGGTTCGTGACCACCGCCATCAAGGGCACGACCACCGCCTACCGACTCAAAACCCCCACCGGACACGGATGACTCCCGCCCGGACTCAGACGTGTTCGCCAACCGCCAGAAGCATGTGCGAACACCGCGACGGCTCCCCCAGAGCCATGTCATCCGGCAGGTACTGGGCCGCCCAGAAGGCCTTCGCGATCGCGGTGTCGGCGATCGCCGTGGTCGACCACCGGTAGCCGCGGCCCCGGGCCAGCGCCGCGGCGAGCAGCACGGTCCCGATCCCCCGCCGCAGATACGGAGGGTCGACCCGGATCTGATCGACAACCCCGGCCTGGCACACACCGCACATCTGGACGTCCAGATCCGCGATGGTGACACCGCGCAGCCGCATCAGGATCTGCCCGACCCCGCCGCGCACCATCGGCGGCCGCGCGGCCAGCACCAGCGCGGCCGACGTCACCGGCGCCTCGTGGACAAACCGGAGATGATCCACTTCCAGCCACTCCGCACGCGGTAACCGCAGACGCAGGCACAGACCGCAGCTCCCCGTCGGCAGATACAGCGCGTGGTCCCAGCTGCGGTCCCGCCCGGCGACGTCGAGGTTGTGCCCGTTTAGGCACCGCGCGTGCCGCCCTATGGGCCGGAGCACGAACTCCTCGGCGCCGGGTGCGTGATGAGACGGCTGCGCGGACATGACCGCAGTATGCGCCCCCAGTCGAACGCCCGTTCGGGCTACAGGGTGTTCGGTACCGGACACTTCTGACCGGCACACGGAACCTCCACGCACCGAATACCTGCCTATACCCAGGTGCGGGCAGGTATTCGATGTCAGCGGGTCGGCCCGCGGCTGCTGGTGGGCACGGTGCTGACGGCGGGACGGCGGCGATGCGCCGGCGGCGCTCCTTTGTGTGCGGGTTTCTCCTCGTGTTCCCGGTCCACGACTGGGTCTGTCGATCGAGGTTCCGCTTTCAACCGCGGGAACCGCTCGGTCAGGTCGGCGGCCCGGGTGGTCAAGGCCTGGCTGGCACGGTGCGCGGCGGCCGCGGCGGCCATCTGGTGCCGCTGTGCTCGCCAGGCGGCGATCTCGGCGACCAGGCCCGCGAGGGCGAGCACGAGCACAAGCACCGCGGTGGCGTGGCCGCGATCTGTTCCGGCGCGGGCCAGCCGCCAGGACACGACGCGCAGCTCGATCGCGGTCTGGCTCCAGTGCGCGGGTTGTCCCCGGCCTGGTGTGCGGGCGGCGCGCTCGAACTCCTCGGCCGCGCTCACCATGCTCTGGCGACCGTCGCCGAGGTGGGCCAGGTTCAGCAGCAGGTCGCCGGCGGCGTGCGCGACGCCGTCGACGCCGTGACCGCGGGCCACTTCGGCGCGGGCCCGCTCGATGACGTCGGCCGCCGAGTTCCAGGCCTGGTGTTTCTCGGCTCTGCTGAGCGGCTCCCGGCCTCCGGGTGGTGCGCTGGCCCACCGTTCGGTCAGCCGTGTCGCGGACAGGTCAGCGGCCAGGGAGCGGCCGCCGAACCACACCAGTTCGTCTGATCGCGAGTTGGCGTAGTCGGCGGGCACGGCCACCGCGTAGCCGAGCAGCCGCCCATGGACGTCCTGCCGGGCCCGCACCCGCACCCCGCTGGAGACCAGCTCCTCGAGGAACTCCTCCGGGCTCGTGGTGCGGGCTGCCACGCCGCGCACGAGGCGGCGCAGCCAGTCCCGGCGGGCCTCGGGCAGATGGTGCCGGGTGGCCTTCTCTTTCTCGGCGCGGGTGGCGGCCCGGGGCGCGGTGTGGTCGGCCGGGCTGGTCGGGCGCAGCCCGAAACGCTGTTCGGCGGCGAGGCAGGTCTCGCGGACACGGTGGTAGTCCCGGCGCGGATGCACCCGGCGCAGCGTGTCCTGGCGGACCAGGACCGCGGCCACGTGCACGTGATCGGCCGCGTGCCGCACGGCCACCCACCGGCACGCGCCCGGATCGCCGCGGCGGGCGATGCCGGTCCGGTGCAGCAGATGCGCGACCACCTCCGACCACTCGGTATCGGAGAGCTCGCGGTCTTCCGGCGCGGCCCGGATCGAGCAGTGCCACACCGGGCCCTGGGCGCGCCGCGCGCCGTCGTGGTCGTCCGGTGGCCGTTGCGGGACTCCGGCCGCGGCCGCCGGTGCGGTCAGCGCGGCCACCAGCTCGCCGACGTCGAACCGACCCGCGGCGCTTTGCGGTGGCTGGTGCAGGTGCGGGCAGCCGTCCCACGAGGCAATCGTGTGCGGGTTCTCGTGCTCGTGATGGCGGCCGGGCCCGAACAGGTAGGCGATCAGGCCGTGCGTGCGCCACCCGCGTACGACGCGGCCGATCACAACCGGGTCCGCGCCTCGGCGGTCAGCCGGTCGAGGTCGGCCAGGCCCTCGTCGGCGGCCGCGAGGACGGTGGCCACCCGGTTGGACATCCGGGTCAGCACCACCTCCGCCGGTGTCGAGCCGCCGGTGTTGACCGCGCGGGCAATCTGGTTGACCAGCCGCCCGACTGCGGCGACGTCGCCGCGCAGACCGGCGAGGGCGGCACGGTGCTCCAGCAGCTGCGCCATCACCTCACGCCAGTCTGCCGGGACGAGGTTGTACTCAGTGGCCAGGTGCCGGTGCACGACCTGGCTGGCGAAGGCGCCGTCGGCGAGCTCCGCCCGCGCGGCCGCCACGGCGAGCAGCGTCATGTCGTTGAACGTGAGCCGGATCTCCAGCGCGTGCGGATAGCCGCCGGGCACTCGCGGCTGGCGTCCGTGATGACGTACGTAATCGGGCATCCGCCCCACCCCCTGTGTTCGAGCCGAACCGGCCGCGGATCCGCGCGACGAACGGAGAGGGGGACTCCGTCCCGGCACGCAGCGGCCGGACGACGTCAGGTCGAAGGGGGTAGGCACGGCCGGGCGTCGTCCTCGATCATGCCAGCGGCCGCGCGGCCTGAGCGCTAAACCCTGGATAGCGCCTATCTCGCTGCACGCTTCAAGCGGGGCGCTGGGGGTGGATCAGGGCGGTTGGAACCCGCGATGACGGCGATACCTTAGTCCAAGGTGACGGCGATACCTTGGACCAGAAGTCGTTCTGTTGTGACGGCTCAGCGGTGCTTGCGCTGCTCGCGTTCGAGCGCGCGACGCTGCTGCCGCGACAACGTCCCGCCGGCCGAAACGATCGGAGCGGACTGCTCGCGCACCGGCGGCGCGGTGTTCCTCAGCTCGGGATCCCGCCACGAGAACGCGTCATGCAAGCCCTTCACCGCGCCCGCAAGCTCCTCGAACTCCTCCCTGCTGCGCACCAGCGACAGCGGACTGTCGCGCACCTGGCGCTCCAGCTGCTCCAGCAGCAGCACCCAGTCCTCGACCACCCGCGGCGCCATCGGAGCCGGAGCTGGTCGCTCGCGTTCGACGACCTCGCGCACCACGGTCGGCATCGGGCTCTCCCGGCCGAGCTTGTCGGCCGCCCGGCGCAGTTCCCACGCGCGGCTCCGGCACGACGCCGAGCAGAACGTAGGCCGCCGTCCCGTCCCCGAGTACCTGACCTCGGTGCCGCAATGCGCGCACTCGATGCTCACCAGGCGCTCACGAATCCGCGGGTCTTCCTCGTCCATACTGTCCTGTCCGCCCGAACTTTGCGGAGCTTCACCGCGCTGAGCTGCGGTCCGAAAAGTAGGTCCGGACGATGATCGTTCGGGTTGTCCGGACCT
>NZ_JBVJLY010000035.1:0-53031 GCF_055584485.1 Amycolatopsis sp. NPDC102522 | reverse complement strand
ACGGACCTGCTCCAACTCCACCGGTTTCACTCCAGCAGCAGATCACACCAGCACCCTGACCAGCCACAACGACACACCTAACAAAGCACTACTAGTGCCCGTGAGGAGGTTGAACCGAGGGGAGAAGCGACCGCACCGGCCGTGCGAGTGCCTGGGCGATGGAGGCGGGGAGCCGCAGCGGCGCCAACCGGTGCAACTCGTCTTCGAGGCCGGGGTCGACCCAGGCGCAGTCGCAGTCCAGGTAATCCACCACACCGTGGCAGCGGACGGCCAGATCCGACTCGAAGTCCGGGTGCGCGAGCTTGGCCAGCAGGCGGATCATCGGTGCGGTGACCGAGGCAGGCCGGACGCGAAGTTCGCCTGCCATCAGCCGGGCCAAGAGATCCACCGTCTCACCCTCGTCGGGGAACGAGACGCCGTGCCGTTCGCAGACGGCGTCGACCAACGGCGCGGTGTCCCATCCGCTCGCCTGACTGTTCAATCCGGCCAGCACGGCGATCTCTGGATCTTCGTTGCCTTCCAACAGCATGGCGACCGCCACGTCCGGCCAGCCGCCCGGCGCCAGGCGGCCGCGGCGTTCGGCCGCCCTCGCCACCGAGAGCGTCATGCGTACCGAAGCCTCGTCCACCTCGCCGACGATAAGGCTTCAGACCGGCGCGGACACCCGGGTTTCTTCGTTGAACATCCCACGCCGGGCGTCGCCGAGGCCTAGGATCTGCCCAGCCCGGACGTCTCGATCTCCGGCGGAGAGCACTGGAAGGCAGTCATGTCACCCCTTGTGTACACGAGCATCGAAGCCGTCCCGCGAGTGTTGCTGCTCGTGGTGGGCCTGCTTGGCCTGATCTTTTCGATCAAAGGGCGCGCCAGGGGAGTCTCCGGCCTGATGGTGGGCGCCTTCGTGGTCATGCTCTTCTCGACGGTGATCAGCATCGTGTGGCAGTTCGTGGTCTTGGACCTGCCGTCCTGGGCCGACGGCCTCACCGCCGACGAGATCCGGTTGATCTTCATGGGTGTCGGCGTTCCGCTCGATCTCATCACGGCGCTTTCCTGGCTCCTGGTCGCGATCGGGGTCGTCAAGAGCCGGCGAAACCCTGGACCGGCCGGCTACCCCGTGGCCGGCCAGCCCGGTTTCCCGCCTCCCCAGGCTGGGTACGCCCAGCCCGGTTATGCCCAGACCGGTTATGCACAGCCCAACCCGCAGGCTCAGCAGCCGCCGAGCTAGAGCGGCATACCGAACCAGCGGCTGAGCGCCGCTTCGAGGCCGTCCGGGTCGCCCGCCCAGCACACATAGCCGTCCGGGCGGATGAGCATCGGTTCGATGCCGGCGCCCTGACCAGCACGGTCCACCCGGCCCCGCCAGAGGTCGGCGACCTTGGCGAACCTGTCGGCCGGGTCGATCAGGACGCCGCGCCCGGAGCGCAACAGTTCAGGTGTCCGAACCGGACCGAGGTCCAGATCCGGCGCGGAACGGCCGACGAGCGGATGGGCTTCGGAACCCGGCATCGGGTAGCGGATGGCCATCCCGGACAGCAGGTCGCCGAGATACCGCTGAACCTCCGGAATTCGCGTCATGGCGGCGAAAAGTTCCTTGGCGGCCAGCACTTCCGGATCACGGGCGCCCACCCAGTCCATCAGCAGGCTTTGCGCCTGGACGTTGCGCAGCACCGCGGCGCCGACCAGGTGCCGTTCCGCGTGATACGTGTCCAGCAGGTCTTCCGGTGCCCAGCCGTGCACGGCACCGCCCAGCTTCCACCCGAGGTTGAGCGCGTCCTGGATCCCGGTGTTCATGCCCTGCGCGCCGAGCGGGAGGTGGACGTGGGCGGCGTCGCCCGCCAGGAACACCCGCCCGTGCCGGTAGTGCTCGACCTGCCGGGCCGCGTTGGTGATGCGGCGGGCGTAGCGCAGTTCGAGCAGTTCCACCCGCGATCCGAACACTTTGCGCAGGCCGTCGCGGATCTCCTCTTCGGTGATCGGGACCTCCCGGGGCAGTGAACGCCCTGGCCCGCCGACGACCAGCCTGCGCAACTCCCGGCCCTGCGGGTCGGTACCGAGCGCGAACAGCGCCACCCAGTCCCCGTCGTCGGTCCAGGTGTGCGACATCACCTGGTCGGCGCCGCTCAACCGGACGTCGGCGGCGATCACGGTCGCGGTGCCCGCTTGACCGGGAAACCCGGCCCGCAGTAAGGACCGGACCGTGCTGTGGGCGCCATCGGTGGCGACGAGGTAACGGCAGCGGAGGGTGGTGCCGCCCTCGAAGGTCGCGGTGACCCCGCCATCGTCCTGGGCGAGGCCGATCAGTTCGTGCTCACGTCGGACGTGGATGCCTTGTGCGGCAAGGTGTTCCTCAAGAAAACCTTCGATGACCACCTGCGGTACGGATCGCCACGGCAGGCGGTGCCCGGCATGTTCGGGCGAGAGCGGGACGCCGGCGAAATGACCGGCGCTGGTGGGATAGTTTCCGGTGGCCAGCAACGGTTCCATCAGGCCGCGCTGATCGAAGGCCTCCAGTGTGCGCGGCTGCACACCGCCCGCTTTGGACAGGTCGCTGCGTTGCGCCAGCCTGTCTGCCACCACTGTCGGCACACCGGCGACAAGCAGTTCGTTGGCCAGCGTCAGACCGGTCGGGCCTGCGCCGACGACGAGTACTTCGGTATCCATGGAATTCTCCTCTGGTCGGGTCGATCAGGACGAGAGCAACGTTCCGTCTCGCCGAGCCGATCAGGCCAGAAACAGGCATGACTGTGCCGATATCCGACACTCGCTACCCTTGGATCCGTGGAATCCGACTACGACGAGCTGGATCGACGGCTCGTGCACGCCCTGCAGATCAACGGCAGGGCCCCGTTCAGCACGATCGCCGAGGTACTCGGCGTGTCGGATCGCACCATCGCCCGCCGGTACGCCCGATTGCGGTCGACGGGGGCGGTGCGGGTGCTCGGCGGCGTCGATCCGACAGCGCTGGGTGCGGTGCTGTGGTTCCTGCGAGTGCGCTGCGCGCCCGCCGCGTCGGGCGCGGTCGCCGAGGCGCTGGCCAGGCGCCCGGACACGTCCTGGGTGAGCCTGACCTCCGGCGGCACCGAGATCACCTGCACGGTCCGCACGGAAAGCGAGGCCGACAGCGAGGCGCTGCTGCTGGCCAAGCTTCCGCGCACCCCGCGCGTGGAAGGGGTGACCGCGCACTCCGTGCTGCATGCCTTCTACGGCGGTGCGGACAGCTTCGTCGCCAAGATCGGCTCGCTGGACGACGAGGCGATCGAGCGGCTGCGCCCGCCACCGGTGCCGCACCGGCCGGGACCGGTGCGGCTCGACGACGAAGACCGGAAGCTCCTGGCCATGCTCGCCACCGACGGGCGGGCCGAGCTCTCGCAGCTGGCCGCGGTGACCGGCTGGTCACCGACGACGGTCCGGCGCCGGATGACCGAACTGCGCGAACGCGGCGTTCTGTACCTCGACATCGACGTCGACGGGAACCTGTTCGACATCACCACCCGGACCGTGCTCTGGCTCTCGGTGGCCCCCGCGTACCTGGAGGAGGCCGGTACGGCGCTGGCCGGGCATCCCGAGATCGCGTTCGCCGCGGCCACGACCGGGCCGACGAACCTGTGCGCGACAGCGGTGTGCGCGAACCAGCGGGAGCTCTACCGCTACCTGACCACCCGGGTGGCCGCGTTGCCCGCCATCACGCACATCGAGACGGCGCCGGTGATCAGGACCGTCAAGCGTGCCGCGAACCGGAGTCGCTGAGGTGGTGGGTCCAGGTGGTCGTGAGTGGCAAGTGTCGTTCTAACCCCACTTGCCACTCACGACCATCCAGAGGCAGGCCCAGCGTCAGTTCTTCCCGCTCAGGTAGGCGAGAACAGCCAGAACCCGCCGATGCCCGCTGTCCTCCGGCAACCCGAGTTTCGCGAAGATGTTCCGGATGTGCTTGTGCACCGCGCCATCGCTCACCACGAGCAGTTCGGCGATGGTCGTGTTGTTGTAGCCCTCCGCCATCAGCCCGAGCACCTCGCGTTCCCGCGCGGTCAGCCCTTCGAGCGGATCGGTCGCCCGGCGGTGCGCCATCAGCTGGGTGATCACCTCGGGGTCCATGGCCGTCCCGCCCTTGACGACCCGGTCCAGCGCGTCGAGGAACTTCTCGACCTTCCCGACCCGCTCCTTGAGCAGGTACCCGACAGCGCCCTTGCCGTCGGCCAGGAGTTCCGCCGCGTAGCCGGTTTCGACGTGCGCGGACAGCACGAGCACGGGCAGCCCGGGGTACATCTTCCGTGCCTTGACGGCGGCGCGGAGGCCTTCGTCGGTGTGGGTCGGCGGCAGCCGGACGTCGGTGATCACCGCGTCGGGCCGGTCCTTGGTGACGATTTCGAGGAACTCGTCCACATTGTCCACCGCCGCGGCGACGTCGATGCCCGACGTGTTCAGCAGCAGCACCAGGCCTTCACGCAACAGCGCGTCGTCCTCGACGATCACGACCCGCATGGCAACTCCACTTTCAGTACGGTCGGCCCACCGGCCGGGCTGGTCAGCTTCAAGGTCCCGTCGAAGGCCTCGGCGCGTTTGCGGATCCCGGACAGGCCGCTGCCGCCGGATTCGTCGGCGCCGCCGTGGCCGTCGTCACGGATTTCGATGAGGAGGGTGTCGGCGGTGCCGTCGAGGGTGATCGAGGCGTGTTCGGCGCCGGAGTGCTTGGTGATGTTGGCCAGCATCTCGGCGACGACGAAGTAGGCAGCGGCCTCGACAGCGGCCGGGCGGCGGCTGCTGCTGAGAACGTCCACAGTGCACGGAACGGGGCAGCGGTCCGCCAGCGCGGTGACAGCGCCGTCGAGGCCGCGGTCGGTCAGCAGCGGCGGATAGATACTGCGCACGACGGTCCGCAGTTCGGCCAGCGCGCCGGTCGCGGTGTCCTGCGCCTTGCCCAGCAACTCCCGTGCCTTCTCGGGATTCTTCTCGAAGATCGAGTCGGCGATCCCCAGTTGCAGCACCACCGCCGCGATCCTCGCCTGTGTCCCGTCGTGCAGATCCCGTTCGAGGCGCCGGAGTTCGGCGCCGTGCGCTTCCAACGCGGCGGCACGGGACGCGGCCAGTTCGACGACGCGGTCGGTCAGCACGACTCCGGGCGCGGGCGCGAGCAGCTTCCGCGCGGCGGAGGCCTGCCAACGGGCCACCCGCGGGAACAGGAACGTGAGCGCGATCATGCCGGCGCCGGTGATCACGCTGGCCGCCGCCAGCGGCCAGGACGTCACCATGAACCCGAGCGAGCTTTCCACCCCGCCGTCCACCGACGGCCAGACGAGAGCCGAGACGATCTGCCGGAGGCCGCCGAGCGGCAGCGCGACGGCGAACGCCCCGATGACGAAACCGGTGGCACCGTGGAAGGCGAGCCACCCGAGATCCCGTCGCGAGGCCGGATCGGTCACCGGGTTCCCGGAGCGGTACGGCTCGGGGATCGGCTCGTCCAGCAGGCGGGCGGCCCGGCGGCGTTCGAAGTTGACCGGACGCCGGATCAGCTTGAGCGCGATCGGCAACGCCGGGATCCCGACGCCGAACGGGCACATCAGCAGGACGAACAGCATGCCGACGAGGACGAACCAGGAGACCATCGAAGAGGCCGCGCCGATGGCCAGATACCGGATCGCGGACCAACAGGACCGCAGCCGGGTAGTCACCCGGACAGTGTCCCATCCGGACTCCGGCGGCCTGATGGTGGTGCCAGCCCTACCACGAGTCTTCCCTCACGCGGGATCGATCGAGGCCCTCGCCGACCGTAGGTTTTGTCGAGAGAGATCACCACCGGTTAAGGGGAAATGATGAATGCAGGGGGCACGTGCGCCTTGGCACTGGAATCCGTGAGCAAGGTCTACGGATCCGGTGACGGCGCGGTCACGGCTTTGAACGGGGTGACCGTCGGGGTGCGCAAAGGCACGTTCACCGCGGTGATGGGGCCGTCGGGATCGGGCAAGAGCACCTTCCTGCACTGCGCGGCGGGGCTGGACCGGCCGACTTCGGGACGGGTGCTGCTGGGGGACACGGAACTGAGCAGGCTGAAGGAGAAAGCGCTCACCGAGCTGCGGAGGACCCGGATCGGCTTCGTCTTCCAGGCCTACAACCTGTTGCCGTCGCTGAACGTGCTGCAGAACATCACCCTCCCGACGAGGCTGGCCGGGCAGAAACCCGATCCGCAGTGGCTGCGCGAGGTCGTCGAAGGTGTCGGGATCGCGAAGCGGCTCGAACACCGTCCGTCGGAGCTCTCCGGCGGCCAGCAGCAGCGGGTCGCGATCGCCCGCGCGCTGGTCACCCGGCCGGAGGTCGTCCTCGCCGACGAACCGACAGGGGCGTTGGACACGCGCACCGCGCGCCAGGTCCTCGACCTGCTCCGCTCCATTGTGGACGAGATGGGGCAGACCGTGCTGATGGTCACACACGACCCGGTCGCGGCGTCGGCCGCGCACGGTGTGCTGTTCCTGGCCGACGGCAAGCTCGCGGGGCACCTCCCGCAGCCGACGCCGGAACGCGTCGCCGAGCGCATGACCCACCTCGGGGAGTGGTGACGGTCATGTGGGATTTGGCATGGCAGACGATGAGGACCCGGCTGAGCGGTTTCGTCGGCGCGTTCGTCGCGATCCTCTGCGGGACGGCGCTGGTCGCCGGCTGCGGCATCTTGATGGAATCCGGCCTGCGGGCGGGGGTCCCGACCCAGCGGTACGCCGACGCCGCGGTCGTCGTCGGCGGTCAGCAGACGGTCGACCCGCCCGGGGCGGGTCCGCTCGAAGCCAAGCAGGTCGCCGAGCAGGCCTCGGTGCCGGTGACGCTCGCCGGCGCGATCACCGCGGTTCCCGGCGTCCGGGGCGTCGTGGCGGAGCAGAGTTTCCCGGCCAACGTGGTGACGGCCGACGGCCGGGCGCTGAACGGGCCGGAAGGCGGCCAGTCGTGGGGTCACAACTGGGACGCCGCCGCGCTGGCGCCGTTCTCGCTGCGTGACGGCAGGGCGCCCGCCGGTGCCGACGAGGTCGTCCTCGACGCGGAACTGGCGGCTCGGAGCAAGGCCGTCGTCGGCGGGCATGTGAAGATCGCCGTCCGCTCGACCCCGGTGGACTTCCGGGTCTCCGGGATCGCCGCCCCGAAGTCGGGTGACGGCCTCTCCCGGCAGTCCGCGGTGTTCTTCTCGCCGGAGAAGGCCGTCGAACTCGCCGGCACACCCGGCCGGGCGCACGCGATCGGCGTGCTGGCGGACCCGGGCGTCAAGCCGGGCGACCTCGCCGAGAAGATCCGCGACGCGGTGGGCACCGACAAGGTGACCGTGACGACCGGGGTCGAGCGCAGCACGGTCGAGTTCCTCGACGTCAGCCAGACCCGGATGCTGCTGATGGCGCTCGCCGGCTCGTTCGGCGGGTTCGCCCTCCTCATCGCGGTGTTCGTCGTGGCCAGCACGCTGGCGCTGGTCATCAACCAGCGTCGCCGGGAGTTCGCCCTGCTGCGGGCGATCGCGGCGACCCCTCAGCAGATCCGCAAGCTCATCGGCGCCGAGACCATGCTGGTCGCGGTGATCGCCGGGGTGCTGGGCAGCGGCCTCGGCGTGGCGGTGGGCTTCGGGCTGAGGAACGCCTTCGGAGCCATCGGGGTGATCCCGCCGGACTTCGAACTGGCGCTCAGCCCCATCCCGCTCGTCGCCGCGCTGGTGCTCGGCCTGGGCACGGCCCGGCTGGCCGCTTGGTCCGCCTCGCGGCGCCCGTCGTCGATCCGCCCGGTGGAGGCGCTCGGCGAGGCCGCCGTGGAACGGCGTGAACTCGGCCAGGTGCGCGTCATCGTCGGCTGCGCGCTGGTGGCGGCCGGTCTCGGCGGCTCACTGGTCCCGATGTTCCTGCGCGGTGAACCGGGGCTCGCGGCTTCGTCGGGGTCCTCGCTGATCATCGTGATCGGGCTGGCCGTGCTGAGCCCGAAGGTGGTCGCGTTCATGGCGCGGCTGATCGCCCCGGTGCTCAACCGGACCTCGCGGATCAGCGGGTACCTGGCCGCCGCCAACAGCCAAGCCAACTCGCGCCGCCTGGCCGCCGCGGTGACGCCGGTGATGCTGGCGGTCTCGTTCGCGCTGACGATGTTCTACAGCCAGACCTCCGCGGCCGCAGCCAGGCAGGAGGAAACCGTCGAGTCGACCACCGCGGACCACGTGCTCGCGAGCGGTACGGGCGGACTCTCCCCGGAGGTGGCCGCGGCGGCACAGCGGATCCCCGGCGTCGCCGCCGCGACCCCGGTCGTGCACACCGAGGTGATGAACACGGTGCAGGAGCAGGAAAGCCTGCGCGTCGAGCGATACGCGGCGCAGGGGCTCGACGGGTCGCAGGTCCGTGGGAACGTCGACCTGGGCGTCGTGTCGGGCAAGATCACCGACCTGACCGGGAACACCGTGGCGATGAGCGAATCGGAAGCCGACTGGTACGAGAAGAAGATCGGCGACGAGGTCGAGTTCTACTTCGGCGACGGCGCCCCGGCGAAGCTGCGGCTGGTCGCCACCTACACCCGTGACCAGGCTTTCGGCCGCTACGTGCTCCCCGCGGACCTGGCCAGGGCGCACACCGGCGACAGGATGGACGACTCGGTGCTGGTGCGGCAGCAGCCGGACGCGGATTCCGCGACCGTGACCGCCGCCCTGCGCGACCTCGCCACCCGCTATCCGGGGCTGGTCGTGACGCCGGGATCGGCGATCGCCGCGCCCGCCGGCGGTCAGCAGCAGGCCCAGTTCTACGTGAACCTGGTGGCGGTCGGCGTGATCCTCGGCTACGTCGTGATCTCGGTGGCCAACACGCTGGTGATGAGCACGGCGCAGCGCTCGAGGGAGTTCGCGCTGCTGCGCCTGATCGGCACCACCAAACGCCAGGTGGTGCGGATGATGCGCTTCGAAGCACTGGCGACGGTGGGGGTCGCGGCGCTGCTGGGGACCATGGTGGCGGGGGTTCCTCTGATGCTGCTGAACCTCGGCCTGCGCGGGACGCCGCTGCCGTCCGGCACGGTCGCCGTCTTCGGCGGGGTCATCGCCGGGGCGATCCTGCTCGGCCTGGTCTCGCTCGGCCTCGCCACCCGGGTGGCGCTGCGGTCGAAGCCGATCGAGGCGATCGGCCTCCGCGAATAGACGGGCTCCCCGTCGTCCGGTCAGCCCTCCGCGGCGGGCCGGACGGCGGGGATCTTCCCACCGCGGAAGGCGTCCACGAACAACCGGTGGTCCTCCCGTGACTGCTCGGCGTAGGCCATCCCGAACTCGGTCAGCGCGCGGACGAACTCGTCTTCGCGGTCACCGATCACTTCGGCGATGGCCGCTTCGCTTTGGAAGTCGACCAGGGTCTGTTCGGAGTCCGAATCGGACACGCAGTGCATCTTCGCGGTGGCCCGGCCGAGGTAGTCGAGTACCGGACCCATCTCCGACGGCTCGGTCAGCTCCGACCAGTCCAGGTCGTCGACGTAGGGCGACAACTCCGAGACGACGAAACCGGTCCCGTCGATCTCGGTGTACCCGAGCCAGGGATCCGCGTGCGCCTGCAGCGCGCGCTGCGAGACGGCGGTGCGGTGCCCCTCGTTGGTGAAGTAGTCGCGGATGCTCTTCTCGGACACGATCCGGCTCGGCGCCGCGACGTTCCCCTGTTTCATCGACAGGACGACGTCGTTCTCGAGCGCCTGGGTCCGGCCTTCGACGAGGATGTTGTACGCGGGAAGCCCGGCCGAGCCGATGCCGAAGCCGGTCCGGCCGACGATGTCCTTGACCCGGTAGGTGATGCTGCCGAACCGCTTGTTCTCCGGGATCGTGTCCAAATAGGACTCGAAGGCGGCGATCGCTGTCTCGCGTTCGGCCTCCTCCAGGACCCGCACGCCCGGACCGTGCCGGAACCTGCGGTCGTAATCCTCCACAGTGGTCACTTCGTCGAGCAGGGCGATCCGCGTCTTGAGCCGGGCCCGGAGCAGGACACTGTGCAGAACGCCTTCGGTGCTGTCCAGCTGGAGCCGGACGAGTTCGTCGCCGGGGCGCTCGGCGTACTCGCGGACCTGCTTCACATAGGCGCGCAGGTAGGTGCCGATCAGCGTCTCGATGTCGTCGTCCGAGATCGCCTTGCTCCACGCGAGCAGCGCGACACTGGCCGCCAGCCGTTTGAGGTCCCAGGTGAAGCAGCCGAGGTACGCCTCGTCGAAGTCGTTGACGTCGAACACCAGCGTCCCGGACGAATCCATGTAGCTGCCGAAGTTCTCGGCGTGGAGGTCGCCCTGGATCCACACCCGGCTGGTCTCGTCGTTCGCCCACGGGTCGTCCTCGCGCGCCATGTCCGCGTAGAACAGGCACGCCGAACCCCGGTAGAAGGCGAACGGAGCGGCGGCCATCTTGCGGAACTTGCGGCGGAACGCGTCGGCGTCCGCGCGCATGAGGTCGTCGAAGGCCTCCACCAGTACCTCGACGATCCGCGCCTGCCGATCGTCCTCGCCCCGCTCGCGGATCCGCTCGACCACACCTGCCATCACGACCTCCAGACGGGTCTCACGGTGCCACAGGTCGGTTCGCCGGGCAGATCAGATCTTGCGGAATCTGGCGTCCAGCACCGCGAAGGCCCCGAACGCGGCGATACCGGCCGCGAGCGCGAGCAGCATCGGACCGCCGTAGGGCTGGGCGACGAGCGTCTTCAGCGCGACGTCGAGCCCGCTCGCCTTGGCGGGGTCGAAGGTGACCGCGGCGATGACAGTCAGCACCCCGACGGTGCCGTACGCGATGGCGACCGCGATCCATCCGATCTGCCCGAGCCGGATCGTCGTGGTCCGGGTGGGTCCCGAGGCGCCGCCGAAGTCGAGTTCCCGCACGAAGGTCTTCCGGACGGCGCGCGAGGCGAGGAACACCGCCACCCCGACGACGGCGATCCCGGCGACGGTCACCAGGACCTGGCCGTAGGACTCCGCGAGGACTTCCGCGACCAGGGACGTCTGACCGTCGTCCGCGCCCGCGATGGCGATCTTCACCGCACTGTAGGACACGAGGCCGTACAGCACGACCTCGATCCCGCTGACGATCCTGCGCACCGTCCGTCGCCGCGCCTTCACGTGCCGGTGTCCGGTGAGCGCCTCGCTGAGCTGCCACAACGCCAGCACGGCGAGGCCCGCCGCGATCAGCCACAGCAGCCACGCGCCACCTTCGGCGACCACCACCTGCAGGGCGCCCGCCTTGTCGGCCTTGGCCGTGTCGCCCAGCGCGACCCGTGTCGCGAGCCACGCGACGAGCAGATGCACGACGGCGTAACAGACAAGCCCACCTCGGGCCACCAGATCGAAGGCCTTGCTGTCGCGCATCGGGCGATCCTTGTCGAGCGGGCGCCCGTCCACCAGGGCCGGCCGGAGCAATGTGTCCGATCTGTCAGGTTTCGCGCCCGGTCGGCCGGGCGTACCACTCGTCGCCACCTTGATCATGCTCGCCGGTGCGATCGTGGCGCCGTTCGTGGCGTCAATCCCCGATATCCGGCAGGCTGATGTAGGTCGCGGACGCCGAGGACCCCTGCACGATCCCTTCGACCCGCACGGCACGCCAAGGTCCAGGCGCCGCCCACGAGGGCCGAAAGTCCCGGTCCGAAAAGGACCACGGCCACTCCCGGTCTTGGCTCCCGCACGACAGGCTGAGAGGAGACCCGCCCTAGGAGCCGCGATGATCCTCACTGAAGCACCGGTCGTCACCGCCGCGCTGGAGGCCGCTGTCCGGGCGCCGTCACCCCACAACAGCCAGCCGTGGCTTTTCGAACTCGGACCGGACGTCATCGACCTCGTCCTCGACGAGGACCGCGTGCTCACGGTGTGCGACCCGGATCGGCGTGAGGCGCGGTTGTCCTGCGGCGCGGCGCTGCTGAACCTCGAACTCGCGATCGCCGTCGCCGGGCAGGCCTGCGACGTGGAGTTACTGCCCGAGAAGAACCGGCCGGAACTGCTGGCCAGGATCACCATCGGGCCCCGGCACCGGGCGACCGCGGCGGAGCAGCGCTTGGCGGCGTCGATCCGCGTGCGATACAGCAACCGCCGGCCGTTCGCCTCGACCCCGGTCCCGGCCGGGACCCGGTACGCGGTGCGGCAGGCGGCCCGGGAAGAGGGCGCGAAGCTCATCCTGCTCGACGAGGTCGGCCTGCTGGAGGCTGTCGCGGGGCTCATCCGGCGGGCGGATCACCTGCAGACGCTCGACGAGGGCTTCCAGGCGGAACTTCGCGCGTGGACCAAGGAGAACGGGAGCTTCGACGGTGTCCCGGCCTACGCGGGCGGGCCCCGGCCCTCCGGTGGGCTGCTGCCGGTCCGGCACCACGGGGAGAGCGACCAGGTCCGCGAGTTCGAACGTGATCCGGTCGTCGCGGTCCTGACGACGCCGACCGACGGGCCACTGGCCCAGATCCGGGCCGGGCGGGCGATGCAGCGGGCGTTGCTGACGGCGACTTCGCTCGGCCTCAGCGCGTCGTTCTATTCGCAACCCGTGGAAATCCCGTCCGCTCGCGCCGTCCTGCGGTCACTGCTCGGTGAGAACGAGTACCCGCAGGCCGTTTTCCGGCTGGGCTACGGCTTCCCGGGCTCCACCACCCCGCGCCGCCCGGTCGGCGCGGTCACCCGGATCCTGCCGGGGGAGGGGCACCGGTGAGCGAGGCCACCGTCCTCGACACACACCGGTGGACGGCCGAGGAGACGCGGATCCTGGTGCGGGCCGCGCGCTGGGTGCCCCGCCGGTGGCTGCGCGGCGAATGGCCGCTGGAGGTCCGGGGCGAGGGCGTCGACGTGGTCGAACGGCCGGGAGACGACAGCAGGGGAAGGCTCATCGCTTGCGGCGCGCTGCTCGTCCATCTCGAAGTCGCGGTGCGGACGCTGGGCCGGCTCCCGGAAACCGAGTTCTCGCACGACGAAGCCGATCCGCGGCGGATCGCGCGGATCACCGCCGCCGCGCGGAAACGTCCGAGCGCCGGTGATCTCGCCTCGTTCGGGGCGATGTCCGGGCGCGCGTCGTACTGGTGCCACGGTTCGCCGGTCCTGAGCGTGGACAAGGAACCCGCCGACGGTGTCCGTGTGACCCCCGTTTCGCCGCGCCGGATCCGGTCCTTGCCGAGAATCGGCGGCGCGATCGCCCGGACGATCGCGCCACCCGGTGAGGATCCGGAGGTTCCGTGGTCGGCCTTCCTGGTCACGACCGTCTCCGAAGCCCGCCACCATCTCGTGCGGGCGGGCCTGGTGGCGCAGCGGCTCCGGCTGCTCGCCGTCGAGTCCGGCCTGCGGTGTTCGACCGTCACCGAGCCGTTCGATCCCCCGAAGGTCCGCGTCTCGCTGTTCGGCCTCACCGGGCTGCCCGGGATCCCGCAACTCGTGGTCGGTGTCCATCACACGCGGCGGCGATAGAGCGCGCGGATCCCGAACGCCGCGAGCAGCCCGAGGACGGCCAGCCCGAACGGCCGGAGCGTGCTCGTCCACGGCCACGCCGCGCCGGTGAGCGCGAGGTGCTCTGTCCGGTATTCCAAGGTCCTGGCCGTCCAGCGCGTGGTCGCGGTGTCGGTGGTGCGCACCAGGTCTTCGAGGACGGCGTCGAACGGGAACCCCGGCGCGGCGTGCAGGTACACCGGTGAGAGCGCGGAGTACCGATCGGCCACGTGCCTCGCGGCCGCGTCGGCGCCGGGGACGATCAGCCGGTCGAAGTCGTCCGCGGCGGGCTTGCCGCGTGGGGCGAAAGTCAGTCCGTGCCGGGACTGGATCGGCGTGCCGTCGAGACCGACGGCCGTCGTTTCGACCGCGAGCGACTGGCCGTAGGTGTCGAACGCCGCAGCGAGTTCCAGTTCCCGGATCCCGGTGGTCAGCAGGACTCCCAGCCTCGGCTTGTCCCATCTGAAGGCGGTGTTGAACCCGACGACGGTGTCCGCCGCTTCGAAGGTGTTCTGCGTCATCGGCGGGCTGGAACCGGGGGAATAGTGCGTCCAGCCGAGGGTTTCGGCCGTTTTCCGCGCGGTTTCCGTACCGGCGAAGCGTTCGGTGATCCGGAGCGCCCCGTCGATCCCGGACAGGATCCCGGCCGTGGTCAGGACGTTCCCGTCGTCGACGTAGCGCGTGCCGCGAATCCAGTCCACGGCGGGGAATTCGTCGTCGAAGCCGTCGATGCGGATCCAGTGCGCGGTGGCTTTCCGCCCGTCGAGCAGCCCCGCCGAGGAGAGTACGCCCGAACCGTTGCAGACGCTCATGAGCAGCGAGCCCCGCGACGACTGCCGCTTGAGCCAGTCGGTCACCGGTCGCGTGGTCGGCTCGCCGAGATCCGGCAACGCGGGTACCACCACGACATCCGGTGCGGCGGAGGCGAGCAGCTTGTCGAGATCGGCGAAACTCAGGTCGGGGATCAGGTCGAGCCCGCCGGTCAGGGTGACCGGGCGGGCTTCCGGCGCGACGGTGTAGAGGTTGAACGCGCCCGCCGTCGCCAGGATCTCGTAGGGGACGAGCGTGTCGGAGACAACGGCGCCCTGGTTCCCCACGACGACCACCGCGGTGGGTTTGGCGGGATCGTGCGCCCGGTGGACCGGTTGCGGCGAGACCCCGTCGGTTCTCGGCGCGTAACGGTTTTCGAAGCTGGAACTGAGCGTGACACCGCCCAGGGTGAGCGGCAGGGTCAGCGCGGCGACGGTGAAGGCCAGCGCGGTCAGCGTGACACGGACGAAGGTGCGCATGTCAGGCTCCGTACTCGGCGCGGCGGCGGACCATGGCGGCGAGCATCGCGGGCACCATCAGCACGTGCCCGGCCGTCATCAAGGTCGCCCCGGAGATCAGGCCGGTCCAGAAGAACGGCAGGAAGAGAACGTAGGGCAGGTACATCGCGGCCGACATCTCCGCGATCGAAGCCCAGCCGTGGCGCCGGATCCGCATCCACAGCGCCATGCCGAGCGACATGTTCGTCGCCATCACCAGCGCGCTCGCGGTCACGTTCTTCGCCAGATCCGGCCACAGGAACGACCAGACCGGTTCGAGGACGATCATCCCGGCCACCATCGCGAGGAGCATTTCCACCGCGTGGCGGGTGAAGCGCAGGACGGCCCGGTTACGGGTCTTCGGTTCTGTCGTGTGGTTCATTTCCGGCTCCCTCGATCGGTGCGACGGGAGCAATGTTCGGCCGAGAAGGGGCACGACGGCAGGTGCCGGAAGTCATGCGCGGGGTCATGTGACCGGGGGTCAGAGCAGGCCGAGTTCCCTCGCGCGCAGGGCGGCCTGGGTCCGGTCCCGTACTTGGAGCTTGGACAGGACACTCGTCACGAGGTTCTTCACCGTGCCCTCGGCGAGGAACAGGGTCTTGGCGATCTCCCGGTTGCTGCGGCCGTCGGCCAGAAGCCGGACGACTTCCAGCTCCCGCTCCGAAAGCGGTGTCACCAGCGGCTGGGCCCGGGGTGTCTCGGCAGGCAGCCGCGCCACCCTCGCGACGAGCTTCGCCGCCACCGACGGCTGCAACACCGACTCACCCCGTTCGGCCGCGACCAGCGCCTCCACCAGCCGCGTCGACGAGACGTCCTTGAGCAAGTACCCGACGGCGCCCGCTCGCAGCGCGGCGAACACGTCCTCGTCGTCGTCGAAGGTGGTCAACGCCAGGACCTGTACGCCGGGCTGCTCGGCCCGGAGCCGGGCGGTGGCCGCGATCTCGTCCAGCACGGGCATCCGCAGGTCCATCAGCGCGACGTCGGGACGGAGTTCGGCGCAGAGCCGGACGGCCTCCTCGCCGTCGGCCGCCTCACCGACGATCTCGATCTCCGGCTGGACCTCCAGCAAAGTCGCCAACGCCTCGCGGAACAACGCCTGGTCGTCGACGATCAGAACCCGGACGCTCATCCCGGTACCTCCACGGTCAGCGTCAAGCCGTGCCCTTCCGCCGAGTCGACGGACACCCGGCCGCCGAGCCCGGCGACACGCTCGCGGAGCCCCACGAGCCCGAAACCCTTGTCCAGCGGGGAATCCCCGCAGAGTCCGAGACCGTCATCGCGGACTTCGAGTCGGACCCGATCGGCCCCGGCATAGTCGAGCACCACGGTCGCGGCCTGGGCCCGCGCGTGCTTGCGCACGTTGGTCAGTCCCTCCTGGGCCGCCCGGAACAGCGACTCCTCCACCTCGGGGCGTGTGGCCCGGGTGGTGCCCTTGAGCTCCAGCCCGGTGGGAACGCCGGCCGCGGACGCCTCTTCCGTCAACGTCCGCAACGCGTCCGCGAGCGGCTCGGAACGTGGCTCTCGCAACGCCGACACCGACCGCCGGACCTCGGCGAGGGCCTCGCGCGACTGGTCCTGTGCCTTGGCGAGCATCCCGTCGGCCCGTTCCGTGTCCCCGGCGCCGATCACCGCGCGGGCGGCCTGCAACATCATCTGCACGACCGTGAGGTGATGACCGAGCCCGTCGTGGATGTCGCGCGCGACCCGGTTGCGCTCCTGGATCGTCGCGAGCTGTTCGGCCTGGGCGGCGTGATCGCGAAGACGTTCGTGCGCCTCGGCCAGTTCCTCCCGCGCCCGCTTCTCCCGGACGACCAGTTCGGTCACCACGGCGGCGAACACCATCACCGCCAGCGTCCCGAGCCCCTCGCGAAGCCCGTCGATCGGCGCCATCGGCAGGTGGACCAGCGGGATCAGCACCGCGACCCCGAACGCCACGGGGAGAGGCAGCAGCAACACCGTGTGGCAGACGAGGACCACGAGAAGCAGGACCGCGCCGACAGCGGCACCGGAAAGCGAGAACAGCGTGAAGCCGAGCGGTAACTGAACGCAGACATACGCGATCGCCCAGGCACGTCCGTGTTTCTGGACCCAGGGAAAGCCGGCGATCGCGATCGCCGCGTAGACCAGCCCGGCGACGAGCGTCGGCAGCACGAGCGTCTCGTAATCGGCCGAGCCGAGGGGCAACGTCACGTACGCGACGAGGGTCAGCACGGCCAGAGCCCGGTTCACGGACACACCATGCCACGCACTTCGCGTTTCGTCCTCTGAATGCCGTACTTGCCCACGCAAGTACGGCATTCAGAGGACGAAACGCGGGACTCAGGCGACGGTGCTGTTCCGGATCTCCAGTGAGAAGGGCGTCTGGACGTCCTCGGGTTCGAGGTCGCTCCCGCCCGCGATACGCCGTCGCAGCAGATCGACCGCGGCCCGCGCGATCGCCGCCTTGTCCGGGGCGATCGTCGTCAGCGAAGGAAGGCTGTACGCGCTCTCCTCGTTGTTGTCGAAGCCGACGATCGCCATGTCCGACGGCACCCGGACCCCGCGCTCGGCCGCGGCGCGAAGGGCGCCGATGGCGAGAAGGTCGTTGAAGCAGAAGACCGCGTCGGGCGGGTCCGGCAGCGCGAGAAGGTGCGCCATCGCCTCGGCGCCGTTGGCGCGGTGGTAGCGCAGCGCGGGCAGGACGAGTTCCGGAATGGGCGCGAGCCCCGCTTCGTCGAGCGCGGAGTGGTAGCCCTCCAGCCGTTGTGCGGCGGTGTGGCGCTGCGGATGCGCGCCGATCGCGGCGATCCGGCGGCGGCCGAGCGAGATCAGGTGCCGCACCGCGATCCGGGCGGCTTGGACGTTGTCGATGCCGACGTGGTCTATCGGGACGTCGACGACGTGCTCGCCGAGCATCACCAGCGGAACACCCGGCGCGAGGTCTTCGAAGTCGTTGGTGTGCAACGCTTCCGGGCTGATGATCGCGCCGTCGATCAGATGCGGGCCCAGCGCGGACAGCGTGTTGCGCTCCCGCTCGCGGGTGCCGAGGGTCTGTTCGATGAGCACGTTCCACTCGTGCTCCTGTGCGGCCTGCAGTACCAGGCCCGCCAGCTCGCCGAAGTACGGGATGCTCAGTTCGGGCAGCATCAGCCCGAGGAACCCGGTGCGGCCGCGGCGGAGGTTGCGGGCACCGAGGTTGGGCCGGTAGCCGGTCGACGCCAGTGCCTCCTCGACGCGCTTGCGGTTCTCCGGCTTCACGAAGTCGTAGCCGTTGACCACGTTCGACACGGTCTTGACGGAGACGCCCGCAAGCTTGGCGACGTCCTTGAGCGTGGCCACCCTCGCTCCCCTCTGCAGTGGTCCGGCACAGATCCGGCACAGCCTAGCCGCGCGAACGGCGGATTTACAACGTTGTACCAACGATGTAAATCTGGCATCGTCCTTATGAGTGACATGGGTCACCGCAGGCCCGTGTGCTCGACTTTCCCCGAGGAGCGATCGATGTCCCTGCCCATCCGCCGCACCCTGCTCCTGGTGACCGGCCTCGCGCTCGCGCTGACGGCCTGCACCAGCCGCGAGACCCAGCAATCCGCCCCGTCGGGGGCGGGACCGGCCGCTTCGGCGGCGCCGAGCCAAGCCGCGACCGGGCCGGGATGTGCCCGCGAGAAGACCGGCTACCCGCAGGTGGACGTGAAGAACGCGGTCGTCGGCTTCTCCCAGTCGGAGAAGGAGGCGAACCCGTTCCGGATCGCCGAGACGCAGTCCATCAAGGACGAAGCGACGAAACTCGGTATCCCGGCGGACAAACTCCTGGTCACCAACGCGCAGAGCGATCTCAACAAGCAGGTCAGCGACATCAAGTCGTTGCTGGACCGGGGCGCGCAGCTGCTCATCGTGGCGCCGCTGAACTCCGACGGCCTGCAGCCCGCCCTCGACGCGGCGAAGGCCAAGAAGGTCCCGGTCATCACGATCGACCGCAAGGTGACTTCGCAGCCGTGCTCCGACTACCTGACCTTCATCGGGTCGAACTTCGTCGAGCAGGGCAAGCGCGCGGCGCAGGAGATGGTGAAGGCGACCGGCGGCACCGGCAAGGTCGCGATCCTGCTCGGCGCGTCCGGCAACAACGTGACCACCGACCGCACCAAGGGTTTCAAGGACGAGATCGCCGGCACCACGGGCATCTCGATCGTCGCCGAGCAGACCGGTGAGTTCGACCGGTCCAAGGGCCAGTCGGTCATGGAGCAGCTCATCCAGAGCAACCCCGAGATCACCGCCGTCTACGCGGAGAACGACGAGATGGGCATCGGAGCGGTCACCGCGCTCAAGGCCGCGGGCAAGACTCCGGGCAAGGACGTGAAGGTCGTCTCGATCGACGGCACTCGCAACGCCGTCCAGCTCACCGCCGACGGCAGCTACAACGCGGTCATCGAGTCCAACCCGCGCTTCGGCCCGCTCGCCTTCTCCACCCTGGCGGACTTCGCCGCCGGCAAGGAGATCCCGCCGACCGTGGTGATCTCCGACGACCAGTACGACTCGGCGAACGCCGCGCAGAAGCTCGGAAACGCGTACTGACGATGGAACCGGTTCTCGAGGTCGAAGGCGTGACGAAGACGTTCGCCGGGGTGCGCGCGCTCGACGACGTGTCGTTCGCGCTGCGGCCGGGCGAGGTGCACGCGCTGGTGGGTGAGAACGGCGCCGGGAAATCGACGCTGATCAAGGTGCTCACCGGCGTGCACAGGCCGGATTCCGGCACGATCCACGCGCGGGGCGCGATCTCCACGATCTACCAGGAGGTCAACCTCATCCCGCTGATGAGCGTGGCGAGCAACGTGTACCTCGGCCGCGAGCCGAAGAAGAGGTTCGGGCTGGTCGACTGGGCGCGGATGAACTCCGACGCGGCGGCCCTGCTGGCCGACTACGGCATCGACGCCGACGTCCGCCGTCCACTCGGGACACTCGGCGTCGGCGCCCAGCAGATGGTCGCGCTGGCCCGCGCGGTGTCGGTCGACGCCGACGTGGTGATCATGGACGAGCCGACGTCCTCTTTGGAGCCGCGTGAGGTCGAGACGTTGTTCGAGGTCATCGGCAGGCTGCACGAGCGCGGGATCGCGATCGTGTACGTCAGCCACCGGATGGACGAGCTGTACCGGATCTGCGAACGGGTGACGGTGCTGCGGGACGGCAAACGGGTCCACACCGGACCGCTCGCCGACCTGCCGAGGCTGGAACTGGTGTCGATGATGCTCGGCCGTAGCGTCGGCGACATCCGGTCGCATGGCGCCACAGCCTTCGAGGGCGATCACGAAGCGGGCCGGGAACCGGTGCTGCGCGCGGAGAACCTCACCAGCGGGAACAGGCTGAGCGGTGTCTCGGTGGAGATCAAACCCGGTGAGATCGTCGGTCTCGCCGGGCTGCTCGGCTCCGGCCGGACCGAGACCGCGCGGGCGATCGTCGGCGATCTGCCGCTGTCCGGTGGCACCGTCCTCGTCGGTGGAAAGCCGGTCCCGCAAGGGAATGTGGCGGCCGCGATGCGCGCGGGTGTCAGCATGCTCGCCGAGGACCGCAAGACCGAGGGGATCATTCCCCATCTCTCGGTGCGGGAAAACATCGCGCTCGCCGCGCTGCCGAAGCTGTCCCGCTTCGGCCTGGTCAGCCGGGCACGGCAGGACAGGATCGTCGACACCTTCGTGAAACGCCTGCGCATCAAGGTGTCCAGTCCAGATCAGAAGGTCGCCGAACTCTCCGGCGGTAACCAGCAGAAGGTGCTGCTGGCCCGCTGGCTGTGCACCGAGCCGAAGGTGCTGCTGCTCGACGAGCCAACCCGGGGCATCGACGTCGGCGCGAAGGCGGAGGTGCAGGCGCTGATCGACGAACTCGCCAAGGACGGGCTCGCCGTCCTGCTGATCTCTTCGGAGATGGAGGAGCTCCTCGACGGCGCCGACAGGCTGGTCGTGCTCAAGGACGGCGCGGTGGTCGGCGAACTGGCGGGAGACCGGCTGACCCAGGACCACGTGCTGGCCGCGATCGCCTCGGGTGGCGCGGAATGACCAGCACCCAGCGGACAACAGAGGAACCGGGAACCACCATGACGGACACGGCGAAAACGGTGGACCGGACCAAGGTGGCGCGGTGGCTGCAGGAGTACGGCGTGTACGTCGCCGTCGTCGCGCTCGTGCTGTTCAACATCGCGTTCACGGCGAACTTCCTGACCGTGGGCAACTTCCGGACCCAGCTCATCCAGGCGGCGCCGGTACTGGTGGTCGCGCTGGGGATGGCGCTGGTGATCGGCACCGAGGGCGTCGACCTCTCGGTGGGCGCGGTGATGGCGCTGTCGGCGGCGATCATCCCGTTGTACCTCGGTGCCGGGACGCTGCCCGCGGTCGCCATCGCGCTCGTGGCCGGACTGGCCGCCGGGACACTGAACGGCGTCCTGGTGGCGAGGATCGGGATCCAGCCGATCGTGGCGACACTCGCCTTGCTGGTCGGCGGGCGCGGGCTCGCGCTGGTGCTCGCCGACGGCCAGCTCGTCCAGCTGCACGATCCGGGTTTCCTGGCCTTGGGCACCGGCGAAGTGCTCGGGATCCCGGTGAGCGTGCTCATCGCGGCGGTGCTGGCCGTGCTCGTGGCGGCGCTGGTCGGGAAGACCGCGTTCGGCAGGCGGCTGGTCGCGATCGGCGGCAACCGCCGGGCGAGTGTGCTGGCCGGACTGCCGGTCAACCGCGTCCTCATCGGCGTCTACGCGATCTGCGGACTGCTCGCCGCGCTGGCCGGGGTGCTCTCCACCGCCCGGCTCGGCGCCGGCGACCCCGCGGACGCCGGGTTGCTGATGGAACTGTCCGCGATCACCGCGGTCGTGGTCGGCGGCACCCCGCTGACCGGCGGACGCGTCCGCATCCTCGGCACGGTGATGGGCGTTCTGCTCATGCAGCTCGTCCGCGCCACGCTCATCAAGCACAACCTGCCGGATTCCACCGCGCAGATGATCCAGGCCGCGATCATCGTCGGCGCGGTGTACGTCGCACGGGAACGGAGCAGCCGATGACCGCGGCGCCCACGATGGCCGCCCAGGACTCCACGCGGCGCGAGCTGATGGCCGGAGTCCTGCAGAAACAAGGCGCGGCGATCGCGCTGGTGCTCATGGTCGCCGTCGCGTGGCTGCTGTTCCCGCGCTTCGGCAGCCTGGACAACCTGCGCGACATCGCTTTGCAGAGCTCGTTCCTCGCGATCATCGCGCTCGGGATGACCTTCGTGATCATCACCGGCGGGATCGACCTGTCGGTGGGGTCGGTCTACGCACTCGGCGGGGTCCTCGCCGCGTACGGGTCACAGTGGGGTTTCCTGGTCGCGCTGCTGTTGCCGCTGGCGGTGTGCGGGCTGATCGGCCTGATCAACGGGCTGCTGGTCGCGAAGACCGGGATGGCGCCGTTCATCGTCACGCTGGCGTCCCTGTTGTTCGCCCGCGGATTGCTGCTCGCGATCACCAGCGAGGGCGCGACGACGTACAAGATCCCGGAAGGGGAGGCGTTCGTCGAACTCGGGCGCGGCACGCTCTTCGGGTTCGGCTATCCGGTGTTCATCGCGGCTGCCCTGTGCCTGATCGGCGGCCTGATGCTGCGGCGGACCCGGTTCGGGCAGTCGGTGTTCGCCACCGGCGGCTCGGAGCAGTCCGCGAAGCTGATGGGACTCCCGGTGGCGCGCACCAAGGTCACCGTCTACGTGATGAGCGGTGTCCTTTCCGGACTCGCGGGCGCGCTCACCGCGGCCTATCTGCAATCCGGTGTCACGGTGATCGGGGTCGGCCTCGAACTGGACGCCATCTCCGTCGTCGTCATCGGCGGCACCCTGCTGACCGGCGGGATGGGCACGATTCTCGGAACGGTCATCGGGGTGGGCATCCGAACGGTGATCCAGAACGTCATCAACCAGATAGGAACTCTCGACAGCAACTACCAGTCGGTGGTCAGCGGTGCGTTCCTGCTGGTGGTCGTTGTTCTGCAGCGGTCGCTGGCCCGCACGACCGCCCGGAGATAGGGAGATCGCATGCACCGAAGAACCGCGCGCGCCCTGAGCGTCGTGGCCGGTCTGCTGGCCGCCGCGACGACACTCGTCCCCGTCGCCCACGCCGCGCCCGTCCCGCTCCCCACCCCGTGGGCGGACCAGGTCTCGCCGTCGAACGCGCTGCCCGAGTACCCGCGCCCGCAACTGGTGCGCTCGGAATGGCTCAACCTCAACGGGACCTGGGGGTTCACCGGCGCACCGAACCTGAACTCGCCACCGATCGGCAGGCCACTGAGCGAGAACGTCCTCGTGCCTTACCCGATCGAGTCGATGCTTTCGGGGATCAAACGGCATGAGGACAACATGTTCTACCGCCGGACGTTCACCGTTCCGTCCACTTGGGACGGTCGCAGGGTGAAGCTCAACTTCGGCGCCGTCACCTGGGAGACCAGGGTCTGGGTCAACGGGACCTCGATCGGGAATCACACCGGCGGTTTCGACGCCTTCTCGTTCGACATCACCCCGGCGCTGAAGGCGGGGGAGAACGAGATCGTCGTCGGCGTCGCGTCCCCTGTCGACGGCAGCCGGTACCCGGTCGGGAAGCAGCGCAAGACACCCAGCGGCATCTTCTACACGGCCGCGTCGGGGATCTGGCAAACCGTGTGGCTGGAACCCGTCCGGGCCGAGAACATCACCAGGCTCGACACCACGCCTGACGTCCCGGGCGGCGCGCTCGACCTCGTCGTCCAGGGCACGGCCGGACAGCAGGCGACCGCCGAAGTGCTTTCGGGCGGTCAAGTCGTCGGCACCGCGACCGGCGCCGTCGGGTCTCATCTGCGAGTTCCGGTACCGAACGCGCGGCTCTGGTCGCCGGACGATCCGTTCCTCTACGACCTGCGGGTGCGGCTGCCCGGAGGCGACGTCGTCACCGGGTACTTCGGCATGCGCTCGCTGGGCAAGGCGATGGTCGGCGGCGTGATGCGGCCGCTGCTCAACGGCAAGTTCGTCTTCCAGCTGGGCACCTTGGACCAGGGATACTGGCCGGACGGGATCTACACCGCGCCGACCGACGAGGCGTTGCGGTTCGACCTCGAACGCCAGAAGGCGCTGGGCTTCAACATGGTCCGCAAGCACATCAAGGTCGAACCGGCGCGGTGGTTCTACCACGCCGACAAACTCGGGCTGATGGTCTGGCAGGACATGCCCGCGCTCGACTCGATCGACGAAGTCCCCAATGGACACGCGAACTACGAATCCGAACTGCGGCGGATGATCGACCAGCACAAGAGCATCACGTCGATCGTGCAGTGGGTGCCGTTCAACGAAGGCTGGGGTGAATACGACGCCGGCCGCATCGTCGACCTGGTCCGGTCGATCGACAACACGCGCTTGATCAACCACAACTCGGGTTCCAACTGCTGCGTGTCCGATCCGGATCCGGGCAACGGCGACGTGATCGACGACCACGCGTACCAGGTCTCCACCGGCACGAGACAGCCCGACGCGAAACGGGTCGCGGTGCTGGGGGAGTACGGCGGTCTCGGCAGACGCGTCACCGGACACGAATGGGAACCAGGCAAGGGTTTCGCGTACGGCGCGCTGTACCCGGACGAGACGTCGCTGACGAACCGGTACGTGGAGATCACCAGGCAGGTCGGGCGGTTCGTGCACGGACGTGGGCTTTCCGCTTCCGTTTACACGGAACCGTACGACGTCGAGAACGAGGTCAACGGCTTCTACACCTACGACCGCCGCGTGCTGAAGATGACCGAGGCGCGGGTGCGCGAGATCAACCAGAAGGTGCTCGCCATCGCCAAGGGCACCGAGGTCGGCCGAGGTGAGCCGGTCTCGCTGCGGGTCACCACGGCCGGATACACCGACCGGTACCTGAGGCATCAAGACGACTTCGTCCGCACCGACGTCCTCGGGGAAGGCAGCGCGGACGTCGCCAAGAAGGACGCGACGTTCTGGGTCCGGCAGGGGCTGGCCGACGCGTCGTGCCTGTCGTTCGAATCGCGGAACTACCCCGGGCAGTTCCTGCGGCACGCGTCGTCGCGGATCCGCAAGGACGCGAACGACGGTTCGGCCCTGTTCGCCGGGGACGCGACCTTCTGCGCGAGGGAAGGCGCCGGGGGAACGGCACTGGAGTCGTTCAACCAGCGTGGCGCCTACATCCGCCACTACGCCGAGACCGTCTATCTCGCGCGCAGCGGCGGGGCGAACCCTTGGGACACGCCGTCGAGCTTCGCGGCGGACACGACGTGGGCGGCCTCGGTCCCGCTCTGGCGCAGCGGCGCCGACCTGCCGCTGGACCAGGCGCGCTCGTTCAAGGTGACCACTCCCGGCTTCACCGACCGCTTCCTGCGGCACCGTGACGGCGTCGCGCGGACGGACGTGGTGAACGCGTCGAGCGCGGCGTTGCTCAAGGCGGACGCGACGTTCTTCGTGCGGCGCGGACTCGCGGATCCGTCGTGCTACTCGCTGGAGGCCCGCAACTATCCGGGCCAGTTCCTGCGGCACGCGGACTTCCGGGTGCGGCTCGGCGGGAACGACAACACCGACCTGTTCCGGAAGGACGCGACGTTCTGCGCCCAGCCCGGTGCCGGTGGGGTGCGGTTGGCGTCGGTCAACGAGCTCGGCACGAACATGCGGCACTACGCCGAGGAGGTCTTCGTCGCCGCCAGCGGCGGTGGCCACCCGTTCGACAATCCGGTCTCGTACGACCAGGACGTCACCTGGACGGTCTCGGCGGCCTGGGCTCCGTAGGCGGACTTCCGTGATCGCGACTCACGACCACCCCGACCGACGCGTCACCGCGGCTTTGGCTGCCTGAGGTACGTGAAGGACCCCTTCATTGCGCCTAGCGCAATGAAGGGGGCCTTCACGTGGTGGGAAGGTGTAAAGGTCGAGTTTCCTCGGCTGAGCCGAGGGAAGGGGTCCTTCACGGACTGGACCTAGGACCGACCGCTGCCAGAATCCAGTAGGTACCTAAGACATCTCTGGCTCTGACCCGAGTCGTCACTTACGACCGCCGCGGCCAGTGAGATCACGCCCGGTAACCTTGCGTCCATGACCGGCCCGGACACACCTGCCTCCTTCAAGCTCGCGTACGTCCCCGGCGTGACGCCCTCGAAGTGGGTCCGGATCTGGGCCGAGCGGTTGCCCGGCGTCCGGCTCGACCTCGTCCAGACGACCGCCGCCGACGCCGCCGCGCTGGTCCGGGACCGCGAGGTGGACGCCGTCCTGCTGCGTCTCCCGATCGACCGCGAGGGCCTGCACGCGATCCCGCTCTACACCGAGACGTCCGTGGTCGTCGTCCCCAAGGACCATCTGGTCGCCGCCGCGGACGAGGTCTCCGTCGACGACATCGCCGACGACGTCGTGCTGCACCCGCTCGACGACACACTGGACTGGGACCGGCCGCCCGGGAAACCCGCGCTGGAGCGACCCGCCACCACGGCGGACGCCATCGAACTGGTCGCCGCCGGTGTCGGGCTCCTCGTCGTCCCGCAGTCCCTCGCGAGGCTGCACCACCGGCGTGACCTGACCTACCGCCCGATCTCCGGCACACCGGAGTCCGGGGTCGCGCTGTCCTGGCCGGACGACGAGACCACCGACCTGATGGAGCAGTTCATCGGGATCGTCCGAGGGCGCACAGTCAACAGCACCCGGGGGCGGCCGCAGGTCCAGGAAAAGCCGGAAAAGAAGGCTCCGGCGAAACAGGACCAGGCGAAGGGCAAGCGCCCCCAGCCCGGCGGCCGGAAACCGCAGGCCGGGCAGCGTGGCGCCCCCAAGGGCGGGAAGCGCCGTCGCCGCGGCTAGCGCTCGCTGTGGGCGGCCTTCAGGCGCGCTTCCTCCTTGCGGACCTCGGCCTGGGTCTCGCGTTCCCGCTTCAGCCAGTCGGGGTTGTCGGTCTTGACCGCGTCGATCTGCTCGGTGGTGAGGGCGTCGGTGATCCCACCTCGCGCCAGGCCACTGATGGAGATGCCCAGCTTCGCCGCGATGACCGGACGAGGGTGCGGCCCGTTGCTGCGCAGATCCCGCAGCCACTGGGGCGGTTCGGCCTGCAGAGCGTTCAGTTCGTCGCGGGAGACGACACCCTCCTGGAACTCCGCCGGGGTGGCCTCGAGGTACACACCCAGCTTCTTCGCCGCTGTCGCGGGCTTCATCGTTTGAGGGGTTTTCTGCGACGTCATTGCATCAGGGTAACGAGCGGCTCGGGCACCCCTGATCACACCCGGTGATCAGGCTCTCCCTGGTCTTCGAGGTGGTCCGGTAGTGGACGGCGTGGTTCGCGTACGCCTGTCGGGATCGGGTCCTTGCAGAAGCAAGCCCGCCTCATGCCCGGACAGCCAGGCATCGAGCGCCTGCTTCCCCACGAAGTCCGGCACCACGGCCATGGTTCCTCACCCGCAGCCAGGGTACTCCTCAAGCGCCCTTGGCCGGGAGGGTCACGACGCCGAATCCGGCGAGCACCCCGGCCACGGCGACGGCGCCGAGAACCAGCCACGCGACCGGATGCCCGAGGTTGAGCGTCCAGTACGTCCCGACCCGCCGGTGCACCAGCAGCGCCGGATCGTTCCGGTTCAGGTAGACCATCCCGGCCGCGTGCCAGTAGCGGTCGTCGTCGCGTTGTTCGCACCGGGTTTCCGGTTCGCCGTCGGTGGGGGACAGCCGGTGTCCGGCGTCGCCGGACCGGACGGAAAAGCCGATCCACGCGATGAAGGCGGCGAGAAGGGGAAGATAGGCCACGATCGTGACCGGCACCGTCGTTTCGACGACCTCCCACAGCTGGAGCGAAACGACGAGCAGCGTCGCGTTGGCACAGCCCGCGGAGACCAGCAGCAGGCTGAGCACGCCGTGCAGGTACTCCCGATAGCGCGAAGCCGACATCGACGGTCGTGCGGCGTCGATCTCCGGGCGGGCCCGTGAGATCGCGACGGTCATGAGCGACACCAGGACCACGACCAGGACCTGCGCGAAGACCGTCGAGAAGCTCGTCGTGTCCTTGACCAGGCCGATGACCGCCGTGACGACGGCCATTAGCACCGCCGGCACCAGAAGAATCCACTGTGGACGAACCGGATCCGTGCGCAGTGAGGTATCGGTGGCGACAGCCTGCCGAGTCCCCGCGTACCAGCCGCCGTCGCGTTTCGCTGCGACGATCGATCGATGCGCCAGGCTGCCGAGCAGTGAGTACGCCACGACGAGACCGACGATGACGAGGTCGGTTCGCGCTGTCCAGCCGGAGAGAACGACTGCGCAGGCGACGACGGCACCTGCCGCGACGCACCGGTTGTAGCGACGGCGCGCCCGGGCGATGGCGGGTTCACCGGTGCGCCCGGCCGGGATCCGGACGCCGAAGGGGAGTGTCGGCCGCGCCAGCGCGGGCCCGGAGCCGAAGGCGGCCGCGGTGAACGCGATCAGGGCCAGGTGCAGCCACACCGGACCGGTCATCGCCGCGCGCTCACCGCGAAGGAGTCCAGCACGGTCTCGCACCGGCTTGTCACTTCGCGCGGGCCGACGCCGAGCGCGACGGCCTCGGCGAGCAAGGTGCGCAGCCGCTCCTGCCACTCGTCCGCGTAGCCGTCCTCCGCCGGTCCGGAGGCCGGGTCACGCCGGACGACGGCGCCGGTCTTGCGGTTGATCCGGATGAGGCCCTGTGTCCGCAGCAGGTCGTAGGCCTTGTTCACGGTGTGGAAGTTGATCCCGAGGTCGGCGCCGAGTTGCCGGGTGGAAGGCAGGGCGGCGCCCTCGGCCAGCCCGCCGTCGGCGATGGCTTCGACGATCCTGTCGCGGATCTGCTGGTAGATCGGAACCTCGCTGTCGAGGTCGAGAGTCAGCAACACCCGCCAAGGATATCTGCTATACACTTGCTATAACAACTACATCAGCTAGCTATCAGGGGAAGGTGGTCGTGATGACGAAGGTGGACATCACCGATGGTGGCGTGCGAGTGAGGTTCTCGTCCTGGGAGCGGCTGGCCGTGTGGCGCGACGAAGTGGTCGTGCCGGGAGCGGCGATCAAGGCCGTCGAGCTCGTCGAGGCGCCGGTGGGGCAGGCGCGCGGTGGACGGGCCGGGGTGCTGGTCAGCGGAGTGCTGAAGGTGGGTTACTGGGGGCTGGGGACAGGAGTCCGCCAGCTCGTGTCGGTCCGCAGGGGAGTGCCGGCGCTGCGGATCTCGATCGATCGCGGGGTCGCCGGTCTTCCCTTCGACGAGGTGCTCGTCAGCGTGCGGAACGCGGCCGAACTCGTCGGCGGGCTCGCGTCGAGCAGGGTCTGATCGAGCAGTGTCTAGAGGTAGTCGAAGAACCGGTCCCACCACGACGGCGGCCGGTCCGGCGGATAGAGGGCGTCGAATCCGCTGATCCCGGTGTACTTGGTCCACAGCGGGTGTTCGGAGACGGGCAGGTAGCCGAGCGCTTCCAGCTCGTCTTCGACCCGTCTTCGATCCTGGGCCGGGAAGAGTTCCCGTTCCTCGTCCTCGTCGTAGCTGCCCGGATTCCCCAGTGTCACCGCGACGAGACCGCCGAAATTGCTGATCGTGACGGTGACCTGGTCCTGTGCGGAGGTCGCGCTCGCCGGGATCACGATCCTGCCGAGATGGCTGGCGTCCTGGACATGGCGATCGACGTCGCAGGAGCAGGCGAATCGCTGTTCGAATCGCTCGGCCAGCAGCTCGAAGCGTGCCCGGGCGGCAGGGCCGTCGAAGTCGTGCGGCACCTCCCAGTGGCCGGGTTCGTCCAGCTCTCGCAGCAGAGCCCAGGTTTGCTGTTCGTCGAGGGGCATCGTCGCCTCCCGGCCTCGGGTGGTCTAGTCCACTTATCGAACTGACCTTAGCGAGCCTTGTCCCGCTCGGACAATGGTGGGACGAATTCTGACCCGAAAAGATACTCGCGGTAGCGTCAGCGCTACCCGGGATCCGGCGGTCTGCCCTCCTGATCTTCGTGCCCGATTCGACCAGTGTCGTAGGTGTTGATCCGGTCGAACAAGGAGTGCGAATGACGGTACGCAAGGGCGTTGTGGTCCTCACGGTCGCGGGGTTGATGGGCGCCGCGTGGACCACCACGGCGGACGCGGCCCCGGCCAAGGGGCAGGAGCTGCAGAAGAGCCTCGACTCGTTGGTGCGTCAGGAGAAGTTCCCGGCCGCGCTGGCCTATGTGGCCGACAGGGGACGCGGGACGTCGCTGGTCGCGGGGTCGTCGCGGATCGATCGTCAGGTCCCCGTCCCCCGTGACGGCGCGGTCCGGGCGGGCAGCAACACCAAGACGTTCACCGCGGTCGTGGTCCTGCAGCTGGTGGCCGAGGGCAAGGTGGAACTGGACGCGCCGATCGAGAAGTACCTGCCCGGGATCGTGCGCGGGGAGGGTATCGATGCCAACAAGATCACCATCCGGCACCTGTTGCAGCACACCAGCGGACTGCCGAACTACACCGAACACCTCGGGCTGCGGGACTTCGAGCAGGTCCAGCACCGGTACTTCCCGAACCACGAACTGCTCGCCGCGGCCTTGAGTCACCCGGCGAAGTTCGCGCCCGGCACCAGCTGGGAGTACAGCAACACCGGCTACCTGCTGGCGGGCATGGTGATCGAGAAGGTGACCGGACGCCCGGTCCAGGAACAGATCACCGAACGCGTGATCAAGAAGGCGGGACTGAAGCGCACTTACTGGCCGCAGGTCGGCGACCAGACCATCCAGGGGCGGCACCCGCAGGGGTATGCCATCGGCAACGTCGCCACCGGCAAGGTGATCGACGCGACCGAGATGGATCCGTCGTGGGCGGGTGCCGCGGGCCAGCTGATCTCCACGCCCAGCGACCTCGGCAAGTTCACCCGTGTCCTGCTCGACGGCAAGCTGCTGCCCGCCGCGCAGCTGGCCGAGATGCGGAAGACCGTCGACGCGCCGCTGTTCCCGGGGACGAAGTACGGGCTCGGCCTGATGAGCAACCCGCTCAGCTGCGGCGGGGTGTACTGGGGACACGGTGGCGACATCGACGGATTCGAAACCCGCGGCGGCGCCACGGAAGACGGCCGCACCGTCGGACTCGCCGTGACCGCGATGCCGGGGGCCTTCGGTGACGCCGAAAAGGGCGCGAAGGCCGTCATGGCCACTGTGGACACCGCTTTCTGCAAGTGACCGACGCCGGCCCGCCCACGACAGTCGTGGGCGGGCCGGCGCTCGATCCACTGTCCTCCGGCGATCGGGCGCCGGGAGACAGCGGTCTTCAGCCGGTCACGGCGCGGGATGCGGCGGACGGCAGTTCTGCCGCGGCAGCGCGTGCGAACCGTTGGTGTACACGCCGTCCGCGATCGTGTCCTCCATGATCGAGCGGTGATCGGTGGGACGGGCCCACTGGTAGCAAAGGTGCTGGGCGAAATACCCGCCAGGTGCTTCGAGGGTGTCGAAGTGGCAGACGCCGTCGGTCTCGATGCAGTAGCGGATGAACGGGATACCGCCGAAGTCGGTGCGGCCGGGCCCGAACGAGACGTAGCCACCGAACGGCGACGGCGCCCCGGTGCCCGCCGGGAGGACCGCGCTGATCCCGCGTCCGGGCGGACCGACCGGCTGCATCGGGTCGGCGAAGATCTTCGCGCTGAACCGGGACTTGTCGACGGCCAGGTTCCCGTCGGCGATGTCGTTCAGCACCTTGTTCGCGACCAGCGCGCCCTGCGAGTAGCCGACGACGGTGAATTCCGCGCCGGGGTTCTCGTCGAAGGAGCTCTGGACGACACGACGGGCTTCTTCGTGCCCGCGTGCGACGCTCTGGTCCATCGGTGTCTGGTCGCAGTTGGGCAGTCCGGCGGCCCCCGCCGGGTAGCGGACCACCTTCTTGATCCCGCCCCGCAACCAGGCGTCGTTGTAGACGGTCGCGGCTCCGTCGCAGGTGCCGCCGATGAGGATGTAGTAGTGCGCCTGGTCGGCCGTCTCGGCCTGGGCCGCCGGCGCCACGGCGCCGATCAGCCCGGTGGCCAGTGCGGCCGCCGCCAGGACCCCCCTGAATTTCTTCACATTCATCGTCCCTTCCGCTCGATTACGGTGCGTGTTCGAACGTTAGGGATGCGTCATGAAATTTTGATGAAATCCGCCGTCAGGCCTAGCGAGCTGGGCCGAACGGCGTCAGTGGGAGAGCACGTTGACCACGTGACCGCTGGGATCGCGGACGAAGAACCGCCGGACGCCCCACTCCTCCTCGGTCAGTTCGTGCACGATCTCCGCGCCGGAGGCCTTGGCCGCCGCGTACACCGCGTCGACGTCGTCGACCTCGATCGAGGCGACCGGGACGACGGGCGCTGTTTCGTCATGGGTCATGAGGCTCAGCTGGACCTCCGGCCGATCCGGGTCCGCCAGGGTCACGATCCAGCCGTGGTCCATCACCACCTCGAAGCCGAGGACCTGTATGTAGAAGGCTTTCGCCTGCTCCAGGGTCTGGGTTTCGAGGTCGGTGACCACTCTCTTGATCGACATGCGCTGATACTGGCACAGGGGTCCGACGCTTTCGGGGGAGCAGGAGCGGCGTCGCGAGCATGAGCAGCCCGGCGATGCCGACGGCGGCACGCGGGCCGGTGAAGGCGGCGAGCAGGCCCCACAGCGCTGTCAGGGCCGCGGTGGTGAGCTTGCCCGCGATCGACCAGGCCGACAGCGTGCGCGCCGCGCGGTCGAGGGGCACCAGTTCGAGTCTGCTGGTGGCGAGCACCGGGTTGAACACGCCGATGCAGGTGATCAGCGCGAATTCGACGACGATGACCAGGATCAGCCCCGAGACGCCGGGATGGATGAAGACCAGTCCGACGGGCCAGCAGACCCGCAGCCAACCGGCGACGAAGAGGACCCTGTCCCGGCCGTATCGGGCGACCACGTTCCGGGAGAGCCTCGACCCGATCAGGCCGCCCAGACAGGGCACGGCGAAGGCCACCGCGTACTCCCACGGGGCGAAACCGAGCTGCCCGAGCATCAGCACGGCGAGCAGCGGCGCAGTCGCCATGATCAGGCCGTTGACCACGATCGTGTTGACGAACAGGGGTCGCAACAGGGGATGGGTGAGGATGAACCGCCAGCCTTCCCGCAGGTCGCGGCCGGTCAGCCGGGGGCCGTCCGGCTTCGCGGGTGGCGGCTCCGAACCGCCGACGGCGCGGATCCCGAGCGCCGAGAGCAGGTAGCTGACCGCGTCGGCGGCGATCGTGATCACCGGTCCGAACAGGCCGACGGCGAAACCGCCGAGCGGCGGTCCGAGTACGGTCGCCGTCCAGGTGGTCGACTCGAACCGCGCGTTCGCGACGAGCAGATCCTCCCGCGGCAGCAGCGTTTTCAGGAACGCGCCACTGGCGGCGAGGAACGTGATGTCGGCCGCGGCGACGACGATCGACACGGCCAGAAGCTGCCCGAAACCGAGCAGTCCCAGCGTGTACGCCACCGGGACGGTCAGCAGCGCCACGCAGCGGATCAGGTCCATCGCGATCATCACCGGCCGCTTGCGGCGGAACTCGACCCACGGGCCGAGCGGCAGCGCGACCACCGCGCCCACGACGAGACCGGCGGCCGCCAGCAGTGAGACCTCGGTGGTGCCCGCCCCCAGCGCCACGATGGCTATCAGGCTGAACGCGTCGAACGCGAACCTCGTCCCGAACGCGCTCGCCGCGTAAGCCGCCCAAAGCCAGCCGAATCGTCGCCCCAGCGATCTCCCACTCACCGCGAGATCAAAGCAAGCCGGGACGCGCAAGTCGAACAACGGGTCGTTGGCGGGTCACAACCGGCGGTTGTGCGCCCCGCTCAGAGATCCCCGAGCGCGGTGACCGGCGACTCGACACAGTCCGCGACGAACCGCAGGAACCCGCCGGCGGTCCCGCCGTCGCACACCCGGTGGTCGAAAGCCAGGGTCAGCTCGCAGATCTTCCGCGCCACCAGCGCGCCGTCGACCACCCATGCCCGATCGATGATCCGGCCGATGCCGAGGATCGCCGCCTCCGGGTGATTGATGATCGCGGCGGAGCCGTCCACCCCGAACACGCCGTAGTTGTTCACCGTGAAGGTCCCGCCGGTGAGGCCCGCCGGGCCGAGTTTCCCTTCCCTGGCCTGTGCGGTCCGCTCGCCGATCGCCGCCGAAAGCTCCCTTGTGGACAGTGAACCCGCGTCGCGGACGACAGGGACGACGAGACCGCGGTCGGTCTGGGCCGCGAAGCCGAGGTTGATGTCCCGCAGCTGGACGATCTCGTCGCCTTCGACCCGCGAGTTCAACTCGGGGTGCCTCCGCAGGCCCGCGACGGCGAACCGGGCGACGAGGCCGAGGAGGCTCACCGGGCGATCGGGTGCCGAGGCGTTGAGCGACTTGCGCGCGGCGACGAGTTCGGTCGCGTCGACGTCGACCCAGACCGTCGCCTCGGGGATCTGCCGCCGCGAGGTCGTCAGCTTGTCGGCGACAGCCTTGCGGACCCCGGTCAGCGGGATCCGCGTCTCGCCGTCCCGCGCTTCGGGGACGGCGGTCAGGACGGCCTCGACGTCCGTGCGCCGGATGATGCCGCCAGGACCGCTGCCCGTCAGCTTCGCCAGGTCGATCTTGTTGTCGGTGGCCATCTTGCGGACGAACGGCGAGATCACGCCCGGTGCTTTCGAGGGCTTCCCGGGTGTGGTGGTGACGACGGTGCGCGTCCGGCGGCGCCTCGTCGCGGTGGTCGTGCCGTAGCCGATGAGGACATTGCCGCTGCCTTCGCTCGCCGTGGTCACGCCGGGTTCGGCGAAGCCGGGACCGATGGTGAGCAGGGGAGCGCCGACCGGCAGCGACTGACCGGGGTCGCCGTGCAGGCGGGTGACGACGCCCGCGAACGGCACCGGCACCTCGACCGCGGCCTTCGCGGTCTCCACCTCGACGACGGGCTGGTCGACGCCGACGGTGTCGCCTTCCGCCACGAGCCAAGTGACGATCGTGCCCTCGGTGAGTCCTTCGCCGAGGTCCGGGAGCAGGAAGTCAGGCACCGGCCACCGCCGGTTCGTCGTTCCACTGCAGCCGGGCGACGGTGTCCAGGATCCGGTCGACGTCCGGAAGCTGATGGCGCTCGAGTTTCGGCGGCGGATAAGGGATGTCGAGCCCGGTGACCCGCAGGACGGGCGCGTGCAGCTGGTGGAAGCACTGCTCGGTGACCCGGGCGACCACCTCGGCGCCGTAACCGCCGAACCCGGCGGCCTCGTGGACGACGACCGCGCGCCCGGTCCGGCGCACCGAAGCGGTGACGGTCTCGTCGTCGAACGGGCTCAGCGACCGGAGGTCGACCACCTCGACGTCCCAGCCTTCGGCCTTCGCGGCTTCCGCGGTCTCCAGCGCGGTGGCGACCATCGGGCCGTACGCGATCAGTGTGACGTCCTTGCCCGCACGGCGCACGACCGCGCGGTCCATCGCCGCGCCGTCGCGGGTGAAGGACACGGTTTCCTTCGACCAGTAACGGCATTTGGGTTCGAGGAAGATCACCGGGTCCGGCGAGTCGATCGAGTCGCGCAGGAGGTCGTAGGCGTCCTGGGGAGTGCCGGGCGTGACGACGCGCAGGCCGGGCGTGTGGGTGTAGTAGGCCTCGCTCGAATCGCAGTGGTGCTCGACTCCGCCGATCCCGCCCGCGTAAGGGATCCGGATGACCATCGGCAGGGAGAGGGCACCGCGGGTGCGGTTCCGCAGTTTCGCGACGTGCGAGGTGATCTGTTCGAAAGCGGGGTAGGCGAAGGCGTCGAACTGCATTTCGACCACCGGGCGGAACCCGCCCATCGCCATCCCGACCGCGAAGCCGACGATGCCGGATTCCGCCAGCGGCGTGTCGAAACAGCGCTCCTCGCCGAAGTCGGCGGTGATGCCGTCGGTCACCCGGAACACGCCGCCGAGAGGGCCGACGTCCTCGCCGAAGATCAGTACCCGGTCGTCGTCCTTGACCGCGTCACGCAGGGCGGCGTTGAGCGCCTGAGCCATCGAGATCTCGGTCATCAGCCCTCCACGGCTTCCAGTTCGGCCGCGACCAGCGCGCGCTGAGCGGCCAGCTGACGGGTCGGAACGGCGTACACATGCTCGAAAAGCGACATCGGATCGGGTTCCACGTCGGCGTTCAGGGTGTCGCGCACCCCGGCCGCGAACGTCTCCGCCTCGGCGCGGAACCGCTCGATGTCCTTGTCGGACAACAGGTTCTTGGCGGTCAGGTAAGTCTCGAGGCGGCGGACCGGATCGGCCGCGCGCCATTTCTCGACCTCGGCCTGGTCGCGGTAGCGGGTGGCGTCGTCGGCGTTGGTGTGCGCGTCGATCCGGTAGGTGTGCGCCTCGACCAGGACCGGCCCGAGACCGGCGCGCGCGTGCGCGACGGCGTCGTCGAGGACCGAGAGGACCGCGAGGGCGTCGTTGCCGTCGACCTGTTCGGAGCGGACGCCGTAACCGACACCCTTGTAAGCGAGCGCGGGCGCGGCGCTCTGCTTCTCGAACGGTACGGAGATCGCGAACCCGTTGTTCTGCACGAAGAACACCACGGGCGCCTTGAACACGGCGGCGAAGTTGAGCGCCTCGTGGAAGTCGCCTTCGCTGGTGGCGCCGTCCCCGATGAGCGCGAACGCGACGGCCTCCTCGCCGCGACGCCGCATCGCGTGCGCGAGCCCGGCCGCGTGCAGGGTCTGGGTGGCCAGCGGGGTGCACTGGGGGGCGACCCGGGTCGCGGCGGGGTCGTAGCCACAGTGCGCGTCGCCGCGAAGCAGCGTGAGGATCTCGCCCGGTTCGAGCCCGCGGGCGACCAGCGCGACCGAGTCGCGGTAGGTGGGGAAGAGCCAGTCGGCTTCGGTGAGGGCCAGCGCGCTCGCGACCTGGCACGCCTCCTGGCCGGCGCTGGACGGATAGACCGCGAGACGGCCCTGTTTGGTCAGCGCGGTCGCTTGCGCGTCGAACCGGCGGCCGAGCACCATCAGCCGGTAGGCCTCGACGAGCCGGTCGGACGGCGGCTCGGCGTAGCCGCCGTGCTCGTCGACGCGCGTGCCGTCCTCGGCGAGGAACCGCACCGGGACTCCGGACGGCAGCAACGCGGCGGCAGAGATCTCCCGCGACATGGCGCAGCACCACCTTTCACAGACATATGATGCTGAGATCGTGGTTTCTGGAGTCCCGGTGTTCAAGAGGTAGGCGAAATGAGCGACAAACTGTCCACAGGATCGGTTCAGCCGAGCCAACCGTCCAGCAGTGGCGTGGCTCACGGACCCGATCCGGGACGAACGGTCCTTGCCCTCGACGACATCGATCGGGCGATCCTCGCCGAACTGTCCGTGGACGGCAGGCTCGCCGTCCGCGCGCTGGCGGAGCGACTCCACATTTCGCGCACCAACGCCTACGCGAGACTGGACCGGCTGATGTCCGAAGGCGTCATCACCGGCTTCGGCGCCCGGATCGACCCGCGG
This sequence comes from Amycolatopsis sp. NPDC102522, assembly GCF_055584485.1. Taxonomy (NCBI): domain Bacteria; kingdom Bacillati; phylum Actinomycetota; class Actinomycetes; order Pseudonocardiales; family Pseudonocardiaceae; genus Amycolatopsis; species Amycolatopsis sp. NPDC102522. Next base: position 15,953 of record NZ_JBVJLY010000035.1, on the reverse strand, counting down.
CGGGCCGGACTCGGGACGAGCGCGTACATCCTGATCACCGTCGAGCAGACGTCGTGGCGCACGATGTCGGCGGAGTTGCGGGAGATCCCGTTCGTCGAGCACGTGTCGCTGGTCGGCGGCGACTTCGACATCCTGCTGCTGGTGCGGACACCGGACAACGCGTCGCTGCGGGACGTCGTCCTGGAACGGCTGCAGGCACTGGACGGCGTGCGGTCGACCCGGACCTGGCTGATCTTCGAGGAACGGCAGGGCGCCGGCCCTCGCCTTTAGTCCTCTGGACGCGTTACGGCAGGCGAGCGAACGTGGCGTGAGCTGAATGGTCTATTCCACCGGACAGGTCGCTGAACAAACCTGGCTCCGCCGTTGGAAAATCTCATACCCTCCAGGGCAGGCCGAAGGGAGCTGACCTGATGAGGTGGACCTGGGTGCGCGCGGCGGTGGCCTTGGTGGTCGCCGCGGCGAGTGTCGCGATCGTCCCGACGAGTCCAACGAGCGCCGCCGAAGCCCAGGCGGCACCCGCCGCGGCAGGCCGGTCCGCGATCTACGGCGGGGGACCGTTCTACCAGGACGGACAGGGGGTCATGGACACCCTCCGCTCATCGGGATTCACCACGGTCATCCTGTGGAGCATCCACGTCCACGACAACGGGGACCTCTACTACAACGACCACCTCGTGGTCTCCGGAGGCCGGTACGTCGGCGACGCCGGATGGCCGGCGCGATTGCGGACGCTGAAGCAAGCGCCGACGTCGGTCAACCGCATCGAGGTCTCGGTCGGCGCTTGGGGCACGCCGGACTGGGAAGCCATCGACAAGCTGATCACGCGCGACGGCACCGGAAGCGGGACGGTGCTGTACCGCAACTTCCTGGCGCTGAAGAACGCCACCGGCGCGGACGCGATCAACAACGACGACGAAGCGCACTACGACGTCGACTCCACCGTCACCTTCGCGCGGATGGCGAACGCCATGGGCTACCGGAACTTCACCCTCGCGCCGTACACCGCGGTCTCGTACTGGCAGGGCGTGAAGAACGGGCTCGGCGGCCTGGTCGATCGCGTGTACCTGCAGGCGTACGCGGGCGGGAGCGGGAACAACCCGGCGACGTGGTCGCGGTCGCTCGGCATGCCGGTGGATCCGGGGCTGTGGAGCAAGAACGGCTCCGGCTGCACCTCGGGGGACTCGCCCGCGCAGGTGGAGAGCCGGATGCGGGCATGGAAGTCGTCCGCGGGGATCCCCGGCGGCTTCATGTGGCTGTACGACGACATGAAGAAGTGCTCGGCGCAGGGCAAGGCCGCCGACTACGCACGGGCGATCAACACCGCCACCACCAGCTGAACCCTTGCCGCGCCAGTGGGTCCCGGGCGACGCCTCATCTGCGTCGCCCGGGACCCTGTAACGCTCTTCGCCGTTCCGCCGAATACAGGCGGGTTCGATGGTGGAGGCGGAGGAATCGTGGCGCGTGTCCTGCTCCTGATGTCGGCCGCCGTGTTCTTCTTCGGAGCGGCCGCCTGCGCGATGCCGGAGCTGCCCGCACGCCCTGCGGTCACGATCAGGACGAGCGTCGTGCCTGCCACGACCGTCCCGCCGAGCACGGACGTGACCACGACGGTCGCCACCACCTCGGTCACCGCCGCGACGGCGACGAGCAAGGCGCCTGCCAAGATCAAGGTTCCCTCCAAGACCAAGTCGGACCAGCGCGCGGCGGCCTGCCGCAAGGATGCGAGCCAGTGCTACGAGCCGGGGACGACCACCCAGTGCCAGACCGGCGGCTGTGTCAACGCCGCCCGCGGGATGACCCAGCGCGACGTCGAGAGACAGCGAGACCGGTGGCTGCGCGAGCATCCGGGTTGGTGTCCCGCGGGCGAGACCGGAGCCGTGGCACCCTGTTGACCGAGAGGCACCGCCGATCACTCCATTCGGGTGGTAACGGTTCGGCATTCGATGTATCCGAGCTACTTCCCATTGACACCTTTCTACGATCGCGGCGACTGGGTGGAGGTATGCGGTGACGGTGGAGGGCGCGGGTCAGGACTACCTGACGCGGCAGGTCGGGGCACTGCTCGAAGCGATTCGCGAGGAGGGGCCGGTCGGTGAGGGCAGACGCAGTTTCCGGCTCGCCGGGCATCTCGCCGCGGAGGGCGGGTTCCATCTCGGCGACATCCTCGCCGCGACGGCGCAGCTGCTGGCGGTCCACGCTTGGAACAACGGTTACCTCGGCGCGGCGGAACTGCTGACGCGCCGCATGCGGGACTTCGGTGCCGAGTCGGCGGAGCTGGTGCAGCACCTGGTGAGGCTGGAGACCGGGAGCGAGCAGGGGTGGCTGCCGCAGGAAGACCGGGAAGCCCTCATCGAGTACGCGCGGCGGACCCAGCGTCCGGACATCGAGCAGCGGGCGCAGGCGATCGCGCCGCTGCTGCCCGACGTCAGCGATCCCGAGCGTCCGGATCGGATGGCCAGTGAGTCGTGAGATGGTGCTCGGGATCCGCGAGGATGCCGCGGATCACCGAGCCGGCCGCACCGCGTACGGCGGCTCCCGTGCCGAGCGCCGATCGGATGACCCGCACCGGCGACCAGGCGGTGCTCGGTACGCGGCGTTCCAATTCGGCGAGGAGTGGCTCACGCAGCCAAGGCTCAAGTCTCGCGTAGGTTCCGCCTAGCACCACGGCGGGGACGTCCATCAGGTTGACCACGGTGGACAGTCCGACGCCGAGGTGCCCGGCGGCCGTGGTGACCGCCGAAAGCGCCGCACCGTTCTTCGATTCCAGCGCGGAGACCAGGTCGTCCACCGTGTCGGCGCCCGCGAGCCGCAGGATCTCCTCCTGTCCGGCCATCCGTTCCAGGCAGCCGTTCGCGCCGCAGGAGCACCGCGGACCGTCGGGGGCCACCGGCAGGTGGCCGATCTCGCCGCCCGCGCCGCGGACGCCCTCGAACAGGGCGCGGTCGAGCACGATCCCGGCGCCGATCCCGATCTCCCCGGACACGTGGACGAAATCCGGCAACGCCGAGCCGTGCCAGAGTTCGGCGAGCGCGGCGAAGTTGGCTTCGTTGGCGACGGTGAACGTATCGCCGAGCCTCTCGGCGAGGTCGACGTCGCGCCAGCCCAGGTTGGGGGCGAGCCGAACGAGGCCGGATTCGACCAGGCCCGGAACCGCGATACCGACACCGCCGACGGGTACTCCCAGCGTGTCCGCCTGCTTCCGCGCCTTGCGCAGGAACGCCGACACCCGCTGGAAAACGCGCGGCGTCCGGTTGTCCGCGTACCGGACCTCCTCGGCCCGGACGGTGCCGGTCAGATCGACCAGGCAGGACGCCAGGTAGTCGACGCCGATCTCGATGCCGAGCCCGTGCGGGCCGGTGGGGGACAGGGAGACGACGGTGCCGCGCCGTCCGGGGCCCACGCGTCGTTCCGGCTCGCCTTCGGCCACGAGATCCGCCGCGATCAGCCGGTCGACCACGATCGACACGGTGGCCTTCGTGAGTCCGGTGGCGGCGGCGAGGCCGGCCCGCGACGTGCCCGGGCCGTCCGCGATCGCGCGGAGGACGAGGGCGGCGTTGTGCTGCCGCACGGTGTGCTGTCCTGCCGGGCGCGTGCCGATCATCGCGCGATTGTATTCGTTCGATGCCTGAACGAAAGCCTTGACCCGTCGGGGTGGGCGTCGATAAGTTCAGGCATCAAACTAATAGGTGGAGGCGAGATGGTTCAGGCACCGACGCGCGAGGACAAGTTCAGCTTCGGGCTGTGGACCGTGGGCTGGCAGGCGAACGACATGTTCGGTCCGGCGAGCCGGGGCCCGCTCGACGCGGTCGAGGCCGTGCACCGGCTCTCGGACCTCGGAGCCTGGGGGATCACCTTCCACGACGACGACCTCATCCCGTTCGGCTCGGCCGACGCGGAACGCGAGCGGCATCTGAAGCGCTTCCGGGACGCGCTCGCCGAAACCGGGCTCGTCGTCCCGATGGTGACCACGAATCTGTTCAGCCACCCCGTTTTCAAGGACGGCGGCCTGACCAGCAACGACCGCGACGTCCGTCGTTACGCGCTGCGGAAGGTGCTTCGGAACCTCGACCTCGCCGCCGAACTCGGCGCGTCGACGTTCGTGCTCTGGGGCGGTCGCGAAGGCAGCGAGACCGACGCCGCGAAGGACGTCCGCGCGGCGATGGACCGCTACCGGGAGGGCATCGACTTCCTCGCCCAGTACGTCATCGACCAGGGCTACGGCCTTCGGCTCGCGCTCGAACCGAAGCCGAACGAACCGCGCGGCGACATCCTGCTGCCGACGGTCGGGCACGCGCTCGCGTTCATCTCCACGCTGGACAACCACGAGATCGTCGGCGTGAACCCCGAGGTCGGGCACGAGCAGATGGCCGGGCTCAACATCGTCCACGGCATCGGGCAGGCCCTGTGGCAGGGCAAGCTGTTCCACATCGACCTCAACGGCCAGCGCGGCCCGCGGTTCGACCAGGACCTCGTGTTCGGCCACGGCGACGTGCTGTCGTCGTTCTTCCTGGTCGACCTGCTGGAGCACGGTGGCTACGACGGGCCGCGCCACTTCGACTACAAGCCGCTGCGCACGGAGAACATGGACGGCGTCTGGGCCAGCGCCGAGGCCAACATGGCCAGCTATCTGCTGTTCGCCGAACGCTCCCGCGCCTTCCGCGCCGATCCCGAGGTGCGGGCCGCTCTGGACGCCGCCCTCGTCCCGGAACTGGCGACGCCGACGCTCAACGAGGGCGAGACAGCGGCCGATCTGCTGGCGGACCGGTCGGCGTTCGAGGACTTCGATCCGGACAAGGCGGCGGAACGCGGCTACGGCTTCATCCGGCTTTCCCAACTGGCCCTCGAACACCTCACCGGGGCGCGCTAGAGCCGGTCGACGTCGATGACGGCCTTGGCGAACTCCTCCGGCGCCTCCTGCGGCACGTTGTGGCCGATCCCGTTCAGGACGCGGTGCTCGTACTTGCCGGAGAACTTCGACCGGTAGGCCTTGCCGTCGGTGTTCGGACCGTCGAAGTCGCTGCCGATCGTGATGGTGGGCACCGAAACCGCCGGGCCCTGCGCGAGCTTCTGTTCGAGGGCGTCGAGTTTCGGGTCACCTTCGGCGAGGCTGAGCCGCCAGCGGTAGTTGTGGATCACGATGGCCACGTGGTCCGGGTTGTCGAAACAGGCCGCCGAGCGGTCGTAGGTCGCGTCGTCGAAGGTCCACTTCGGCGACGCGATCTTCCAGATCAGCTTGTTGAAGTCGTGACGGTTCTTCGTGTAGCCGAGGATGCCGCGCTCGGTGGCGAAGTAGTACTGGTACCACCAACCGAGCTCGGCGGCAGGGGAGAGCGGCTCCTTGTTCGTCTCCCGGTTGGTGACCAGGTAGCCGCTCACCGAGACGAGCGCCTTGCACCGCTCGGGCCACAGCGCGGCGATGATCACGGCGGTGCGGGCGCCCCAGTCGAAGCCGCCGAAGACAGCCTTCTGGATCTTGAGAGCGTCCAGCAGCGCGACGACGTCGGCGGCGATCGCGGACTGCTGGCCGTTGCGGAAGGTGTCCTTCGACAGGAATCGCGTCGGCCCGTAGCCCCGCAGGAACGGCACGATCACCCGGTACCCGGCCGCGACCAGGCGCGGGGTGACGTCGACGTAGCTGTGGATGTCGTAGGGCCAGCCGTGCAGGAGGACCACCACCGGGCCGTCGGCGGGGCCGGCCTCGGCGTACCCGATGCTGAGTTCCCCGGCGTCGATCTGCTTGATCGGGCCGAACGAGGTGTTCCCGCCGGTCGTGACGGGAGCCGCCGCCGGTGCCGTAGCGGGCTGGGCCGAACAGCCCGCTACACCGGCTCCCGCCGTCACGGCGACGATGGCCTGCGCGAACCTTCTCCTGCTGAGCATCCTGATCCCTCCCGCGAAACACCTGGTACGGGATGAAATTACGGAGGCGGAGCGGGGCGCGGCGACCGTCGGACGACGTCACCGGTGTACGTCACCTGGCTAAGCGACGTCCGGTTCGACTTCGAGGAAGGCCGCTTCCAGCCGGTGGATCCGGCCCCAGAACTCGGCCTCCCGGCCGGACTCGAGCACGCCGAGGTATCCGCCGGGGACGACGCGGCCCACGAACGGGCCGGACGTCCACACCCGCCAGCCGCCCGTGGCGTCGTCGCCCGAAGCGGAGGCGGGATCGTCGGTGCCGCGCATCGCCGCGATCGGGCACGAGAGCCGTGTCCTGGTGGGTCCGCGATAGGCGTTCAGCAACTGGAGGTCGCCCACCAGCAGGTCCAGGGCGTACTCCCAGCTTTCGGGCGAGTCGCGATAGCCCGCGACAGGGGTGAGGCCGGTGCGGCCGAACACCCGTCCCATGGCCGACGCGCCCGCCTTGGCGTTCTTGTCCGGCGAGCGCCGCTGCGGGGCGCACGCGTCCACGACGATCAGCGCGCCCGGGGAGACGCCCAGCCGCTGAGCCGTTTCCAGCGCGACGAAGGCGCCCATTCCGAAACCGATTGTCACGGCGCGGGAGAACCAGTCCACCGGCATCGCATCGGCCAAGAACGTGGCGAGTTCTTCGATCGAGGACGCCGGTGCCTGCGCGAGCCGTTCCCCGTGCCCGGGATATTCGGCACCCCAGACGTCCGCGCCAGCCGCGACGGCGAGTGGTCCGAACGCCTGAAGTGTCCCGCCGGCGGGTGGAAGCAGCAGGTAGTCGCGGCCACGACCGTCCGATGTGGACAGTTTGGTGAGTGTGGCCGTCATGATCCGAAAGATACGCGCGGTTAACCCGAATGGGGTAACGGTTTGGAGTCGACCAAGATCAAGTCACCCGGCAGGGGGAGCCCTTCGGCGAAATGCCGCCCGGCCGTGTCGTATCTGGCGTTCCCCGTTCGACGTCCTGATAAGAGCCGGAGGGAGAAAGCGATGAACACCACGACACTGGCCTCGACCACGCGGCTGCACCCGGTGAGCCGTACCCTGCCGGTTCTGCTGGCGATGGAGGACGACGCGGAAGACGTCGGCCGCCTGTCCCCGGACGACAGGCTGACCTGCCACGTGCACGGCCGCTGGATCCACCAGTGCGTCGCCTCGCCGCTGCACGTCAACCCGATCACCCGGCACCGCTGGTGCCGTTCCTGCGCGACCGCGCTGACCGTTTCCGTCGACGAACTGTCCGGCACCGTCACGATGTCCTGTCCCCGGTGCGGCCACGGCGAAAGCGCCGCCTCGGCTCGGCTGATCCTCGCGTGCCGGGCCAGCTTGGCCGCCGCGCGCGCCCAAGCGGCCGCTCGCGCCGCCTAAGCGACCCACTCGAGGACGCGGTCGATGATCAGTTCGCGATCCTCCGGGCGGAGATAGAGGTAATGCCCGGCGTCCGGCAGGATTTCGACGTCGGCATGGGGGAGCAGGCTTCCCAGTCGTGCGGCGGCAGCGGCCGAATCGTGCACGGCGCTCCGTCCGCCGAACAGGGCGAGCGTGGGCACTTCAAGGGACCGCAGCGCCTCCTCGCTCGGGCACACCTGGAACGGCACCCGCGCGCGATACGACCGGATTCCGGCGAGGATCAGCCGCGCCGCGGGCTGGTCGAGAATGTCCTCGCCGGCGGACCACGTCACGAAACGCCGCCACAGGCGTTCGCTGTCGAGCACGGACGCGGGCAGGCCGTACCAGAACACCTTCCTGGCGAACGGAGCCGAAACGGTGGTCGCGTCCAGCAACCCGATGGACGCGAGCCTGCCGGGGAAGTGGATCGCCTGGTTGACGGCGTGCCAGCCGCCCGTAGATCCGCCCACGAGATGCAGCGAGGACAGATCCAGGCTCTCGAAGACGTCGTCGAGAGCGCTCGCACGGTCGCGAATGTCCTTGAAGGGCGCCCTTTGCGCACTGCCGCCCGCCTCGCCGAGAGTGTCGATCGCGTAGACCGTGTGGCGCTCGGCCAAGGCGGGAAGCAGCGCCGCGTAACAGGCGGAAGTCGCCATGAGCCCCGGAAGCAGGGCGATCGGCGGGCCGTCGCCGTAGCGGTAGACCCGCGTGGTGCCGTGGCGTGTCCGGACGTCGAAGACCGCGCCCGGCTCCGGGCACTCGGCCATCGCGCGGTCATAGGCGGCGAAGTACCGCTTTTCGGCCGCCGGATCTTTGAAACCCCCGATTTTCTTCATGGGGAGGACGCTAGGCAGAACCGCGTTTCCGGTCTTGAACGAAAGTAAGATGGCGGGATGGACGGGTGGGGGCTCGTGGTGCCGCGGAGGGAGATCGTCCGCGCCCCCGGTGAGCGGGTTCTCCGGTTCCCCCATCCCGCCCTCGCCGCTCATGTGTCGAGCTACGTCGCGCACGACCTCCCCGACGCGGGCCCGAATTCCTGGCAGGTCACGCCGTTGTCCGTGCTCACCTGGGTGATTGATTTCGAAGCCCCGGCCCGGCGCCCCGAGGACGACGGCGAGATCCCGGATTCGCCCGTGCTGGGGTTGCGGGACCGGCCGTTGCGTGTCGGGCAGGCCGGGGCTTCGCGCGGGATCGCCGTCAGCCTCACCCCGCTCGGCGCGTACGCGTTGTTCGGGATCCCGTTGCGGGAGCTGACGAATTCGGCGATCGCGGCGTCCGACCTGCTGCCCGCCGGAGAGCTGACCGAGCGGCTCGCGGAGGCGGCGGACTGGCAGGAGCGGTTCGGGCTGCTCGACGACTACCTGGCGGCGAGGCTGGCTCGCGGGCCGGGACTCGCCGCACCTGTCCGATACGCGTGGGAGCGGCTGGCGGCGGGCCCGGTCCGCATCGGCACCCTCGCGTACGAGATCGGCTGGAGCCGCCAGCATCTCAACGCCCGGTTTCGCGAACAGATCGGACTGAATCCGAGCACGGTCGGGCGGATCACCCGGCTCAATCGCGTACTGGCACTGCTGAACCGGGCGTCGTCCCTTGCGTGGGCGGAGGTGGCGCACCTGGGCGGCTACAGCGACCAGGCGCACCTCGTCCGCGAATTCCGGGCGTTGACCGGGTACCGCCCGACCGAGGCCGGGAAACCGGCCGGACTATTTGTTGCGCCAAGTCACGGAGCGTGAATCAGCGCTTTCGTAAGGCTGTGACGTATAGGCCAGGGACGTGATCGGGTCCGACGCGACCCCGAAGTGCAGCTGGCAGGATTCGAAGACCGCTCCCTTGACCGAGAAATCCTTCGGCGCGAAGTTCTGGTCCTCGCAGCCGGCGACGTCGGCTTTCCCCATGCCGAGGAGGGAGCCCGGCCAGCCGCCGCTCCTGGTCTTGGCGGTCAAGGTCGGCACGGTCACTTCGGCGAGGTTCGTACCGTCGATGTTCGTCAGCTTTTCGTGAACGAAGAAGAAGTTCTTGCCACGCAGCTTGGCTTTGTCCTCTTCTTTGAGCGGCAGGCTGTCGACATCGGAGTCGGGCGCCTTGACCGATTCGACGGTGACCGTGAGCCCGACGACGCCCTTCGCGTAGCGGCTGTAGAACGGGACGATCGCCTGCTCGCCGAACTTCAGTTTCGTACCCGGTTTGACCGCGTCGCCGGAGACCTCCAGCGTGGGCGTGGTGGTCAGATACGGCATCTCGGTCGTCGTCGGCTTGGCGGCCGACGTCTCCTCGGACGTCGTCGCGGCGGCGCTCTTCGCCTGGCCGATGTTCGATGGCGAAGTGCAGCCGACCAGCGTGGCGCCGAGCATCGCGGCGATGACGGCATGACGAACTCTCGGACGTGTGGGCACGACCGATCTCCCCTCGAAAGTGAAAGAGCGTGGATTTCCCCCGGTGAGCACTCTAGACAACGAGCGTTCACTCGATCGGCGGAGGTAGGTTGCGGACATGACCCAGGTTTCGACGCCTGCAGAGGCGGCCACGAGGATCACCGGACGAGCCGTCGCCGAGCAGAGGGGTCTCTCGGGCTCGGTGACCGAAGTCGTACTGGACAGTGGCGACACGGTGGTCGTCAAACGGGGCCACGCCCCGAACGCGACGCCCGTGGAGGCGGCGGGACTGCGCTGGCTGGGCGAGGCCGGTGCCGTCCGGGTGCCCGAGATTCGCGGCCACGACGACGAATGGCTGGTCACGGAGCTGGTCGGCGGCGGGCGGCCGACGCATCACGCGGCGGAGCGGCTGGGGAGAGGGCTCGCCGCGCTACACGCGGCCGGAGCGCCCGCGTTCGGCGCGGCGCCGCCGGAGGGGCCTGTCGACGCGTGGATCGGCCTCGCCCCGATGGAGAACACGCCGGGGGACGACTGGCCGCGGTGGTACGCCGAGCACCGAGTTCTGCCTTACGTACGGCGCGCTGTCGACGAGGGCACGCTGGACAATGACGAAGCAGCTGCCCTGGAGCAGGCCTGCTCCAGGCTTCCCGAGGTGGCCGAACCTCCCGCCCGGCTCCACGGAGATCTGTGGAACGGCAACGTGTTGTGGGGAGCCGTCGAGGCCTCGCTCATCGACCCTGCCGCGCACGGCGGCCATCGCGAGACCGATCTGGCCATGCTGCAGTTGTTCGGCTGCCCGTTGCTCGACCGGGTTCTGGCCGCCTATCAGGAAGTCGCTCCGCTCGCGGACGGCTGGACCGACCGGATCGGGGCGCATCAGCTGTTCCCCCTTCTCGTGCACACTGTCCTTTTCGGACGGTCTTACGCCGGGCAGGCTGTCGCGGCCGCGCGGGCTGTCGGCCGGTAGCTCACCTCGCGAGGCGATCGAGCCATTCGGCGAGCATCGAGTGCTCGGCCGGGGTCAGTGAGGCATCAGGTTCCTTCTCCAGTGCGGCCTTGAGCGCGATCGCGCGGCTGGGGATGTCCGAAGACTCGTCAGCCTCGTCCGCGCTGTCGATGGTGATGGTCGTGATCACGTGTTCGCGCGCGGTGGCGATCAGATCAGGATCACGGTCCTCCGGCGGGCTCGCGATGAGGGAGAGGATCACGCCCATCCCGGTCGCGTGCACCAGTTGCGCGGCCTGCTCGACCGGGACACGCAGGCGGCCGGCCTCGGCGATGCGTTCGACGATCCGGCGGAGTATCGCGTCCGCCTCCTGCCGCGCTTCGCGGACTCGGGGCTCGCCGTACATGAGCATGTAGAAAGCGGGCTGGGACAGCCCGAACTCGACGTGCAGGTCCCAGCCTCGCCGGAGATCGCCCACCGGGTCTTCGGTCTCGCCGAGGCCATGCTTCTCACATAAGTAACTCTGAAAGCCATACGTGGCGACCGCGTCGAGCAAGCCGTCTTTGTCGCCGAAGGTCCGGTAGAGCGTCGGCGCCTGCACTCCGGCAGCGGCGCTGACCGCACGCGTGGACAACGCGTCGCGCCCGCCGTCCCGCAGGAGGTCCGCCGCCGCGCGGACCATCCGGTCTTTCGTCGTCAACGTCATGTATCGACGATAACATGATTGCGGTAGCGCTGGTTCGATATCGATGCTACCTTGATGGTGTTATCAGCGGAAACACCTGATGGGAGCAGATCATGACACGCGTAGCGATCGTCACCGGCGGGTCGCGGGGCATCGGCAGGGAGTCCGCCGAAAGGCTCGCGTCCGACGGGTTCGCGGTCGTCGTCGTTTACGGCGGCAACAAGGACGAGGCGCGGGCGGCGGTCGAGGCGATCACCGCCGAGGGCGGTCAGGCGGTCGCGGTCCAGGCCGACGTCGCTGACGAGCACGCCGTCGAAGCCGTGTTCGACACCGCGGAGAAGGCCTTCGGCGGGGTTGACGTCGTGGTCCACGCCGCCGGGACCATGTACCTCGCGCCGGTGGCCGAGCTGGATCTCGACCGGCTGGACCGGTTGCACCGCACCAACATCCGCGGCACCTTCGTGGTCGATCAGCAGGCCGCCCGCCGCGTTCGCGACGGTGGCGCGATCATCAACTTCTCCACCTCGGTGCTCGGTCTCGCCCTGCCGGGATATGCCGCCTATGCCGCGACGAAAGGGGCGGTCGAGGCGATCACCCTGGTCCTCGCCCGTGAACTGCGCGGCCGCGACATCACCGTGAACGCGGTCGCCCCCGGCCCGACGGCCACGGCCCTGTTCCTCGACGGCAAGGACGAGGAGACCATCGCGGGCATGGCGGCCCAGCCACCGCTCGAACGGCTCGGCACCCCGTCCGACATCGCCGAGGTCGTCTCGTTCCTCGCCGGTCCCGCCCGGTGGGTCAACGGGCAGGTCCTCCGCGCGAACGGCGGCATCGTCTGAGTTTTCTTCATCCGGAAGGGATTCTCGTCTTGGAGACGCTCGCTACGGCCTCCCGTTTCGTGGCGGCCCGTCGTCGCGCTGGATCGCTTGACGTCCCCGTTCCCGGACCTGGTGGAACGTCGACTGAGCCTGCTGGGAAAGCTGCTGGACCGGTGGCGCCTGCCAGACCTGCCGGGCGAACGTCGCGCCGCCGTCGAGGGCACGCTGCTGGAACTCGCGTGCCTGCCGCAGTTGTTCCGTCCAGGTCTTGGGGACCACGACCGACCCGGCCCGCCGGTCGTGCCAGCAGGTCTTGCCGTCCGGCGACATCCGCAAGAGGCCGCATTCGACGGCGGAGAAGATCAGGAGCGCGACGCCTGCCAGCATGAGCAGCACGCTCAGCTGGAGGATCGCCGCGATGAGCAGCACCCAGCCGAGGCCGGGGACGAGGACGGCGATGGCGGTGCGGGCGCAGATCTGGCCGAAGTTCAGCCGCCCGCCGTCGGTGCGGCGCACTGTCAGCGAGAAGGCCGCCTTGCCCAGGGTGTGTCCCCAAGCTCGGACGAGGAGCACCTCGTACACCGTGATCAGCAGGACCTGGACAGCCAATGTCAGCGCGATCAGCAGGACGACGGTGCCCCACAGGCCGGCCACCTCGTCGTCGGCGGCGTCCCCGAGAGTGCCCCATCCGCCGAACGCGGCTTTGAAGAGTCCTTTGCCCGCCAAGGCGAAGCCGTGCTGCCCGGCCTCGACCTGGATCCGTTCGGCGGTCAGGAACCAGAGCGGTGAGGTGACCAGCCACGGTACGAGCCAGTCGATCCATCGGGCGCCCCAGCGGCGGGCCGACGTCGGATGCGGCGGTAGCGGGCCGACGGGCGGCTGGATCATCGTCCCACCGCCAGCCGGGCTTGCCTGTCCCACAACGGGTTCTTGACCGCGTCCCACCACATCGACGCGGCGAGCAGGCCGGCCGCGATCTCCAGCGGCTCGAACTTGAAGACGAGGTTCACGCCGTCGATTTCAGCGACGGACTCGACCAGACACGCCACACCCGCGATGGCTGCGGACCAGTGGCTGCGGAGGAGGAAGGCCAGTAGGCCGATGATCACGACGATCGTGGCGTCGACGACGAGCATGGCCAAGGTGGCCATGACGATCTTGACCAGGAGGACACGGAGCATGGCGAGCTGGTTCCGTTCCTCGTCCGGGAGCCTGCGCCGTGAATCGCCTGGGGGCCGGGTGAGCTGGAACCGTTCGTCGAACTTGTCCAGCATCGCCGGATAGGCGGCGCCCCAGGCCAGGAAGACGAGGAAGCCGACCAGGACCAAACCCGTGTGACCGCTCTCGGCCGCCTTGTACTTCCCGAGGAAGAACGTGGGCACCAGCGCGGCGAGCCCGGCGACCACCAACAGTGTGGACGAGACCCTGCCCAGGCCGTGGAACCTGGCCCTCAGGAGCAGGATCAGCGGGGGAGCGATGACCAGTGCTCCGTAGACCAGACCCGTGCTGAGGAACCAGAAGGCGAGGATCGCTGTCGTCAGCCAGAAGACGGGGTACAGGAGCCAGCGGCCGAAGCGATCGATCACCTCCGGGACGCCCTCGTCGATCAGTTTGTGCAGCCAGTCGGCCATGACCCGCCCCCTCGTGCAAATATTGCATTCTGCATGGACGCTAGCGAGCCGTGTCCGGTAGTGCAAGAGTTGCATTATGTAGTTTTTGCTTCGATGGGAGTCTGGGTGGCAGGGGCGTCTGACGCGGTGGAAGACCGCCGCCGGTTCGGTGGCGAACTCCGGAACCTCCGGGAAAAAGCGGGTAGAACGCTCGACGAAGCGGCCGCGCGCCTGGAGTGCTCGGCCGCCAAGATCAGCCGCATCGAGACCGGTCAAGTCGCAGTCCGGCCGCTGGACCTGCGCGAACTGCTGGACTTCTACGCGGTGACCGGCGCCCGCCGGGCGGCGATGCTCACGGTGTCGAGGCAGCGAGGCAAACGGCCGGATCTCGAAGGCGTCATCTACGACGGCTACAACCTCTACCTCGGTTACGAGGAAGAGGCCGGCGACATCCGCGAGTACCAGCCGCAGTGGATACCCGGCTTGCTGCAGACTCGGGAGTACGCGCACGCGCTGTCCCTCGCCGCCGGCTCGACGCCCGAAGTCGCCGAGCGCCGGGTCGCACTGCGAATGGACCGCCAGGCACTCCTTCACCGGGAGAATCCGCCGCGGCTGTCGGTCGTCGTCGACGAAATCGTGCTCCGCCGTCCGGTGCCCGAGCCGGGCCTGATGGCCGCGCAAATGCGGCACCTGGCCGACTCGGCGGGGAGCCCGCACGTCACCGTGCGGGTCCTGCCGTCGTCCGCGGGGATGCATCCCGCCCAGGCGGGCGGATTCATCATCTTGGGCTTCCCGCGTCCCGAAGATCCGCAGTTCGTCTACACCGACGACCTGACGGAGGGGCGGCTCACCCAGGAACCCGGCCGTGTGGGGCAGTACGTCACCGCGTTCGAACGGGTCGAGGCGCTGGCGCTGACGCCTTCGGAATCGGTGGATTTGATTCACGACGTGGCGGAGTCGCATGCCTGATCATCCGTCGTCCCGGAACAATGGCGGACGAAAGCCGACCAGTTCCCGGGACTGACGACGAAGGCGGGGCCCGGGTCCTTGGCGTCCCGGACGCCGACCCACGTTTCCAGGAAAGCGACTTCCACACAGGTCGGGCCGCCTCCGCAACGGCTGCTCTTGAACCACGCCGCGCCGGTGAGATCGTGTGTCACAGGAGTTCCTTCCTCATTTGTTTCGCCGGATGAGGAAAGATCGTGGAATGTCCCTTCGTCGCGACGTCGGGAGAATTTGTCGCGACATCGCACGTCCTGTCCACCAGTGCAAACGTGGCCGCGGGCGCCTGTCGCAGGCGGTGTCGCTAACCTACGTCTGCACGGTCGAAGAGCGCTGAGGGACAGGGGAGCGCTATGGAAGCCCGAAGCGGCGACACCGGGGACATCACCGGTGTCGAAGAGCTCGGCGCACTGATCAAACGGCTCCGGGACGAACGGCGCCTCACCCAGGACAACGTCGCGGGCCGCGCGGCGAAACACGGGCTCAGGATCAGGCGTGAACGAATTTCGGAAATCGAGAACTGCAAGCGTGAACCGCCGACCCAAGGCGAGTTGCGTGCCATTCTTCTCGGCTTGGGTCAATCCGAAGAAACGGTGAAAGGGCTGCAGGGCGTCCTCGCCAGGTCGGCCGCCCGGCCGACCGAAGGCGGCGTCGTGGAACTCACCTTCGGTGATCCCGTGCGGCAGGCTCCCTCGGCACCTCGCCGGATCGGTTTCGGCCACAGGCTCTTGCTGCTGCTGTCCGGTGCGGTGGCGGGCGTGCTGATCGCGACCGGTGTCGCCGGGGTATGGCCGTGGACGATCCTCACCTACGAACCGGACCTGCAGGTGAACGTCGGGCGGCCGAGTCCCGCCGACGCTCCCGGCACCTGCCCCCGGCGGACCACGGACGTCCGCGATCACCGCGACGACACCGCCGGCTCGATCTGGTACCGCGAATGCGCGGACTACCTGGAGATCTGGGTGACCGACCATATGAAGGACGGCCGGTGCGTCTGGGCGATCGTGCACTGGAACAACGGTGTCGTGGACGCGTCGAACCGGGCCTGCCCGGCGGGCAAGATGGAGTTCTCGAAGATCGCCAAGTACGCGCCGGACTTCTGGATGGAGCTGGTCGCGAGGGAGACGCCCTAGTAGTGCTTTGTTAGGTGTGTCGTTGTGGCTGGTCAGGGTGCTGGTGTGATCTGCTGCTGGAGTGAAACCGGTGGAGTTGGAGCAGGTCCGT
>NZ_JBVJLY010000034.1:0-71607 GCF_055584485.1 Amycolatopsis sp. NPDC102522 | reverse complement strand
AGGCCAACGACCCGGTGTCGCGCAGAGTCACCGACACCGTCCACAAACACGCCAGGTTTGCCTTACCCCTCAATAACCCGAAACGCCACTCACGACCACCTGGACCGCGCGCGGGCAGCGGGGGAGCAGGGGACCTTTGCTATCGCCGAGGCGTCAGGCAGCGCTTTGATCAGGGCGTTTGTGGTACGAGTCGACGTACTCCTG
Source organism: Amycolatopsis sp. NPDC102522 (assembly GCF_055584485.1). NCBI lineage: Bacteria > Bacillati > Actinomycetota > Actinomycetes > Pseudonocardiales > Pseudonocardiaceae > Amycolatopsis > Amycolatopsis sp. NPDC102522. The sequence continues at coordinate 71,403 of NZ_JBVJLY010000034.1, read as the reverse complement.
CCCCGAGAGCTCCAGGATCGCGTACATGATCTCGTCGGTCACCGAGCGCCGGATCGCCGGCGACGAGTCCTGCCCCTCGTACCGCGAGAAGTCCAGAGGCTCGCCGTAGGTGACCGTGATCTTCGCGCGCCGCGGGATCCGCTTCCCCTCGGGCTGCAGGTCTTCGGTACCGGAAAGCGCGACGGGGACGACCTTCGCGCCGGTCGCCAGCGCCAGGGCCGCGACGCCGGTGTGGCCGCGGTGCAGTCGCCCGTCGAGCGAGCGGGTGCCTTCGGGATAAATCGCGAAAGCGCCGCCCGCGTCGAGCACCTTTCGGGCCGCTTCGAGCGCGGCGAGACCGGCCTGCGCGTTGCCGCGTTCCACCGGGACGTAGCCGAGGCCGCCCAGGAAACCCGCCATCATCTTGCCCCTGAGACCGCTGCCGGTGAAGTACTCCGCCTTGCCGAGGAACTTGACCGGCCGCATCGCCGTGAAAGTGATCACGCCGGTGTCCAGCGCCGCCCGGTGGTTGGGGGCGAGGAGTACCGGGCCGGTGGCGGGGATGTTCTCCACGCCGCGGATGTCGGGGCGGTACAGCGCCCTGACCAGCGGGCCCAGCACGAATCGGACGAGTAGCGGTAGCAAGGTTCCTCCATCGACAAGGTGTCGGTCTCCAGCATGGCACGATCACTACTCATGAGTTGGTTCGAGCGGCGCACGTGGCAGAACCCCGGTTGGACGCTCGACGACATCGTCGCTGCGAAGGGTGACCGGACGGTTTCGGTCGTGCTACCGGCACTCGACGAAGAGGACACCGTCGCCGACGTCGTCGGCACGGTCCGGCCGTTGCTGGGCACGGTCGTCGACGAGCTGGTCGTGATGGATTCCGGCTCCACCGACGCGACCGCCGAGCTCGCCGAACGCGCCGGCGCGCGGGTGGTGCACCGCGAGGACGTGCTCCCCGGGCTGCCGCCGGTGCCGGGCAAGGGCGAGGTGCTGTGGCGGTCGCTGGCCGCGACGACGGGTGACGTCGTCGTGTTCCTCGACTCCGACCTCGTCGACCCGGACCCGGCGTTCGTGCCGACACTGCTCGGGCCGCTGCTCTGCGAACAAGGCGTCCACCTGGTCAAGGGCTTCTACCGGCGCCCGCTGCGGCTGGAGAGCAGCGGCGGCGGCCGGGTCACCGAACTGCTGGCGCGACCGGTCCTCTCGGCGCTGCGCCCGTCGCTGTCGGCACTCATCCAGCCCCTGGGCGGCGAGTACGCCGCGACGCGCGAGTTCCTCGAGTCAGTGCCCTTCGCGGCCGGGTATGGCGTCGAGATCGGGCTCATCCTCGACGCCGAAGCGCGCTACGGCCTTGAAGGGCTTGCGCAGGTAAACCTCGGCGTACGCAAGCATCGCAACCGTTCGCTGCTTCAGCTGGGCGTGATGGCGCGGCAGATCCTCGGGACGGCGCTCGCGCGCTGCGGGATCAAGTCCGACGACCCGGCCCAGCTCACCCAGTTCGTGCAGGCAGAGGACGAATGGCTGCCGGAAGTCGCCGAGGTGTCGATCAGCGACAGGCCGCCGATGCGGGAAATCCGCGGCTTAACCGAGTCGTAGGACCTCGTCGAAGCCAGCCACCTGCGACTCGCGATGGGTCACCAAGACGACGGTGCCGCGAGTGGCCGCGAGGACTTCCGCCAGGACTGCGTCGCCGTGCTCCGGGTCCAGCCCCTCGACGGGCTCGTCCAGCACCAGGACCGGCGGATCCGAGAGCACTGCTCTCGCGAGGATGAGCCGCTGGCGCTGCCCGCCTGACAGCACGTCGCCGTCAGAGCCGACTTCGCGGTCCAGCGGCAGGTCGAAACCGGCCGTTTCGCACGCCGAAAGCAGTTCGGCGTCCGAAGAGCCGGGCTTCGCGAGCAGCAGGTTCTCGCGGACCGTCGTGTGGAAGACGTGCGCGTCCGCGAGCGCGCCGGAGACCACCGTGGGCAGCAGTGCCGGGTCGTACTCGTCGAGAGCGCGACCGTTGAGCGAAGCCCGGCCGGAAGTCGGCGCCACGGAACCGAGCAGGACGTTCAGCACCGTCGTCTTCCCCGCGCCGCTCCGCCCCAGGATCCCGATCCGCTTGCCCGGCGGCAGGTCCAGGTCGACGCCGTCCAGCACCGGAGCCCGGCCTTCGAAGACCACGCCGACCCCCTCCAGCCGCAGGTGCCCCGGCTCGGGTACCGCCGTCCCGCGCGCGGGCGGCGGCTCGGCCAGCAGCGCGCGCACCCGGTCCGCCGACGCCCGGACCTCGACCCAGCGCTGCGCGGCCGCGGTCAGCGGCAGGACCAGCTCGAACACGGCCAGCGCGCCCAGGGCCAGTGCCGCCGTCACCGGCGGTGAAACCCCGGCTGTCAGCGCGATCGTGACGCAGGTCGGCAACTGGACGAGCATCCCGGCCGCGGTCAGCAGGCTGGTCCGGTTCGCCGTCGCCCGGTCCCGCACGGCGAGCGCGTCGACAGCGGTGTGCGCGGCGTCCACAGTGGACTCATGGACACCGTAGGCGATCAGCTCCCGGCGCCCGGTGATCAGCTCGACAGACCGTTCGGCGAGGTCGGCCCGTGCCGGAGCGCTCTTCTCCGCCGCCGCACGCGTGATCCGCACGCACAGCCACGGCAGCCCGACCCCCGCGAGGGCGAGCCCGAAAGCGAGCACCACACCGGCAAGGGGACTGACGACGAGCGCGACCGCGGTCGACACCGCGCCCACGAAAGCCGCGACCCCGGCGGGCAGCAGGCAGCGCAGGATCGCGTCCTGCACGGCGTCCACATCGGACACCAGGCGCGTGACGAGATCGCCGCCGGAATGCCGGGAAACCCGGTGCGGCAGCAGCGACGTGTACACGCGGGTCCGCAGGGCGCCGAGATAGCGCAGGACGACCTCGTGCCCGGCGAGCCGTTCCGCGTAGCGCAGCCCGCCGCGTAGCAGCGCCAGCGTCCGGACGGCGACGATCGCCACCGTGAGCGAAGCCAGCGGCGGCTGTTCGGCCGCCTTGAGCAGCAGCCACGCGGCGGTGGCCATCAGCGCCAGCCCGGCCAGCTCCGCGCCTGCCGCGATCAGCCCGGCGCGGACCAGCCGGACGACGTCCTTTGTGGACACACCCCAGACGTTCACACCAGTTCCCGTTCTTTCAAGGCGCCCTTGCGGACTTCGATGACGCGGGTGGCCAGCTCGGCCATCGCGGGCCGGTGGGCCACGAGCACCGCGGTCCGGCCGGTGAGCAGTTCGCGGGTCGCGCCGAGCACGACCGCTTCGGTCCGCGCGTCGAGCCGCGCGGTCGGTTCGTCGAGCAACGCCAGGCCCGCTTCCGTGCGGGCCAGCGCCCTGGCGAGGCCGAGCCGTTGCCGCTGCCCGGCGGAAAGTGGCGCGCCCAGTTCCCCGATCCGCGTCCGGTAACCGTCGGGAAGACCGTGCACGACCTCGTCGAACGCCGCCGCGCGGGCCGCCGCCTGGACGTCCGGCACTCCGCCCATGGCGATGTTCTCCTCGACGGTCCCGGTGAACAGTGTCGGCCGCTGCGGCACCCACGCCGCCCCGGCCCGCCACGCGGCCGGATCCAGTTCACGCAGGTCGACGCCGTCGACGAGGACCCGGCCGGACGTCGGCGTGACGAAGCCCAGCAGGACAGCCAGCAGCGTGCTCTTCCCGGAACCGCTGGGACCGACGAGCGCGACGTGCTCGCCGGCCTCGATCGTCATGTCCACTTCGGACAGGACGACCTCGTCGCCGTACGCGACACTCACCTTTTCCAGCTCGATCCGCGGCGCACCACGGCGGGCCACCCGCGAACCGCGGACGACGTCGTCCGACGGGACGGCCAGCGCCTCCCGCAGCGTGGCGAGCCCTTCCGCGCTGGCGTGGAACTTCGCCCCGGCCGCCCGCAGCGGCAGGTACGCCTCGGGGGCGAGTAACAGCACCAGGACAGCGGTGTGCAAGACCATTCCGCCCTCCAACAGGCGGAAACCGATCGGCACCGCCACGAGCGCCACCGAAAGCGTCGCCACCAGTTCCAGCACCAGCGCGGACAGGAACGCGACCCGCAGCGTGCGCATCGTCGCGTCCGTATGCGCGTCCGCCATCGCCCGCACCGTCTTGGCCTGCGCCTCGGCGCGACCGAACACCTTGAGCGTGCCGAGCCCGCGCACGACGTCGAGAAAATGCCCGCCCAGCCGGGAAAGCAGCCGCCACTGCTTGGCCGTTTTCGCCTTCGTGTGCTGCCCGACCAGGATCGCGAACACCGGGATCAGCGGCAGCGTCGCGGTGATGATCAACGCCGACGAAAGATCCGCGGCGAACAGTCGGACGACCACCGCGACAGGCACGATCGCCGACAGCACCAGCGTCGGCAGATAGCCGGTCAGGTAGGCGTCGCTCGCGTCGATCCCCTTGGTCACCAAGGTCGCGACCTCGCCGGGGTTCGCCGCTTCCGTGCCGAGAAGCCGTTTGCGCAGCTTGGCTTTGACCGTCGCCGCGAACCGGCCGCCGAGGGAACCTTGGACGCCCGCGAGCGCCACCCGGACCGCGATCGCCGCAGCGAGGGTCCAGGTTACGCCGCCGCCGGTGAGCAGCGTCGCGAGACCGTCCGCCTGGACGAGGATCGCGACGGCGGTCAGTGTTCCGAGGAGGCCCAGGACGCCGAAATGGCGCCGCAGTCCGGGAAGGGGTGGCATCACAGGCTCCTAGAAGTGCAGCAGCGAACGCTGGTCGACCCGGCCGTCGTGCCTGCGCCAGGTCACCCACTGCACGGCGGCGATCGCCACCAGCGCGGGAGGCAGGACGTAGGTGAGCAGACCGAGCATTTCGGTGGTGGTGGCCGCTTCCGCCAGGCTCAGGGAGAACCCACCGTCCACAGAGGACGTCAACGCGTCCGGCAGGCGCAGGGTCCCGACGGCCAGCACCGGCGACGCGGACAGGACCATCGTGGCGATCAGCGCCGCCTTGTGCCGTCCCGTGCGCAGGGCCGCGAACGCGGCGCCCAACGCGCCGAACGCCAGCACGATCGCGGGCAGGACGGACCACGACGCGGTGGTCTCGAAGGCGCCCCAGCCGACAGCCACCACCAGGAACGCGAGCGCGGGCGCGAGCAGCGCCTTGGCGATCCGGTTCGCGCGGGCGGTGAATTCGGCGGGCGCCCGCACGGCCAGGAAGGCCGCGCCCTGCAAGGCGAACAGCGCGACGAACCCGGCACCCCAGAGCAGCGCGTACGGATCGAAGACGGCGAGGACGTCACCGGCCGGCTTCCCGGAAGCGTCGAGCGGGAGGCCGAGGACGAGATTGCCGAGGAACACACCCCACGACACCGCCGTCACCCACGCGCCGACGGTGATCCCGAGCGTCCAGGCGCCGCGGCCCGCGTCCGGCCGCCTGCTGCGCAACTGCACCGCCGCGGTGAACGTGACCAGCCCGAGCAGCAGGGCGACGACCGGGAGGTACGCCCCGGAGAACACTTTCCCTTCCAGATGGGGGAAAGCGCCGAACAGAACGCCGACTGCGGCCACCAGCCAGACCTCGTTGGCCAGGAAGAACGGGCCGAAGGCGCCGAGCACACGCCGTCGCCCGGCCTCGTCACGGCTGAGCCTGCCGAGCAGCATCCCGACGCCGTAGTCGTAGCCTGCCAGCGCGAAATAGCCCGAGATCAGGAAGCCGAGCACACACCACCAGAGGATCACCATCGGTCAGACTCCGCTCAGGACGGGAAGTTCGGGGCGAGGCGCGGGCGCCTCTTCTTCGGGTTCCGGGCCGCGTTTGGCGACCCGTGACATCAGCACCCAGTCGGCGATCGCGAGCACCGCGAACAGCACCGTGAAAGCGATGAAGGAGAACAAGATCTGTCCCGCCGGGATCGACGCGACGGCGTCGGCGGTCCTCAGGTGGCCGCGGATCAGCCACGGCTGACGGCCGATCTCCCGCACCAGCCAGCCGGAGATCGCGGCGAAGAACGGCAGCGGGATCGCCAGCACCATCACGTACAGCAGTGGCCGCACCTTGGTGATCCAGTTCCGGAACAGCAGCAGCGTGCCGAGGATCGAGGCGAGGAAGGCGACGAACCCGATCTGGATCATGAGCCCCAGCGGGGCGCCGACCAGCGGTTCGGGTGATGCGAGCTTGTCGGGGTGGTACTCCCCGAGCGGGCCGAACTGCGCGAAGCCGAAGCCGATCACCATCGCGCTGCCCAGCAGCGAGGCGAGCACGCCGACTCGCATCGACCGCCGGAAGAACTCGATCTCCTTGGTGCGCTTGATGAAGTGATACGCGCTGACCCCGACCACGAAGAAGCCGCCGGTCATGAGCGCCGCGCTCAGCACGTGCGGCAGCGACATCGCCAGCGCCGGGTTGGTGAACAGCGCGCCGAAGTCGTCGAGTTTCAGTACGCCGTTCTCGGCATGGGTGCCGACCGGGTTCTGCAGGAACGAGTTCGCCACCATGATGAACAGCGCCGAGGCGTACGCGGTCAGCGTGACCAGCCAGATCAGCGTCAGGTGGACCCATTTGTTCATCCTCGAGAAGCCGAAGATCCACAGCCCCAGGAAGGTCGACTCGGCGAAGAACGCCACCAGCGTCTCGATGGCCAGCGGCGCGCCGAAGACGTCGCCCGCGACCGCGGACAGACCCGTCCAGGTCAGTCCGAACTGGAATTCCATCACGATTCCGGTGACGATTCCCAGCGCGTAATTGATCACGTACAGCTTGCCCCAGAAGCGCGTCATCCGCGTCAGTTCCGGCTTGCCGCCGAGCGCGGAGCGTGTCTGCATCACCGCGACGAGTGTCACGAGCCCCAGTGTGAGCAGCACGAACAGGAAGTGGAACGAGGTCGTCGTCGCGAACTGGAGTCTCGCGATCGGGAGTGCGTCCATGTCGAGGCACTGTATACGTAGTCTGGCTACATGTAGCCACGAAATCTATGAAATCGGGGCGATCTCGGGGTAATTCCCTGAGGTGACCGGTGGAAAGACCTGACTACCCTGTGAGTCGGCGATGTGTAGACTGTCTATCTATGAAGGCCGACAGCCTGCGCGGGCACCTCGACGCGTTGCTTCTCGCCGTCCTCGACGGCCGGAAGCTCCACGGGTACGCCATCATCGAGGCGCTCCAGCTCCGCAGTGACGGTGCGCTCGACCTGCCGACGGGCACCGTCTACCCGGCGCTTCGCCGGTTGGAGCGCGCCGGGTTCCTCGCCAGCGAATGGGATGTCGTGTCCGGCCGCAAACGTCGTACGTACAAGCTCACCCGCTCCGGGCAGAAGGCCCTGTCGGCGGAGCGGGCGGAGTGGCAGGAGTTCACCACCGTGATCGGCGGTGTCCTCGGGGGGAGCACGGCATGAGCGCGATCGAGGCCTACATAGGCGGCCTGGACAGACGGTTGAGCGGGTCGGCGGGGGCCAAGACTGATCTGCTCACCGAGGCCAGGGACGGTCTGACCGACGCGGCCGAGGCGTATCTCGAAGGCGGTGCCGAGGAAGCGGAAGCCGAACGCCGGGCCGTCGCGGACTTCGGTCCCGCCGCCGTGATCGCCCGCGAGTACCAGGCCGAACTGGCGTTGCGCGGCGACATCGGCACCCTGTGGAAGGTCATCGTCGGTGTCCCGCTGTTCCAGGTGGCCTGGGAACTGGCGCGGGTCTGGACCTACGGGGACTGGGGAAACCTGAACAAGCCGACCCCGGACTGGTACTTCTCCGTCGTCGGCCTGTCCGGCTTTTTCGTCGTGGTCTCGCCCGTGATCGGCGCGGCCGCGCTGCTGGGCACCCGTCTGCTGGGACGCAGGCTCGACGGCACGCGACTGGCGGGCTTCGCGCGCTGGACCGTGGCGGCCGCGGCGATCGCGAACCTGGTGGCGATGCTCCTGCTCGCCCTCGGCACGGCGGTCCTCGACCCGTCCAGGATGAACATGAGCCTGTCGTGCAATGTGCTGTCCATCGGCTGGGCGGCGTTCAGCTTCTGGCTGCTCTCGCCGGCCTTCCGGTCCCGTTCCCTGGTCACCGCATGAGCGCCATCGAGGCCTACGTCGGCGACCTGGGCAGGCGGCTGAGCGGGTCGGCGAGTGCGAAAGCCGATCTCCTCACCGAGGCCAGGGACGGTCTGCACGACGCGGCCGAGGCCTACCGCGCGGGCGGTGTCACCGAACACGACGCCGAACACCGTGCCGTCGCCGACTTCGGTCCGGCAGACCTGATCGCCCGTGACTACCAGGCCGAACTGGGGCTGCGGCGCGACATCCGCGTCCTGTGGGAGCTGATCGTCGGTGTCCCGCTGCTGATCCTCGCCTGGGATCTCGCGCGGGTGCTGAGCTCCGGGGACTGGACACGGTTGGGTCAGCCGCCATCCTGGTACTACCGCGCGATCGGCACGGCCGACACGCTGGCCGCGCTGTCCCCGGTGGTCGCCGTCGGCGGGGTGATCGTCGCCCGGCTGCTCTCGCGTCGCCGGGAAGGGCCGTTCGTCGCTCGCGTGGTCTCGTGGTCGCTGGCCGGCGCGCTGGGGTTGAACCTGCTCGCGGTCGCGACGTACGGCGGAGCGACCGGGTTGCTGGAGCCCGCCCGCCTGTTCGTCAGCGTGCCTTGCGCGGCCCTGTCCGGAACATGGATCTTGTTCAGCACGCGGCTCACGGTCGTCGCGCGGAGTTGGAGAACCACGGCATGACGGTGATCGAGGCCTACCTCGGCGAGCTGCGCACGCGGCTGGACGGCCCCGTGACGGCGAAGCGGGATCTGCTGCGCGAGGCACGGGACGGGCTCAACGACGCCGCCGACGCCTACCGCGACGGCGGCTGGAGCGAACACGACGCGCAGCGGCGCGCCGTCGAAGACTTCGGGCCGGTGCAGCTGATCGCGCGGGACTATCAGGCCGAACTGGGGATGCACGCCGGGACCCGCACCCTCTGGAAACTGATCCTCGGCGTGCCGCTGATGCAGCTGGCCTGGGAGTTCGCCCGCAAGTGGACCTTCGGCGACTGGTCGCGGCTCACGACGCCCACCCCGTCCTGGTACCACTACGTCGCCCAGTTCACCCACGCCTCGGTCTACGTCGTGCCGGTGCTGGGGGTGTTCGCGCTCCTCTGCATGCGACGGCTCTCCCGGCGGATGGACAGCGTCCGGCTGGTGAAGACCACCGGCGTGCTGATCGGCGAGGCCGTCGGGCTGAACCTGCTTTCGGTCGCCCTGATGGTGTTCGCCACCGGGATCCTGGACGCGTCGCGGCTGTTCCTGTCCGTGCCGTGCGGGATCCTGATGATTTTCTGGGCGGTGCTCAGCGTGCGACTCGCGTTGCTGGCGCGACGATCGTGGCGTTCGTGTGCCACGATCGTGGCGTGACGACCGCCCTGATCTATCTCGTAGTCATGCTGCTGGTGGCCGCGGTGGTGTTTCTGCTGGCCGCCGTGGTGTTCGGCCGGGGTGAGGAGCTCGCCCCGCTGCCGCCCGGCAGTTCGCCGACCAGGCTGCCCGCCGAGGACATCACCGCCGAGGACGTCCACGCCGTCCGCTACCAGATGGTGCTGCGCGGCTACAAGATGTCCGAAGTGGACTGGGTGATGCGGCGGCTCGGCGTCGAGATCGAGGACCTGCGCGCCAAGGTGGCCGAGCTGGAGGCTGAGCGCGAGGGCGCCAGGTGACCGATGTCGTCGTCTCCGTCGACGTCGCGGTGCCGGCCGGGACGGCTTGGCTCGCCCTGACCGACTGGGAACGCCAGGGTGAATGGATGCTCGGCACCGAGGTCAAGGTCGTCGAGGGCAACGGGCGCAGTGTGGGCTCGAAGCTTTCGGCGTTCACCGGCATCGCCGGGATCGGGTTCACCGACACCATGGAGATCACCAGCTGGGAGCCACCGCTGCGGTGCGTCGTGAAGCACCTCGGCAAGATCGTGCAGGGCACCGGGGTGTTCCAGGTGATCGAGAAGGGGCCGCATTCTTCGACGTTCGTCTGGGCGGAGCATCTGCGGCCGCCGTTCGGCGTCGTCGGACGGCTCGGCTGGCCGGTCGCGAAACCGGGTTTCGAACTGGGACTGCGGCTGTGCCTGCAGAAATTCGTGAAGTACGCGGAGGGGTATCGGGTTGGCTGAGGCGGGGCTGCTGGGCACGGACGGGATCAAGCGGTGCTCATGGGGCAACTCGGCCCCGGACTACGTGGCGTACCACGACACCGAATGGGGCGTCCCGCTCCACGGTGACGAGGAGCTGTACGAGCGCTTGTGCCTGGAGTCGTTCCAGTCCGGGCTTTCCTGGATCACGATCCTGCGGAAGCGGGAGTCGTTCCGGAAGGCGTTCGCCGGCTTCGTGCCGGAGAAGGTCGCCGTCTTCACCGACGGCGACGTTTCCCGTCTCATGGAAGACGCGTCGATCGTGCGGAACCGGGCGAAGATCCTGGCGGCGATCAACAACGCGCGGGCGATCTCGGAACTCGACGGCTCGCTCGACGACCTGCTGTGGTCGTTCGCGCCTTCTTCGCATGCCCGTCCGCGGCGGATGGCGGACGTCCCGGCCATCACCGACGAGTCGAAGGCGATGGCGAAGGAACTCAAGAAGCGCGGCTTCGTATTCCTCGGCCCGACGACGTGTTACGCGCTGATGCAGGCGACGGGGATGGTCGACGACCACGTGAAGGACTGCTTCCGGGCCGCTTAGACCGCGTGGTGTAGGCGACGGGGATCAGGCCCACCCCGAGAGAGCACCCGCCTTCGCCGCAGCCGACGTCGCTAAAGCCACGCGGCACTACAGGGCCGTCAAAAGGCGCAAGTGAGCACTGGGTCTCGTGAGTGGTAACTGTCGTTAGAACGACACTCACCACTCACGAGACCTCAAGCGCTACTTGCCCTGGAAGGTCGGCTTGCGCTTGCCCACGAACGCTTCGACGGCTTCGGTGTGGTCGGCGGTCGCGCCCAGCGCGGACTGCGCGGCGTCCTCGGCGTCCAGCGCCTCTTCGAGCGAGGACTCGGCGGCCACGGACAGGACGTTCTTGATCTTCGCGTACGCGACCGTCGGGCCGGCCGCGAGCTTCGCGGCGACCTTCTGCGCGCGGGCGGCCAGTTCCTCGTCCGGGACGACCTCGCTGACCAGACCGAGCGTCAGCGCTTCGGCCGCGTCGACAGTGCGCGCCAGCAGCATCAGTTCGGCCGCGCGGCCGAGACCGATCAGCCGCTGCAGCGTCCACGACGCGCCCGAGTCCGGGCCGAGGCCGACGTTCGCGAACGCCATCAGGAAGTTCGCCGACGTCGCCGCGATCCGGAGGTCGCTCGCGTAGGCGAAGGCGGCGCCCGCGCCGGCCGCGGGGCCGTTCACCGCGGCGATGACCGGCTTCGGCATCCCGACGATGGTCTTGACGATCGGGTTGTAGTGCTCCTTGACCGTGTGTAGCGGCGCCGGGTCACCCGCCTGCAGGAGTCCGACGTGCTCCTTCAGATCCTGCCCGGCGCAGAACGCCTTGCCCGAACCGGTCAGGACGACCGCGCGGACACTGTCGTCGGCCGCGGCCTCGGTCAGGCCCGCCAGCAGCAGTTCCTTGAGTTCGACGGTCAGCGAGTTGTACGCCTGGGGCCGGTTCAGCGTGAAGGTGCGCACGCCATCGGCGTCGGCGGTCAGCAGAACGTCGGATGTGGTCACGGGATCTCCTAGTCGGCGAAACTGCGGTCTGAGAGGAGTCTTTCAGCCTCGCGAGCCGCATACCAGCACCGATACGGCGGCAAAAGATCGGTCCGCGTTCGCGCTCGGCCGCTGATGAGGGACAATGGACAGTAGACCCGGCTGGCTTTGACGAGCGCGACCCGGGCGCGCGGTTGAGACGGAGGGAGCACGCTATGGCGGCCATGAAGCCCCGGACCGGAGATGGTCCCCTCGAAGTGACTAAGGAGGGGCGGGGCCTCGTGATGCGCGTACCACTGGAAGGTGGTGGGCGCCTCGTCGTCGAACTCTCCGCGGAAGAAGCGAAGGATCTCGGCGCGGCCTTGCAGGAGGTCACCGGCTGAGCCGGACCGCACCAACGTTCAACCACCCGCACCCCGGTCTCCCTTCGGAGGCCGGGGTCGCGGTTCATCTGCGCCCGGAGGTCGCTCACTGTGCGTAACCCGCTACCCCCCGTTCCGGGGAAGCTGCTCGAACTCGAGGTCTCGGACGACCTGCGGCGCGGTACGCCGCTGGCCACGCTGATCGCGGTGCCGTCCGAAGAGGACGGTGACGCCGGACTCGCGGAGATCGGCGGTGTGCGGCCCTCCGGCAAGGCCGGCGACGTGCAGACCGTGCCGACCGGCGGCACCCGCTGGCTGGCAGGCGTCGGCGACGGCGAACCGCGGCAGTACCGCAAGGCCGGTGCCGCGCTGGTCCGCGCCGTCTCGGCGGCGCTGGACGAAGACGTCAAGGCGGGGCAGAAGGCGTTCCGCACCTTCGCCGTCGAACTGCCCGAAGACGCGGGCGCCGAGCACATCGAGGAGCTCGCGTTCGGGCTGCTGCTCGGCGGCTACCGGTTCACGGTGACGGCCGAGGAGCCGAAGCCGGGCCTGCGGGCCGTGCGGTTGCTCACTCGCTACGAACGCGCCGTGCCCGCGTACGAGAAGGCGCTGGAGCGGATCCGCGAACTCGCCGCGGCCGCCGCGTTCGCGCGCGATCTGGCGAACACGCCGTCGAACATCAAGACCCCCGCCTGGCTCGCCGACACGGCCGCGCGGGTGTCCGGCGGCATCCCGAACCTGACCGTGACGGCCAGGGACGAGAAGTGGCTGGCCGAACAGGGCTTCGGCGGCGTCCTCGCCGTCGGTGGCGGTTCGGCCGCGCCGCCGCGGCTGATCGAACTGGAGTACCGGCCGCGTGGGGCGACGACGCATCTGTTGCTGGTCGGCAAGGGCATCACCTTCGACACCGGCGGCCTTTCGATCAAACCGGCCGACGGCATGCACCTCATGCGCACCGACATGGCGGGCGGTGCGGCGATCATCGCCGCCGTCCGCGCGATCGCCGCGCTGCGCCTGCCGGTCAAGGTGACCGGGCTGGTCCCCGCCGCCGAGAACCACGTGTCCGGTTCGTCGTACCGGCCCGGCGACATCGTCCGGCACTACGGCGGCAAGACGACCGAAGTGGGCAACACCGACGCCGAGGGCCGCATGGTCCTGGCCGACGCGCTCGCCTACGGCATCAAGAAGCACAAGCCGGACGCCGTGATCGACGCGGCGACGCTGACCGGCGCCATGAAGGTCTCTCTCGGCGTCCGGACCGGCGGCGTGTTCGCCACCGACGACGCGCTCGCGGAGCGGGTCACGAAGGCGGGCGAGCGGGTCGGCGAGGCTTGGTGGCGGATGCCGCTGCTGGAGGACCTGGCAGAGACCGTGCAGGGTTCGCTCGGCGACATCCGGCAGGCGCCCGGCGGCCCCGGCGGCATCGTCGCGGCGCTGTTCCTGCGGGAGTTCGTCGGCGACGTGCCGTGGGCGCATCTCGACATCGCCGGCCCCGCGCGGGCCGACAAGACCTACGCCGACGTCGTGCCGGGAGCCACCGGTTTCGCGGCGCGGACGCTGGTCGAACTGGTCGCCTCCTACGCCTGACCTGCGGTTACCTGCGGGGCGGGAGCAAGGGACCTTTGCTATCGCCCCGCAGCGGCACCCGCGGCATGGGCTGGGTCGGCGCGTCTCCGGCATGGGCGGTGAGCCGCCGGGCGAGCTTGGTCGCGGGGCCTGACAGGTACCGGAACACGAGCCACGCCGTCACAGCGCCGAGGACGAGTCCGGTGAGAACGTCGTGCGGGTAATGCGCGCCGACGAAGACCCGCGAGAAGCCCATCAGTAGCGCGCCCGGGATTACCCACGGCGCGAGTCGCCGCCAGGCGAGTGCCAGTCCGACGGCGGCCGCCGCGGCGATCGTGGAGTGGTTGCTCGGGAAGGACCAGTCGCCGGTCGGCGGGCACGCGACGAGCGTGACGAGGTGCCGGCACGGCCGGTCTTCCTGGATCACGCTCTTCACCGCTTCGCTGATCAGGTACGCGATCGCGGTCGCGGCGGGCGGCAGCAGTGCCGTGGCCAGCCGGACGGGCGAAGCGCGGGCCCGCCAGATCATCCACACGAAGAGCGCGGCGAAGGCGAGCAGTCCTGCTTCGGTGAACAGGACGCCGACCGCCTGGAGCCAACCAGGGCTCGCGCCCGCCAACCCCACGATGTCGTCGTACATTCACCCGAAGTTAGCGAAAAACACGGGTCCGCCACAGTGGACGAACGGTAGGGACCGACCCTGACGATCGTCACCAGTGTTGCGCGCGAACCCGCTCCCGGAACCGCAGGACCGCGGGCGGCAGGACGACGTCCTTGCGCCACGCCAGCCCGATGGTCCGCCCGACCGGCGGCACCAGCGGGACTTCGGCGACACCCGCCGGGCTGCCGGGCTCGAACCGGGGGAGCAGCGCCACCCCGAGCCCGGCCGCGACGAGCCCTCGGACGGTGTCGGACTCCTGGCCCTCGAAGGCGATCTTCGGTTCGAAGCCGGCCGCGGCGCACAGTTCGTCGGTGATGGTGCGGAGGCCGTAGCCGGTTTCGAGGAGGACGAATTCCTCGTCCTTGAGATCCTCGATGGCGGCGCTGGGCCGGTCGGCGAGGCGATGCGACGTCGGGACGGAGAGGAAGATCTCCTGCTCGGCGAGCACGGCCGTGTCTAGCAGCGGGTCGTCGACGGGCGCGGGCGCGAGCAGCGCGAGGTCGAGTTCGCCGCTGGTCAGCCTGTCGACCATGTCCTGCCGTGAGCCCTGGATCAGGGTGAACCGGACTCCCGGATGGTCCGCGCGGTAGCCGCGCAGCAGGGTGGGGACCAGCGACCGGCCGAGCAGATGCAGGAAGCCGAGGACGACGTGCCCGGATCCGGGGTCGACCTCTTCGCGGGCTTGGCGGACTCCGGCGTCGACGGCGGCGAGGGCGCGTTCGGCGGCGTCGGCCAGCAGTTCGGCGGCCCGGGTGAGCCGGATGCCGCGGCCGTCGGGGACCGTCAAAGGGGCGCCGAGTGCCTCGCCGAGCGCCGAGATCCGGCGGCTCACCGTGGGCTGGGGGACGCCGAGCAGTTCGGCCGCGCGTGTGACGTTCGTCGTGCGGCGGAGTGCGGTCAGCAGCGCGAGCTGGGGGGCTAGCTGGGCGGTCATCCTTTCATTCAGCACAGTATCGATTGTGGCAGATGATCGTATTAGACGTATTGGTTAGCCAGGCTTAGCTTCAGGATCGTGTCTGCCACCGGAACCACCCGCCGGGTGACGATCGCCGTCGCCGCGGCCGGGATCTCCTCGTTCGCCCTGCTCTACGCGCCGCAGTCGGTGCTGCCGCAGCTGGCCGAGCAGTACCACCTCGATCCCGGTGGCGCTTCGCTCGCGGTGAGCGTCGCGACCGGCGCGCTCGCGATCGCCGTGCTGCCGATCGCGGCGCTTTCCGAGGTCGTGGGACGGCGTCCGGTGATCATCGCCTCGGTGGTCGCGTCGGTCGTGTTCGGTTTCCTGCTGCCGCTGGCGCCGAGCTATCCGGCGCTGCTCGTGCTGCGGGCGCTGCAGGGGGTCGCCATCGCGGGGTTCCCCGGAGTGGCCGCGGCCTACCTCGCGGAACGGCTGGGCAAGGCCGGGCTCGCGGCGGCGGTCGGCGCGATGATCGCCGGGAACACCGTCGGCGGCATGATCGGACGGCTCGCGACCGGGTTCACCGCCGGTCCGTTCGGGTACCACGGCGCGCTGATCGTCGTCGCGGTGATCGGGCTGGTCTGCGCGGTGGTCACGGTGCTGGCCCTGCCGCCGGGGGAGCAAGGGACCTTTGCTCTCACTTCGGTGGATCGTCGCAGGTCAGAGCGGTTGCGTGAGCAGGGTCGGGCGGTGCTGGCGGGCCTCGGCGCGGCGGTGCGGAAGCCGGTCCTGCTGGTCCAGTACGCGGTCGCGCTGCTGGCGATGGGGTCGTTCGTCGCGCTGTACAACGCCGCCGGGTTCCGCCTGACCGGCGAGCCGCTGAACCTCTCGCCCGCGATCGCGTCGCTCGTCTTCCTCGCCTACGCGATGGGCTCGGTCTCGTCGGCGACCGCGGGCAAGGTCGTCGGCCGGTTCGGCCGTCGCCGGTCACTCACCGGCGCGTTGCTGCTCACGATCGCCGGCGCCGCGCTGACGCTGTCCGACTCGCTGCCCATGGTCATCGCCGGGTTCGTGGTGCTGACCGGCGGGTTCTTCGCCGCGCACGCCGTCGCCAACGGCTGGGCCGCCGCGGAGGCGCCCGAGAACGCCCGAGGCCAGGTGGGCGGGCTCTACACGCTTTCGTACTACCTCGGCAGCAGCATCGGCGGCGCCGTCGGAGCGACCGTCTACGGACACGCGGGCTGGACCTGGCTGATCGTGCTTACCGCGGGCTGGCTGGCGCTCGCCGCGGCCGCCGTGGTGGCCGGGACGCGGCTGAAGGGGACTTTCCCCGCATCTCACGTGGTGAAAGCGTCCTTCGCCACGTCAGATGGGGCGAAGGCGTCCTTCAGCCCCCGGCGATAGCAAAGGTCCCTTGCTACGCGATCGCGGCGACCAGCAGCCCGCCGCCCACCGGCAGCAGCGCCGGGACCAGCCGGTCGTCCTCCCGGAAGGCCCGCGCGACCTCGCGCAGCGCGAGGGTGTCCGGATCGCGTCGTGAGGGATCGGTCACCCTGGCGCCGGAGACGTTGTGGAACGCCAGTATCCCGCCGGGCCGGAGCAGCGCGACGGCCTTCTCGTAGCAACTCGGGTACTCGACCGGCGCCGAATCGACGAACACCAGGTCGTAGCCGCCGGGGGTGAGCCGGGGGAGGACGTCGAGCGCGCGGCCCATGATCAGTCGGGTCCGCCCCGGCGGGTAGCCGGCCTCCCGGAACGCCGACCGGGCCGCCCGGTGGTACTCGGGCTCGATGTCGATCGAAGTGAGGATCCCGTCGTCGACCATGCCCCTGAGCAGGCACAATCCGCTCACGCCTGCCCCGGTCCCGACCTCGACGACGGCCTTCGCCCGCAGCGTCGTGGTGAGAAAACGCAGAGTCGCACCCGCGCCCGCGCTCAGCGGACCGCATCCCAGATCGGCCGACCGCGCCCGCGCGGTGGCCAGAACCTCGTCGTCGGGGAGGTACCCGTCGACGAGGTCGGCGTCGGCGGCCTCGGCAGGGGAGCCCGCATGCGTCCCGGAATTCACACGCGGAGGTTAGCGCTGCCTATCACCAAAAGAGCAGAAGACTCCCTGGTACCGACTTCTCAGCCTCTTCTCAGTCCAGTCTCACTAGAAACATAAGCAGGCCGGACAGACTGGGTCTCGACAACGGGAACACCGTGCACATCGCCCGCGTTGGGTGGAGTAGTTGGGAGAAGACGCTGATGGAGGTGCCTACTTCCCCGATGCAGGACACGATGCAAGACCAGCACGCGGACCAGGTCACACCGGTGACGGTGGACGAGGCCGCATGGACGCCACCCTCGTGGGACGAGGTCGTGCGTGAGCACGCCGACCGCGTCTACCGGCTGGCGTACCGCCTGACCGGTAACGCCCACGACGCCGAGGACCTGACGCAGGAGACCTTCATCCGGGTCTTCCGCTCCCTCGCGTCCTACAAGCCCGGCACGTTCGAGGGCTGGCTGCACCGCATCACCACGAACCTCTTCCTCGACATGGCCCGCCGCCGCTCGCGAGTGCGGATGGAAGGCCTCCCCGAGGACACCGACCGCATCGTCGGTGACGACCCGAGCCCCGAGCAGGTCTACACGGACACCCATCTCGACCCGGACCTGCAGGCCGCGCTCGACGAGTTGCCGCCCGAGTTCCGTGCCGCGGTCGTGCTGTGCGACGTCGAAGGCCTCTCGTACGAGGAGATCGGTGCCACTCTCGGTGTCAAGCTCGGCACCGTGCGCAGCCGGATCCACCGCGGTCGCCAGGCACTTCGTGCATCTTTGGAGCGTCGTCGCGCCGAGGCGCGGGAGTCTGCGAAGGTGGGGGTATGACCGCACCGCGAGGCTGGGGACTCCCCGAGTCGCATCTGCTTCCGGACGCCATCGTCGCCTTCGTGGACGGCGAGCTGTCCCTCGGCGCTCAGGACAGGGCCTCGGCGCATATCGCCCGTTGCCGGTCCTGCGCGGGCGACGTCGCCGCGCAGCGTCAGGCCGTCGCGGCCGTGAAGCAGGCCGGAGCCCCGTCGATGTCGGCGGGTTTCCTGGCCAGCCTGTGCTCCATCCCGCAGAACACCGAACTTCCCGGCACGCCGGACAACCTGGCGATGACGGCGGACGGCCAGCTGGTGGCCATCCAGCGGCCCGACAGGGTCGCCGGCCTTCGTGACACCGGAGTGCTGGGCGGCACGACGCCGTTGGGATCGGGGACAACGCCGTTGGGATCATCGGCGCCCCTGGGCCAGTCTCCGAACGTTCTCGGCGGCGGGCGGTTCGGCCTCGCCCGGCGGAAGTACGCGCAGGGCGCCGGAGTCGTCGTTTCGGGTCTGGTGCTGAGCGCCCTGGCCCTGGTGGCGACCTCGGGTGACGGCACCGAAGACCAGCCGAACACGGGTTTCGTGCCGCCGCAGGGCGTCAACGCCGGCCTGCTGCCCGCGCAGCTGGGTGGCGCCAAGCCGGAACCGTCGCCCAGCCCGAGCTTCAGCCCCACCCCGAGCCCGACGAGCACGTCGAGCTTGCCCGTACCCGTGTCGGCCCGCTGATCTGCTTCGTCAGGGTTTGCTTGATCAGGGTTTGACGAAGCAGATCGTCGCGCTCTTGAACTTCGAAGTCCCGTAGCTGGCGTACGAGATGACTTCGGCCGTGCCTTCCTTGCACGGACTGTTCACCACGCTCATCTGCGGAAAGACCTCGCTGATCCTCAGCCGCGCCGAGCCGCAGTCCTTCAGCGGCGGCGGGGTCTTGCTCCCGATGTCGTCGAAGCACAACCCGACCTTGGCGTTGATCGCCAGGCACAGGGCGACGCCCTCCCCGCGCATCGGCGTCGGGACGGCGTACCTGTAGAAGCCCTCTTTGCAGTCCCAATCGCCCTTGTCGATGCCGGTGAGGCTCACCGCGTACGGCGCTTGAGGCGAGTCGCACGGCGTCTTGACCGCGTCGGCCCCTTTGCCGGATCCGGTCAGCACGACGCAGTCGCCCTCGGTCAGCTTCCCGGCCTGCTTCTCCGGCCCCGCGACCGACTTCATCACGACGACCAGGCCGATCCCGCCGCCGACCACGACGAGCGCGGCGACGAGCAGCAGCACCTTCACCTTGGTGGACAGGCCCTTCTTCTTGGGCGGCTGCTGCGGCCAGCCCTGCTGCTGAGGCCACTGCTGTTGGGGTTGAGACCACTGTTGCTGGGGCCATTGCTGGTGAGGGGCGTTCTGGGGCGGGAAAGGGGCTCCCGGGTTCTCCGACATGCCCGTTAGACTGCCAGATGTGAGACATGGTTGCCGCAAGTGTCACATTTCTTGGCGTTCCGGGGAATCAACGCGCACTTCACCGTGGTCACGGCAGAATCCAGGTCAAGGCTTGGCGTACTCTCGCGTCCGGCCAACCTGATCTCAGCCCCGGGGAATGATGACCGAGCAGCCGAACGCGAATCCGCAGCAGCCTGGTGACCCGGCGGGGGATCGGCTGGCGCCGCGCCCGCTGGCCCGGCCCGCCGTCGATCCGGCGCAGGCGGCCACGTTCGGCAGGCCGCGCGGCGTCGACGGAGCCTTCGACAAGCTGTACCAGCCCGGGACGAACGGGCAGGCCGCGCCGGGCCTGAACCTGGCGCCGCCGACACCGGAATCGCTCGCCGAGGCCTTCCGCCGCCCGCCGGGCGCCGAAGGGGTCGTGCTGGAGCGGCCGCACGGGAGCAATGGCTCCGAACTTCCCGCGAACGACGCCGACGGTCCGCTCTGGACCACGACTTCGGACCCGTGGCGCGATCCCGGCTCCGGCGCGGTGCTCGCCGGGCCCGCCGTGCAGCAGGACTCGGACGAACAGAAGGACGCGAAGCGCCCGCAAGGTGCGCTGCTGAGCCTTCCCGAGGTCCTCTTCGGGCGGCGTGTGCAGACGAAGGCGCTGGCGATCCTCGCCGCCGTCGCGCTGGTCATCGGCGCCGCGGGCGGGCTGATCGGCTGGTGGTTCGCCGACACCGGCACCGAACTGACCGGTCAGGCCAGCATCTCCGAGGCCGACGCGGCCAAGGAACGGCCGGCGGGTTCGATCGCCGACATCGCCCACCGGGTGGCGCCCGCCGTGGTCTCGCTCGAGGTGTTCAAGCCCGGCGCCGACTCCGGCCAGCAGGGCTCCGGCGTCGTCATCGACACCCAGGGCTACGTGCTCACGAACGAACACGTGATCTCCGCCGCGGCGACCGACTCGGCCACCAAGGTCACCGCCGTGTTCTTCGACGGCAGGCGCGTCGAGGCGAAGGTCGTCGGCGCCGACGCCAAAACCGACCTGGCCGTGGTCAAGGTCGACGTCAAGAACCTGACCGCGCTGCAGGTCGGGAAGTCGTCCGACCTCGCCGTCGGCGACTCGGTGATCGCCGTCGGTTCGCCGCTGGCGCTGCAGAACTCGGTCACCGCGGGCATCGTGAGCGCGCTCAACCGCCCGGTGACCGCGGGCGGCGACGGCGGCAGTTCGCCGGTGATCTACGAGGCCATCCAGACCGACGCCGCGATCAACCACGGCAACTCGGGCGGCGCGCTCGTCGACGCGACCGGCGCGCTGGTCGGGATCAACTCGGCGATCCGCTCGTCCAGCGCCGAGGGCGGCAGCATCGGCATCGGGTTCGCCATCCCGAGCGACTACGCGGTGAAGATCGCGAAAACCCTGATCAAGGACGGCAAGGTCGTCCACCCCGACATCGGCATCAACGCTTCGTCGACCGTCGCGGGCTCCAGCACCATGGGCGCGCAGGTCCGCAACGTCGCCCCCGGCGGCCCGGCCGCGTCGGCGGGGATCAAGGAAGGCGACGTGATCACCGAGGTCGGCGGGCGGCTCGTGCGCGACTCGGCGGAACTGCTCGTCGCGGTCCGCGCGCGCGAAGTCGGCGAAGTGGTCCCTGTCCGCCTTGTCCGGGATGGGTCTTCACTTGTCGTGGACGTGAAACTGGCCTCGGACTAGCGAGTCCGTGCGGGTACCCTGAACGGGGAAGACGCCGAGGCGGAGGTTCACACAGGTGTTCGAGAGTGTCGGCTGGGGCGAGATCCTCATCATCGTCGTCGCGGGTCTTTTCATCCTCGGGCCGGAACGGCTGCCCGAAGCGGCGGCCTGGCTCGCGAAGAGTGTCCGCAAGGTCCGCGATTTCACGACCGGGGCCAAGACGCAACTGCGCGAAGAGATGGGCCCGGAGTTCGACCAGCTGCGCAAGCCGCTGGAGGATCTGCGCGGCCTGCGGAACTTCGACCCGAAGCGGGTCGTGACCCAGCACCTGTTCGACGGTGACTCCGACCCGCTGGGGCTCAAGGACGTCAACGGCACCAACGGGTCCAACGGCACGAACGGTTCCAACGGGGCCTCGAAGCCCAACGGCTACCCGGCGACGGCTTCGCAGCCCGAGCCGCTGAAGCCGGGCGAGCGCCCCCCGGTCGACCCCGACGCCACCTGACCCAGCTCAAGCCTCGTGAGTGGTAACAACGGTTCTAACCGTCCTTGCCACTCACGAGTCCCTGTACCGCCGCGTCATCGCCGCTCGGCCGTCGGCAGTACGTGAAGGACCCCTTCATTGCGCCTAGCGCAATGAAGGGGTCCTTCACGTACTTGGGGAAGGTGTGAAGGGGGCCTTAAGGTCAGCGGCCCGCGGGGGTGACGTTCAGCATCATCCCGGCCAGCCCGCGCGCCCGGACGGTCAGCTTCTTCGCCGCCTCCTTGAGCACCAGCGACGCCGGCGCGTCCGGCTCGGCCAGCACGATCGGCGTGCCCGCGTCGCCGTGGGAGACCAAGCGCGGGTCCATCGGGACCTGCCCGAGCAGCGGCACGGTCGAGCCGATCGACTTCGACAGCGAGTCGGCCACGGACTGCCCGCCGCCGGACCCGAAGATCTCCATCCGCCCGCCGTCGGGCGTTTCCAGCCACGACATGTTCTCGATGACCCCGGCGACCCGCTGCCGCGTCTGCAGCGCGATCGCGCCCGCGCGTTCGGCCACCTCGGCGGCCGCCTGCTGCGGGGTGGTGACGACCAGGATCTCCGCGTTCGGGATCAGCTGCGCCACCGAGATCGCGATGTCACCGGTGCCCGGCGGCAGGTCCAGCAGCAGGATGTCGAGGTCGCCCCAGAACACGTCGGCGAGGAACTGCTGCAGCGCGCGGTGCAGCATCGGCCCACGCCACACGACGGGCTCGTTGCCGGGGGTGAACATGCCGATCGAGATGACCTTCACGCCGTGCGCCTGCGGCGGCATGATCATGGTGTCGACCTTGGTCGGCTTCTCCCGCGCGCCGAGCATCCGCGGCACCGAGTGCCCGTAGATGTCCGCGTCGACCACGCCGACGGAAAGCCCGCGCTCGGCCATCGCGGCCGCGAGGTTCACCGTCACCGAGGACTTGCCGACGCCGCCCTTGCCGGACGCGACGCAGTAGACCCGCGTCAGCGAGCCCGGCTGCGCGAAGGGGATCACCGGTTCCGTGGCGTCGCCGCGCAGGGATTTTCGCAGTTCCGTGCGTTGCTCGTCGTTCATCACGTCGAGCTCGACCCGGACGTCGCTGACGCCGGGGAGCTTCTTGACGGCTTCGGTGGTGTCGTTGGTCAGTGTCGCCTTCAACGGACAGCCGGCGACCGTCAGGTAGATCCCGACGGTGACCACACCGTCCGAGCCCACCTCCACGCCCTTGACCATGCCGAGTTCGGTGATCGGTTTCTTGATCTCCGGGTCGTACACGGCCTTCAGCGCGGTGCGGACGTCGTCGACGCTGGGGAGTTGCTGCGTACTGGTCACACGTCCATGTTACGTACCGGTAGGCGTGCGGTCGGGTTTGCCCTTGCGCGGCTTGACGTCAAGATCTTCGCGGAGACGGTCGAGTTCGCTCCGCAGGAAGTCGCGTGTGGCGACCTCGCCGACCGCGATCCGCAGTGACGCGAGCTCCCTGGCGAGGTATTCGGTGTCCGCCTTGGTCTGTTCGGCCCGGTTCCGGTCTTCCTTCAGCGAGATGCTGTCGCGGTCGTCCTGCCGGTTCTGCGCCAGCAGGATGAGCGGCGCGGCGTAGGCGGCCTGCGTCGAGAACGCCAGGTTCAACAGGATGAACGGGTACGGGTCCCACCGCAGCGAGACCGCCACCAGGTTCAGCACGATCCAGATGATGACGATCAGCGTCTGCCAGAACAGGTACTTGCCGGTGCCGAGGAACCGCGCGACCCGTTCGGTGAGCCTGCCGAAGGCGTCCGGATCGATGTTCAGCCTGAACCGGCCTTGGCCGCGGGGCTGGTCGAGCCGCCGCCCGGAAGTCAGTTCAGGCACGCTCGGCCTCCTCGGTGTCGACAGTGCTATCGCCGGTGATGTCGTGCAGCCCGGTTTCGCGCCAGTCCTCCGGGAGCAGATGGTCGAGCACGTCGTCGACGGTGACCGCGCCGAGCAGGTGGTCCTCGGCGTCCACCACGGGCCCGCAGGTGAGGTTGTAGGCGGCGAAGTAGCGGGTGACCTCGGACAACGTGGCGTTCGGCCGCAGCGCGGGCAACTGCGTGTCGACGGCGCTCGCCACCATCTCCGCGGGTGGTTCGCGCAGCAGGCGCTGGAAGTGGACGACGCCGACGAAACGCCCCGTCGGCGTTTCCGTCGGCGGACGGCAGACGAACACCATGCTCGCCAGCGCCACCGGGAGATCGGCGTTGCGGATGTGCGCGAGTGCCTCCGCGACCGTCGCGTCCGGCGTCAGCACCACCGGTTCGGGCGTCATCAGCCCGCCCGCGGTGTCGGAGGAGTACTTCAGCAGCCGCTTCACCGGCGCCGACTCCTCGGGTTCCATCAGCTCCAGGAAGCGGCTCTGTTCGGCGGGCGCCAGTTCGGCCAGCAGGTCGGCGGCGTCGTCGGGGTCCATCGCTTCGAGGATGTCGGCGGCCCGTTCCTCGGCGAGGTAGGACAGCAGTTCCTTCTGGTCGTCTTCGGGAAGCTCCTCGATGACGTCGGCGAGGTGCTCGTCGTCCATCGCGTCGGCGACCTCGTGCCGCCGTTTCAGCGGCAGGTCGCGGATGGTGGCGGCGACGTCGGCCGCGCGCATGGTGTCGAACAGCATCAGCAGCTGCGCCGCGCCCTGGGTCTGGCCGGTCAGGTCGGTGAGCCCGAGCCCGGACACCTCCGACCACGGCAGGACCTGCATCGGCGCGCGCCGCCTGCCGAGCCCGAGCCTGCTCGACCGCTCGCGGATCGCGAGTTTCGCGAGGACCCAGTCCCGGGTCCTCGTCGGCTCCATGCCGGCGTCGACGACGGTGACGCGGGTGTCCGAGCCCGTGAGCGTGGCGTACGCGTCGAACAGCTGCCCGACCACCAGCACCTCGTTGGGCCGCTGGTGGAAACGCCGCATGTTCACCGATCCGGTGGCGAGCGTGACGGCGGTGGGCTCGATCGAGGTCACGCGCAACATCGGCACGAACACGCGGCGCCTCGTCGTCAGCTCGACCACGATGCCCAGGATCCGCGGCGGTTGCTGGTCCAGGCGCAGGCCCGCCACCAGGTCACGCACCTTGCCGATCGATTCACCATCGGGCCCGAATACCGGCAAACCGGCCAGCTGGGCTGCGAATACCCTGTTCACGGCTGCCATGCCCGAAGGCTATCGGCTCCCGGGGCCCGCGACGATTCGTGTGATCACCGCAATGCCCAGGCGGCGATTCCCGGGACGGCGGCGTAGGCCGGATCTTCGGCGAGGGTCTCGTACGAGGCGCCCTCGGCGAGGTCTTCGTACAGCCAGGTCCAGTTCTGCACGGCGCGCACGAGCGTCCACGCACGGGCTCGTTCGACATCGACTCCGGCCGCCGCGGCGAACCACGCGATCTTCTCGTCCATTGTGGACTCTTCCGCGCGGTTCCAGAGGATCGAGATCGCGCCGAACTCGAGGTCACCCGAAAGCGGCTTCGGATCGATCACCAGCCACGGTTCCCGTTCCCCGGCGAGGACGTTCTCGAAGTGCAGGTCCTCGTTCACCATCAGCTCGCCGGCTTCCGGCCCGAGGTTCACGCAGATCTCCACGGCCGCGTCGACGTACTTGCGATCGAACGGCTCGCCCAGTTCGCTCCAGGTCTCCGGCAGTTCGGTGACCAGCTCCGCGGCTTCCTCGCGAAGGGATCGCTGCAGTGCTTCGGGAGCGGGAACGGCCAGCCGTCGCGCCAACGCGCCGACCGTCTCGACGGCTAGCTGGATCGGCTCGGTTTCGAGCGAGCGGGTGGCGTCGAGCCGCTCCAGGAGCAGCACGCCGTCCTGGGGCACGTTGTCATACAGCAAGACCGCGCCCTGACCGGCCCAAGTGGACAGTGCGAGCGGTTCGTCGTCGGATTCCTCGTGCGGCCAGCCGAGTTTGAGGATCGCGGGGGAGCCGTCCGCGCGGCGGACGGGCTGGGCGACACCGACGAAGCCGTGCATGGCCTCGCCGTCGTACTCGAGCTGCCATTTGGCGGTGTACTTCTCGGCGAGGAACGGGAGGGAGTCGAGCCATTCGGCGGCTCCGGGGCCGAGTTCGGCGGCGCGGTCGAGGAACTTGGGCGGGATCTTGAAACCGGTCACGAACCCACCTTGGCAGGCCTGTCCACCGTGTTTCTCCCGTGACCCGCCGGGCGTACCGTGAACAGTGAGAACAACCCCGGGGAGCAGCCATGGTGGTCGAGATTCTCAGTGTGGTCGTCGTCGCGGGCGGAGCTTGGGTCGCGGCCAGCCTTCGCGTGGTGAAGCAGTACGAACGCGGTCTCGTGTTCCGGTTCGGGCGGGTGCGCCCGGCCATCCGGGAGCCAGGGCTCGCGATGCTGGTGCCGTTCGCGGACAGGCTGCAGAAGGTCAACATGCAGATCGTCACGATGCCGATCCCCGCGCAGGACGGCATCACCCGCGACAACGTCACCGTGCGGGTGGACGCGGTCGTGTACTTCAAGGTGATCGACCCGGTGCTGGCCGCGGTCAACGTGCAGGACTACCGCTCGGCCGTCGGCCAGGTCGCGCAGACCTCGCTGCGGTCCATCATCGGCAAGAGCGACCTGGACGATCTGCTGTCCAACCGCGAACGGCTCAACGAGGGCCTGGAGCTGATGATCGACAGCCCGGCGCTGGACTGGGGCATCCACATCGACCGGGTCGAGATCAAGGACGTCGCGCTGCCGGAGTCGATGAAACGCTCGATGTCACGCCAGGCCGAAGCCGAACGCGAACGGCGGGCGCGGGTCATCTCGGCCGACGGGGAACTGCAGGCGTCGTACAAGCTCTCGCAGGCGGCCGCGACCATGGCCGACACCCCGGCGGCGCTGCAGTTGCGGCTGCTGGAGACGGTCGTGCAGGTCTCGGCGGAGAAGAACTCGACGCTGGTCCTGCCGTTCCCGGTGGAGTTGCTGCGCTTCCTCGACGCGGCCACGCCGAAGGGTGAGCCGCCTTCAGCGGCCTCCGGTGCTTCGGAGAGCAACGGCCAGGTGGCCCCAGCACCCCGCGAACCGGACTCGTCCCCGGGTGCGAGCTGAGCAGTGTCCCCGTGACGTGAAGAAGCCCCAGGCGCTTGAATCAGAGGCGACACTGGGGCGTTCGTCACTGACGGTAGCAGCTTCGGGTGCCATCCGTCGAGACCGAAGAATCCATGGTCTGGAACCTGCTGTCCGAACCCCGGATGGCCCCCTGCCTCGAGGGCGCCTCGGGAGACAAGGTCGCGGCCCTGCGGCTGTACGAGTGGAGTGCTCGAACGTCCTCCGCCGCTTTCGAGGTCGTCGGCCATCTCGAGGTGCTGCTTCGTAACGCTCTGCGCCCCCAGAGGAAGGAAACTCGGCACCAGATCATCGCTGGATTGAGCTTCGGCTTCTGGTCTGGATTGCTTGGTCCTAAGTACGAGGAGCTCTGGCGCGACTGTCTTCATCGTGCAAGTTCCGGAACCGGCTCGCGCACCACGACTCGACGATCAACGTCGACATACCCTTCGAGCTACGTCAGATCTTCGACCTGGCCGCGTACATCGACACGGATGCCGTGCGATGGCTGAAGCGGTGCAGTGGATTGATGACTGTCTATGCGCAACGGCCGGTCACGATCGATGACACCGTCGTCGTGGCGGCGAAGCACGTTTGGCCGCTCTATGAGAGCTGCGCCGCTTACGTGTGCCAATCCGGGCGGGCGTTTCGGCCGATCGGTTCGATCGCAAGATCGCCAAGGTCATCGAAGCATCAGGAGCGACCTGGACGGATGGTCGCTATCAGGTCTTCTTGCTGACCGGTCCGGGACATCCCGACCACCGGCAGTTGCGTGCGGCGCTGCCTCATCAAGGCACCGGAAGAGGCTCGGCTTTCGTGCAGCGGCAGCGCTATGTCTCGCTGCACTCGTTGGAGAACGCAATGACCACGGCAGACCTTTAGGACCTGGTACCTGATTGCGGTACTTGCACGCTCACCTACCGCAATCAGGTGCCGAACTCCGCTAATCAAGCTCGCCGTTGACGCCCAAAACGATCAACGTCCCGAAGAACCCGACGTACAGCGCGAGCACGACATAGCCGATGATCACCGCCGCGAGCGCCATGCTGCGCCCGCCGGCCTCGCCCCGGTTCGCCTTCGCCAGCCCGATGTGCCCCAGGATCAGCCCGACGACCACGGTCACGCACGAGCAGATCCCGACGAGCGAACAGACCAGCCCGGCGACCGCCATCCCGTTGTCCTGTGAACGCGGCGCCGCCGTCGCCCCGTACGGGTTGTACGGCTGGCCGTACGGCTGCGCGGGGTACGCGACAGGCAGAGGCGCGGGCGCGTACATCGGAGGAGCCAATGGGTCCGGAGCCGCGAAGGACGGCTCGGGCGGCGGAACGGGCTCGGCGGTCAGCGGGTCGATGGCCTGCGCGAACGGCTCTGAAGGAGCAGGCGGGACCTCGGCCGAAGGCACCTCGAACGGAGCGGGCGGCGAGAACGGCGGAGGCGGCGAGAACGGCGCCGGCGGCTGGAACTGCTGCGGTTCCGCGGGCGACGGGCTCGACACAGTCTCGGACGACGCCGACGACGACGAAGTCGGGTCCGAGAAAGTGTTCGAGTCGGTGTAGGACGACGTCGACGGTGTGTCCTGCGGGTCGGAACTGCTCATCCGGTGGGCCCCCTGGTTCGTGCGGGACCCCACCGTATCTCCGAACGGGTCAAGAGACGCCCGCGGCACCGATCGCGAACACCACGAAAACGAACCACAGGATGACCGGGATCAGCCACAGCCCGGTGACCACGTAGCCGATGATCATCCCGGCCTGTGCCATGCCCTGGCCACCCGCTTCGCCGCGTTTGGCCTTCGAGAGCGCGATGTGCCCGAAGACGATCCCCAGGATCGCCGGGAAACACATGATCAGCCCGATCAGCGAGCACACCAGCGACGCCACCGCCATGCCCTGGTCCGGCGGCCGCACGTAGGGCTGCTGGACGTAGTACTGCTGCGGCGGTTGGTACGGCTGGAGACCGTAGGGCTGCTGGAACTGCCCGGAGGGCTGTTGCTGCCCGTACGGGTCGTGCGGATTCGTCATGTGGGGTCCCCTCGTCGGCCTTGGACCGTAGTCGTCAGCGGAAAGCCCCGTGTTTCGCGGCGACGTTCAGCAGGACCGGGATCGCGATGGCGTACAGGACGATCATCAGGTATCCGACGATGAAGGCGGCCAGCGCCATGCCCTTGCCGCCCGCCTCGCCGCGCCGGGCCTTCGCGAAGGCGACGTGGCCCAGGACGATCCCCGGGATCACGGACACCAGCCCGATCAGCCCGAAGAGTGAAAAGATCAGGGCGGCGATCGCCAGGCCTGAGTCCTTGTTCCGCGCCGGAGCCTGGTTCGGAAAGCCGTACTGCTGTTGCGGCGGGAATCCGCCAAAGGGCTGCTGAGCCATGTTCGTCCCCCTCGGACTGTGATCGGCCTGTCACTGTAGTGCCATGGTCTCGGATGGCGTACGCGTGACTGCGCTCATAGCGAGGTCCCCGGTCAGGCGTCATACTCACCGGTAACCCAGCGCCGGGAGCCCGGTGCGCGCGAATTTAGGGAGCAGCGATGGCTCGCCTCGCCCAGACCGCCGGCTTGACCGACGTGCAGTCCGAAATCCTGGCCACGGTCCGCCAGTTCGTGGACAAGGAGGTCATCCCGCGCGCGCAGGAGCTCGAGCACTCCGACAGCTATCCCACCGACATCGTCGAGGGGATGAAGGAGATGGGCCTGTTCGGGCTCACCATCCCGGAGGAGTACGGCGGCCTCGGCGAATCGCTGCTGACCTACGCGCTCGTGGTCGAGGAGATCGCGCGCGGCTGGATGAGCGTCTCCGGCGTGATCAACACGCACTTCATCGTGGCGCACATGATCTCCCGGCACGGGACGCCGGAGCAGAAGCAGCACTTCCTGCCCAGGATGGCGACCGGCGAGGTGCGCGGCTCCTTCTCGATGTCCGAGCCGGACCTCGGCTCCGACGTCGCCGCGATCAAGACCCGCGCCCGCAAGACCGACGACGGTTACGTCATCGACGGCTCGAAGATGTGGCTGACCAACGGCGGCAGCTCCAACCTGATCGCGCTGCTCGTCAAGACCGACGAAGGCGCCGAGAAGGCCCACCAGAACCTGACCACGTTCCTGGTCGAGAAGCCCGAGGGCTTCGGCGAGGTCGCGCCCGGCCTCACCATCCCCGGCAAGATCGACAAGATGGGCTACAAGGGCGTCGACACCACCGAAGCCGTTTTCGACGGCTACGAGATCGGTGCCGACAAGGTCCTCGGCGAGGCTCCGGGCAAGGGCTTCGCGTACATGATGGACGGTGTCGAGGTCGGCCGGGTCAACGTCGCCGCGCGCGCCTGCGGCATCGCGATCCGCGCTTTCGAGCTGGCGGTGGAGTACGCCCAGCAGCGCAAGACCTTCGGCAAGGCGATCGCCGAGCACCAGGCGGTGGCGTTCAAACTCGCCGAGATGGCCACCAAGGTCGAGGCCGCGCACCTGATGATGGTCAACGCCGCCCGCCTCAAGGACTCCGGCGAGCGCAACGACGTCGAGGCAGGCATGGCGAAGCTGATCGCGAGCGAGTACTGCGCCGAGGTCACCCAGGACTCGTTCCGCATCCACGGCGGCTACGGCTACTCCAAGGAGTACGAGATCGAGCGCCTGATGCGCGAGGCGCCGTTCCTGCTCATCGGCGAGGGCACCAGCGAGATCCAGAAGACCATCATCAGCCGCGGTCTGCTCCGCGAGTACAAGTCCCGCTCCTGAACGTTCGCGCCTTTCGCCCGTCCTTGAGAAGATGGACCGGGACGGGCGAGAGGTGATTACGTGAGTGCTCCCTTTGGTGGAGGCGGCCGGGCCGCGGGCGGGCTGCCCAGGCTGCCGACCCCGCCTTCCGGCTGGCCGATCGGCTCCTACGCGACGTACGGCGAAGCGCAGCACGCCGTCGATTTTCTCGCGGAGAAGGAATTCGGGGTCGCCGACGTGACCATCGTCGGCGTCGACCTGGTGCTCGTCGAGCGCATCCTCGGCAGGCTGAGCTGGGGCCGAGTGCTGGGCACCGGCGCGGTGTCGGGCGCGTGGTTCGGCCTGATCATCGGGTTGCTGCTGGGCATGTTCAACAACCAGGGTTTCGCCTGGCAGCCCATGATCGGCGGGCTCCTGCTCGGCATCCTGGCGTGGACGGTCTTCGCGGCGATCAGCTACAGCATGTCGCGCCGCGACTTCTCCTCCGCCAGCCAGCTGGTCGCCGGGCGTTACGACGTGCTCTGCCAGCCGCGTTCGGCCGAACAGGGCCGGGAGCTCCTCGCCCAGCTCGCGCTGGGCGGCCGTCCCGCAGGATGACGCGGTGACATTCGGCGGTACTCGTTCACCTGTTCGTCGTGCAGTCCGCTGAATCGTTACCGATACTGCTTGCGGGCGGTGATCGCCCGGAATAGGTTGCACAACACCAGTCGGGCGGTCATGTACTCCAGCGTGTCCGCCCGAGCACTAGCACGTCGGGGTGCTGGCGCGCGGGCTTCTTCAACGCGTCCTAGTGCTTGCGTATCCCAGCGTGCGCGGGTGAGGAGGCCTCATGGGGAAGAGGATGAGCGCGAGCCGGAGGGGCCGCTCACCAGGCCGCACCGGCTCGCTACTCGGCGCGACAGCGCTGACGGTCGGCCTGCTGGCGGGCTGCGGTTCGGATGCCGGCCTGAAGATCAACGTCTACTACGCGCCCGAAGACAACTTCCAGTCCGTTGTGGACGATTGCACCAAGGCCTCGGGCGGGCGGTACGAGGTCGTCTACAACAAGCTCCCGCGTCCGGCCGACGGCCAGCGGGAACAGATGGTGCGCCGCCTGGCCGCCGGGGACGATTCGCTCGACGTCCTGGGGCTGGACGTCACCTGGGTCGCCGAGTTCGCCGAGGCGGGCTGGGCCGACGAATGGACGGGTGAAGCGAAGGCCGAGGCGACCGCGGGCGTCCTGCCCGGGCCGCTCGAAACCGCCACGTGGAACGGAAAACTCTACGCGGCGACCAAGAACACCAACGTCCAGCTGCTCTGGTACGACGACAGGCTGACCCCGGCGCCGCCGAAGACCTGGGACGAGATGATCGACCAGGCCAAGGCGCTCAAGGCACAGGGCAAACCGGCGAACGTCGTGTTCACCGGCGCGCAGTACGAAGGTCTCGTCGTCATCTACAACACGCTCGTCGAATCGGCGGGCGGCAAGATCCTCTCCGACGACGGCAAGTCCGTGGTGATGGACGAGGGCGCGATCAAGGCGCTGGAGATGCTCAAGAAGGTCACCACGGCCGGGATCACCGACCCGTCGCTGACCAACTCCAAGGAGGACGAGGTCCGCCAGGCCTTCCAGCGTGGCAACGCCGCCTTCGAATTGAACTGGCCGTTCGTCTACGCCTCCTACGCCAAGGAGAAGAAGGCCGAACTGCAGCACTTCAAGTGGACCACCTATCCGCGGTTCGAAGCGGACAAGCCCGCCAAGACCACGATCGGTGGCTACAACCTGGCGGTCAGCTCGACTTCGAAGCACAAGGCCGAGGCCTACGAGGTCGCGCTGTGCCTGCGCAACGAGAAGAACCAGAAGTTCTCCGCGCTCAAGGACGGCGTCCCGCCGACGCTCGAATCGCTCTACACCGACACGGTCCCCCTCGACGCGACGGCGGGCGTGAGCGACGACAACCCGAGCATGGACACGAAGTACCCGATGCGGGAAACGATTCTGGACGCGCTCAAGGACGCCGCGGTGCGCCCGCTGACCCCGGCGTACCAGAACGCTTCGACCGTGTTGTCGAAGGTGCTTTCCCCGCCTTCCGAAATCGATCCGCGGAAAACAGCTGAGAAGCTGAAGAAAGAACTCGCCGACGCGCTCGAGTCGAAGGGGGTGATCCCGTGACCGTGCAGGAAACCGCCGGTTCGGCGACCGAAAGCAAGCCGGGCAAGAAGGCGAAACCCGTTCTCAGTGAAGGAAAGAAGGCCGAGCGCAGACTCGGGCTCTGGCTCTGTGCCCCGGCGGCGTTCGTGATGATCGCCGTCACCGGGTATCCGATCATCTACTCGATCTGGCTTTCGCTGCAGCGCTACGACCTCAGGTTCCCGGCGCAGCAGGAGTTCGTCGGTCTCGACAACTACGTTTCGGTGCTGACCAACGGCTATTGGTGGACGGCGTTCGGGACGACGATGGGGTTGACCATCGTTTCGGTGGTGATCGAGTTCGTCCTGGGCATGGGCCTGGCGCTGATCATGCACCGGACCCTTGTCGGACGGGGCCTCGTGCGGACGGTCGCCCTGATCCCGTACGGCATCGTGACGGTGGTCGCGGCGTTCTCCTGGTACTACGCCTGGACGCCGGACACGGGCTACCTGGCCAACCTGTTCTTCCCCGACAGCGCGCCGCTGACCCAGTACGGATCCTCGCTGGTGATCATCGTGCTGGCCGAGGTGTGGAAGACGACGCCGTTCATGGCGCTGCTGCTGATGGCGGGGCTGGCGCTGGTGCCGGACGACCTGCTGAAGGCCGCGGCGATGGACGGCGCGACGGCGTGGCAGCGGTTCACCAAGGTGATGCTGCCGGTGATGAAACCGGCGATCCTGGTGGCGTTGCTGTTCCGGACCTTGGACGCGTTCCGCATCTTCGACAACATCTTCGTGCTCACCAACGGCGCGCAGGACACGTCTTCGGTGTCGATGCAGACCTACAACAACCTGGTCAAGGGGTTGAACCTCGGGATCGGGTCGACGATGGCCGTGCTGATCTTCATCACGGTGGCGATCATCGCGTTCCTCTTCATCAAGGTGTTCGGCACGGCCGCACCCGGCAGTGACAATGGGGGTAAGCGCTGATGGCCATCGGTGGAGCGGTCACTACCGGCCGCAAAGTCAAATGGGGCCTCGTCGACATCCTGGTCCTGGTGTTCGCGCTGTTCCCGGTGCTCTGGGTGGTCTCGCTTTCGTTCAAGACCAAGGAAACCCTGAACGACGGCAACTTCATCCCGTCGGAATGGACGTGGCAGAACTACGCCGACATCTTCAAGACCACGGAGTTCATCCGGGCGCTGGTGAACTCGATCGGGATCGCGATCATCGCGACGGTGATCGCGGTCGTCCTCGGCACGATGGCGGCGTACGCGATCGCGCGGCTGGACTTCCCCGGCAAGCAGGTACTGGTCGGGATGTCGCTGCTGATCGCGATGTTCCCGCAGGTTTCGCTGGTGACGCCGTTGTTCAACATCGAACGTGAGCTGGGGTTGTTCGACACCTGGCCGGGGCTGATCCTGCCCTACATCACGTTCGCGCTGCCGCTGTCGATCTACACGCTTTCCGCGTTCTTCCGGGAAATCCCGTGGGAGCTGGAAAAAGCGGCGAAGATGGACGGCGCGACCCCGGCGCAGGCGTTCCGGAAGGTGATCGCGCCCCTGGCGGCACCGGGGGTGTTCACCACCGCGATCCTGGTGTTCATCTTCTGCTGGAACGACTTCCTGTTCGCGATCTCGCTGACCTCGACCGAGGCCTCGCGCACGGTCCCGGCGGCGCTGTCGTTCTTCACGGGGTCCTCGCAGTTCGAAGATCCCACCGGGACGATCTCCGCGGCCGCCGTGGTGATCACCGTCCCGATCATCTTGTTCGTGTTGTTCTTCCAGCGTCGCATCGTGGCGGGGCTGACGTCCGGTGCGGTGAAGGGCTGACCCATGGCTGAAATCGTTCTCGAAAAGGTGTCCAAGAAGTACCCCGACGGCGCCCTCGCGGTGTCCGAAGTGGACATCACGATCGCCGACGGCGAGTTCATCATCCTGGTCGGCCCGTCCGGCTGCGGTAAGTCCACGACCCTGAACATGGTCGCGGGACTGGAGGACATCTCCTCCGGCGAACTGCGCATCGACGGCAAGCGCGTCAACGAGAAGGCGCCAAAGGACCGTGATATCGCGATGGTGTTCCAGTCCTACGCGCTGTATCCGCACATGAGCGTGCGGGAGAACATGGCGTTCCCGTTGCGGCTGGCGAAGGTCGACGACCGTATCGTGCGGGCCAAGGTCGACGAGGCCGCGCAGATCCTCGATCTGACGGGGCATCTGGACCGCAAGCCGGCGAACCTCTCCGGCGGGCAGCGGCAGCGCGTCGCGATGGGGCGCGCGATCGTCCGCAACCCCAAGGCGTTCCTGATGGACGAACCACTGTCCAACCTGGACGCGAAGCTACGCGGCCAGATGCGGACCTCGGTGTCGAAGATCCAGAAACAGCTGGGCACGACGACGCTCTACGTCACGCACGACCAGACCGAGGCGATGACCCTCGGCGACAGGGTCGTCGTGCTCCGGGCGGGCTACGTGCAGCAGATCGGGTCGCCGCAGTTCCTTTACGACAACCCGGCGAACCTGTTCGTGGCCGGGTTCATCGGCAGCCCGTCGATGAACTTCGTGCCCGCCACGCTGGAGAACGGCACCGCCCGCAGCGCGCTGGGCGACATCCCGCTCACCGACCGGGTGCGGCAGCTGGCCGAGGCCGCCGACGCCCCGCGTGAGGTCATCGTCGGCATCCGGCCGGAGCACTTCGAGGACGCCGCACTGGTGGACGCGTCCGCGCGTCAGGGCGGGGCGACGTTCACCGCCCACGTGGACGTCCTCGAGTCGATGGGTTCGGAGAAGTTCGCGCACTTCACGGTCGAGGGGGAGGCCGCGTCGTCGTCCGACCTCGCGGATCTCGCCGCCGACAGCGGATCCTCCGACGTTCCGGGCGCCGAGTCGCAGATCGTTGCCAGGCTCTCGGCGGCGTCTTCGGCCGCGGAGAACCAGAACATCGACCTCTGGTTCGACGCGGACAAGATCAAGCTGTTCGACGGGGCCAGCGGCAAGAACCTGACCTACACCGCGTGAGGCGGGCTCGTCCTGCCCGGGATCAGTATTCGCTCTCGGGCAGGGCGAGCCACAGCACGAGATAGACGATGAACTGCGGGCCGGGCAGCAGGCAGGACAGCACGGCCAGCAGGCGGACCTTGCCCGGCGTGGTGCCGAAACGCTTGGCGATACCGGCGCAGACGCCGCCGATCATGCGGCCCTGGCGCGGTCGGGTCAGGCGGGCGGCGATGGGATGGCTCACGGGTTCGTCCCTCTCTCGTCTTCACGTTGTGTGAAACCCATTTTCGTCGGGTGACGGCCCGGCCGCATCCCACTGCGGAACGAAACACACCCCTAGTGGACGTGAAGCCGGGGTAAAGAACCCACCTGGGAAAACGTGGCGGACCCTGTGTTCTTCGCCCGTAGGGGGTGGTGTTCCGGGATCTTTTGACGATACTTCTCCGGTGCCCCCGAAGAGACTGATCGCAGGACTCTGTGGCCTGTTCCTCGCCGCGGCCTGCGGCACGCCGGAACCGGCGGCGACACCGTCACCGACCACGGCGGACGAGGCCCTGACTGCTTCCGAAGCGCTCGGCGAGTACCCGTCGCTCGACTACTGCAGCCTTGTCGACCAGCGAAAAGTGATCGCCGGCGGAAACGCGGTCAAACCGCCCTTGAGCTCTTTCGAGTTCTGCCGCCTGGAATTCGTCGAGGGCGCCACCCGCTACACCGTGACCACCGGCCCGATCACCTCCGGGCAGGACCCGAACAACCAGCCCTACGACTACGGCGGGCCGTTGCCGGAGGGGGTCAGCGTCCAGCAGTCGACGTTCAACGAGGACACCGCTTGCACGCGGCTGCTGACCTTCGCCGAGGGAATCAGGCTGTCCATCGTCGTCACCTCCGACAACACGGCGCCCGCCGACCAGACCGGCCGCTGCCGGATCGCCGACGCGGGCGTCGGCAGCGCGGCGGAGGCGATCACCGCGGGCAAGGTCGGGAGGTTGAACCTCGACCAGCGCTCGTGGGGCCGCGTCGCCCCGTGCGCACCCCTCGACCAGCACGAACTCGACACCGCCGCCGGTCCGGAGACCAAACCCGCCCCGGCGCTGTCCGGGCACAGCTGTATCCGCGGGAAGGTCAGCTTTTCGCTGTCGGTGGGGGCGGACACCTCGCCGGGCGCGACGGAGGCGCTGGGCGGGCGGCAGGTCCAGGTCGCCATGTCGGGCGCGTTCTGCCAGGTGACCACGCACCGGCCGATCCCGGGCACCCCGGAGCGGGTCGAGCAGGCGGTGCTCTCCGTGGTCGGCGTCGACGGGGCGCCGGAAGAGGCCACGTGCGCCTCGGCTCGGGAAGTCGCGGTGGCGGTGTTCCCGAAGCTCCCCTGAGCCCTCCACGCCCGGATCCCGCTTCACCTCACGTGACCGAAGGCGGAACTCGCGTGCTTGGACACGGAACTCGCGTGTCTGGGGGCGGGACTCGCGTGATTGAAGGCGGAACACGCCTGACGACGTGAGTCCCGTGTCTGATCACGTGAGTCCCGTGTCCAGACACGCGAGTTTCGTGTCTGGACACGTGGGTCAGCGGAGCTTGGGCAGCCGGAAGGAGCACATGACTTCCTCCAGCGCCTCGACGTCCAGCGGCGGATGCGGCAGCGGGGTGGCGCGGCCGGGTTCGGCGCGCAGGCCGTCCAGCAGCATCGCGAGGCACCGGCGCCACAGGTCGGGCTGGATACCGTGCGTGAACTCGATGACCGAGCCGACCATCTGGTGCAGCAGCGGCATGTCCGTCGGCACGATGTCCGCGCGGAGGGCCCCCGCCGCCTGAGCCCGCTCGACGAGCTGTGTGATCAACGGCACCATGCGTGCTTTCGCCTCGGCGACACGCTCGTGGCCGAAGACGTTCGACAGCATGACTTCTCGTAACCCGCGGTCACCGGCGTGGAGTTCGGCCGCGCGCCAGGTGAAACCGGTGAACCCCTCCCAGGGGTCTTCGGCGC
Organism: Amycolatopsis sp. NPDC102522; assembly: GCF_055584485.1. Classification (NCBI taxonomy): domain Bacteria; kingdom Bacillati; phylum Actinomycetota; class Actinomycetes; order Pseudonocardiales; family Pseudonocardiaceae; genus Amycolatopsis; species Amycolatopsis sp. NPDC102522. Next base: position 34,055 of record NZ_JBVJLY010000034.1, on the reverse strand, counting down.
GAAGCGCCTCTTCGGCGAACTCGCGGATCGTCTCGAACTGGTCGACGAACATGGCCTCGACCAGGTGTTCCTTACTCGGGAAACGCCGGTAGACGGTGCCGACGCCGACGCCGGCGTGATGCGCGACGTCGTCGAGAGTCGCTTCGAGCCCGCGCTCGCCGAAGACATCGCGTGCCGCCGCGATGATGCGCTGCCGATTGAGTTCAGCGTCGCGCCGCAGCGGCCGCGCCGGTGCGGCGGGAGCGAGGTCCCGAGCCATTCGTCCAGCTTAACAAATGAAGTAGAGGACAGTTCTCCACTTCTTGTGTACCTTGGGCGGCGAAAGGGGAGATACCTACTCCACATAGCTTCTTCGTCACTATCGGTGAGGAAACCGCCCGTATGCCTGACTCATCCACCGCTGTCGCCGTGCCGCCGGGGGACGCGGCCGCACAGCACACCAACCCGCACCACGCCAGGAGATGGCTGATCCTGGTGATGATCGGCCTCGCCCAGCTGATGGTGGTGCTCGACGCCACCGTCGTGAACATCGCGCTCCCGTCGGCGCAGCAGGACCTCGGCTTCTCGAACGACGCCCGCCAGTGGGTCGTCACCGCCTACGCGCTCGCGTTCGGCAGCCTGCTCCTGCTGGGCGGACGGCTCGCGGACCTCTTCGGCCGCAAACGTGCCTTCCTGGTCGGGCTCGCCGGCTTCGCCATCGTGTCCGCGATCGGCGGCGCCGCGAACAGCATCGAGATGCTGCTCATCGCCCGCGCCGCTCAAGGTGTCTTCGGCGCCCTTCTCGCTCCGGCGGCCCTTTCGCTGCTGACAACGACCTTCACCGACCCGAAGGAGCGCGGTAAGGCCTTCGGTGTCTTCGGCGCGATCGGTGGTGGCGGCGCGGCGATCGGCCTGCTGCTCGGCGGCGTGCTGACCGAATACCTCGACTGGCGCTGGTCGATGTACGTCAACATCGTCTTCGCGGTGATCGCGTTCGCCGGTTCGTTCGTGCTGCTGAAGAACTCCGAGACCGACGGCCCGCGCCCGAAGCTCGACATCCCGGGCACGATCACCGCGTCGGCCGGTCTGTTCGCGCTGGTCTACGGCTTCGCGAACGCCGAGCGCGATTCGTGGTCCGCGGTCTCGGTGTGGGGCTTCCTCGCCGCCGGTGTCGTGCTGCTCGCCGCGTTCGTGGTGATCCAGCAGCGGGCCGAACACCCGCTCCTGCCGCTGCGCGTGCTGCTCGACCGTGACCGCGGCGGCTCGTACCTCGCGATGTTCCTGCTCGCCATCGGGATGTTCTCGATTTTCCTGTTCCTCACCTTCTACATCCAGCTGAACCTCGGGTTCACGCCGGTGCAGAGCGGGGTCGCGTTCCTGCCGATGGTGGCCACCCTGATGGCCAGCGCGACGTCGGCGACGGCGGTGCTACTGCCGAAGTTCGGCGCGAAACCGTTGGTGTCACTGGGAATGCTGATCGCCGGAGCCGGACTGTTCTGGCTCTCGGCCATCGACACCACCAGCACGTACGCCGACGGGGTGCTGTTCCCGCTGATGATCATGGGCATCGGTATCGGCCTCGCGATGGCGCCCGCGATGAGCGTCGCGACCTTCGGCGTCGACACGCACGACGCCGGTGTCGCGTCGGCGGCGGTCAACACCGCGCAGCAGGTCGGCGGTTCGATCGGGACCGCGCTGCTGAGCACGCTGGCCGGTAACGCGGCGACGTCGTTCCTGGTCGGGAAGGTGGCGACGCCGCAGCTCGCGGCCGAAGCGGCCGTGCACAGTTACACGACCGCTTTCGTATGGGGCGGGTGGATCTTCGTCGCGGGTGCGGTGATCTGCGGGCTGCTGCTGCGGTCGGGTGCCCCGGCGAAGGCGCCCGAAGGTGCTTCGGAAGGCGCACCGGTCGCCGTGCACATGTAGCAACCGGGGGATGAGATGAACGGGACTTTCATTGCAAAATTTGCAATGAAAGTCCCGTTCATAACACGTGAAGGGAACGTCACCGGGACTGTGAGCGCACCGCTTCGAAGACCTCGTCGTCCCACCGGTGTGTCCGGATCAACCGGTACCGTTCGCAAGCGACCCACAGGTACGCCTCGGCGTCCGTCCGCGAGCCGATCAGGTCCGCCTGCCGCAGCATCGCCACCACCGGCACGAACTCCTCGTCGAACCACCGCTGCGCCAGCGTCGCGCGGTCCGAGTAGGTCCCTTCGTCCTGCATCAGCCGGAAACCCCACGCCTCCACGTGCTCACCGAGCCGCGCGTAGTCCCACGGATCCGTGAACACCACCGAAGCCCGCGAGTGCCCGGAAAGCGGGACGCGTTCCAGGAAGAGCCGCCGGTAGTCCTTCACGATCAGGTCGCCGCGGTACCGGATCCCGCTCGGGTCCAGTTTGGTCCGCACCTCGGTGACCATCGCCTCTATTGTGGACAGTCGCATCGCGTGCGCCACCGAAACGCGGTGGTGCCCGTCGATGATGAAGTGCAGTTCGCCGACCCGGTACACCTCGATCGGCGGAATCGACTCGCCGCGCCTGGTCGCGAGCGCCAGCCTTTCCCAGCGTTCACGGACCCGGCCCGACGTCGGGCGGAAGCGGCGGTCGAAGTCGCGGCCGCGGTCGACGCTGCCGACGATCGAATCGAGCCGGATCACCCGGGACCCGATCTTCCGCTCGCCGAGATAGCCGAGCGCGTCGACCACTTCGTGGAACGGCAGCATGATGTTGACGTCGTCGGGCTCGCCGCGCAGCCAGTTCGCCAGCCGCGACAGCACCTGACGCCTGCGCGCGCGGAGGAAGTCGTGCTCCGCGTCCGCCCGGGGAAAACCGGTGTCCTTCATACGAACTCCATGATCCGGTGCCCGACCACGTTGCGTACCGTGGTCCCGCCGATCACCCGGTCCGGCACGGGTTCACCGTGCGGGTGGATGTGCCCGTGCAGCAACCATTTCGGCCGCAGCGACTCGATCGTGCGATGGAGACAGTCGAACCCGCGATGCGGCGGATCCTCGCGGTCGCCGCAGTGCCGCGGCGGCGCGTGGGTGAGCAGGACGTCGACGTCCCGCCCGTCCCGCCAGCGGCGGAACCGTGCCCGGCGCACCAGCCGACGGGCACGACGCGCCTGCTGTCGTTGCGTCCACTGGTTCGGGCCGTCGTTGTAGCGGACCGAACCGCCGAGCCCGGCGAACCGGAGCCCGCCGATGTCGACGATCCGGCCGTCCGCGTTCACCCCGCCCGCCGGACCCGGCCACACCGCGGGGAAACCGTCCTTCATGGACAGTCCGCCATAGCGCGTGTAGCCGGACAGGTCGGGATCGTGGTTGCCCGGGACGAACACGCACGGCACGTCGAGCGCGCTCGCCAGGAACTCGAGATAGGCGTACGGCAGGTCGCCGGCACCGATCACGAGGTCGGCCGGGCGATGGTGGACGGCGGACGTCCACAATCGCTCTTCGACCTCGTCCGCGACGACCAGCGCCTTCATGCGCTCCAGCGTAATGCCGGAAGCGCTACTTGGGGCCGTGCGCGAACGCGGGGTCCTTCGCGATGATCACGATCACGATGCCCAGCCAGACGACGCAGAAGGCCAGTGCCCAGAACTTGAGGTTGGTCAGGATCCTTGGCATGAGGGAACTCCAGTACTACCGAAAAGGGAAGAACGGTCAGAGCCAGCGGTTCTTCCGGAATATTCGGTAGAGCAGGATGCAGACGCCGAAGATGATCGTCATCGCCAGCGGATAACCGAAGCGCCAATGCAGCTCCGGCATGTAGTCGAAGTTCATCCCGTAGATACCGGCCAGCGCCGTCGGGACCGCGATGATCGCCGCCCACGCGGTGATCTTGCGCATGTCGGTGTTCTGCTGGAGCGTGATCTTCGCCAGCGTCGCGTCCACCAGGGTGGTGAGCAGTTCGTCGAAGTTCACGACCCGCTCCGACACGGTCGTCAAGTGGTCGGAGACGTCGCGGAAATAGGACCGGACCTCGTCCGGGATCAGCCGCGTGTAGCCCTCGGCCAGCCGCTGCAACGGCGTCGCCAGCGGCATCACCGAACGCCGCAGCTCCAGCACCTCGCGCTTCATGAAGTAGATCTGCTCGGCGCTGACCTTGGATCGCGGCGCGAAGACCTGGGTCTCCATCTCGTCGATGTCCGACTCGATCCGGGTGGTCACGTCCAGGTAGTGGTCGACCACGTGGTCCGCGATCGCGTGCAGCACCGCGGACGGCCCGAGGTCGAGCCGCTCCGGGTCCTGGTCGAGTTCGCGGCGCAGCCTGGCCAGCCCCGAGTGGTTCCCGTGCCGCACGGTGATCACGAAGTCACGGCCGAGGAACGCCATCAGCTCGCCGGTCTCGACGATCTCGTTCGCCGTCGTCGGCGACTCGTGCTCGACGTAGCGGACCGTCTTCAGCACCATGAACAGCGTGTCGTCGTAGCGCTCCAGCTTGGGCCGCTGGTGCGCTTCGAGCGCGTCCTCGACGGCCAGTTCGTGCAGGCCGAAGGTCTCCGCGATGCCCTGGATCTGAACGGCGTCAGGCTCGTGCAGGCCGATCCAGACGAACCCGGCGTGCCGCTTGCGCACCTCTTTGATCGCCTCGGCGTGCGACCAGCGGCCGGGCAGGCGCTTGCCCTCCACGTACACCGCGCAGTCGACGACGTACGCCGAAAGGGGGACGGGCAGCGGGCGTTCGGGGACGCTCTTGGCGCGGCCGTTGCTCCGGCCGCGAAGGCCGCCGAGCGAGGGAATGGCAGGCATGGGATCTCCTGGGCAGACGTCGTGCGTTGGTGCGCGAAGACGACGGGCCAAGCGGTCGGGGGGCCGCTCGGCTAGGCCAGCGTTCCCGGTTCGTCAGCCCTGCCAGGTGGGGATCCGGCGAGATGTGAAGGCGGAAACGCTGCGACTACTAGGAAGCGGACTATCGCCACTGGACATCGGGTTCCTCACCTCCTTCGGCTCGGCGGACGGTTACGCAGTGGTGTGGGTCGCGTTGACGACCCGACACCAATGGTCGAGGGTACTCCTCAACACGAAAGCCTGTCGTCCCAGGCTCACGCCGCGTTACTCGTGCAGGAGGAATGGGTGCAGTTCGGTCGCTATTACGAAGAGTTCGAGGTCGGTGCGGTCTACAAGCACTGGCCGGGCAAAACGGTCACCGAGTACGACGATCATCTGTTCTGCCTCATCACCATGAACCACCATCCGCTGCACCTCGACTCGCATTACGCCGAGGAGACCACCGACTTCGGGAAGAACGTCGTGGTCGGCAACTACATCTACTCGCTGCTGCTGGGGATGTCGGTGCCGGACGTGTCCGGCAAGGCGATCGCGAATCTCGAGGTCGAATCGCTGAAACACGTGAAGCCGACGTTCCACGGTGACACCATTTACGGCGAGACCGAGGTGCTGGACAAGACGCCGTCGAAGTCGAAGGAAGATCGCGGCGTCGTCTATGTCGAGACCCGCGGGTACAAGCAGGACGGCACGATCGTGTGTGTGTTCCGTCGCAAGGTGATGGTGCCGAAGCGGTCCTACGGTGACGCCAGGGGCGGCGAGCAGCCCGGTCGTCCCGTGCCGCACGAATAACGGCTGTCAGGAGAGGGAGCGCTTCGATGCCCATCGGGCTGGATGAGATCAAAAGCCGCCTGCGGAAGTTCGCGACGGTCGAGGCAGCCGGTGTTTCGCCGCTGTACGAGCACTTGGCGGCGAAGGCGTCCGAGGACGACGACGTCGCCGGGCTGCTGACCGACGCTCGCGGCGGTGAAGCGCGCGGAACGCTGCTGATGGCGACCGCGCACCGGCTCATCCAGGCCGACCCGATCCACCCGCTCTCGCGGTACTACCCGTCCGTCGGCGGCTTCGACGGCGTGGACTCGGAGACGTGGCCGCTGTTCCGTTCGTTCCTGCTGGAGCGGGCGGACAGGGCGCGGGCGATCATCGCCTCGCGGTACACGCAGACCAACGAGGTCCGCCGCGCCGCGCTGCTCTACCCCGCGGTGACGGCGGCGGCCAAGGAGGCGGGCGGCAAGATCGCGCTGCTCGAGGTCGGCTGCAGCGCCGGGCTGCTCCTCGGCCTGGACAAGTACGCCTACCGCTACCAGTGCGACGGCGGTGAGCAGCTCACCGCCGGGCCCGCGAAGACCGCCGTCGGCCTGCACTGCGCGCTGGACCTCGCGCTCGGCGCCGTCACGCCGAAGGTGCCGAAGAAGCTGACGATCACCGCCCGCGCCGGCCTCGACCGTGCCCCGGTGGACCTCGCCGACGAAGACGAACTGGCCTGGCTCGAAGCCTGCGTCTGGGCTGATCAGCCGGACCGGATCCGGCTCCTGCGCACGGCCGCGGCCGCGCAGGCCAAGCAGCGGCCGGACCTGATCACCGGCGACGCCGTCGACGACCTCGCCTCGGCTGCCGCCACGCTGCCCGCAGACGTCCCCCTCGTCGTGCTGACCAGCCACGTGCTGGCGTACCTGGGGGAGCGGCGGGCGGGCTTCCTCGAAGCGCTGCGGAAACTCGCCGCGGACAGGCCGCTGTGGTGGGTCAGCGAGGAGTTCTACGCCGCCGCGCTGGAGCCTCTGGTGCCCGGCAGGACCGATCTGGCCGAACCCGCGGACCAGGCCGTGCTCGGGCTGGTCCGCTGGGACGACGGCGTCCCGGACGTGCGCGCCTTGGCCAGGACGGCCCCGCACGGGCAGCGGATGACCTGGCTCCCGGTTTAGCCATTCCGCGCGGAGAACATGTCGGGAAAGCATCGATGAGGATAATTTTCACCTCATGCGCTGCTTTATCCCGGCGGCTTTCGCCAAATCGGACACGGCGGTTGTCAAGCGGGTGAGGCATTCGCGGCGGGCAGCACTCCCCAGTCGCGGAGAGTGACGAACAGGAGTTCGGCCAGCCGGCCGTCTTTGTCGAGTTCGATCAAGGTTTCGGCGTCGATCCACCGGGCGTCCGCGGCGTCGTCCCCGGCACGGAGAGTGCCGCCGGTGACCGAGCAGGCGTAGTCGTGGATGTCGTACGGGCCGCGGCGGGCGTTGCCGACGTATGTGCCCGGCATCACGTCCAGACCGGTCTCTTCGCGCATCTCGCGAATGACGGCCGCTTCGTCCGTTTCGCCTGGTTCCACCCGTCCGCCGGGGACCGACCACAGTCCACGACCGGGTTCATTCGCGCGCTGAATCAGCAGAATCCGCCCGAGTTCGTCGTGGACGATGCCGCCGACACAGCGGACGGTGCTGTCCGAAACGGTGTTCATTCCCGAATGGTAGACGCGGGCTTCCTGACAACGGCTGTCCTGTACACGGAGAGTAGCCATACGGTACACTTCTCCTCGCCGGCTGACCCAAGCGCGGGACTTCCCTCCCGCGCCGGTGGAAGGTGCGGTACAAAATGAATAGCAAGTATCCGCAGTCAGTCACCGTAAGAGACAGGATTGATCGCCGTGAACGCGAAAAAGCTACTCACTTTCGCAGGAATCGCGTTGGTGCTGTTCTTCGTGATCGCGCAGCCGGGTCAGGCCGCGGGCCTCGTGGGAAACATCATCGGCTTCCTGCGTGACTCGGCCGAATCGGTGATCACCTTCGTCAGCAACGTCTTCAGCTAGCGGGGGAGCGGATACTCTATAGGTATGTTCGCCCCACGCGATCCAGACGAGTACCTACTCGACACCGAGCGGCGGGTCATCAGGATTCGCCGTCATTGGGCGGTGCTGCTGTGGGACACCTTCGAGGCGGTGGCCTTGCTGGCCATCTGCGTCCTGGTGTCCTATCTGCTGCCGGCCGCCGCGTGGGTGATCCAGAACATCCTCTGGTACGCCGCGTTGCTCGTCATCCTGCGCTTCGCGTATGTGGTGATGGAGTGGTGGGTCGAGCGGCTGGTCGTCACGGACAAGCGCTTCGTGATGACCACCGGCGTCTACACCACCAAGGTGCTGATGATGCCGATCACCAAGGTCACCGACCTCACCTACGAGCGTTCGGCGACCGGCCGGATCTTCGGCTACGGGACGATGGTGGTCGAGTCGGCCGGTCAGATCCAGGCGCTGAACCGCATCGACTATCTGCCGAAGCCGGAAGAGTTCTACGACACGATCTCCGAGCTCGTCTTCGGCGACAAGCAGAAGCAGGCCGAGCGCTTTTCGATGATCAAGGCGCAGCGCGCGGCGCGCGGCAAGAAGAAGGTCGGTTAGCGCAGGTCCCGGGGTCGCTGTGACCTGGCGCATCGTCGATACTGATTCGCGATGCGCATCGACCTGCACGCCCACTCCACCGCCTCCGACGGTACCGACAGCCCTGCCGGGCTGATCGCAGCCGCCGCGAAGGCGGGCCTCGACGTAGTCGCGATCACCGATCACGACACCACGGCCGGCTGGGCCCCGGCCGCCGAGGCACTCCCGCCCGGGCTTTCCCTGGTGCCCGGTGCCGAGCTGTCCACCATCTCCGTCGATCCGGTGACCGGGCGGCACGTCAGTGTCCACCTGCTCGCGTACCTCTTCGACCCGGCTTCGCCGGCGGTCGTCGCCGAGCAGACCCGGCTGCGGTCGGAGCGACGCTGGCGGCTGCGGGTGATGGCCGAGCGGATGGCCGCAGACGGCCTGCCTGTCGATCCAGACGAGATCATGTCGCTGTTGCCCGCGGACGGTTCGGCCGGTCGGCCGCATCTCGCGCAAGCCTTGGTGCGGGCCGGTGTCGTCTCGTCGGTGAACGAGGCCTTCGGGAGCTATCTCGGCAACGGCAGCGGGTATTTCGTGGCGCGGCAGGACACGCTCGTCGAGGACGCGATCGACATGATCGCGGAAGCGGGCGGGGTCACCGTGATCGCGCATCCCTTCGCCTACACGCGGGGCGCGACCATCACCGTCGACGTGCTCGCCGGGCTGGCCGGGCACGGGCTCACCGGTGTCGAGGTCGACCACCCGAACCACGACGAGGAGACCCGCGTCCAGCTGCACGGGCTGGCGGGGGAGCTGGGGCTCGTGCGTACCGGGTCCAGCGACTACCACGGCACGAACAAGACCATCGATCTCGGCGACGAGACCACCGACCCGCTCGCGCTCGAAGAACTCGTCGCGCGGTCGACCGGGTACCGGGTCGTGACCCGGTGACGATCACGGACTTCTTCGACGCGCGCCTGTTCATGAGCGCGACGATCACGCTGATCGTCATCATGGACCCGCCCGGCACGGTGCCGGTGTTCTTGAGCCTGACCGGCCGCAAACCGGTGGCGTTCCGCGCCAAGGCCGCGCGGCAGGCGGTGCTGGTCTCCCTGCTGGTGATCTCGCTGTTCGCCGTCGCGGGACAAGCGATCCTGTCGTACCTCGGCATCGGGATCCCGGCGCTGCAGGGCGCCGGTGGGCTGTTGCTGCTGCTCATCGCGCTGCAGTTGCTGACCGGGAAGACCGGCGGCGAGTCCGAGGCGGCGGGCGACGACGTCAACGTCGCGCTCGTGCCGCTCGGGACGCCGCTGCTCGCCGGTCCGGGCGCGATCGCCGCGACCATCGTCTTCGTGCGGCAGGCAGACGGGCATCCCGGCGCGTACGTGGCTCTCGCGCTTTCGATCGTGACGGTGCACTTCGTGCTGTACCTGTGCATGCGGTACTCGGGCGTGGTCATCCGGCTGATCAAGGAAAGCGGGATCACGCTGCTGGCGAAGATCGCCGGTCTGCTGCTGGCCGCCATCGCGGTCGAGCTAGTGGCGAACTCGGTGAAGGGCTTCATCGCGGGCACCTGACCCCTTCAGCCTTCGCTGGTCCCGGGCGATAGCAAAGGTCCCTTGCTCTCTTCGGCGGGGATGCCCTCGAAAAGTGTCGGTGGGGGTGCGTAGCGTTGCGGGCGGGGTGATCCGATGGAGCAGATTGGTTTCGACTTCGGCGTCGAAGCGCCGCGCAAGCTGACGAAGGTCTCGCCCGCGCGCCTCGCGACCTTCGAAGATTGCCCGCGCCGCTACCGCATGTCGTATCTCGACCGCCCGTCCCCGACACGCACCGGGGCCTGGGCGCACAGCACACTCGGCGCGGTGGTGCACAACGCTTTGCGGGCGTTGTTCGACCTGCCGGTGATCAAGCGCGTTCCGCAGCGGGCGATGGCGCTCGTCGCCGAGCACTGGAAGGACGCCGGGTTCGAAGACTCCGACCAGGCCGCCCGGTATCGCGCCCGCGCCAAGGGATGGGTCGCGGAGTACGTCGAGGACAACGACGTCAGTGTCGACCCGGTCGGGCTGGAGCGCTGGGTTTCGGCGCCCGTCACGCTCGAACCGGGCAGTGGGCCCAGCCTCATCATCGAGGGCCGCGCCGACCGCATCGACCAGCGCGGCCGGGAACTGGTGATCATCGACTACAAGACCGGCCGTCGCGCGCCGGACGAATACGAGGCGCGCTCGTCGCAGGCCTTGGCGCTGTACGCGGTCGCGGCCGCCAGGACGCTGCGGACGCCGTGCTACCAGGTCGAGCTGCACCACGTGCCCACCGGCACCATCGCGGCCGCCGAGCACACCGAGCAGAGCCTCAAACGGCATCTCCAGCGCGCCGACGAGACCGCCGGGGACCTGCGGCTGGCAACGGATACGCTGAAGGCCGGCGGCGACGAGGACGTGCTGTTCCCCGCGCGCCCGAGCCGCCGGTGCTCTTGGTGCGACTTCCGGCCCAGTTGCGCGGCCGGTCAAGAGGCCGGTCCCGCGGCCCAGCCGTGGGAGTTGCTGGCGCCCTAGCTTCCCGAGACCCGACGATTGGACAGGCGAGGACGTGTCGTCACCGGACACCGAAGAGCTCGCGACCACGCCGCCGACCGAGACGCTCGAAGGCGGCCGGTTCTGGCGCGGGCTGACCGGTTCGCTCGCGGCCGGGATGGTCGTGCTCGCGGTGCTCGTCCTCGCGATCGCCGGGATCTGCCTGTTCTCCGGCGCGCCGGGGCCGGGGCCGCTGATGCTGATCGGACATCCTGTCGCGGCGGTGGTCGCTTCGCTGGCCCAACGGGTCGTCGATGCGCGTAATGGCCGCCCCGCGGGCTTCGCCGGCCTCGCCGTCGTGGTGAGCGTGACGGCCGCGTTGAGCCTGTTCTGGTGGAGCTGACGGCAGGAAACTGCCACCGGACCGGAAAAGTGGCCTGACACGACGAAACTTTGAACTCACTGGGCGCGTCGTAGACGAACACGCCGCCGCACAGCGAGGACGAAGGGCACCGTTATGACCTACCCACCCCAGCCAGGACAGCCCCAGTACGGCCATGACGGGCAGCAGTACCCAGAACAGCAGCAGTACCCAGGGCAGCAGTACCAGCAGGGCGGGTACGCCCAGAGCGGCGCGTATCCGCAGCAGCAGTATCCCGGTCAGAACCAGCAGTACGGACAGGGCTTCGGCGGGCCGCCCGCGCCCCCGAAGAACGGCAAGACCGGTCTGATCGTGGGCATCGCCGCCGCTGCCGTGGTGGTGGTCACGCTGGGTATCACCGGCTTCGTCGCTCCCGGGTTCTTCCTCGGCGACGACAAGGCCGACAAGGCGGCAAGCCCGGAGGCGACCGCGCAGGCGGTCGTCGACGGCATCAACGCCCACGACAGGCCCGCGTTGACCGCGCTCAAGTGCGTGAATGCGGAAAAGGACGTCGATCAGTCCATCGAACGAGTCGACGACGTCTCAAGCGCCACGCTCGGCGGGGTCACGAAGGTCTCCGAAACCGAGTACACCGTGGACGTCACGGTGAGCGTCGAAGGCCGAACCCGCACCGGTACCGGCACGCTCGCCCGCGAGGGCGAGAAATGGTGCTGGAAGGAAATCGGCCGGCTTCGGACCAAGACCTCGACCACGCGATGACGGCAGGCGGGAGCAAGGGACCTTTGCTATCGCCCGCCGGTCACTTGAGGGCGACCAGCGTGGGGCCGCGCTGCTCCAGCAGCACCGGCCCGACCGAAGAGAGCTGCACCGGGCCGTTGTAGCCGCGACGATCGACGCCGACGGTGCGGACCGTGGTTCCGGTCAGCTCGTCGAGTACGGCGAGGCCGCCCTGGATCGGCACGACCAGCTGGTCCCCGAAGGTCACGCCGGGACCGACGGCGCTGTTCAGTGTCCAGCGCGGCGTGAGGTCGTCCCGCGAGAACGCCATGGTCTTCGAGCCGGTGAACCAGTAGACGCCCTGCGCGGTCCACGCGGTCGTCATGATGCCGCCCACCGGATCCTGTGCGAGGTCCGAAGCGGGCACGTCGAGCGGGTACGCCGACTTCTGCTGGCCGTCGCCACCGTAGATGACCAGCAGTTTCTGTTCGGGGAGCACGATCAGCGCGAGATCGCCGGACATCGCGACGACTTTCGCGTTCTTGCCGGCGAGCACGGTGCTGTAGTCGACCTTGGGGTCGTCGGCTTCGTCGTTGGTCGCGCGGTAGACGGTGAGGCGGTCGGCAGGGTCGCCGGGGCAGCGTTCGATCACGCCGATCTTGCCCGCCGCGGCGGCCACCGTGCCGTAGGTGCAGCCCGTCCTCGGCTGCTTGTTCGCGTTCACGATGGCGGGGACCTGGCCGTACTCCATGCTCTTGACCAGGTCGTCGCGCCAGGTGTTGAGCAGTTTCTTGCCGGTCGTGGTGATGTGCGAGCCGTCGACGACCAGCCGGGTGCCGAGTTCCGCGTCGCCGTTGCGCTGCGCGGTGCGGCGCCCCGTCCCCGTGTCGAGCTGGGTGACCTCGCTGCAGCCGGTGTCCTTGCGGTACACCGCGTCCACCTTGATCCCGGCGAGCGCGACGGTGCACAGCTCGAGATCCCGGGAGTAGCGCCAGCGGACGTCGCCGGTGTACGGGTCCCGGCCGAGTACCTCGCCCTTGTCGGCGGTGACGACGCTGTTGGCCTCGCCGATCGGGACGGGCGTCGACGAACTCGGCGCCTGCCAAAGTTCGCTCAGTGAGCCGGGGACTTCCGACGGCGCGGGCGGGAGCCCGGGCGGCAGGGTGGCGGCGACCTGCGCGACAGTCGCCGCGTTGTCGCTGGTCACGCCGACGACCACGCCGGTGACCGCGACGGCCACCACGATCGCCGCGGCGAACACGCGATCCCGCTTGCGGTTCCACGGCGAGCGCCGGGCGCGTTTCCCGGCCAGTGGCGGCTCGGAGGCCTCCACCAGCGCGGGGTCGGCGTCCAGTACGTCTTCAGTGCCGATCGCGGCCGTGGCGCCCGGCTCTTCGCCTGTCGACGTCTGTTCGGGATCGGAGGGCACGGGCCGCGCCGGATCATCGTCCGGCGCGGCGTCCCAGCGTTCGCTCACGTGCCCCTAGCTCCCCACGTCCGCGGTCTGAAAGCTCAGTCTGCCGACGCAGGTGTATCAGAAGTCGCCGAGGGACGGCGACGGCGGCGTCGGCGAGCAGGACGCTCGGCGCTGTCGCCTGCCTCCTTCTCGACGGCCGGACCGCTGACCTCAGGGCTCGGCTTCGCGGCGCCACGGCTGCGACGACGGGACCTCGTCCGGCCCTCCGACGAGCCTTCGCCCTCGGTGCCTTCCGCGGAAGCCGCGGCGGCGTCCGCCGCCTCGATCTTGGCGGCCGAGTCGGCACCGCCGCGGGTCCGCTTGCGCGGCGCGCGGTTGCGCTTGCGGGGAGCCTCTTCGTCCTTCGGGCCCTGGCTCTGACCCTGGCCGCGGCCACGGCGCTTGCCGCCCAGGTCCTCTTCGACCTCGGCCGAGAGGCCGGCGCGGGTCCGCTTCGACAGCGGGAGACGGCCGGTGGTGCCCTCGGGGATGCCCAGGTCGCTGAACAGGTGCTTGGACGACGAGTACGTCTCGGCGGGCTCGGGCATGTCGAGCCCGAGGGTGTCGGAGATCATCTTCCAGCGCGGCTCCTCGTCCCAGTCGACGAGGGTGATCGCGACACCGGTGCGCCCGGCGCGGCCGGTGCGGCCGATCCGGTGGACGTAGGTCTTCTCGTCCTCCGGCGTCTGGTAGTTGATCACGTGCGTGACGTCGTCGATGTCGATACCGCGGGCGGCGACATCGGTGGCGACCAGCACGTCGACCTTGCCGGAGCGGAACGCGCGCAGCGCCTGCTCGCGGGCGCCCTGGCCCAGGTCACCGTGCACGGCGGCGGCCGCGAAGCCGCGCTCGACGAGCTCGTCGGCGACCTTCTGCGCGGTGCGCTTGGTGCGGGTGAAGATCATCGTCAGGCCGCGGCCCTCGGCCTGCAGCGCGCGGGCGATCAGCTCGGGCTTGTCCATCGAGTGCGCCCGGTAGACGAACTGGGTGGTGCGCTCGTGGATCGCGCCGGCGTCGTTCTCCTCGGCGCGGATGTGCGTCGGCTGGGTCAGGAACGTGCGGGCCAGGGTGATGATCGGGCCCGGCATGGTCGCCGAGAACAGCATCGTCTGGCGCTTGTCCGGGACCATCCGCAGGATGCGCTCGATGTCCGGCAGGAAGCCGAGGTCGAGCATCTCGTCGGCCTCGTCCAGCACCAGACCGCGGACCTTGCCCAGCACCAGGTGCTTCTGCTCGGCCAGGTCCAGCAGACGGCCGGGGGTGCCGATCACGACGTCGACGCCGCTGCGCAGCGCCGCGATCTGCGGCTCGTACGGACGGCCGCCGTAGATGGCCAGCGTGCGGATGCCGAGGTGCTTGCCGGCGCCCTTCAGGTCGTTCGCGACCTGGATGCACAGCTCGCGGGTCGGCACGACGACCAGCACCTGCGGGGTGCCGTCGCCGGGGACCTCGACGCGGTGCAGCAGCGGGACGCCGAAGCCCAGCGTCTTGCCCATGCCCGTGCGGGCCTGTCCGATCAGGTCGTCGCCGGCCATGGCCAGCGGCAGCGTCAGCGCCTGGATGGCGAAGGTGCGCTCGATCCCGGCCTCGCCGAGTGCCTTCACGATCTCCGGCTTGACGCCGAAGGAAGCGAAGGTGGGGGATTCGGGTTCCACCGGTGCGCCCGCCTGCAGCGGGTGCGACGTGTCGAGTGCGGCCGGGCCGGTCTCGCTGTGCTCCAGCGCGACGGCCTCCGGGACGCTCGTGGTGGTGTTCTCTTCGGTGGTGATTTCGTTCGTTGTCAGGGTGCTCGCCTCTCTCGTGACCAGCGCGCACTGCCCTGGTCACCGATCGACACTCGACCACGAAAATTCGCTCGGCTCCGCGCTACTGGCGCTGAAGCGGCCCTTCGTGGGAATGCCGCAGGATGGCGTGCACGCACATCATTCTTGTGCTGACCGGGGCCACACCGGCTGTCCTTCAGCCGCAGCGGCGTCCCGATCCGGGACGGAAGATCCGTCGTATCCGGCCGTCAGTGTACCTGGTCTGCGGTTTTAGGAAAGTCCCCGCCGCGCCGGTGAGGGTGGGATCGGTCTCTTCCCCTCCGGGTGGGTGTGTTCGGCGATACTCTTTCCGCCGTGACGGAGGCAAAGCAGATCAGTGAAGGCGTAGTCGATTTGCTCGGCGTACTCGCCTATGGGGAATTGTCCGCATTCGATCGCATGGCCGAGGACGCGCGCACCGCGCCGACGCTGTCCGGCCGGGCCGCGCTGGCGTCCATGGCGGCCGCCGAGATCGGGCACTACGACCTGCTCACCAAGCATCTGGCGGGGCACGGCGTCGCGATCGAAGACGCGATGCGGCCCTTCGTCGGGCACATCGACGCGTGGCACGCCTCCACGGCGCCGCGCTCCTGGCTCGAGTCCCTGGTGAAGGCCTACGTCGGCGACGGGCTCGCCGCGGACCTCTACCGCGAGATGGCCAGCTGGCTCGACCCCGAGACCAAGGATCTGGTGCTCACCGTGCTCGCCGACACGGGGCATTCGGCCTTCGCCGAGCGCGAGGTCGCGGCCGGGATCCTGGCCGACCCGAAGGCGCGCGACAAGCTCGCGCTGTGGGGCCGCCGCCTGCTGGGCGAGGCGCTGACGCAGGCCCAGTACGTCGTCGCCGAGCGGGACGGGCTCGCCGAACTGATCGTCGAAGGCTCGGGCGACCTTTCGGGAATCGCCGCGCTGTTCCGCCGGTTGCAGCAGGGGCACACCAAGCGCATGCAGGTGCTGGGGCTCGGCTGAGCCCTTCGGCTAGCCTTGGCGAACCAGTGAATTTCGAACTTTCAAGCGGAGGTCCCACGTGGAGGTCAAGATCGGCATCAAGGACACGCCGCGAGAGCTCGTGGTGTCCAGCAGCCAGTCGCCCGACGAGGTCGAGGAACTGGTCGCGAACGCCTTGAGGGCCGGCGACGGGATCTTCCGCCTCGACGACGAAAAGGGCCGCAAGTACATCGTGCCCACCGACCGGATCGCCTACGTGGAGATCGCGCCGTCGGACGTCCGCAAGGTCGGTTTCGCCGTCGGAGGCTGACCCGATCGGGTCATAGTCACATGTCACAGTGGCGTCACCGCTGCGTCTCAGCTCGCTCTCAGATTTGATCGTCACGCTAAGGCGGGGACGGCAGGGGGCTAGCCGAGAAATGAGGTGGACGGCGTCACTGTGATGGACCGCGCGCTGGTCGACAGCGCGCGAACTGTTCCCGGACAAGGCAAACGGGCCGCGGGGCGGCTGACCGGTATCGACGTCGCCCGCGGCCTGGCCGTACTCGGCATGTACGCGGTGCATGTCGGCCCCGAACCCGCCAAAGGCGGCATCGGGGTGCTGTTCAAACCTTTCGAAGGCCACTCCGCGGCGCTGTTCGCGGTGCTGGCCGGGGTCTCGGTCGCGCTGATGTCCGGCGGTCGCCGCCCGAAGCTGGGCCGCGACCGGACGCGCGTCGCGCTCAAGCTGGCGACCCGCGCACCGCTCCTGGTGGCGCTGGGGCTGTGGCTGACCAGCCTCGAAACCGGCTACATGGTGATCCTGGCCTACTACGGGGCCTGTTTCCTCTTCGCGATCCCGTGGCTTCGCGCGGGCGCCAAGACGCTGGCGATCGCGGCGGTCGCCGTCGCCGTGGCCGGCCCGGTGCTCTCGCATCTGATCAGGGTGCAGCTGCTGCCCCGCGATCTCCTCTTCTTCGCGCCGGACCTGACCGCGGACGACGTCACGTCGACGGGGCTGCTGAAGGCCGCGACCGTTCTCGTCCTGACCGGGACCTTCCCCGCGCTGACGCTGATGGCGTACGTGTTCGCCGGGATGTCGCTCGGGCGGATGGACCTGACCTCGCGCAGTGTGTGCCGTCGGCTGTTCTTCGGCGGGTCGGCGCTCGCGGTGGGCGGGTACCTCGTGTCCTGGATCGCGACCGGGCCGCTCGGCGGCATGCAGGCCGTCTACCGCTCGCTGGAACCCGCGGCCGCGCAGATGGGGATGACGCCGCAGGAATTCTTCCGGCTGCACCAGACCTGGATCCACGGCACGCCGCCGACCACCAGCTGGGCCTGGGAACTGCTGCCGACGGGTACTTCGTACACGCCGTTCGACCTGCTGATCTCGATCGGGATCGCAGCGGCGGTGATCGGCGGCTGCCAGCTGCTGATGCCGAGGTTCGAGCGCGTGCTGCGGCCGCTTTCGGACCTGGGCGGTCGGGTGCTGAGCGCGTACGTGCTGCATTTCGTGGCGATCGCGCTGCTGTGGGACGAGAGCGACGGCGACTCGATCTTCAGCGTGGTGCACTTCGTGGAGTTTTCGGTGGTCGCGCTGACCGCCGCGGTGCTGTGGCGGAAGTTCGTCGGGCGCGGGCCGCTGGAATGGGCGATGAACAAGCTGTCGAGCTGGCCGAAGCACCTGTTCACCGATGCCCGGGTGCCGGCTCAACGGCGTGGCTGAAGTACGTGAAGGCCCCCTTCATTGCGCCTAGCGCAATGAAGGGGGCCTTCACGTACTTGGAACGGTGTCGGGGTCTCTTCGGCTGAGCAGGGGACCTTTGGTATCGCCTTCG
Organism: Amycolatopsis sp. NPDC102522; assembly: GCF_055584485.1. Classification (NCBI taxonomy): domain Bacteria; kingdom Bacillati; phylum Actinomycetota; class Actinomycetes; order Pseudonocardiales; family Pseudonocardiaceae; genus Amycolatopsis; species Amycolatopsis sp. NPDC102522. The sequence goes on along the minus strand of NZ_JBVJLY010000034.1, from coordinate 16,300 downwards.
GCCGCGGTCGTCAGGCGTTGAGTTCGTTCAGTTCTTCCAGGCTGGTCGGCACGTGGAAGGGCGGCGTGCTGGTGCCCATGATGCGGTAGCGGTCCCACGGGTCCGGGTCGGAGAGTTCGCCCTTCGCGCTGTACTCGCCCGCGCGGATCTCGACGGCGGTCTTCTTGCCGCCGGCGGCCGCGGACACCTGCTCGTTGGTGGCCACGCGGCCGTACCAGCGGTAGTACCCGTCGATGGGCTGGAAGTAGCCCCGCAGGTCGACCGTCGCCGCGACCTCGGTCCCGTTGATCACGAGGACCGCTTCACCGGCGTAGCCGTCTTCGTCGTGCTCGCTCATTGCCCCTCCACCTGCTTTTCGTCGGTCTTCCGCATCTGGACGACCTTGTTCTCTTCGAGCGGCAGGTTCGGGTCGATGACGATGCCCTGCTGCCGGGAGAGGCCGTCGATCGCGGCCCAGATGATCTGCGTCAGGTACTCGACGACGCTGTCGCGGCCCATCGAGCGCCGGTCCAGCCACCATTCGCCGGTGCTCTGCACCATGCCGACGATGCCGTGCGCCCACGGTTCGGCGGCGCCGGAGTCCATGTTGAACATCCGCATGTAGTCGCCGAGCAGCGCGGTGAGCGCGGTGGCGATCAGTTCCTTGTCCTCGGCGACGACGTCGGACTTGACGAGCACCTTCTCCTGCAGGCCGCCGCGTGCGAGCAAGCGGTACAGGTTGGGGTGCTCCTCGATGACGCTGAAGAACGCGTCGAGCGCCATCCGGATCCGGGGGACCGGGGCCAGTTCGGAGTTGATCGCCGGGATCAGCCGCTGGAAGAGGATCTCCGTGCCGCGCTGTCCGAGCGCGACGTACAGATCCGCCTTGTCGTCGAAGTGCCTGTACAGCACGGGTTTCGTGACGCCCGCTTCGGCGGCGACGTCCTCCATGCCGAGGTCCGGACCATGCGTGTCGAGGGCGCGGAGGGCGGCCTCGACGAACTCCGCGCGACGCGCGATCCGGTGCTTGCGCCAGCGGTCGCGACGGGCGTCGCCCGTGTCGGCCTCACCCGCCGTGGGGTGCTTGCTCGACTGCTTGCTGTTGCGCTTGACACGTTCGATCACCCAAGTCATGCTACCAGAGGTAACTGTTACCGCGAGTTACAGATAGGGGTGTGTCGGCAATGACGCGGGCGCTGAAGGAAACCGACCGGGAGAAGACAGCCGAGCGGCTGCTCAAGTCCTCCGCAAACAAGTTCTACGACCCCGACGTCGACATCGACTGGAACGCTCCGCTCGTGGACGGGAAGCGCTACATCCCGGCACACCGTTCCTCGCTCTACGGCACCAAGCTGTGGGACTCACTGTCCGAAGAGCAGCGCATCGAACTCGGCAAGCACGAGGTCGCGAGCGTCGCCACGACCGGGCTGTGGTTCGAAATCCTCCTGATGCAGATGCTGCTCAAGGAGGTCTACGACGAAGACCCGACCAGCTCGCACGCGCAGTACGCGCTGACCGAGATCGCGGACGAATGCCGTCACTCGACGATGTTCGCGCGGATGGCGTCGCGGATCGGCTGCCCGTCCTACGGGCCCGTGCCGTGGCTGCGGCGGCTGGCGAAACTGATGCCGTCGATCAGCTACGGCCCCGCGCGCTACGGCGCGATCCTCGTCGCCGAAGAGGTCCTCGACCGGCTTCAGCGCGAGCAGATGAACGACCCGGACATCCAGCCGTTGGTGCGCATGGTCAACCGGATCCACGTCCTCGAAGAAGCCCGGCACGTCACCTTCGCCCGCGAAGAGGTCACTCGCGGGATGGCGAAGCTGACGAAGAAGGAAATCGTCTATCAGCAGTTCATCATCGCGCTGATCTCGTACTTCGTGACGCGGGCCTTCATCAACCCGAACGTCTACAAGGCCGTCGGCATCCGGCCGCGTGACGGCGTCGAGGCCGCGCTGAACAACCCGAACTGGCAGGGAAGCGTCCAGTGGGCGGGCGAGAAGATCATGCCGTTCCTGCAGGAATCCGGTCTGGTCGGCAAGCCCGGCATGTACTTCTGGCGCAAGTCCTTCCTGCTGCCGGGGAAGCGATGAGGAGCGTCAAACAGCGCGGCACCGTCTCCTGGGATCCGTCGCGGGAGCACCGGTTCGTGACCGGCGACGGCACCGCTCTGCACGTCGAGCAGAGCGGCCCCGCCGACTCCGAACTCACGCTGGTGCTCGTGCACGGCTGGACCCAGGACCACCGAACCTGGGACGGCGTGGCGTCGCGGCTCGGCGACTCCGTCCGGATCCTGCGCTACGACCTGCGCGGCCACGGCGGCTCGGCGCCGGCGAAACCGGGGACGGCCACGATCGCGACCCTCGCCGACGATCTCGCCGAGCTGATCCAGGACCGCGTCCCGAACGGACCGATCGTGCTCGCCGGGCACTCCATGGGCGGCATGACGATCATGGAACTGTCCCGCAGGCATCCCGACCTCGTGGCCCGGCGCGTCGCCGGGGTCGCGTTCGTCGCCACTTCGTCCGGTGAGATGGACCGGATCACCCTCGGCCTGCCGGGGATCGCGGGCAGCGGCGCGGCGAGGTTCGAACGGAGGCTCGCGAAGCTGCTCGCGAAGAACCGCCGGGACGCCTTGCCGTTGCCGCTGTCCGTGGTGCGCCCCGGCGCGCGGCTGCTCGTCTTCGGACGGCGTCCTCAGCGGGCCGACGTGGACTCGGTCGCCGAACAGCTGCTGTGCGCGCATCCGGCGAGTGTCGCCGGATTCCAGGACGCGATTTCGCGGCACGACTGCCGGGTCACGCTGGCCGCGCTGCAGGGAAAACCGGTGATCGTGCTGTCGGGGGAGCGGGACAGGCTGTGCCCGACCCCGCACGCCAAGGTCATCGCCGACGCGCTGCCGGACGCTGAATTCGTGCGTTACCCCGGCGCGGGGCACATGCTTCCGCAGGAGCGAGCGCAAGAGGTCTCGGCCCGCATCGCGGTGCTGGTCCGTCGCGCCGCGAGGGTCTGAAGAGGAGCAAGGTCGGGGGCAGGGTGGCTTCGCGACGGTGAAGGATTTAGGACGTTGAACGCCCCAAATCCTTCACCGTCGATCTGGGCGTCCGCCGGGTCGCCACCTTCGCGCAGATCGGCGGTAGGGCCGACCAAACGGCAGCAAAGGTCCCTTGGTCCCGCTCAGAGGCGGGTGTAGCCGTTCTCGAGCAGGCGGATGCCCGTGGCTTTGTAGGCGTCCTGGTCGTCCGGGGCGACGGTCGCCAGCCCGTCGACATAGCGGTTGAACATGCAGAACGCGGCCGCGATCAGCACCGTGTCGTGGATTTCGACGTCTGTCGCGCCCTCCGCGCGGGCTGCCGCGATCAGGTCTTCGCTCACGGATTTCCCGCCTTCGCGGACGGCGAGCGCGACGTGTAGAAGCGCCTTCACCTTCGCCGACACAGGCGCTCCGTCGACGTCTTCCCAAGCCGCTTCGACGACCGGCATGCCGCCTTCGAGCGCTTCGGCGGCGACGGCGGCGTGACTGCGTGAGCAGAACGTGCAGTCGTTGCCGCGTGAGACGACCGCGCCGATCAGCTCGCGTTCACCCACGCTGAGGCTGCTCGGGCCGCGAAGCAGCACTTCGGCGAGTTGCCCGAGCGGCGCCGCCGTCTCCGGCCGGTAGGCGAACAGGGCGGTGATACCGGGCAGGTTCTCGTCGAGCGCGATGTGGGGCATGGGTGACTGACTCCTCGCGGATCGGCAACGCGGTCGCTGGAGTCCTATCCGAAACCCGGCCCAGCGCGGTTCCGCCGGACGGACCAATAGCGACAGTAAAGGTCCCTTGCTCCCGGCCGCTCGTGGTTGAGTCGGGTCGGCAACTCACGAGGGGGACACCGTGATCGTCAGAATCCGAGGCCGCGCGCTGCCCGACGGCGAGTACGTCGACCTCTACGCCGACGGCGACCGCTGGACGGCCGATCCGGTCCCCGGCGCGGAGCTGGCCGCCGAAGGCTGGCTGCTGCCGGGGCTCGTCGACGCCCACACCCATCCCGGCGCCGAGGCGCCCGGCGACCCGATGGACGAGGAGATCCTGCGCGCCGATCTGCATCGGCACGTCGACGCCGGGGTCACGATGATCCGCTCGCCCGGCCTGCCCGGCGAGCCGCCCGAGTGGTTCGGCACCGAACCTGGGTTGCCCCGCGCGGTGCACGCCGGGCCGTGGATCGCCCAGCACGGCCAGTTCTTCGACGGCTGGGGCCGCCGCGCCACCCACGCCGAACTCCCCGCGCTCGCCGCGGCGCAGGCGGAACGCACCGGCTGGGCCAAGATCATCGCGGACTGGACCGTCGGGGACGAGGCCGTGCCGTCCGACGTCATGACCGCGGTCGTCGAGGCGGTGCACGCGGTGGGCGGGCGGGTCGCGGTGCACTCCCAGCATGCCGCCGGCGGCGAAGCCGCGGTGGCCGCGGGAGTCGACTCGGTCGAGCACGGGATGTGGCTCGACCCGGGATACCTACCGGACATGGCAGCCCGCGGAACCGCCCTCACACCAACGCTTTCGGTGTTCCAGTCGGCTTTGGGGACCGTGCGGAACCGGGAAGACTCGCCGCGGAAGCGCTGGTTCGTCGATGGCGCGGAGGCACATCCCGCGCTGGTCGTGGCGGCGGCGGAGGCCGGGGTGAAGATCCTCGCCGGAACGGATTCCCGGCCACACGGCCGCGTCGGCGTCGAGATCCGCGCCCTCGCGGAGGCGGGGCTGCGGCCGCACGACGCCCTCGCCGCCGGCTCGTGGGCCGCGCGCGAGTACCTGGGCTTGCCCGGGCTGGTGCCCGGCGCGCCCGCCGACGCCGTCGTCTACGCCGAAGATCCGCGCGAAGACCTGGCACAGCTGGAGCATCCCGTCGCGGTCGTCTTGCGGGGTGTCCGCGTCAGGTGAGCTAGCTTGATCTTTTCGACTGGGGAGTTGAAACCATGAAACAACGCAGATCCGTCCTGTCGGTCTTCAGCCTCACGCTCGCCGTCGCCCTCGGCGCCGCTCTGCTCGGCGGTCTCGGCGGCGGAACCACCGAAACCGGGAGTGACGCGGAATTCACCGGCGCCGGCCGCGTCGTCATCCGTGACGCGTCGATGGTGCTCACGATGGACCCGAGCCTCGGCGAAGGACCGCTCGGCGCCCTCGCCGACGCCGACGTCGTCCTCGAAGGCACCAAGATCAAGCAGGTGGGCAAGGACCTCGACGCGGGCGCCGCGAAGGTCGTCGACGGTCGCGGCAAGATCGTCCTGCCCGGGTTCGTCGACCTGCACAACCACCTGTGGCAGTCGCTCATCCGCGGCTGCGCGGCCGACAAGGAACTCGTCGGCTGGCTCGGCAAATGTGTCATCCCGCTGTACCGCGCGCCGGTGACCGACGCGGACGCGTACGCGGGAACGAAGCTCGCGGCCGCCGACGTCGTCTCGACCGGCATCACGACGGTCACCGACTGGTCGCACGCGTTCAACGCCGACTTCGCGAAGGGCGGCCTCCGCGCTCTCGGCGAGTCGAAGCTGCGTTTCCTCTACTCCTACAACGGAACCACCGATCCCGCGCTGCAGAACGAGATCCGCCGCGTGAAGCGCGAGGTCATCGACCCGAACCCGTTGGCCCGCCTGCAGATCGGCACGCATCCGTCCACCGGGAACTTCCCGAGTGTCGACGCGTCGGAGAAGCTCGCGCGCGAACTCGGTGTCTCGCTGAACGTGCACCTGCTCGAAGCCAAGGCCGATCTGACCGCGGGGCAGATGGACGCGCTCCGGCGGGCGAACGCGCTGCACCCCGGGCTGGTGGCGAACCACGTCATCCAGGCCACTGACGCCGACCTCGACGAACTCGCGGCCGCGGGCGTCAGCGTGGCGCACAACCCGCTGTCGAACATGCGGCTCGCGTCGGGCGTCATCCGGCTGCCGGAGATGAAGAAGCGGGCCATGAAGGTCGGGCTCGGCCTCGACGGCGGCACCAACGACACGAGCGACATGTTCAACGTGATGCGCGCGGCCGTCGGCCTCCAGCGGGCGATCGCGACGGATCCGGCGGTCTATCCGACCACGACGGACGTCCTGCGCATGGCGACGCTCGGCGGCGCGGAAGCGCTCGGGATGGACAAGGAGATCGGGTCGCTGACGCCGGGCAAGCGGGCGGACCTTCAGCTGGTCGACGCCCAGGCGGTCAACTTCGCGCCGAAGGTGGACTGGGTCAATCAGCTGGTCTTCAACACCCAGCCCGCGAACGTCTCGTGGGTGTTCGTCGACGGCCGCGCCCTCAAGCGCGAAGGCCGCGTTGCCGGCATCGACACCGCGAAGGTCGTCGCCGACGCCCAGGCCGCCGCGGACCGCATCAAGAAGCTGCTGCCCCAGTAGCCCACGCAATTCGGCACCTACTTGCGATCAGGGCGATCGCAAGTAGGTGCCGAAACGCGGGTCAGTGCTGCAGCGGGAAGCCACCACCGATGCCTCGCCAGGCGAGGTTGGCGGTGAGGGCGACGGCTTCTTCGCGGCTCATCGACTTGTGGTGCGCCAGCCAGAACCGTGCGCTGACCTGCGAGAGGCCCACGAGGCCGACGGCGAGCAGCCGCGCCTTGTCCTCGTCGAGGCCCGCGTCGGCCGTGATGGTCTCCGTGATCGCGTCGACGCTGGCCGACGTCGCCCGGTCCACCGCCTCCTGCACGGCGGGCTCGCCGCGCAGATCGGATTCGAAGACCATGCGGAACGCGCCGGCGTCGTTGTTGACGAAGTCGAAGAACGCGCCGACCGTCGCCGGGACACGCTGCTTGTTGTCCGTCGTGGAGTCGAGCGCGTCCTTGACGCGTCGCACCAGTTCGTCGACGTGGCTCTCCAGCAACGCGATGTAGAGGTCGAGCTTGCCGGGGAAGTGCTGGTAGAGGACCGGCTTGCTGACTCCGGCCTCTTCGGCGATCTCGTCCATCGCGGCGGCGTGGTAGCCGTTCGCGGCGAACACCCGCTGCGCGGCGGCCAGCAGCTGGGCGCGGCGTTCGGTTCTGGGCAGGCGGACACCTCGGGCCTGCAGTCGCGCCATTTCTGTCATCGTGCCTCCAGTCGAGCGGGGCTCCGCAGGGCGGGGTCACCGCCGCGTGAAGTGAGCTCGAGATTACTCGCCGGTACGGCCGGACCGCCAAGGGTCGGGCATCCTTGTGCTGTGTCTTCTCCAGTTTCCCGTGCCGCCGGGGGTCGTCCGCCGCTGACCCACGTACCGCTGTCGCGCAGGTCATTGCCGTCATTGGACCCCGCGCCGCCGCCTTGGCCCGGAGAAACAATAGGTGTCGGCGGGGTGAAATTGCACATCCGCCGGACGCCGGGCGGCCCCGGGACGGCGGTCTACGTCCACGGACTCGGCGGTTCGTCCACGAACTGGACCGACCTCGCCGCGCTGCTGGCACCCCAGGCGGGGGGAACTTCGGTCGATTTGCCGGGTTTCGGCTATTCGGAGCCACCTGACGACTTCGACTTCAGCCTCGACTCGCACGCCGAGGTCGTCGCGAACCATATCGAGAGCCTCGAAACCGGGCCGGTGCACCTGTTCGGCAACTCGATGGGCGGCGCGGTCGCGCTGCTCGTCGCGGCCCGCCGCCCGGAACTGGTGAAGACGCTGACGCTGATCTCGCCCGCGATGCCGGACCTCCGCCCCAGCATGAAGCGGCTGTCCGACCCGCGGATGGCGTTCGCGTACCTGCCGGTGGTCGGCCCGCGAGTACGTCGTCAGCTGGCCGCGCTCGGCCCGCGCGAACGCGCCATGCAGGTCATCAAGCTGTGCTTCGCCGACCCGGGCCGCTTCGCCGAAAGCAGGCTGGACGAACTCGAACAGGAGCACAGCGCTCGCGCCGCCTTCGCCTGGGCCGCTCCCGCGCTGGCCCGCAGCACGTTCGGCATCTTCCGGACGTGGTCCGCGCGCGGACCCGCGTCGCTGTGGGCGGTCGCGCCGACGGTCGCCACGCCGACTCTCGTCGTGTGGGGGCAGCACGACCGGGTGATCTCCGTCCGGCGCGCGGAGCGCACCGCTCGGCTACTTCCGCACGCCCGGTTGCTCGTTCTGCCCCGAACCGGCCATGTGGCGCAGATGGAACGCCCGAATGTCGTAGCGAAGGCCGTTTTGGGGATGTGGGAATCGGTCGAATCGGGCACCTGGTAGCCCATTCGGGTGGGCGAGACACGCCGCACGAAGCGGCGGTCGCTCACAACATCACAGTTCGGTTATGGCACCCTGGTCCCCGTGGATCGGGTTAAGCAAGGCGCGCAGGGCGAAGGTCGGCGGTCTCAGTACTCCGCGTCCGCCCGGCGTTCGTCGCGCGCCCAGCCCCGGACCTCGGAAGTTCCGCGCACCGGTCAGTACCGGCCGACGCCGCCGCCGTCGCAGCGGCTCGACGAAGACCGTTACCGCCCGGGCAGTCGCCGGACCAGCGCCCAGCCGCTCAGCGCGTCCTGGAAGCCGCACGAGTCCGACGCCGCCAAGACCAAGGCCCGCAAGAGCAAGGGCGGCATCGGCCACTTCGCCAAGACCTACGGCTGGCGTGTGTACGCGCTGCCGATCCTCGTGGTGATCACCGCGCTGGTCGTGTTCAACACCGCCACCGGCCCGGCCGAGCCGATCGCCTCCGACGGGACGAGCCTCGCTTCGGCCGACGGTTCCGCCGGCAACGGCGGCGAGCCGGGCGCGGGTGTCGACGGCGGCGGCGACGTCCTCCCCGAGAACCCGGCCAAACCGGTCGACCTCAAGATCCCGACCGCCGACCTGCCCAAGGGTGAACCCTTCACCGAGTCCGGCCAGGGCACCTATCACGTGGTGCCGGGCAAGGGCGAGAAGGTCGGGAAGGGACAGCTGTACACGTACACCGTCGAGGTCGAGGACGGCATCGATCCGACCAGCTACATGGGCGACGACAGCTTCGCCAGGTCGGTCGAGCAGACCCTGTCCAATGCCAAGAGCTGGACGTGGGACGGGAAGAAGGCACTCCAGCGCGTCGACGCGAGTTTCCCGAACCCCAGCTTCCGGGTGAGTCTCACCACTCCGAACACGACGCATCGCGCGGACGTCTGCATGTTCCAGATCACCTACGAGACCTCGTGCTACCGGTCGAGCTTCGACAAGCGCGTGGTGATCAATCTCGCCCGCTGGGTGCGCGGAGCGATGGCGTTCCAGGGCGACATGGTGTCGTACCGTCAGTACGCCATCAACCACGAGGTCGGGCACGCCCTGGGTGGAAAGCACCTGGGCTGTCAGGAAAACGGCGCGATCGCGCCGGTCATGATGCAGCAGACCTTCGGCGTCTCCAACGACTTCGTGGCGCAGCTGAACGACCTGCCGGGTGGCGACAGGGGCAGGGTTCCCGCCGACGGCAAGGTCTGCAAGCCGGGCTCCTGGCCGAATCCGACACCTTAGTCTCCGCCGTCTCACTTGCTGGAATTTCCCAGGATATGAAACAGGGGAAGTCGTTTCCGCCTGTCGGTGTTGTAGATACTGGGATGCGACCCGCGATCCACGCGAGATGGAGGACCCGATGTCAGGCACGCTGCCGCCGCTCGTCGAGCCGGCCGCCGAGCTCACCAAGGAAGAGGTGGCCCGGTACAGCCGTCACCTGATCATCCCGGACGTCGGGGTGACCGGGCAGAAGCGGCTGAAGAACGCCAAGGTGCTGGTCATCGGCGCCGGTGGCCTCGGCAGCCCGGCGCTGCTGTACCTGGCCGCGGCCGGGGTCGGCACGCTCGGCATCGTCGACTTCGACGAGGTCGACGAATCGAATCTGCACCGCCAGGTCATCCACGGCCAGTCCGACATCGGCAAGCTCAAGGCCGCGTCGGCGCAGGAGTCGATCGCCGAGATCAACCCCTTCGTGAAGGTGCACCTGCACACCGAGCGGCTCGAGTCGTCGAACGCGCTGGAACTGTTCGAGCGCTACGACCTGATCCTCGACGGCACCGACAACTTCGCGACGCGGTACCTGGTGAACGACGCCGCCGTGCTCACCGGCAAGCCCTACGTGTGGGGCTCGATCTTCCGGTTCGAGGGACAGGCCAGCGTGTTCTGGGAGGACGCGCCGAACGGCAAGGGCCTCAACTACCGCGACCTCTACCCCGAGCCGCCGCCGCCCGGCATGGTCCCGTCGTGCGCCGAGGGCGGTGTGCTGGGCGTGCTGTGCGCGTCGATCGGTTCGATCATGGTCAACGAAGCGATCAAGCTGATCACCGGCATCGGTGAGCCGCTGCTGGGCAGGCTCGTCAGCTACGACGCGCTGGAGATGAAGTACCGCGAGGTCAAGATCCGCAAGGATCCCGAGACCCCGAAGATCACCGGGCTCATCGACTACGAAGCCTTCTGTGGCGTTGTGTCCGACGAAGCCGCTTCGGCCGCTTCGGGACACACGATCACTCCGGCGGAGCTCAAGGCCAAGTTCGACAACGGCGACAACTTCGCCCTCATCGACGTCCGCGAGCCGCACGAGTACGAGATCGTCAACATCAAGGGCGCGACGCTGATCCCGAAGGACCGGATCCTCTCGGGCGAGGCGCTGGCGGAACTGCCGCAGGACAAGCCGATCGTGCTGCACTGCAAGTCGGGCGCGCGTTCGGCGGAGGCGCTGGCCGCACTGCACCAGGCCGGGTTCAAGGACGCGACCCACCTCGGTGGCGGCGTGCTGGCCTGGGCGCGGCAGATCGACCAGAGCCTGCCGACGTACTGACGCTCTTGTGCCGCTGACCAGCGGAAAGAGAGCAAGGGACCTTTGCTGTCGTTAGTTAGTGCGCTAACGAACGCTAGCAAAGGTCCCTTGCTCCCTGCCGGGCATCAGTAGCCGAGGGACCCGCCCGTGAAGATCGCGCGCACGAAGGTCGCGAAGCCGGCGAAGACGTCCGTCCGGTTCCCGCCGGAAGCTTTCGGCAGGGCGGCGATGATCTCGGCGTCGGTCAGCGGATGGGTCTTCCCCGCCAGCTCGCGCAGTTCCTCGGGCTTCCAGTTGTGGTTGCCCGCGACATGCACCGACAGCCCTCCGCGCCGCTGGACGAACTCGATCTTGTCCGCGTTCTGCCGAACGAACTCGCCGTCGCCGACCGAAGCGCACGTAGGGTTCGCAAGCCGCCAGTCAGTCTTCACCGGCGTCTCGCAGCTCTCGACGGCGTCGGTCGCGAAGGTCCAGACAGGCGAGATCCACAGCTGTGGTGCGTACTCGACGATGAGCGACCCGGAGTCTTCGGTCGCCTTCGTCGGGAGTCGCTGGGGACCGAGGTCGGCCGCGAGGGTGCGATCGCGCGGGACGTCGACAGCGGCCAGCCGCCGGGCGGCGCTGTCTTCGGGCAGGGCCGAGGGGACGGCGATCCCGCCGGCGATCAGCGCGATCAAGAGCAGGCCCGCGCCGGCCCGCACCCCGAGGCCCGGCGCGAACAGTCCGGCGGCGAGCGCCACCGGCACTCCGAGGAACGGCACCGCAAACCAGGGGTCGAACGCCTCCGCCACCTCCAGTACGAAGATCGCGCCGAAAACGCCGAAAGTCCCGACCGTGGTGGCCCAGGCCAGCCGGGGCCACGGTTTCGCGAGAGTCGGAAAAGCCAAGTAGCCGACGAGATAGACCGTCCCGATCGCCACGAGCGGAACCGGCAACGCGACCCAGGGAACGTGCAGGAACGCGGCGAGCGGGAGCAGCAGGCCCACGGTGACCGGGCCCAGCGTGCCGAGCAGCCACAGGGAGCCGAGCGCGAGGGCGACGAGCTGCCCGTCGGTGAAGCGGCGCTGAGCCGTTCGGGGGATCACAGCGGAAGAATGGCAGGTCAGGAGTGATTGTGTCTTGAGTATCGCTACTCAAGACCAGCGCGTCTTCTCGTTCGTGGCGCGGAAGACGGAGTAACGTGCCGAGCCGTGCGTGCCACCCTAGAAAGCCCTCCGGAACACGTCTGTTCGGCGTTCGGCGGACGTGACGGTGACGCGGAGCCGCTGCCGGGCACCACCGCCTGGCGCTACGCCGATCTCGTGCTCAAGCCGGTCGTGGACAAGTCGCGGACCCTGTGGACGGCCCGGGCGCTGGAGGCCGTCGACGAGCCGGGGCTGAGGGTCGCGAAGCCCGTCCGGTCCAGCGACGGCCGCTGGGTGGTCGGCGGCTGGTCGGCGAACCGGTTCGTCTCCGGCACGGCCGAGCACCGCTACGACGAGGTCGTGCACGTGGCGGTCAAACTGCATCGTGCGACGGCGGGGTTGCCGCGGCCGGACTTCCTGGGGCGGCGCACCGATCTCGAGGCGCTGGCCGACAAACTCGCCTGGGGCGAGGCGGACATGTCCCTCGACGAGAACAAGGGCGGCCGCTGGTTCGAGGTGCTGGCAGGTTCCCGAAGACCGGTCAAACTGCCGGACCAGGTCGTCCACGGCGAACTGCTCGCCGGTGTGCTGTTCGACGGCGACGCGGCCCCCGGCATCGTCGATTTCGTGCCGTACTACCGGCCCGGCGAATGGGGCGCCGCGATCGTCGCGGTCGACGCGCTGGTCTGGGGCGGCGCCACCATCGACCTGCTCGAACGCTGGGCGCATCTGCCCGAATGGCCTCAGCTCCTGCTGCGCGCGGTCCTTTTCCGCCTGGCCGCCAACGCACTCGACCCCCGGTCGACGCGAGCGGCGCACGACGGGCTCCGCGCCGCCGCCCGCGACGTCAGCGCCGTGCTGTGAATCCGTGAAGGCCCCCTGAGAAGGAGGCCTTCACGGACGGCTCACTCGGTGCGCAGGCTCTCCGCCTTCGCCGCCGAGCGCACGAACGGCCACGTCGACGCCGTCACCAGCAGCACCACGGCGATCGTCGCCACGGCGAGCACCCCGACCGCGGCCCAGTCGATGTACAGCGCACTCCAGAACATCCGCTTGCCCACCGCGGCGATGCCGATCCCGGTCGCCGTCGCGATCACGATCCCCAGCAGCAGCGGAATCCCGTTCTGCCACAGCAAGGACCGCAGGATCACGCGCACCGGGACCCCGGTGGCGGACAGCGCGCCGAGCGCCCGCCGCCGCTCCCGGACCTGTTCCTGGGCGAGCACCAGCAGGCTCACCCCGGCCAGCAACAGGACGAACAGCGCGCCGCCGAGCAGGATGCTCCGCATGTCACCGAACATCTGGACCTCGTCGGTGATCCGCTTCTGGTTGTACGCCGTCACGGAGGCTTGCCAGCCGAACGGGGCGACCGAATTCCGCACCAGTTCGACGAAGTCCGGGTTCGTGGTCCCGTCACGCAGGCTCACCGAGACCGAGGCGGCGGCCAGGTCGACGCCCGCCATCGCGGCCGGTGTCGCGAGCACGTGCACCCCGAGATAGACGGCGAGTCCCGACGGCTTCAGATCGAGCGGCCGAGGCGTGACCGGAACGGTCCAGGACTGTGTCCGCTTGGCCATGTCGGTGAGCGTCACCGACTGTCCTTTGTGGAACAACGAGGCTTCGGCGAACACGTCTCCGTCGTGGCAGCCCGTCGCCCCCGTCGACGCTTCGATCGTGGCGCAGTCGGCGACACCGAACGAGACGAGAGCGCCGCTCTGGTCGAAGTACATCGACCGCATGGCCTGGAAGTCGGCCGCCCCCGGCACCGCTCGCGCCGCGGCCACCGCCTGATCGGCCGTCGGGCCCTCCGCGTGGACGATCATCCGGCCGGCCATCGTGTCCCGGTAGTCGCCCTGGTGCACCGCCTGGCCCGCGATCAGGCTCTGCAACCCGATCGCCCCGGCGAGCACCACGCAGACGCCCGCGACCACCCGCGACGGGGTCCCGCTGTCGCTCTGCAGACGGCGGATCGCGAGCTGGAACGACGGCGACCCGCCCTTGACCCGGGACACGGCGCGCTCCAGCAGCCATGGCAGCAGCGCCGGGATCCCGAGCATCAGCAGTACCGACCCGGCGATCGGCGCCGTGCGGCCCACTTCGCTCGCCATCCCGAAATCCGGTATCACCAAAGCGATTCCGGCGAGGACCGGCAGCAGTCGCCACCACAGCCGCCGCTTCGGCGGCGCGGTCTCGCGGACGACGCCGAGCGGTTCGACGATCAGGTGCCGCTGGGCGAACCACGCCGTCAGCACGGCCAGCGCGGGGACGACGAGCACGATCAGCACCACCAGCGGCCACGGTGGTGTGAGGTCCTTCGGGTAGAGCCCGAAGCGGAGCACCTGGAAGTTCGTCACCGCACCGCGGAAGAGCAGGAACAACGCGGCGCCGACGACGAGCCCGGCCGCGGCGGCGACGAGCGATTCCGCCGCGGTGATCCGGCGCAGCTGCCGGACCGACGAGCCCGCCAGGCGCAGCGCGGCGAGCCGCCGGTCCCGGGTGGCGCCGCCGAGCCGGGAGAGCGTGCCGATGAAGATGAACACCGGCGTGAGCAGGACGACGAGCCCGATCAGCAGGAGCATCAGGATCCCGTTTTCGAGCACGTCGTGGTAGCCGGGGTCGGCGCCGAACCCGTAGATCGTGATCCCGTTCTGCAGTGTGTCCGTGCCGACGTAGGCGATCAGGTCGTTCGGATTGAGCGTGGTCCCCGCGGCGATGAGCCCGGCAGGCTTGCCGGGCAGACGAGGCCGCAGCAGGCCGCTGGTGTCGGACGCGACGAGTTCGTCCAGCTTCGGCGAAAGGAAGACCTCACCCGGTGCCGGCAGCCGGTCCACGCCCGGCGGGATCGGCGAATTCGGGCCGGTCGGCCGCAGATGGACGAGCGAGATCGCCTGACCGCGGAAGTCGGTCGTCGTCGCGTTGTAGAACAGCGGGGCGACGCCCGGGATCTGTTCGCTCCGCACGTAAGCGTCGAACGTCCGCTGGTCCCGGTGGTCCTTGATGGTGCCCGCGGAGGCGCCGGTCAGGAGGATCGCCACCGCCAGCCCGATGCCGGCGGCGCTCAGGACGAGCCTGACGATCGAGCCCCGGCCGCCCCCGACGGCCAGCCGGAATCCCAGCATCAGGTCTTCGCGTCCGGTCACCGGGTCACCGCCGGTTCCCGTGTCCGGCCGTCCCGCACGATGACCTCCCGGTCGGAGTAGGCGGCCACCCGCGGTTCGTGGGTGACCAGGACGACGGCGGCGTTGGTCTCCTTCGCCGTCTTGGAAAGCAGGCGCATGACGAGTTCGCCGCTGAGCGTGTCCAGCGCGCCTGTCGGTTCGTCGGCGAAGATCACCGACGGTTCGGTGATCAGCGCCCTGGCCATGGCGACCCGCTGGCTCTGCCCGCCCGAGATCCGGCCGGGTGTGCTGTCGTCCACGTCGCCGACTTCCAGTTGATCGAGCCAGTTCCGCGCGATCCGCTCGGCGGGGCGGCGTTTCATCCCGCCCAAACGCAGCGGCAGCGCGACGTTCTCCAGGCAGGTCAGTTCCGGCACGAGCTGCCCGAACTGGAAGACGAAGCCGAATTCGGTACGGCGCAGGGCACTGCGTTCGGCGTCGGGCATGGCCGCGAGGTCGTGCCCGCGGAACAGCACGTGTCCTCCGTCGGGGCGCACGATGCCGGACAGGCAGTGCAGCAACGTCGACTTCCCCGAGCCCGACGGGCCCATGATCGCGACGATCTCGCCGGCTTCGAGTGTCAGCCCGGCCCCGGCCAGCGCCTGATCAGGGCCGAAAGCCTTGTGCAGGCCCAAGCCTTGTAACAACGGTGTTTCCACTTTGTGGTCCCCAGGTCAGCGCGCCAGCTGGCGCGCGAGATCGTCGAGGCGGGCGGCGGTGAGTTCCAGCCACCGCAGATCCGCTTCCAGGTGGAAGAGCGCGTGGTCGCAGATCAGCTGGTCGGCGAGGTCGCCGCCGGTCTTGCGGGCGGTGAGCTCGCGCATGGCGCGGAGGTGGGAGCCGCGCTGGGTGTCGAGCAGATCCTGGGCGCCACGGTCGGACAGGAGCGCGAGCACGACCTTGGTGTAGAGCGTGTTCTGCAGGTAGACCGAGGGACTTTCCGGACTTTTCAGCCAATCCTCGACATTGGTGACGCCGGCGTCGGTGATCGCGTACCGCTTCCGGTCCGGACCGCCGCCCGCTTCGACGCCGTTCTCCTCGACGAGTCCGTTCTTCAGCAGCCGGTTCAGCGTCGAGTAGACCTGCCCGTAGTGCAGGGGGCGGTCTTGGCGGAACTGCTTGTCGTAGAGCTGTTTGAGGTCGTAACCGTGCTTGGGGCCGGCTTCGAGCAGGCCGAGCAAGGTGTTCCCGATGGACATGCGAGGGACTATACACACGATCTATACACACGGTGAATAGTTCCCTCGTGAGTGGTGAGGACGGGTAACTAGTCAGGTCCCGGGTCATGTGGTGATCGTCGTTCTGCGATGATCACTGGGTGTCCGGGGGTGAGCGTCCGTCGTATGACGAGTTGGCT
>NZ_JBVJLY010000033.1:0-79375 GCF_055584485.1 Amycolatopsis sp. NPDC102522 | reverse complement strand
AAAATCCACACAGTCGACGCCACAGGCCCGGTGTCGCGCAGAGTCACCGACACCGTCCACAAACACGCCAGGTTTGCCTTACCCCTCAATAGAACACGAATCGCCACTCACGACCTCCTCCATCAAACGCGCATACAGACACGAATCGGGCCAGTCGCAAAAAATGTCCCTTGTGGACAGTTGAAGTTGCGGCCGCCCGACCGCTTCACCAGTCGATCGGCACCGCGACAGGACCTTGCAGCGTCAAGAACATCCGCCGCCAGGCGATTTCCTCGAAAGGCACCGCGAGCCGTAGCCGAGGCGCGGCGGCCAGCAGCGCCGTGACACCGGTCCGGAGTTGCAGCCGGGCCAGTGCGGCGCCGAGGCAGTGGTGCGGTCCGTGTCCGAAGGTCAGCTGTCCCGGTGCGCGAGCGGGATCGACTCGCGCCGGATCGGGGAACCGCCGGGCGTCGTGGTTGGCCGCCCGCAGGGGAGCGAGGACGAATTCGCCCGCGCGGATCGGTACCCCGTCGATGACGACATCCTCGATCGCCACCCGTCCCTGGTCGGCGGCCGAACCTTGGTCCTGGCGCAGGAGTTCCTCGATCAGCGCGGGCACCGCGGCGGGATCGCGGGGGAGTTCCGGTTCCGCCGCCAGTCGCAGCACGATCTGGGCCAAGGCGTTCGCGGCCGGGACGTACCCGCCGAGGAGGATCGCGAAGGCGAGCTGAGTGACCTCCTCCGGACTCAGCGCGTCGCCGTCGTCGTCACGTGCCTGGAGCAGCCCGGTCAGTAGGTCCTCACCGGGCTCGTGGCGCTTCGTCTCGACCAGTTCCGCGAGGTAGTCACCCAGTTTTCGGGCGGCTTCGGTCATCTCCTCGTAGCTCGGCGCGGTGAACACCGCGAGCATGCCGTCCGTCCAGGCGCGCAGAGCGTCGCGAGCCGACGGCGGGACGCCGAGCAGTTCGTTGAGTACCGCAAGGGCGAACGGGATCGCGTACCCGTCCAGTACCTCGGCGGGCGGACCCTGTGCGAGCAGCTTCGCGACCAGGTCTTCCGCGAGCGTTTCCACTCTGGGGCGCAGGAATTCCACTCGCCGCGGGGTGAGCGCCTTGCCGGCGATACGACGAAGCCGTGCGTGTCCAGGTCCGTTCATGGTGAAGAGCAGATCCCCGGCGCCGGACGCGGGGACACCGGGAAGCCACACGCGGAATCGGGCGTCGGCCAGCAGGGCGCGGATGTCGTCGTAGCGGGTGACGAGCCAGGCGTCCTCGCCTGTCGCCAGGTGCACGCGGCTGACCGGTTCCTCGTCCTGCCGCCGGACGAGTTCGGCCGGGCAGCGCATCGGCTCGGTCGCCGCGAACGGGTAGTCCATGTGAATCCCCCTATTTCTTCGGTTTTCCGGTCACCTCTTCGGCCAGTGAGTGCAGCGGCATCAGCGCGGAATCCCCGCCCACCTTGAGCGCGCGGGCGGTGAGCAGGCGGTACAGCTCGTCCGCAGCCTCAGTCAGCCGCGCGGCGCGCTCGGCGACGGAGTCCTCGCCCGGATCGAGTTCCGTGAGCGCTGCGGCGATGACCTGTTCGGCGTCCCGCTGCTGGCGTTGCGCGACCGCCTCGATCAGCCCCTCGACCGGGGTGACCAGGGTGCGACGGCGATCCGCCGGATCCGGGCGCGTGCGCAGGGCTCCGCGTTCCCGCAGCTTGGCGACGGCGGCGGAGACATGGCTCTGCGCGAAGCCGGTGCGCGCGGTCAGCTCGCTGATCGACAGATCCGGCGCTTCGACGACCACCGAGATGAGCACGAGGTAGATCTCCGGGACCTCCGGATCCGCGTCGTCGCGCATGCCGTGGGAGGCGAGCTCCATCAGATGCTTGCCGAGCAGGTACAGCTCACCGGCCTTCATATCGGAAACGATACATCTAAAACGATGCAATTGGCCAGGAAAGGCCGCTGCTCCCGTTTCGCTGTAGCGCCTACCGAGGGGGCAGGTGTACGCGCAGGGATCTAGCGCTCCTAGCAGGAAGGCCACCGACCCCGAATCACTCCCGACCGCGGCCCGAGAGCAGGGACGACGTGTCCAGGATCGCGGCCACGACGCGTTCGTACTCGGCCGGATCGGTCAGCGCGACGACAGTCTCCTTCCCGTCATCGACAGTCAGGTATCGCCTGCCGACCAGTGCCCGGTGGCCGTGTTCGTCCGCCCGGCAGAGCATGGAGGTGTTCGCGATCACCGCTTCGTCCAGGTAGCGCTCGAAGTGTTCGGTGAAGCCGTCCCAATCGGAAGTCGCGCGGGCCTGGGGTTTGAAGCGGTAGACCGGATGCCAGTCGAGGGACCTGCTCCGCCGGAGAACGGTGTGCAGGCCGTCTTGCTCGTCCACCCGGAACTGACATCCGTACTGGGTCTGCACCATCGGGGAAAGCTCCAGGGGCAGCAGGTAGGAAGGACCGGCGAAACCCACGTCCGCCAGCCACCGGACGCCGTCCAGCGTCACGAGGGTGAACTTGTGTGACAGGTCCGGGCTGAACCTCCCGCCGGCCTGCGGAACGCCCGCCGAAACCTGCACGGTGTCGAAACCCAGGTCGTCCAGCAGCCGTTTGAACAGCAGGTTGAGCTCGAAACAGATGCCGCCTGCCCCGCGGACCACGATCTTGCCGAAGGTGTGGTCGTGGTCGAGATCGGCGAGGTTGTCCGGCAGTTCGCCGCCGTCCTCGGGAAATCTGTTGTTGTCGTAGGGGATGGCGAGCAGGTGGGCGCGGTGCAGCGTTCGCAGTGTCGAGAGGGTCGGCTCGCGAGGCCCGCTGTGGCCGAGCCGCCGGAGGTAGACGTCGACGTCGAACATGCCGTTTCCTTTACACGGTGGCGAATTCGGGGCTCAGCGTCGTGAGCAGGTGGTTCGTGAGCAGGCGCGGGGTCGGCTGCTCGTAGACGACGGCCGCGTTGAGCCGCAGGCCGGTCGCGCCGGTGATGCGGTTACGGAATTCGACGGCCGTGAGCGAAGTGAACCCGCTGTCCCAGAAGGGAATGTCCGGGTCGATCTTCTCGGGAGAGCGGTGCCCGAGCACGGTCGCGGTGGCATCGAGGACCATGTCCAGAAGCAGTTCGGCGCCTTGGTCGCCGGTGAGTCGTCGCAGCCGCGCGGAGAAGTTTTCGCCGGTGGAGGTGTTCGCGCGCCGTCGCTTCGGTGGCATCAGTTCGTGCAGCAACGGTGGCGTGTCCTCGGCGGCGGTCAGGTGCGAGCGCATCGGCGCGAGGACCGGCCGCCCTGTGCCCAGGGCGAGGTCGAACAACGCCATGCCGTCGGCCGGTCGCAGCGGCCGCAGTGGGCCGCGCTGCTCGAGACCCGTCGCCATGCCCCGGTCCCACGGGCCCCAGGCAAGGGAGGTCGCGGGAAGCCCTTCGGCCTGGCGCCGCCACGCGAGGCCGTCGAGGAAACCGTTGGCGGCGGCGTAGTTTCCCTGTCCCGGGCTGCCGACGATCCCCGCGGCCGAAGAGAACAGCACGAACATCGCGAGGTCACGATCACGGGTCAGTTCGTGCAGGTTGACCGCACCGTCCACTTTGGCCGCGAACACGGTGTCGAGGCGCTCCCGGTCCAGCGTGCCGATGACGCCGTCGTCGAGGACACCGGCGGTGTGGACGACGCCGGTCAGCGGATGCTCCGCCGGGATGCCGTCGAGGACGGCGGCGAGCGCGGCGCGGTCGGCGACGTCGCAGGCGATCACGCGGGCACCGGGCAGGTCGACGGCGCCACCGCTTCTGCCGAGCAGCAGGAGATGCCGTATCCCGTGCGCGGTCGCCAGATGGCGGGCGACCGCCGTGCCGAGCGCCCCGGTGCCACCGGTGATCACGACGGTACCGTCGGGCGCCCATCGCGGGCTTGGCGTCGCGCCGGTCACCCGCCGCAGCCTCGGCACGTAAGCCACCCCGGCGCGGACGGCCACCTGCGGCTCGTCGCCGATCAGAGGAGGAGAGGTCCGGTCGTCGACGTCCGCCAGGAAGAACCGGCCGGGTTCTTCGGACTGCGCGGAGCGGACGAGGCCCCACACTGCGTTGCCGACCGGATCGCCGCGTCCCGGACCGATCAGGCCGCGGGTCACGACCACCAGGCGGCCGGTTCCGCCGTCTCGGCCGAACTCCTGCAGAGCGGCCAGCACACGGGCCACGACCGTACGAGCGTCGCCTTCACCCGCTTCGTGGAAGACAAAGTCCGAAGTGGACTGGTCGAGGCGGGTGGGGACCCAGGCCACGTCGAATAGGGAGCCTTCCACCGCGCGGCTCGTGGGCAGTTCGCCGAAGCGGAGCGAGCCGACGGTCAGCACCGGCCTGTCGGTGCTGTCGGTGGCGAGGAACCCTCCGGCGGGACCGCGCCGGACGCGGAGGTCGCGGGCGCCGTCGGCGTGCAGGGTGACGTCGCGCCAGACCACGGGTTGCCGATGTTCGAGGGCGGCGTCGACCAGCTGGGGGTGGATGCCGAAAGCGCCGGGATCGTCGTCGAGGCTGACGTCGACGTGGTCGCCGGAGAGGACGATCGCGGATTCCGGGCGCGGCGGGGTCAGCGTCGCCTGGGCGTGTTCTTGCCAGGGAGCGTGGTTGTCGGGGCGGGAATGCACCCGGACCTCGCGGTGTCCGTCTTCCTCGGGGCCGCCGAGGGTGATCTGGACGGTGATGCCGTCACCGACGACAGGTGCGGTGTCGAGTGTCAGTTCGGCCACTACCGGGCAGCCGACCTGATCCCCGGCGTGGATCACCATGTCGAGCACCGCCGCACCCGTCAGCCGCCCGGCGTCCCACTGGGACACGCGGCCGGTGCACACCACCCCGCCGCCGGGCAGCGAAACCAGCGCATCGAGGAAAGGATGGTCCAGACCCGTCAGACCTGCCGACTCCACCTTCCCCTTCGCCGCCGTGGTTTCCAGCCAGAAACGCTCGTGCTGGAACGCGTACGTCGGCAAGTCGACGTGCTGGTACTCACCGGTGAAGGCCGGCGCCCAGTCGACGTCGATTCCACGGGCCCACACCGCCGTGAGCGCTTCCAGCAGGGCACGCACCTCGCCTCGGTCGCGGCGCAGGACCGGTATGCACAGCGTTTCGTCGACAGCCGCGGCCAGGACACCGTCGGGCCCGACTTCGATCAGCGTCGCCGTCCCGAGGGCGCGCAGCGTTTCCAGGGCGCCGTGGAATCGGACGGGTCGCGGTATCTGCTCGACCCAGTGCCCGGCGGTGTGCTCGGTCAGCAGCTCGCCGCTTACCGTGGACACAAGCGGGATCTCCGGCTGTTTGAAGGAGATTCCCTTCAGCACGGTCGCGAACTCGTCGAGCATGGGTGCCATCAGCGGGGAGTGGAAGGCGTGGCTGACCCGCAGTCGCCGGGTCCGGCAGCCGCGTTCGACGAACTGTTCCGCGATGGCGTGGACCGCGTGTTCCTCGCCGGAGATCACGACCGATGCCGGGCCGTTGACCGCGGCCAGCCCCGCTGTTTCGTGGCGGGCCAGTGCGGCGAGTGCCTCCTGCTCGGAGGTGGCGATGGCGATCATGGCTCCGCCTTGCGGCAGGTCGTGCATGAGCCTGCCGCGTGCGGCGACGAGAGCGCAAGCGTCCTCCAAGGACAGTGCACCGGCGACGTGTGCGGCGGTGATCTCGCCGACGGAGTGCCCGGCGACGAAATCGGGCCGCAGCCCGAATGACTCCAGGAGCCGGAAGAGCGCGGTTTCGACGGCGAACAACGCCGTCTGGGTGTAGAGGGTGTCATCGAGCAGGGCGAGTTCGGTGTCGCCGAAAACGATGTCCCGCAAGGGGAACTCGAAGTGCCGGCAGATGGCGTCGAACGTTTCGCGGAAGAGGGGATAGGTGCCGTGGAGTTCGCGGCCCATGCCGATGCGCTGACTGCCCTGTCCGGAGAACACGAACGCGGTCTTACCGCCGTCCGCGGTGATCGGCCTGAGGTTGCCGAGTGCGGTGAGGAGTTCGTCCCGGCTCTCGGCGACGGCGACACCACGATGGTCGAACTGCGCCCGGCTCAGCAGTGTTCGCGCGACCGAGGCGATCCCGATCTCGGGGTGTTCCCGCAGATGCCTCGCCAATCGGTCTGCCTGCTCGCGGAAAGCGGACTCGGTGCGAGCACTCACGACCACTGGCCATAATCCGACACTTGAGTCCTTTGTGGATTCTTGGGGGTGGTGTTCGAGGATGAGGTGGGCGTTGGTGCCGGAGATCCCGAAGGAGGACACGGCCGCGCGTCGGGGTTCGGGCCAGTCGTGGTGTTGAGTGAGTAGGGCGGTGTTGCCGCTGTCCCAGTCGACCTCGGGTGTCGGAGTGTCGATATGCAGGGTTTTGGGGTGGACGCCGTGTCGCATGGCGAGGACTGTCTTGATGACTCCGGCGATTCCGGCGGCGCCCTGGGTGTGGCCGATGTTGGACTTCACCGATCCCAGCCAGACCGGGCGGTCGCGGTCCTGGCCGTAGGTGGCCAGCACGGCTTGGGCTTCGATCGGGTCACCGAGGCGGGTTCCGGTCCCGTGTGCCTCCACCACATCAACGTCGGCGGGAGACAACCCGGCGTTGGCCAGTGCGGCATGGATGACGCGCTGCTGAGCAGGCCCGTTCGGTGCAGTCAGGCCATTGGAAGCACCGTCGGAGTTCACCGCGGAACCACGCACCACCGCCAGAATCGGATGCCCATGGCGTTGGGCGTCGGACAGGCGTTCCAGTAAGACCAGGCCCACGCCTTCACTGAACCCGGTCCCGTCAGCAGCACCCGCGAAGGCTTTGCACCGGCCGTCGGGGGCGAGGCCGCGTTGTCGGCTGAAGTCCACCAGCAAACCGGGTGTCGCCATCACGGTCACCCCACCGGCCAACGCCAGCGAGCATTCACCGCGCCGCAGCGACTGCGCCGCCAGATGCATCGCCACCAGCGAAGAGGAACACGCGGTGTCCACCGTCAACGCCGGACCTTCCAACCCGAACGTATAGGCCACCCGGCCGGAGATCACGCTGCCGGAGTTTCCGGTGCTCAGAAAACCCTCCACATCGGACGAAGCGCCAGAGGCCCTGCTGAGATAGTCGGTGTACATCACGCCGGTGAAGACGCCGGTGTCGCTGCCCCGCAACGACTCCGGGTCGATCCCGGCCCGCTCGAACACTTCCCATGAGGTTTCCAGCAGTAGTCGCTGCTGGGGATCCATCGCGACCGCCTCACGCGGGCTGATCCCGAAGAACGCGGCGTCGAACCCCGCCACCTCCTCCAGAAACGCGCCCTGACGCACCGAACATCGGCCCACCGCGTCAGGATCAGAATCGAACAGACCGTTCAAGTCCCAGCCGCGATCCGAGGGGAAGTCGCCGACCGCGTCACCACCACGATGAACCAGCTCCCACAAATCCTCAGGGCCACGCACCCCGCCCGGGAAACGACAGCCCATCGCCACGATCGCCACCGGCTCCTCGGAAACCCGTGTGGTCACCGGAGGTCCGGGCGGGCGTCGTTCGCCGAGCAGTTGCTCACCGAGGTACGCGGCCAGCGCGGCCGGGCTCGGATGGTCGAACACCAGCGTGGCAGGTAGGCGGATACCTGCGGCGGCGGCCAGGCGGTTGCGCAACTCGACCGCCGTCAGGGAATCGAACCCGACCTCTTTGAACGCCCGGCCGACGTCGATGGTCTCGCCGGGGGAGTAGCCGAGGACGGCCGACGCTTCGTCGAGGACGAGGTCCAGCAACAGTTGCTGCCCTTCCGGCGCGGGCAGTTCGGCGAGACGTCGTGCCAGGGAGCCGTCTTCACGGGCGCCGCTCGCGGCGGGTCGCTTTGTCCGCACCAGACCACGCATCAGCGGGTGGACGGTTTCCTGAGGTGACAGGTTGAGGTGCGCGGGGACGAGCATCGGATGGCCGGAACTCAGGGCGTTGTCGAACAAGGCCAGACCGTCCGCTGTGGACAATGGACGGACACCCGCGTCCGTCATCCGGCCACGGTCGGCTTCGGACAGTCGTCGGGTCAGTCCGGTCGCCGGTTCCCAGAGACCCCAGGCGAGGGAGGTCGCGGGGAGCCCTTCGGCGTGACGTTCGTGCGCGAGTCCGTCCAGGAAGCCGTTGGCCGCCGCGTAGTTCGCTTGACCCGGAGTTCCGAAGACACCGGCTCCGGAGGAGAACAGGACGAACAGGCTGAGGTTGTGGTGTCGGGTGAGGTGGTGGAGGTTGAGGGCGCCGTCGATTTTGGGGGTGAAGACGGTGTCGAGGCGTTGTGGGTTGAGGGTGGCGAGGACTCCGTCGTCGAGGACCCCTGCCATGTGGATGACGCCGGTCAGGGGGTGTTCAGCCGGGATGTCGTCGAGGACGGCGGCGAGTGCGTTGCGGTCGGCGACGTCGCAGGCCACCACGCGCGCTTCGGGGAGGTCGGTGGTGCCGCCGGTGCGGCTGAGGAGCAGCAGATGCCGGACCCCGTACGTGTCGACGAGGTGGCGGGCGATGATCTGGCCGAGGGTGCCGGTGCCGCCGGTGATCAGGATTGTTCCGTCCGGGTCCAGTACCAGCGGCTCACCGGCAGGCTTAACCCGGGCGAGCCGGGGCACCCGGACTTGACCGGCGTGGATCGCGACCTGTGGTTCGTCACTGGCGGCGACCTGGGGTACTAGGGCGCGGGATCTCGGGTCGTCGTCGAGGTCGGCCAGCACGATCCGGCCGGGTTCTTCGGCCTGTGCGGAGCGCACCAAGCCCCACACCGCTGCCCCTATCGGTGTGGACACACCGTGGGTCAGCACCACCAGGCGCGACGAATTCTCCTCCCGCACGAACTCCTGCACCCGCGCAAGAACCCTCGACACCACTTCCCGTACGTCACCGGTACCGGCCTCGCACACCACGACATCCACATCGGCGGCCTCGATCTGGGCAGGCAACCACTCCACCCCGAACAACGAACCGGAAACGGCGGTCAGCTTGTCGAAGCTGAGCGGCCGGAACACCAGTGAGGCCAGCGAGGCGACAAGCTTCCCGGCGCCGTCCGCCATGGTCAGGGACACGGCGCCGGACCCGGCGCGGGCCGCTCGGACACGCAACGTCGTGGCGCCCGACGCGTGCAGCGTGAATCTGTTCCAGGAGAACGGGAGCAGCACCTGGTCGTCGTCACCGAGCGGGGTACCGACCGCCGACGTGTGCAGGGCGGCGTCGAGCAGCGCGGGATGGATGCCGAAGCCGGACGCCTCGGCCTGCGCGTCCGCAGGAAGCGCGACTTCGGCGAAGATCTCGTCGCCGAGCTTCCAGGCCGTCCGCAGGCCGCGGAAGAGCGGCCCGTGTTCGTAGCCGGCTTCGGCCTGACGTTCGTAGAAGCCGTCCAGCGCCACCGGTTCCGCGCCAGCGGGCGGCCACTGCGCGAAGACCTCTCCGTCGGCTTCGGGTTCTTTGGCGGACAGAACGCCGGAGACATGCCGAGTCCAGGAATCATCGTCCGCCGAGCGGGAATAGGCACCGAACGAACCCTCCGCGCCGACCCGCACCTGCAGCCGGACTCCGCCCTCCGGCACCACGAGCGGCGTCTCGACCAGCAGTTCCTCCACCACCGGCCGTCCGATCTCGTCCCCGGCGCGGACGGCCAGTTCGACCCAGCCGGTACCGGGGAACAGGACGACACCCGAGACGGTGTGGTCGGCGAGCCAAGGATGATCCGACACCGAGACGAATCCGGTCAGCAGGACGTCGCCGTCGTCGGCCAGCCCCACCGAGGCGGTCACCAGCGGATGCCCGGTCGCGCTCAGCCCCGCGGACGTCACCTCCGCCGCCGGCCGTGCGACGTCCAGCCAGTAGCGCTTGCGCTGGAAGGGATAGGTGGGGAGATCCAGATGCGGTCCGCGGCCGAGGCCCCAGTCGACCGGGACGCCGCGGACGTGGAGTTCGCCCGCCGAGGTCAGGAACCTGTCCCGGTCGCCGTCGTCGCGCCGCAGGGTGCCGACGACGACGGTGGGCGTTCGGCCAGTGACGGTGTCGTCGACGCTGGTGGTCAGCACCGGATGGGAGCTGACTTCGACGAAAGCGTGATAGCCGTCGGCCGCCAGTTCTCGTATCGCCGCGTGGAAGCCGACTGGCCGTCGAAGGTTGCGGAACCAATAATCGGCGTCGAGTGTGGTGCCGTCGGCCCAGCGACCGTCCACTGTGGAATACAGGGGAACGTTGGCCTGGACCGGGTTCAGTCCGGCCAATGCCTGCAGCAGGTCGTCGCGGATGATGTCGACGTAGGGGCTGTGGGAGGCGTAGTCCACAGGGATGGTGCGGGTGCGGATCCCGAGACCTTCGCAAGCGTCGGCGAGCGCGGCGAGTCGCCGGGGATCTCCGGACACCACCACGGACTCCGGCCCGTTCACCGCCGCGAGACAGGTCGACACCGGGAGCAGCGCGCGGACCCGGGATTCCGACGCGGACACCGACAGCATCCCGCCCTGCCCGGCGAGTTCGCGGGCGATGATCGCGGACCTCAGCACGACGACGCGGAGCGCGTCGCCGAGGGAGAGCGCACCGGCGACGTGGGCGGCGGCGATCTCGCCTTGGCTGTGCCCGACCACCGCGTCCGGCTCGACCCCCAGCGATCGCCACAGGGCGGCGAGCGAGACCATGACCGCGAACGACGCCGGCTGCACCACGTCCACCCGCGAGAGCAGCGCTTCATCGGCGAGCACGTCTCGCAAGGACCACTCGACCAGTCCGTCGAGCGCCTCGGCACAGGCGAGCATCGAGTCCCGGAAGACGGGCGACGACTCCCACAACGCCAGCCCCATCCCCGTCCACTGGGCACCTTGCCCGGGGAACACGAACACCGTCCGGCCGGTCACGTCGGCCACTCCGGCCTCGCACGAATCCAGCCGCTCCAGCACCGTTTCCCGATCACCGGCGACGACCGCGCGGTGATCCAGCAGCGCCCGCGTGGTCACCAGCGCCCGTGCGACGTCGGCCACTTCGACGCCGGGCCGCGCCCGCAGGAACTCCGCCAGCCGCCGGGCCTGCGCCCGTACGGCCTCCGCGCACGCCCCCGACACCACCACCGGCCAATGCCGGTGCGGGACGCTCACCTCGGCTTCCGTGTCGTGGTCGACGGCGGATTCGAGGATCACGTGGGCGTTGGTCCCGGAAACGCCGAACGCGGAAACGCCCGCACGTCGGGGTTCCGGCCAGTCACGGGACTCGGTGAGCAGCTGCACGGCGCCTGCGGACCAGTCGACGGCAGGGGTCGGGGCGTCGACGTGCAAGGTCTTCGGCAGGACACCGTGGCGCATCGCCATCACCGTCTTGATGACGCCCGCGACACCCGCCGCTCCCTGAGTGTGCCCGAGGTTGGACTTCAGCGAGCCGAGCCACAGTGGACGGTCGCGGCCCTGGCCGTAGGTCGCCAGCACCGCCTGCGCTTCGATGGGGTCGCCCAAGGTGGTGCCGGTGCCGTGCGCCTCCACGACGTCCACGTCCGAAGTGGACAGTCCAGCGTTGGAGAGCGCCTGCCTGATCACCCGCTGCTGGGAAGGACCGTTGGGCGCGGTCAGCCCGTTGGACGCGCCGTCGGAGTTCACCGCCGACCCGCGCACCACCGCCAGCACCGGATGCCCCTGCTCCCGCGCGACCGACAGCCGCTCCAGCAGCACGACACCGACCCCTTCGGACCAGGCCGTACCGTCGGCGGCGGCCGCGAAGGACTTGCATCGGCCGTCGCGGGCCAGCCCGCGCTGGCGGGAGAACTCCGGGAAGGCGCCCGGAAGCGACATCACGGTCACCCCGCCGGCCACCGCCAAGGAACACTCGCCACGCCGCAGTGACTGCGCGGCGAGGTGGATTGTCACCAGCGAAGACGAGCAACCCGTGTCGAGAGTGACGGCCGGGCCCTCCAAACCGAGGGTGTACGCCACCCGCCCGGACGCGACGCTGGCCGCGATACCCGTGCCGAGGTACCCCTCGAACTCGTCCGGGACCGGGTGGAGCCGGGTCGCGAAATCGTAGTAGACCAAGCCGGTGAACACGCCGGTATCGCTGCCCCGCAAGGACAGCGGGTCGATCCCGGCCCGCTCGAACACCTCCCACGACGTCTCCAGCAGCAGCCGTTGCTGGGGGTCCATCGCCAGCGCCTCACGGGGACTGATCCCGAAGAACCCGGCGTCAAACATCGTCATGTCGTGGAGGAAGCCGCCCTCGCTGACGTAGGACTTCCCGACTCTCTCCGGATCGGGGTCGAACAGATTGTCCAGATCCCAGCCCCGGTCCACGGGAAAACCCGAGATCGCGTCGCCGCCGTGCGCCACCAGCTCCCAGAGGTCCTCCGGCGACCGGATGTCGCCGGGGAACCGGCACGCGAGCGCCACGATCGCGATCGGCTCACGGTCGCTCTCCTCGAGGGCGCGCAGCCGCTTGCGGTAGCGCTCGTTGTCGGCGAGCACGCGCTTCAGGTACTCACGAAGCTTTTCGTCGTTCGCCATGGCAGGGTCAGCTCCTCGGGTAGGTCAGTGCTCCACGGGGCCGAGGCGGCTGTCGACGAGCCGGAAGATCTCCTCGTCGCTCGCCAGGTCCAGGTCGACTTCGCCGTCACCGGCCGGCTCGGCTTCGGTCAGCGCGTGCCACTGTTCGAGGACCTCGCGCAGCCGGAGGGAGACACGGGAACGCAGGGTCCCGTCCTCGGCCGCGGCCGGAAGCGCCGCCGCCACCGTGTCCAGATCCGTCAGCACCGCGGGTTCGGTGTCCAGCTCGCCGAGCAGGTGTTCGGCCAGCGCGCGCGGACTGGGATGGTCGAAGACCACCGTGCGCGACAGACGCGCGCCGACGGCGGTGACCAGGCGGTTGCGCAGATCGACGGCGGTCAGCGAATCGAAGCCGATCGCGGTGAACGCCTGGTCCGCCGCCACGGCTCCGGCCGTGGTGTGCCCGAGCACCGCGGAGACCTGGGCGCGGACCAGGTCCAGCAGCAGCCGGGGCCGGTCGGCGGCCGGGGCGGACCGCAGCCGGAGGACGAACTCCGGGGTCGCCTGTTCGGAGTGCGCCGGTTCGCCGGAATCGGTCAGCGCGCGGCGCGCCTCCGGCAGGTCGTCGAGCAACGGGCTCGGGCGCAGCGCGGTGAAGCGCGGCATGAAGGTGTCCCAGCGCATGTCGGTGACGATCGCGCAGGTCTCGCCCCGGCCGACGGCTTGTGCCAGCGCGGAAACGGCGAACTCCGGCGGCATGTGGACGAGGCCGGACTGGGCGAGTCCTGCCTGGATCTTCGGGGAGAAAGTGGACATGCCGCCGCCGTCCCACGCGCCCCAGGCGATCGAAATCGCGGCGAGGCCCCGGCTACGGCGTCGCTGGGCGAGCGCGTCGAGGAACGCGTTGGCCGCGGCGTAGGCGCCTTGGGTGCCGCTGCCCCAGACGCCCGCGTTCGAAGAGAACAGGACAAAGGCGTCCAGCGGCCGGTCGGCGAGCAGTTCGTCCAGATACGCGGCGCCGAGCGCCTTGCCCGCCATGACTTCGCCGAACTCGGCGGCATCGGTTTCCGCGAGGGTGGCGGGAGTGGCGACACCGGCCGCGTGCACCACCGAATCGGGCGGATACGCGGTCAGCAGGGCGGCGACGGCCGAACGATCCGCCATGTCGCAGGCGACCACGGTGACCTTGACCCCGAGTTCGTCCGCCAGTCGCGCGGTGTCTTCGGCAGGCAGCCCGCGCCTGCTGGTCAGCACCAGATGGTCGGCCCCGCTGGTCGCGAGCCAGCGCACGACGTGTGCGGCGACGCCACCGGTGCCGCCGGTCACCAGCACGGTGCCGCGCGGCGTCCACGCGGCCTCGCCGCCGTCCGGCTCGGCACGGACCAGCCGCCGGGCGCAGACGCCGGTGGTCCGCACCGCCAGCTGGTCTTCGGTTCCGTTCAGAGCGGCCAGAAGCCGCCTCACCGCCTCGGCGTCGACGACCTCGGGGAGGTCGACAAGGCCGCCCCACCGGCTGGGGTGTTCGAGCCCGACGACCCGGCCGAGCCCCCAGATCGCCGCTTGCCGGGGATCGACAGCCCCGTCGTTTTCGTCCACTTGGACGGCGCCCCTGGTGACCGTCCACAGTGGTACTTTCACCTCGCCGAGCGCCTGCACCAAGGTGAGCAGATCGGCGGCCTCGTCCACCGCGAGCAGCGAGAGCACGCCGTCGACCGCGCCGACGTCCCGCAGCCGGTCCAGTTCGGACACGGCGAGCCGTTCGACCCGGAGGCCGGCGACGGTCATCCCGTCGAGCACGGCGGCGACGGCCGGGTCGTCCCGCCTGTCGGAGGTGATCAGCAGCCAGGTTCCGGCGGACGTCGGCGGATTCTCCGCGACAGGCTTCCAGACGATCCGATAACGCCAGGAATCGATGGCGGACTGCTTGCCCAGGCGTTTCGGCGGGTCGAGTTCCTCCAGCCAGTAGCGTTCGCGCTGGAAGGGGTAGGTGGGCAGGTCGAGATGCGGCCCGCGGCCGAGCCGCCAGTCGACGGGGATACCCCTGGTGTGGAGACTGCCCGCCGAGGTGAGGAGTCTGTCCCAGCCGCCGTCGTGGCGGCGGAGGGTGCCGGTGACGACGGTGGGGCCCATGTCCTCGATGGTGTCTTCGACAGCGGTGGTCAGGACGGGATGCGGGCTGACCTCCACGAACGCGTGGTGCCCGCCGGTGGCGAGGGTGTGGATCGCCGAGTGGAAGGCGACCGGCCGCCGCAGGTTGCGGAACCAGTAGTCGTTGTCCAGCGCGGTGCCGTCGGCCCAGCGACCGTCCACTGTGGAATAAAGCGGCACGGTTCCGGCGACGGGGCAGAGGTCGGCGAGCGCCTGCAGCAGGTCGTCGCGGATGGTGTCGACGGACGGGCTGTGGGAAGCGTAGTCGACCGGGATGGTGCGGGTGCGGATCCCGAGGCCTTCGCAGGTGCCGGCGAGCGCGGCGAGTTCCTGGGGATTTCCGGACACCACCACGGATTCCGGCCCGTTCACCGCCGCTAGGGACACGGTGCCGGTGAGCAGGCCGCGTACCTGCGCTTCGGGCGCGGACACCGACAGCATCCCGCCTCGTCCGGCCAGATCGCGGGCGATGATCGCGGAGCGGCACACCACGATCCGCAGCGCGTCGTCGAGAGTGAGGATCCCGGCGACGTGGGCGGCGGCGATCTCGCCCTGGCTGTGCCCGACCACCGCGTCCGGCTCGACCCCGAGTGACCGCCACACCGCGGCCAGGGACACCATGACCGCGAACGACACCGGCTGCAGCACTTCGACCCGGTCCGGCATCGTCTCGTCCGCGAGCATGTCCCGCAGCGACCAGTCGACGAGTCCGTCGAGCACCTCGGCGCAGGCGAGCATCGAGTCCCGGAAAACCGGCGAGGACTCCAGCAGCGCCAGTCCCATTCCCGCCCATTGCGCGCCTTGCCCGGGGAACACGAACACCGTCCGGCCGGTCACGTCGGCCACGCCGGGCTCGCACGACTCCAGCCGCTCCCGCAGTTCCGTGGCCGAGCCGGCCACCACCACGGCTCGGACTCCCAGCAGTGCGCGGGAACCCGCCAAGAAGCGCGCGATATCCCCGATCCCCGTCTCCGGATTCGCTTCGGTGAACCGGGCGACTTGCCCGGCCTGCGCCCGAACCCCTTCAGCGCAAGCTCCTGAGATCACCACCGGCCACGGGCCCGGAGTGTCGTCCCCGCCGGGAAAGCCGTCTTCCTCGACGGATTCGAGGACGAGATGGGCGTTGGTGCCGCTCATGCCGAAAGCGGAGACCGCGCAGCGACGGGGGCGGTCGTGATCCGGCCAGGGGATGGACTCGGTCAGCAGCTCCACCGAGCCCGACGACCAGTCGACGTGGGGTGTCGGGGTTTCCAGGTGCAGGGTCCGGGGGAGGACGCCGTGGCGCATCGACTGCACCATCTTGATCACTCCGGCGATCCCGGCGGCGCCCTGGGTGTGGCCGATGTTGGACTTGTACGAGCCGAGCCAGAGCGGCGAACCGGCGGGCCGATGCCGTCCGTAGGTCGCGAGTAGGGCTTGAGCTTCGATCGGGTCACCGAGCCTGGTCCCCGTCCCGTGCGCCTCGACCGCGTCGATGTCCGAAGTGGACAGACCGGCGTCGGCGAGCGCGGCCGAAACGACCCGCTGCTGGGACGGGCCGTTCGGCGCTGTCAGGCCGTTGGAGGCGCCGTCGGAGTTGACCGCCGAACCGCGGATCACGGCCAGCACCGGATGTCCGAGTTCCCGGGCGACGGAAAGCTTTTCGAGCAGCACCACCCCGGCGCCCTCGGACCACGCCGTGCCGTCGGCGGCGGCGTCGAACGACTTGCACCGGCCGTCCGGGGCCAGCCCGCGCTGCCGCGAGAACTCCGCGAATACACCGGGCAGCGGCATCACGGTCACGCCGCCGGCCAGCGCCAGCGAGCATTCGCCCTGCCGCAGGGACCGCACCGCGAGATGCATCGCGACCAGCGACGACGAACACGCCGTGTCGAGCGAGACCGCCGGCCCTTCGAGCCCGAAGGTGTAGGCGATCCGGCCCGACGCGACACTGCCCGAACTCCCGACCGCGAGATAGCCTTCGAACTCGTCGGCGACCCGGTTGCGGTTCCCGTAGTTCTGGTACACGACCCCGGTGAACACGCCGGTGTCGCTGCCCCGCAGTGAATCCGGATCGATGCCCGCGCGCTCGAACACCTCCCACGTGGTCTCCAGCAGGAGCCGCTGCTGCGGATCCGTGGCGGTCGCCTCACGCGGGCTCATCCCGAAGAACGCCGCGTCGAAGTCGGCGGCGTCGTGCAGGAAGCCGCCTTCCCGCGTGTAGCACTTGCCGACACTGTCCGGGTTCGGGTCGTACAGTCCGGCGAGATCCCAGCCGCGATCCGCCGGGAAACCCGAGATCGCGTCGACCCCGCCCGCCACCTGGTCCCACAGGTCTTCCGGCGAGCGCACCCCGCCGGGGAAGCGGCAGGCGAGCGCCACGATCGCGATCGGTTCCCGCGCCGCGGACTCGATCTCGGCGAGCCGTTGGCGGGCCTGGTGCAGGTCCGCCGTCACCCACTTGAGGTAGTCGATCAGCTTCTCGTCGTCGGGCACGGCCCGGACACCTCCTTTATGCCGATGTGGCCATGTCGGTGTGCAGGTCGGTCGGGAGCTCCCGGCGGTACTTCACGTCGAGCTTCCGGTAGACGCGGGTGAGGTGCTGTTCCACCGTGCTGTCGGTGATGAACAGCTTCCTGGCGATTTCGCGGTTGGTGTAGCCGGCCACGGCCAGCCCCGCGACACGGCGTTCGGAGTCGCTGAGCGAACCGATCTTGGTCGCGTCGGCCTGCCGTCCGGCGCCGGGTTCGACGGTGCCCGGCTCCGGCATGAGCTCCTGGCACAGCGGGGCCGCCGCGCACGACCTCGCCAGATGCCAGGCGCGCCGCAGTGTCATCCGCGCCCGTTTGTGCTCGCCGAGGTGATGCCGGACCCGGCTGAGATCGGTGAGTACCCGGGCGAGTTCGTAGCGGTCTCCGCAGCTTTCGAGGATGTCGACCGCTTCGCTCAGCAACTGCGGCCGTTTGCTCTCCTTGCCGGTCATCGCCAGCACCCGCAGCGCCAGCGCCCGCGCCCTGGTCCCGTCCACCCCGGGCCTGGACATCTGCTCGAACAGCAGCCGCTTGGCCTCGTCGGGGTTGCCGAGGGCGAGCCAGGCCTCCGCCGCGCCGGACCGCCATGGCACGAAGCCGGGCGTGTCGATACCCCATTCGCGCAGGAGTTTCCCGCACGCGAGGAAGTCGGCCAGCGCGGCGTGATGGCGCTCGCCGTCGAGATGGTGGTGCGCGCGGGCGTACAGGTAGTGCACCCCGTGGCGGGTCTGCGGCAGCATGTCGGGCACCGGACGCGCGAGGTACGCCGCGGCCTTGCCGAACTCGCCGCTCTTCGTGCTCGCGAGGATCAGGCTGCCGAGGGGGTAGCCGACCGCGACTCCCCACGCCTTCGCGGACAGGTGGGTCAATGCGGCACTCGCCTGCGCGGCCGCGGTGGGGAAGTCGCCCCGCCGGAGCGCGATCTCGGCGCGGACGGCGCTGAACCCCGCCTGCCAGGTGGGGCCGCCGCGATCGGCGGCTTCCGCTTGCAGGCGTTCGCATTCGGCTTCGGCGGTGTCGATCTCGTCGGCGTAGACGAAGGTCAGCAGCGCCGACAGCGCGGGTTCCTCGGACCACGGAGTCGCGTGGCTGAGCCGGGTCTCGCGCAGGAACCGGTCCGCTTTGGCGACCGCGTCTCCCTGGTTGCCGCGGGTGAGGACCTCGGTCAGCGCGGTGGTCGGGCGCGGCGGGGGACCGGTGCCGAGCGGCCGCCGGATGACCGCCGCGACGGCGTGATCGCGGCGGACCCTCCCGAGCTTCGGGTAACCGGCCGTCATCCACAGTTCGGCCTCGTCGAGCTCGTCGGATCCGCGTACCCGGTCGAGCACTTCGGCGGCCTGCGCAGTCCGGCCGTGCCAGAGCAGCTGCCGCACGAGGCAGAGTGCGTCGGAGTGGGAAAGCAGCCCGGCGCGGATCCCGGCGAGCAGTGGTTCGAAGTGGCGGAGCACGGCGGAAGGATTGAGCTGCCACTCGGCCCTGGCCAGTTTCGCCACGATGGCGACCCTGCCGGGCTCCGCCTGCTGAGCCAGGGTCAGGAAGTCGACGGCCGCCGTCACGTCGTCTTCGCACAACGCCAGCTCGGCCGCTTCGGCGAGGACGTCCGGTGCCCAGGGCGGGATCGGGCCTCCCGCGCGCACGAGGTGCTTCGCGACCGGGAGCGCGGACTCACCCTGTTCGCGCAGCAGCGCGGCGGCTCGCCGGTGCGCTCGCGCGCGTTCGTCCGGGGCCAGGTCTTCGAGTACGGCGAGTCTCGCCGCCGGATGCCGGAAGGAGTCGCGCCTGAGCAGGCCGGCCCGTGTCATCAGGTCGAGCGTCCGGCGGACCGTGCCGCCGCCGGTCATCGCGGACAGCCGGGTTTCGGTGGCTTCCGGGCCGAGGACGGCGAGCGCGCGAGCGACGGTCACCACGTCGTTTCCGCCGCGATGCAGGCAGGCCACCACGGTTTCGCGGTAGTGCCCGCCCGGGACGCCGTGGTCGGCGCGGACGGCCTTGACGATCGCCGGGTTCCCGCCGGTGAGCTCGGGGGATTCCGCCGTGGAGAGCGGAGGAAGGCAGAGCGTGTCGGCGAATTCGGCGAGCTCGGCGAACAGCGCCGGATGCGCGGGGCGCGATCGCTCCGCCTCGGTGAGGACCAGGAGTATTCGCGCGGACCGCGTTCGCCTCGCCAGGTAGAGCAGGCAGCGCAAGGAAAAGACGTCCGCGAACTGGACGTCGTCGATTCCGAGCACCACCGGTCTCTTTTTCGCGAGGGCGAGAAGAGTGCTCAACAGTTCCTGAAAGACATTCGGCAGAGGTGCTTTCCGGTGGTCGACGTCCTGGAAAAGCTGGTTCATGACCCCGAACGGGAAATCGTTTTCGAACTCCGAACACCCGGCCTGAAGGCACAAGGCGCCGTCTTGATCCGCTTTACGGGTGAAGGTGTGCAGCAAGGCCGTTTTCCCGTGGCCCACCGGGCCTTTCACCAGTGCGATCCGGCCCTTTCCGGCGCGGCATCGGTCGAACAGGCGGTGGAGAGTGTCCAGCTGCTCGGTTCGCTCTGCCAGCGACACCGGAACTCCCTTCCATCGCTGTGACCCACGGAATCCGACTCTACGAGCCGATCTTCCCGATGCCCATGGGGCACTGCTCCCCTTACCGCCCACTGAAAGGTCATCGGGTGCCAACCGGGCCGATTCCCTTGACCCGCCCCAGGTGAATCGAGCAATCTCGGCAATGGCCCGCCGGATCGGTGATCCCCGACGGAGGAAGGTTCGCGGTGAAACGTGCGCAACTGAGAATAGCGGCGTATTTCCTGACACTTCTCGTCGTGGCCGGATGCGGTGGCGGCGAACCGGGTGACGCGCGGCTCGCCGAGGGCGGCACCTTCCGCCAGGTGCTCGGCCTGGAAATACCGAACTTCCACCCCTATCGCGATCAGGTCGCCGCCGTCTATTCGTCGCTGCTGTACGACTCGCTGGTGAACGTGACCCCGGGGAAGAAAGTGGTCTCCGGGCTGGCGGCGAAGTGGAGCGCGACGACGACCTCGGCGGAGTTCACCCTGCGCGACGACGTCACCTGCTCCGACGGCACCCCGCTGCGTCCCGCCGACGTCGCGAACGCGCTGAACCATCAGCGTGATCCGGCGCTCGCCCCGGCGGCCGCGGCGGCGCTGGCCACGGTGCCCCCGTTCACCGCGACCGCCGACGACGCGGCGAAGACCGTGACGATCCGGATGGCCGCCCCGTACAGCTTCATCGTCCGGTCGCTGGGCACCAGGCCGATCGTCTGTCCGAAGGGGATCGCCGAACCCGCGAGTTTCGAGAAGGTGTCCGCGGGCACCGGGCCTTACGTGCTGGCCCAGTACACGTCGGGCGGGCCGTACCGGCTCGACGTGCGCAAGGGCTACCGCTGGGGGCCGGACGGCGCCCGTACCGACGAGCCCGGCGTGCCCGCCTCGATCATCCTGAGCGTGGTCCCCACCCCGGCGACCGCGGCCAACCAGCTGATCGCCGGGGACGTCGACGCGTTCTACACCCCGGATCCGGACTCGGTACGCGCGCCGGGGCCGGAGGTCACGAAGGTGGACGTGCCCGCAGTGACCGGCATGGGCTCGTTCAACCAGCGCCCGGGCCGGGTGACCGGGGATCCGCTGGTGCGCAAGGCGTTGCTGGCCGCCGTCGACCCTGGCCAGGCCGCCGCGGTGGCCACCGGGGGCAAGGGCGGGCCCGCGCGGACTTTGATGTCACCGGCGGCGTTCTGTTCCGGCGACACGGTCTCCGCGAACCGGCCCGCTCACGACTTCGCCGAGGCGACGCGGCTGCTGGACCAGGCGGGCTGGACACCGGGCGCGGACGGCGTCCGCGTGCGTGACGGCAAGCGTTTGCGGCTGAAGGTG
This sequence comes from Amycolatopsis sp. NPDC102522, assembly GCF_055584485.1. NCBI lineage: Bacteria > Bacillati > Actinomycetota > Actinomycetes > Pseudonocardiales > Pseudonocardiaceae > Amycolatopsis > Amycolatopsis sp. NPDC102522. Next base: position 58,446 of record NZ_JBVJLY010000033.1, on the reverse strand, counting down.
GTCACCTTCGCCACCAGCGCGCAGCTCCGCTCGACCGCGGAATTCCTCGCGAGCGAATGGAAGAAACTCGGCGCAGAGGCGGTCGTCGACGAGGTGACCGTGATGGCGTTCATCACCGTGACCCAGCAGAGCGGCGACTGGGAACTCGCGCTCGGCGCGGGGGTCACCGGTTCGCTGCCCGCGGACGCGGCACCGTTCTTCTCCGGCCCGATTCCCCCGCAGGGGCGGAACGCCGGCGCGATCGACAATCCCGAGTACCCGCGCCTGATCGGACAGGCGGCTTCCCTGCCGGACGAGGCGAGCTGCCCGGTGTGGCGGGAGGCCGAGGCGGCGCTGGTGAAGCGGGCCGACGTGTTCGCCGTCGCGGAGACCACCGCGATCTGGTTCGCCCGCAAGGCGCGGTTCGACGTGGCCGCCGACACCACCATCGTCCCGACGAGCATCCGGCTGACCAGGTAGCGCGGATGACGAGAGACCGGCATCCGCTCCTGGTGTTCGCGGCGAGGAGGCTGGGGCGTCTGACCGTGGCGTTGCTGGTGGTGGTGATCGCGTCGTTCGTGCTGATCCATCTGATCCCCGGCGATCCGGTCCGCGTCGCACTGGGCGCGCAGGCCCCGCCGGAGGTGATCGCGGCGCGTACCGCGGAACTCGGCCTGGACCGGCCGCTGCCGCAGCAGTTCCTCGGGTACGTCGGCGGCCTGGTGCGCGGCGACCTCGGCACCTCACTGGTGTCCCGCGAGGAGGTTTGGACCATCGTGTCGGCCCGGCTGCCGAACACGCTCGTGCTCGCCGGGCTCGCGTTCGCGATGGTGGTCCTGCTCGCCGTCCCCGCCGGGCTCGGCATGGCCGTGCACACCCGCGAAGACCGGCACCCCGGCGTCGAATTCGGCTTCACCGGGCTGTCCGCGACGATGGGCCTGGTGCCCAACTTCGTCCTGGCCACCGTGCTCGTCGCCGTCTTCGCGGTGGCCGTGCGCGCGCTGCCGGTCGCGGGGATGGCCGGACCGGGTTCGTACGTGCTGCCGGTGCTTTCGCTCGCGCTGGGCCCGGCGGCGCTGCTCGCGAGGATCGTCCGGGTGGAAGGCCGCAAGGTGCTCGGCGAGGACTACATCCGCACCGCGCGGGCGAAACGGCTGCCCGCGCGGCTGATCTACCTTCGGCACGCGCTGCCCGGCATGCTCACCGCGACGCTCACCGTCGGCGGCATGCTCCTGCCCGGGATGGTCGCCGGGACAGTGCTCGTCGAGAACGTCTTCGCCTGGCCGGGACTGGGCAGCCAGATCACCGGGGCGGTGCTGGTGAAGGACTATCCGGTGGCCCAGGCGGTGGTGCTGCTGCTCGGCCTCCTGGTGCTGGCCGTCAACGTCGTGGTCGATCTCGCGCTGGCCGTGCTCGATCCGCGCTCCACGATCAGGAACGGGTGAGCCGGTGAAGCGATTCCGTGCGCTGACCGGCTCCCCGGCCGGCCTGGCCGCGACCCTGCTGCTGGCCGTGGTCCTGCTGCTCGCGCTGATCGGCCCGGTCGTGTGGGGGCCCGCCGCCGAGACTGTCGACACCGGCGCGCTTTGGCAGCCACCTTCGGCGGAGCATCTTCTCGGCACCGACAGCCTCGGCCGTGACCTGCTGGCCAGGGTGCTCGTCGCGGCCAGGCTGTCGCTGACGCTCGCGGTCGCCGCGACGCTGCTCGGCGCGGTGACCGGGGTGCTGCTGGGAGTGCTGCCGTCGGTGCTCGGGCCCCTCGCCGGGCAGGTGATCGGCACCGTGATCGACATCCTGCTGATGTTTCCCGCGTTACTGCTGGTCATGTTCCTGGCCATCGTCTTCGGTGCCGGGACGACCGGGGTGCTGGTCGCGTTCGCGATCGCTTCGATGCCCGGCTTCGCGAGGCTGACCCAGACGCTGGCCGCCTCGGTGGCGGGCGCGGACTTCATGGCCGCCGCGCGCGTGCTCGGTGTGCGGCGGCACCGGCTGCTGTACCGCCACGTGCTGCCCAACATCGTCGAACCGCTGGCGATCACGGTCACCTCGTCGCTGGCGTTCGCGCTCGTGGCCATCAGCGGGCTGAGCTTCCTCGGTCTCGGGGTCGGCTCGCCTTCCTACGACTGGGGACTGCTGCTCGGCCAGGGCCTGGACCGGATCTACCTGTCGCCCGCGGCCGCGCTGGGGCCGGGCGTGGCGATCGTGGTGGCGGGGCTGGGTTTCCAGCTGTTCGGCGAGGCGCTCGCACGGGCCGCGGGCGGCCGTCGGCGAGAAGCGCGTTGCGTCGGCGGCGAAGCCTCGGCCTCGCCGCCGGAAGGTGATCACGCGCTGCGGGCGCGGGCGCTGACGGTCGACTTCCCCGGTTCACGGCCGGTCCGGGGAGTGGATCTCACGATCGGGCGAGGCGAGATCGTGGGAGTGGTGGGGGAGTCGGGTTCGGGCAAGACCCTCACCGCGCTCGCTGTCGCCGGTCTCGTCCCGCATCCCGGCAGGGTGTCGGTGGGAGAACTCGAGGTCGACCGCGACGCGCTCGCCATGGTGTTCCAGAACCCCGGCACGGCGCTGCATCCGACGATGCGGGTCGGCAGGCAGCTGGCCGAGATCGCCGAGGTGCACGCCGGACTGTCCAAAAAGGACGCGATGAGCAGGGCCGTCTCGCGGCTGCGCGCGGTGGCGATCCAGGATCCGCCCAGGCGGGCCCGCCAGTACGCGCACGAGCTGTCCGGCGGGATGCAGCAACGGGCGGTCATCGGGATGGGCTTGATGGGGACACCGAAACTCATCGTCGCGGACGAGCCGACCACCGCGCTGGACGTCACCGTGCAGCGCCGGATCCTGGGGCTGCTCGCCTCGATCAACGCCGACACCGGGGCCTCGGTGCTGCTGATCAGCCACGACCTGGCGGTGGTCGCCGAGATCAGCGGCCGCGTGCTGGTCATGTACGCCGGCCTGATCGTCGAAGAGCTGCCTGTGAGTGCCCTGCGCGCCAGAACACCCGCCCATCCCTACACGGCCGCTCTCCTGGCGACCAGCGTCGACCTGGACACCGACCGGGACAGGCCACTCGCGACCATTCCCGGCCGCCCGCCCGCCGAAGTGCCGGACGGCTGCCCGTTCGCCCCGCGCTGCCCACGGGCCACCCGCCGGTGCACCACCGAAACCCCGCCCCTGCGCGCGCACGCGCGTGCGCACCGAGTCGCCTGCTGGCATCCGCTGTGAGCGGCCTGAGCTTCGACGGGCTCACCGTCCGGTACCGGGGCCTGACCGCGGTGAACGACGTCAGTCTCGACATCCCGCACGGCCGGATCGTCGGGCTGGTCGGCGAATCCGGCTCGGGCAAGTCCACCCTCGCCCGCGCCGCCGTCGGCCTGTCCCCGGTGAAGGCCGGGAGGGTGCTGCTCGGCGGCGAGGACATCACGCACGCGAAAGGGGCCCGGCGGCGACGGCTCGGCAGCCGGATCCACCTGGTGTTCCAGAACCCGCACAGCGCGCTCGACCCGCGGATGACGGTCGGCGAGACGATCTCGGAGGCGCTGACCGCGCACCGCGGCCTGCGCAGGAGCGAGCGGCGTTCCGAGATCGACCGGCTGCTCGACCTGCTCGCGCTGGACCCGGCGCTGGCGTCGGCCCTGCCCAGCGCGCTTTCGGGCGGGCAACGGCAGCGGGTGGCCCTGGCCAGAGCGCTCGCGGTGGAGCCGGAGGTGCTGATCGCGGACGAGATCACCTCCGCGCTGGACGCTTCGGTGCAGTCGGCGATGCTCAATTTGATTCGCGACCTGCGGGACAAGCTGGATCTGACGATCCTGTTCATCGGGCACAACCTGGGCGCCGTCCGCTACGTCGCCGACGTGATCGCTGTGCTGCGTCAAGGCGAACTCGTCGAAGTGGCACCCACCGACAAGCTGTTCGCCGACCCTCGGCACCCGTACACCCGCGGCCTGCTGGACTCCGTCCCCCGCATCGGACGGTGACGTCCCGGGATCATTCGCGAGCGGGTCCGGGGTCGGCGGCCATGGCGAACCTGATCGCCAAGGTCGCGGCCCTGGTCGCGTTGAGGGCTTCCTGACAGGTATCGGCGGTGGTGCGGCGCTCGGCGAGGGCGGCGCAGATTCGTTCGGCCGCTTCGAGACAGGCGAGGCCGGCTTCGGCGAGGGGGTCGGTGCGGGCGTTCGCGAGACGGAGGGTCAGGCGGTGGATCTCGGTGTGCAACTCCTCGGCGACCAACATCGAGGTCAGGCCGGGGTGAGGGTGAAGAAGCGGTCCTGCCAGAGCGCGTACAGCTCCGCGTGCAGATCCTCGGTGAGCCCCAGCTCGCCCAGCGTGGTCCGCCCGTCGGCCTTTTCCACCACGGCGAACAGGTCCGAGGACACCGAGGCGCGCGGGCCGGTCGAGTAGTCGAGGAAGATTTCCCTTGTCACGACCCGGCATTTCGTGATCTGCAGATGCTCGGCCAGCCGGGTGGTGGGCCGGAAGTGGAGGACGGCGTCGGTGAGGTGTTTTGTCCAGTGGGGTTTGCGTTTGACGAGGTGGTTTTCGATGACGAGGTAGTCGAGTTCGGTGGTGAGGTAGCAGGTGAGTGCGTCGTGGACGGTTTGGACGATGGGTTCGGCGTTGTTGTTGAAGGAGGTGTTGAGGAGGACGGGTGTTCCGGTGAGTTCTCCGAATCTGGTGACCAGCCGGTGAAAACGTTCATTGGTGTCGGGGTCGATGATCTGGAGGCGTGCTGTTCCGTCGATGTGGGTGACGGCGCCGAGCGTTTCTCGTTGTTCTTCGCGGACGTTGAGGACGAAGGACATGAAGTCGTGGTTGCCTTGCGCCGCGGGGATTTCGAAGTAGGTGTGGGCGGCTTCGGGTGTGGTGACGGGTGCGAAGGGGCGGAAGCTTTCGCGTTTCTTGACCATGGCGTTGATGCGGGTTTGGTTGGTTTTGGGTCTTGGGTCGGCGATGATGCTGCGGTTGCCGAGGGCGCGTGGTCCGAATTCGGAGCCGCCTTGGGCCCATCCGAGCACGGCTCCCTCGGCGAGAAGTTGGGCTGCTCGTTCGATGATGTCGTCCGGTTGCTCGACGTCGACCCAGGGACTCCACTCGCGAAGGGTCGACTCGATCTCTTGCCGTGTGCCGAGGGGGGGACCGAAGTCCGCGGTACGCAATCGGGTCGAGACGGGTGTGGCACCGAGTCGATCTCCGGCCAGCAGTGCCGCGCCTTCGCCGGCTCCGGAGTCGTGGGAGGCGGGGTGGATGAAGACTTCGTCGAAGAGGCCGGAGCGGAGGATGACGCCGTTGAGGCTGGAGTTGTGGGCGACGCCGCCGCCGAAGGCCAGCTGTCGGAGTCCGGTGAGTTCGGCCCAGTGGGACAGGACGTGCAGGACGATCGTTTCGACGGCCTCTTGGATTCCGGCGGCGATGTCCTTGTGCTGCTGGGTGAACTCCTCGCCCTTGCGCCTCGGCAGGATGCCGTGGCCGAACAATGTGGGGCCGACGACGTTCAACCCGAGATTGCTCGGCGCGATCTCGTAGTTTCCCTTCTCCTGTAACGTGTAGATGGATTTGAAGATGTCCCGATACGTGCCGGGGTCGCCGTACGGCGCCAAGCCCATCACCTTGTACTCGTCACCGAATCCGTAGCCGAGTTGCTGGGTCGCCGTCAGATAGAGCCTGCCCAGCGACTTCGGGATCGAGTAGGACGCGATGCTTTCCAGGCGCTGGCCGCTTCCTCGGTACACGGTGCCCGAGTTCTCCTCGCCGGCGGCGTCCATCACCACCACGAGCGCCTCGCTCATGCCCGAGCGGGCGAAGGTGGAGCGCGCGTGCGCGAGATGATGGGGGCTGTAGAAGAGCTTGTCGTCGGGCAGGTCCCAGCCGAGCTCCGACTTGAGCCAATCCTTGATGAGCCGCCTGCTGTACCGGACGGGTACCGAGTTGCTTTCGGTGTAGAGGAAGTTCAGCGACAGGTCGATGGTCTCTTCGGGAAAGTAGTAGCCGACGGCGTCGATGTCGGCGGGGGTGACGTTCGCGCGTTCGAGGCAGGCGCGGATGGCGTTGACGGGGAACTTGGTGGTCTTCTTGATCCGGTTGAGCCGTTCCTCCTCCACCGCCGCGATCAGCTCGCCGTCGCGGACCAGGCAAGCGGCGGCGTCGTGGAAGAAGTACTCCATCATGCCGTCCACCAGATCGGTGTCCGCGGGGGAGAAGTTGCCGTTCAGTCCGAGCACCAGCATCTCGTTCACCGGCCAATCGGGGTGAGGGTGAAGAAGCGGTCCTGCCAGAGTGCGTACAGCTCCGCGTGCAGATCCTCGGTGAGCCCGAGTTCGCCCAGCGGCCTCCGCCCGTCGGCTTGCTTCAGCACCGCGTACAGCGGTGGCGACACATCGGATCGCGGACCCGTCGAATAGTCGAGCCGGATCTCACTTCCTTCACCCTGCGGACCGGACTTCACGAACCGGGTCAGCCGGGTGGTGGGCCGGAAAGCGAGGACGGCGTCGGTGAGGTGTTTTGTCCAGTGGGGTTTGCGTTTGACGAGGTGGTTTTCGATGACGAGGTAGTCGAGTTCGGTGGTGAGGTAGCAGGTGAGTGCGTCGTGGACGGTTTGGACGATGGGTTCGGCGTTGTTGTTGAAGGAGGTGTTGAGGAGGACGGGTGTTCCGGTGAGTTCTCCGAATCTGGTGACGAGACGGTGGAATTCCTTGTTGGTGTCGGGGTCGATGATTTGGAGGCGTGCTGTTCCGTCGATGTGGGTGACGGCGCCGAGCGTTTCTCGTTGTTCTTCGCGGACGTTGAGGACGAAGGACATGAAGTCGTGGTTGCCTTGCGCTGCGGGGATTTCGAAGTAGGTGTGGGCGGCTTCGGGTGTGGTGACGGGTGCGAAGGGGCGGAAGCTTTCGCGTTTCTTGACCATGGCGTTGATGCGGGTTTGGTTGGTTTTGGGTCTTGGGTCGGCGATGATGCTGCGGTTGCCGAGGGCGCGTGGTCCGAATTCGGAGCCGCCTTGGGCCCATCCGAGCACGGCTCCCTCGGCGAGAAGTTGGGCTGCTCGTTCGACGATGTCGTCCGGTCGCTCGACGTCGACCCAGGGACTCCACTCGCGAAGGGTCGACTCGATCTCTTGCGGCGTGCCGAGCAGGGGGCCGAGGTCCGCGCCGCGTAGCCGTACTGGAATCTGAGGAGCGCCGAGTTGGCGCTGGGCGGCCAATGCCGCACCCTCCCCGGCCCCGGAGTCGTGGGAGGCGGGGTGGATGAAGACTTCGTCGAAGAGGCCGGAGCGGAGGATGACGCCGTTGAGGCTGGAGTTGTGGGCGACGCCGCCGCCGAAGGCGAGCTGTCGGAGTCCGGTGAGTTCGGCCCAGTAGGACAGGACGTGCAGGACGATCTTCTCGACCGCTTCCTGGATGCCGGCCGCGAGATCCTTGTGCTGCTGCGTGAACTCCTCGCCCTTGCGTCTCGGCGGGATTCCCTTGGCGAACAACGCCGGCCCCAGATTGTTGAGCCCGAGCGCGCCCGGCGTCAGTTCGTACTCTCCCTTTTCCTGCAACGTGTACAGTGAGTCGAAGAGCTCCCGATAGGTGCCGGGGTCGCCGTACGGCGCCAGGCCCATCACCTTGTACTCGTCACCGAACTTGTACCCCAGCTGCTGGGTCGCGTTGAGGTAGAGCGATCCCAGCGACTTCGGGATCGGATACGAAGTCAGGGCGTTCAGGTGCCCGCCTTCGGCACGGTAGATGGTGCCCGAACTCTCTTCCCCCATGCCGTCCATGATGACCACCAGCGCCTCCGTCATCCCCGAGTGGAGATAAGTGGACAGCGCGTGCGTCGTATGGTGCGGACTGTAGAAGAGCTTCTCGTCGGGCAGATCCCAGTCCAGCTCCGACTTGAGCCAATCCTTGATCAGCTGCCGGGTGTACCGCGTCGGCGCTTCCCGGTGCTCGGTGTACAACTGGTTGAGGACCATGTCCATGTGATCTTCGGGAAAGTAGTACCCGACGGCGTCGATCTCGCCCACGCGGACGTTCGCTCGCTCGAGGCACGCGCGGATGGCGTTGACGGGAAACTTGGTCGTTTTCTTGATCCGGTTCAGCCGTTCCTCTTCGACAGCCGCGATCAGGACACCGTCGCGGATCAGGCTGGCCGAGGAATCATGGCAGAAGAACTCCAGCATGCCGTCCACCAGATCGGTGTTCTCGGCGGAGAAGTTCCCGTTCAAACCGAGCACGAGCATTGTTTCACCGGACCAATCGGTGTCGATGGGAACCGCCGGAGCCAGCCTAGCCAGCGTGCTGCCGGGACCGGGAGTTCCGTGGTTCCACTGGCCGCCCACTCGCTCCCAAGCGAGCACGCGACTTCTGTCCGGCTCTGGGGTCGCTCGGTTGCGATTCGTGTGTGGGTGGCGGAAGCGGTGTTGCGAAAGTGGCTTTCGCAACATGGCGCTGGCGCTCCGGGTGGCGGGCCGCGGTGGTCGGGGTGGTCGTGAGTGTTTCGGGTCGTTAGAACGACACTTAGCACTCACGACCACGCCGACCGACGCCTCACTGCCACGTCGGCTGTCGTGAAAGCCACTTTCGGGACGTCAGGTGTCGCGAAAGTGGCTTTCGCAACACGCCCGCCGCCCGGACCGACGAAACCACTCACGACCACAGCGACGTCTTCGAGGCGGCAACCGAAGCCAGCCTCTCGGCGACCTCGTCGACATGAGGCAGCGCAAGCAACTCACGCTGCGCATGCCGGGAACGCGCGCCGATTTCCTGACTGTCGAGCGCTTTCTGACACACGCCGGCCATATCCGAGGCGTCCCCGACCTGCTCGCCCAGCCCAAGCTCCGCCACTTTCCGCGCATTGTCGAGCTGATCGCCGAACAGCGGAGCGACCACCATCGGCACACCCGCGCGGATGGCTTCACGGACGCTGTTGTAGCCGCCGTGGGTGACGAACAGCTGGACGGTCTGCAGGAGCAGCGGCTGGGGGACGTGGTCGACCACCCGCACCCGAGGGGGAGCGCCTGCGCGCGGAAACGGGACACCGCCTGTCGAAACCACCGCCTCGCAGTCCAGTTCGGACAGTGCGTCGACCATCGAGGCCAAGGCTCTCACCGGGTCCGCGGGGATGGTCGCAGCCATCCCGTTGTCCCTTAGCGACGCGGCCATCGGCAACGCGATACCGATGGCGCCGTACACCAAGGGCTTGCCGGGGTCGAGGTCGGCGATCCACGCCGGGAGCGGGGTGAACCGGTCGGCCGTCTCGGGTTGCCGGTACGCCACCGCCCGCGGGATCCCGCGCGCCGCGAACGAGTATCGCGCTGGGAGGGAATCGATACGGCCGTACCGGTAGATCGCGAGCGGATCGTCCTGGACGTCCAGCCCGAGTTCGGCGCGACGCTCGTTCAGCACCGGCGCGATCGCGGCCGGGTCGAGGGTGTTGACCGCGCCGGACGGGGTCGCCACGTGCGGGATGCCGAGACGCTCGGCGACAAGACAGCCGCACAGCTCCATGCCGTCGCGGAGCACGAGATCCGGCCGGTACCCGGAGGCGATCTTGAGCAGATCCGGATAGCCCCGCGCGATGAGGGTCCGCCCGGCGACGACCTTGATCACCTGATCGTGGCCGGTGTCGGTGATCTCGGACCAGCTTTCGCTCTGATCCGGCAACCCGGCAACGGCTTTCAGCCCCACCGAGGTGAACTCCTCGACGAGCTGAGGGACGCACACGACCAGCACCTCGTGCCCCGCCCGTGCCAGCGCGCCTGCCGCCGGCAGCATCTCCCTCGCGTGGGAGGGCGCGCCGGTCACCGTGCACAGTATCCGCAGCCCGCTCACGAACCCACGCTCGCACGGGGGATCATCTCGGCCCCGCGCTGCGCGGGTACGTGTTTCGCCGTGAGTGACTTCGAGCGGTGGTACGCCAGCAGGAGCGCGTCCCGTGCGGGTTGGAGCTCGACCCAGGTCGCGGCCCGCTGGTGTTTGTCCGCGCGGACGGCCTGCGGGATCGTCTGGTAGGCGATGTCGCGGATCAGCTTGTGCCGGAACTCGTAGGTGGTCACGCCCGGTTCCCTGGTGCGCACCCGGGTGAGCAGGCCGTGCCGCTCGAGATGTTCCAGCGCGCCCGAAACCTCGTCCTCCGCTTGGCCGCCCACCGCGCTCACCCCTTCCGCGCGGATGCCGGAACGGATGACCGCCGCGTCGACCAGTACCGCCTTGGTGGCGATCGGCAGACTGTCCAAACGGGACGCGACGGTCCGGTGCACCAGCTGCGGCACGGGCGGGCCGGGGCTGCCGGGGTCCTCGGCCGCGTTCTCGCGCAGCATGCGCGCGAAAGCGCCCGCGAAGAGCGGATTCCCGCCGATATGCGAGACGTAGGACCGAAGCGCCCGCCCGGTACCCCTGCCGTCCTGCAGGATGGCCAGCAGCCGTGTGATGTCCTCGTCGGAGAGCGGATCGAGGGTGATCGTGGTGGCACCGGCCTTGCCACCCGCCCACGTGGGCCGCCGGTCCAGCAACTCGGTCCGCGCGGTGACCACCACCAGGATCGGGAACAGGCCGGCGTTGCCGGTGAGGTGGTCGATGAAGTCCAGCAACAGGTCCTCGGCGAGATGGAGGTCTTCGACGACGAGCACGAGCGGTTCCTCACCGCTCGCCGCGTCGAGGAACTGCCGCCAGGCGGGGAAGGATTCGCGCGAGATCTCCAGGTCCGTGCCCAGCCCGAGCAGGGTGCGCAGATGGGCGAGCAGCCAGGCCGACCTGGTCCCGCCGCCGGTCAGTTTCGCCACCGTTTCGGTCAGCTTGAGGTCCGCGCGCTCCGCGGTGTCGATGTCGCTTATTCCCGCGTAGGACCGCACGCAGTCGGCCAGCGCGGCCAGCGTGCCCGGCGTTTCGAAACGCGAAGACCTGCCGGTGGCGAACCGGGCCCTGGCCGCGGTCGTGTGATGGAACTCGGCGATCAGCCTGCTCTTGCCGATCCCCGGTTCGCCGAGCACGGTGACCAGATGCGGCCTGCTTCGGGTGCCGACCTGGTTCAGCGCGCCGAGCAGCATCCCGAGCTCCCGGTCCCGGCCGACGAACGGCGCCGTCGACCGGGCTTGAGACTGCCTCGGCAGCACGGTGACGGCCGGCGAGCCTTCGTCATGGCTCCCGGCGATGGCGTAGGCGATTTCGGAGTCGCTGGCCGACCGGGTTTCGGCGCAGACCCGGACCTCGTCGTCCGGGACCTGGGTGAGCAGGCGGAGACAGCGGTCGAGCACCGCGCCGGTGACCATCGGTGGTTCGCCGACCTCGCCCTGGTGCCGCCGGACGAGCGCGTCGCCCGTCGCGACGGCGACCGCGACGGTCAGCGTGCTGGCCCGGCCGGTGGGGCGGAGCAGCCGGTCCCTGATGGCCAGCGCCGCGCGGACAGCCCGCGCCGCGTCGTCCTCCCGGCAGCGCAACGGCCCGAACAGGGCGAGCCACAGCGGGCCGATCGTGCCGCCGATGATGCCGCCGAGCTGTTCGGTCTCTTCCCGGATCGTCGCCGCGACATGCTGCAGTTCGGCGTCGACGTGTTCGGGGCCCGCGTTGCGGACGTCGCGGCCGAACCGGGTCATCACGACGACGACACTGACCCACTTGAGTTCCGCGATCTGCCCGGACGGTTCGCGCTGTTTCACCGGACGCGGGGTGACGTCGACAGGTCGCCGGGGTTCGGCGGGCGAGACGGGCCGGGCGGGTTCGAGCACCAGCTCCTGGTTGAGGATCGCCTGCTCCAGCTCCTGCAGCTCGCGGCCGGGGTCGAGCCCGAGGCCGTCGATCATCCTGGTCCGGATGCGGCGGTAGACGCCGAGAGCGTCGGCCTGGCGGCCGTTGTGATAGAGCGCGCGCATGAGCTGGCCGCACAGTCGTTCCCGCAGCGGCTCGGCCTCGACCCAGGTCTCCAGCTCGTGCATCACCTCGCCGAAGCGGCCGCAGGCGAACTCGGCTTCGACGTAGTCCTCGATCGCGGCCAGCCGCGCGTTGCGGACGGTCGTCAGCACCGGCCAGTCGATGCCGAGCTCGACGAGGTCGGCGAGCACGGGGCCGCGCCACAGTGCCAGCGCGTCGCGCAGCGTGCTCGCGGCCTGGAGCCAGTCGCCGTCCGCCAGCTTCGTCCGGCCGTCGTTCACCTTGTCGTGGAAGCGGTTCAGGTCGACGCTGTCCGACGGCGCGCGGAGCAGGTAGCCGGGAGCGTGGGTCAGTAGCACGGTGGAATCCGAGTTGTAGCCGCTGGGGGACAGCAACTGGCGCAGCCCGGAAACGGCGTTCTGCAGCATCTTCCGGCCCGTGGTCGGCATTTCGACCGGCCAGAGCGCCTTGAGCAGGGTGCTGGTGGCGACCACGCTGTTGACGTGCAGGAGCAGGAAACCGAGCGCGGCACGCTGTTTGCTGCCGTTCACCGCCAGCGGTCTGTCGTCGTCGACGACCTCCAGCGGGCCTAGCAACTGGAATCGCATGTCTCCCCCTGGCGTGAGGTTGCGGTGGTGGCAGGGCGGTTCGGGCACCGGTCAACCGGCCTCCCCGACCTGCAGCCGCCAGAGCGAGGCGTAGATGCCGCCGAGACGCAGCAACTCCTCGTGCGTGCCCTCCTCGGCGGGCACCCCGTCCGTGCCCATGACATAGATGTGGTCGGCGTGCCGGATGGTCGACAACCGGTGCGCGATGACGACGAGGGTCCTGTCCCGCGCGAAATCCCTGAGCGCGTGCTGGATCGCGGCCTCGGTCTCGTTGTCCACGGCGGACGTCGCCTCGTCCAGTACGACGATCGGCGCGTCCTTCACGAACGCGCGGGCCAGCGAGACGCGTTGCTTCTGGCCGCCGGAGAGGGAGACACCACGCTCGCCGATCGCCGTGGCGTACTTCGACGGCAGCGTTTCGACGAACTCGTCCACGGCCGCCATCCGGGCGGCGTCCACCACCCGCCGATGGCTTGCCTGGAAGGTCCCGTAGCGGATGTTGTCCTCGATCGTCCCGTCGAACAGGAACGCGTCCTGCGCGACGAAACCGATCGCCTTGCGCAGATCGCGCAGCCGGAGCTCGGCGACGTCCTGCCCGTCGAGGAGGACCCGTCCCGATTCCGGCCGCTGGAACCGCAGCAGAAGCTTGGCGATCGTCGTCTTGCCCGCGCCGGTCACCCCGACGATGCCGGTGACCTTCTTCGGCGCGACGCGCAGGGTCAGCCCCCGCAGGACCGGGGGACGGCCGGGGTAGCCGAAGGTGACGTCCTCCAGCACCATTTCGCCCTTGACCTGCGCCACGTCCAGCCGCCGGCCGCGAGCGTCGGACTCGACAGGGAGGTCTTCGAGGTAGCGGACCCGACGCAGCGCGGCCGCTGTCTGCTGGTAGCCGTCGACGACGTTGCCGAGGTTCGGCAGCTTCCACAGCACCTGCTGCGGCAGGCCGACCAGCGGGTTGAAGATCTCGAACCGGAGGGTCTCCGCCAGCACCGCGCGCCCGCCGAGCAGCAGGATGCCCGCGAGTGACACAGTCGCGGACACTCGCACGGTCTCGGTGTAGGAGACGGCGCCGCGGTCGAGCCGCTTGCCGCTGTCCCGGTACCGCGCGCTGAGCGCGCTGACCCGCTTGATCTCGTGGTTCTCCGCGGAAAAGCTCTTCACCGTCGCTGTCGCCGCCAGGTTGTCCGTGAGCCTGCTGTTGAGCGCGGACTCGTTCTCGGCGACGTCCAGATAGTCCGGGCCCACCTTGTCGTGGTGACGGAACGAGAGCCAGGTGACGATCGGCACCGGCAGGAAGGCGACCCACGCGATCTGCGGCGCGAAGACGAGGAACACCGGTACCAGGACGAGGAAGCTGGTGGTCAGCGAAAGCACCTCGTGCGCCGAGGAGGCGAGGAAAGTGCCCAGCTGGTTGATGTCGTCGGTCAGCAGCCTGGCCACCCGCGTGGTGCGCTCGTCCTCGAGATGGCGGAGTTCGAGGCGCTGCACGTGGGGGTACAGCCGGTCCCGCCACTCGTGCCGGACGTCGTGCGCGAGGGCACGCCACTGGATCCCGGCGGTGTAGGAAAGGGCGGCGAGGCCGAGGCAGACCAGCGCGGCCGCCGCGGCGAGCACCCAGATCTGGGTGGTGGCACCGGTCAGGCCGAGGCTGATCAGCGCGGCGCTCTCGCCGCGGACCAGGACGAGCACGATCCAGCCGATGACCAGCACCAGCAGCATGTCCATGAGCTGCCCGAGAACCGAAAGGGCCGCCGCGAAGTAGAAGCGCCTGCGGTGCTTGCCGACGATCGTCAGCAGCGGTGGCTGTTTCGCCCATTTCGGTGGCGACGGCTCTCGCAGGGCCGCACGGGCGGACTTCCGCCACGCGGTGCGGATGATGATCGCGGTGGTGCCGAGCACGGCGCCGAGCCCGATGAGGGGCGCGGGCACCACCACCGCGACGATCGTCGCCGAAGCACCGGCGGCGATCAGGGCGAGGCCGCCGTCGGTCTTGGCCTGTCCGGCCGTCGTGACCTGGCCGGAGCCGGTGATCCCGCGGACCACGCCGGCGACGGCTCTCAGCACTATCCGGGCGACCTGATCACCGCTCAGCCGGGTGTCGTGGTGAATGAGCAGCCTGCCGGTGACCGGATTCGCGCGTGCCGCCAGCACACCCGGCGTGCCGCACAGGTTCGTCTCGAGCGTTCCGGCCAGCCGGGGTCGCCCACTCACCACGCCGATGTCCCAGCGCTGGCGCCCCGGAATGACCGATCTCGGCCGCGCGCTCAGCTTTTCGTGCCGTCGCCCCTTTGTTAATGGCATGTTTCGCTGTCACCGATTTCGTGGTCGGGGAATTTCGCGTTCACCGGGGGCGGTCAGGAGGTGCTTCTCTTCTTCTTTTCCGCTAGCTCGGCGTCTCTGACCTCGGCCGCGAGATCCTGCAACTCTTCGCTGGTCTGTGCGGCCATCTTGCGCACTTCCAGCGCTACTCCGACCGTGGCCCGGACGGCGCCGCGGGCGAGCGGCTTCACCATCTTGCCGGCGAGCGGGGCGATTATCAGTCCGATCAAGAAAGCTGGCAGTGGTGGTAGCATCTCGCATCCGTCCTCGTACCCTACATTTTCCTGATGAGTGCGAAGCATCTGTTGCATCGAGTCGGACTTGCTTTTTTGAATGGCAAGAACTCCGCAGGGGCGGGCTCGCTGATTTCTCCCGTATTCCCAAGTTATCGCCGGGACCGGGACCGGTCAAGGTAATCGGTGCGCGTCACCGGTCCGGGGCACCGGCGCCGGTCGGAAACCATGCGACTTTGCCACTGTTTTGCCACTGTGTGGGGATATTTCACGTTGTCTCGGGCGGGATCCCGACACGCGGTCGTGGTCGGCGTTGCTCCGTTGAGGGGGTCGTTCCACTTGATCAGTCGCGCTGGGTCGCCGTTTACCCGGCAGTCGGATATTCACTTTCCGGTCGCCACCTCTTTTTCCTGGCCAGCGTGATTCCGTCGGCCATCACGATCAGGGAGAGCTCGACCCGGTCGTCGTCGCGGAGCATGCTGTTGAGCTTGCGAATCGCGAGAGTGTCCTGGTCGTTCGAGCCGGGATCCGCGACCTTGCCGAGGAACAGCGTGTTGTCGATGACGATCAGGCCATCCGGACGGGTGAGGAGCATTGCTTCCTCGTAATACCAGGGATAATTCACCTTATCGGCGTCTATGAAAACCAGGTCGAACCGGCCGCCGCCTTGTTCGGTGCGGAGTCCGGCCAGGGTCTCGATGGCGTCGCCGACTCGGACCTCGATGCGATCCGCGACCCCCGCGCGGCGCCAGAAGGGTTCGGCGATCGCCGGCCATTTCGCGCTGACGTCGCAGGTGACGACCCGGCCGCCGGGAGGAAGCGCGCGTGCCATGCTCAGCGTGCTGTACCCGGTGAAGGTGCCGATCTCCAGCACCCGTTTCGCCGAGACGAGCCCGACGAGCATCCCGAGCAACTGTCCTTCCTCGGGCATCACCTGAAGGTGCCGTCCTGCCGGGAGCCTTGCCGTTTCCGCGCGCAGGTCTCGGAGAATCTCGTCCTCCCGCAAGGAGACCCGTCTGACATAGTCGATCAGGCGATCGGTGGTGCCGACCTGCTCACCCATGGCCATTCCGTTCCAGTGCCGGTGACAAGATCTGGATGGTCTCGGATTCCGGTTGGGGAACCGGGGCGAGGTGCATTCGCCGCACCCCGGACTGCTCGCCGAACGTGGTGGCGCAGGAACAGCCGTGCCGGGGGAGGTCGTCGAACCCGGCGAACCGGTAGGCGATCTCCATCATCCGGTTGCGGCCGGTCCGCCGGAAGTCGGCCACGAGGTGGACGCCGGCCGCGACGGCCCGGCAGGCGAGCCACGAAAGCAGGGCGCTGCCCGCGCCGAACGAGACCACCCGGCACGAGGTGGCGAGCAGCTTGAGGTGCCAGGACAGCGGATGCCGTTCGAGCAGGACGATGCCGACGGCGCCGTGCGGCCCGAACCGGTCGGACATGCTGACCACCAGCACGTCGTGGCCGGGAGCCGAGAGCAGTTCGCGCAGCGTCCGGTGGGAGTAGACCACGCCGGTCGCGTTCATCTGGCTGGTCCGGGCGGTCAGCTCGGAGACCCGCGACAGATCCTCCTCGGTCGCCGGGCCGATCCGCATCACCAGGGACAGCGACTTCAGGAACTCGGTGTCCGGGCCCTGGAAATCGGCGCGCTCGGCCTCGCGCCGGAACCCGGCCTGGTACAGCTGCCTGCGCCGCCGGGAGTCGATCGTGATCACCGCCGGGCTGAACTCGGGCAGCCGGGTCAGCGCGGCGGCCTGCTCCGCGGGGTAGCACCGTATCTCCGGGAGGTGGAAGCCGACTTCGGCGCGCTCGGCGGGCTGATCGTCGATGAACGCGATCGTGTGCTGTGCGAAGCCCAGCTTGTCGGCGATCCTGCGCAGCGCGCCGGACTTGGCTCCCCAGCCGATCTGGGGGAGCACGAAGTATCCGGCGAGGCCGAGCTCCACCAGCCGTTCCCAGGCCCGGTCGTGGTCGTTCTTGCTGGCGACCGACTGCAGGATGCCGCGCGCGTCCAGCTCCACGATCGTCGCGCGGACCTGGTCGGGCAGCGTGACGTGGTCCCCTTCGCTCAGGGTCCCTTGCCACAGGGTGTCGTCCAGGTCCCAGACGAGGCATTTCACGTCGCCGGTCACCGGCCGGCCCCGCCCAGCGCGTGCCCGGCGAGCATGACCAGGCACAACTCGTTGGTGCCCTCGATGATTTCCATGAGCTTCGCGTCCCGGTACGCCCGCGCCACCAGGCTCCCGGCGTGCGCGCCCGCCGAGGCGAGCACCTGCACCGCGGCCGACGCACCGGCGGCGGCGTTGACCGCGCTGACCTGTTTGGCCAGCACCGTCGTCATCACCACATCCGGTGAACCGGAATCCCAGTGCTCGCTGGCGTGCTCGCAGACCCGCGCGCTGACCTGCTCGGCGATCAGCAGCCTGCCGAGATGCCCGGAGACCAGCTGGTGATCGGCGAGGGGCTTGCCGAACTGCGATCGTGAACGCGCGTGGTCCGTCGTCGCCGCGAGACAGCCGCGGAGCATTCCGGCGCAGCCCCACGCGACGGACAACCGGCCATAGGT
This sequence comes from Amycolatopsis sp. NPDC102522, assembly GCF_055584485.1. Taxonomy (NCBI): domain Bacteria; kingdom Bacillati; phylum Actinomycetota; class Actinomycetes; order Pseudonocardiales; family Pseudonocardiaceae; genus Amycolatopsis; species Amycolatopsis sp. NPDC102522. The sequence continues at coordinate 40,901 of NZ_JBVJLY010000033.1, read as the reverse complement.
CAGCACGGACGTGACCAGCAGCGAAAGCGATTGCCCGACGCCGCCGAGCAGACTGTCCGCGGGCAGCCGTACCGCGTCGAGTTCCACATCGGCGTGGCCGGCGGCGCGGCACCCGAGCGGATCGGGGATCCGGCGTACTCGCACCCCCGGCGCGTCCGCGGGGACGACCACGGCGGCGCCTCCGTCGCCGTACCTGCCGAACACGACGATCAGGTCGGCGTAGTGCCCGCCGGTCACCCACACCTTGTGGCCGTCGAGCACCACGGTGTCGCCCTCGTCGCGGATCCGCGTCGTCATCGCCGACAGATCGCTGCCCGCCCCCGGCTCACTGAACGCCACGGCGGCCAGCTCGCTGCCGGTCAGCCTCGGCAGCAGGCGGGCGCGCTGCGCCGCGTCACCCAGCCGCTGGATCGCCCACGCCGCCATCCCCTGCGTCGTCATGACACTGCGGACCGAACCGCACAGGCTGCCGGTGTGCGCGGTGAGTTCGCCGTTGTCACGGCTGCTCAACCCGAGGCCGCCGTGTTCGGCGGCGACCTGCGCGCACAGCACCGGACCGAGTTTGCCGAGCAGTTCCGGCGGCAGCAGCCCGGTCCGGTCCCACTCTTCGGCCTGCCCCTCGACCAGTTCGGTGATCAGGGCCGTGGCCCGCGCGAGCGCGTCACCCGGCATGGTTGTCCCGTAGCCGGTCCACCAGGGCCGTCATCGCGTGCACCGTGCGGAAATTGTCCAGCCGCAGGTCGGCACCGGCGATCACCACGTCGAAGACCTGCTCGATGTGGACCACCAGTTCCATGGCGAACAGCGACGACAGGCCGCCCGCGGTGAACAGGTCGCGATCGGGCTCCCAACTCGCCTTGGTGCGGGATTCCAGATAGCGCAACAGGTCCTGCTCAACGGTGGGTGCGGTCATGGCATCGCCTCCTGGTAGTCGAAGAATCCGCGGCCGCTTTTGCGCCCGAGGCTGCCTTCGCGGACCTTGGCCAGCAGCAGCTCGCAGGGCAGGCAGTCTTCGTCCCCGGTCCGGGCGTGCAGTACCGCGAGCGAGTCGACGAGGTTGTCCAGGCCGATCAGGTCGGCGGTGCGCAGCGGTCCGGTGCGATGCCCGAGGCAGTCGCGCATCAGCGTGTCGACGGCTTCGGCGGTCGCCGTGCCCGCCTGCACGACGCGGGCGGCGGCGTTGATCATCGGATGCAGGATGCGGCTGGTCACGAACCCGGGGGCGTCGCCGACGACCACGGGGACCCGGCCGAGCGCGGTCAGCAGCCCGGTCACCGCGTCCATCGTCGCCCGCGCGGTCCCGGCGGCCCTGACCACTTCCACCGTGCCGATGAGGTACGCCGGGTTCATGAAATGCGTCCCGGCGAGGTCTTCCGGGCGATCGAGGACGGCGGCCAGTTCGGCGATCGGGATCGACGAGGTGTTGGACACCAGCGGCGTGCCAGGGCGCACGATCCGGGACACTTCGCGCAGCGCCTCGGCCTTGAGGTCCGCGCGTTCGGTGATCGCTTCGATGACGACCGTCGATTCCGCCGCGTCGGCGACGCTGAGGCTCGTCGACAGTTCGCCGGTGTCGCCGCCGCGCGCGCCCATCAGCTGCGCCATCCGCAGCTGAGCACCGATGCCGGCTCGCGCCCTGTCCAGCGCGGCCGGGTTGACGTCGATCAGCAGTACCGGAAATCCGTTACCCAGCGCCAAAGTCGCGATACCGGCGCCCATCACGCCCGCGCCGAGCACCGTCACCCGGTCCGTCACCCGATCACCAGTCACGGAGGTCACGGTAGGTGCGGCCGGGCCCGCCGAGGCAGGGAAGCTGTTCCACTCTCCGCCCATCGCCACGGAAATGGGCTTCCGGTTACGTCCCGGTGGAACCATCCCCGCCGTGATCGCGTTGTCGCCCGAGCCGGTCCGGGCCTACATTCGGGACACTCCGGCTCCAGGAAGGAAATCCATGGCGGACAAGGCATTCGACGTCATCGTGATCGGCGGCGGCCCGGCGGGCTCGGTCTGCGCGGCCGCGCTCGCCGACCGCGGCCATTCCGTCGCGGTGCTGGAGCGGCAGGAATTCCCGCGTTTCCACATCGGTGAATCGATGCTGCCGTACATGGTCGGCCTGCTGGAGCGGCTCGATCTCGTCGACGCGGTCGGGAAACAGGGCTACGTCGTCAAACGCGGCGGCGAGTTCATCGACCCGACCGGGACGAAGTTCATCACCCCGGGTGTCTACCGCGCGGATTTCTCCAAACAGGGCGAGGGCAGGCACAGCGAGACCTTCCAGGTCGAGCGCGCGCATTTCGACCAGGTGCTGCTGGAGAAGGCGCGGGCGAACGGCGCCGAGGTGATCACCGGCGCGGCGGTACGGGAACTGGTCATGACGGGCGACCGGATCACCGGCGTGCGCTATCGCCACGACGGCGGCGAGCACGAGATCAGCGCCTCGTTCGTGGTCGACGCGAGTGGCCGGGCCGGCACGATCGCGAACCGGTTCGGGCTCCGGAAGACGACGGACGGCCTGCGGATGGTCGCGATCTTCCGGCACTACGAAGGACTGGACGAGCGGTACAACCCCGGGCACGAGGGCGACATCCAGATCGGCAGCCACGCCGACGGCTGGGTGTGGGCGATCCCGTTGTCGGGGGACAAGGTCAGTGTCGGCACGGTGATGCCGCGAGCGGTGTTCCGCGAGGCCGCGAAGGAAGACATCTTCGCCGAGCACCTCGAGCGGATTCCCCGGATCGTCGAGCGGCTGGCCGGTATCCGGCCGGTGTCGGAGTTCCGGGTGGAGACCGACTACAGCTATCACACCGACGAGGTGACCGGCCCAGGCTGGCTCATGGCCGGTGACGCCGGCTGTTTCGGCGATCCCATGTTCTCCGGCGGGACGCTGGTCGCGATGGTGACCGCCGCGCGCGCCGCCGACACGATCACCCGCGTGCTGGCCGATCCCGGTGCCGAGCGGGCGCTCACCGACGAGTACGCGAACTTCTTCAAGACCGGGTACGACACCTACGTCCGGCTCATCTTCGCCTTCTACCAGAGCGAACTGATCAGCGCGGTCGCCGACGCGAGCACGGTGGTGGAGCGCGAAAAGCTCGAGATGTACATGGTGCGCCTGCTCGGTGGCGACTTCTGGAGCGAGCACAACCCGATCGCGCAGGCACTGCGGGCCAATCCCGCCTGGCGGACCTTCGCGCCGTTCCGGCCGGTGTTCGGCTGCCCGGTGTATCCGGAACTGGACGCGGCGGACCGCGCCGAGGTCGCGGGGGCGCGCGCATGACCGAGTCCGCCGTGCTGATCGCGGGCGCCGGGCCCACCGGGCTCGCGCTGGCGTGCGGGCTGCGGGCCCAAGGGATCCCGGTGCGCGTGGTGGACCGCGCGGACGGGCCGATCGGCACCTCCCGGGCACTCGGGGTGCAGCCGCGCGGTGTCGAGGTGCTGATCCGGCTCGGCGCGCTCGCCGACCTGCCTGATCAAGTGATCCCGCTGCGCGAAGTCAGGATGTACGTCGCGGGGAAGCTGATCTCCACCATGCCGATGGACCGGATGGGGGCCGCGTCCGGGCGCTCGCCGCTGCTCGTGTCCCAGGTCGAGGTCGAAAGCGCGCTGCGTGAGCGGCTGGCGGGCCTCGGAGTGTGGCCGGGCTGGGGACGGGAACTGACCGGCTTCACCCAGGACTCCAGCGGGGTCACGGCCACCCTGAACGGCCCGTCCGGGCCGGAAACCGTGCGGGCCGGATGGCTGGTGGGCTGCGACGGCGCGCACAGCCAGGTCCGCAAGCTGTCCGGGATCGGGTTCCCCGGTGTGCCGGTCGCGGAGCACTTCCTGATCGCCGACGTCCGCGCCGACTGGCGGCTGGACCGGCAGGTGATGGGCAGCTGGTCGCACGGCGGCGACATGATCAGCGTATGCCCGCTCCCCGGTGAGGGCCGCTGGCGGCTGATGGGGCCGTCGCCGTCCGGCACCGAGGGCGAGCTGAGCCAGGACGGCATCCTTTCGCTCGTCGAGCGGCAGCTCCTCAAGTGCACTCCGTATCGCGAAACGGGGATCCGGGAGGTCGAGTGGCTCTCGACGTTCCGCATCCACCGCAGGCTCGCGGACACCTACCGCAACGGGCGGGTGCTGCTGGCCGGGGACGCCGTCGCCATCCATCACCCGTTCGGCGGGCAGGGGATGAACACCGGGCTCGGTGACGCGGAGAACCTGGCCTGGAAGCTCGCCTTGGTGATCGCGGACCGCGCCGGCGAACGTCTTCTCGACAGCTACGAGGCCGAGCGGCGTCCGGTCGCCCGGGGTGTGCTGGCGGGCACCGGCTTCGTGACGAGGCTCGTGATGGCCGAGAACAAGGTGACCGGTCTGCTGCGCGACCGGGTGGTGATGCCGCTGATGAACACCGAGAAGGTCCAGAACCTCCTGTGGCGGAACGCGTCGCAGCTCGGCGTGCACTACCGCGGCGGTCCGCTCGCCGCGTCTTCACGTCGGCGCTTGGGTCCCAGGCCCGGTGAACGCGTGCCGGACATCCTGTGCCGCGACAGGGACGGGCCGGCCGTCCGGTTGCACGAGGCGCTTCAGGGCAGGTGGGCGTTGCTCGGCGGTCCCGGCGACACCGAGAGCGTCGCCGCCGCGGCGGACGTGCTGGGGGAGAAAGACGTCGTATCGCTGACCCCGGCGGAAGGGCTCCCGCGCGACGTCCTGCTGATCCGCCCGGACGCGCACCTCGCCTGGCGTGGGCGTCCCGCGCCGGGGGAGCTGTCCCGCTGGCTCGCCGGCGCACTCGGCTGAGCCGGGCCGAAAGGAGGCGTCACGGCATGAGGTTCATGCTGCTGATCCACACCAGCGCGGATCGCTGGAAGACGTTGACCCAGGCGGACAAGGAGGAATTCCTCGCGGAGTACCTGGCCTTCACCGAGAAGATCAAGGCGTCCGGCGAGCACCGGTACGGCGGTCCGCTCGCCGACCGGACGCAGGCGCACACGGTCCGGGTGCGCGACGGCAGGCGGGACGTCACCGCCGGACCGCTGACCGGCTCGGACGAATACCTCGGGGGCTACTACGTCGTCGACTGCACCGGGCTGGACCGCGCTGTCGAGCTCGCGGCGGAGATCCCGGACGCGAAGCTGAACGTCGTCGAAGTGCGGCCGCTGGCGCCCATGGGCGGCCTGGAGTCTTGATTTCGCCTATCGGAAGGCTACGTCCATGACGATCCACGGCACCTACGAAACCGTCGACTGCGAGGGCGTGCATGTCCGCTACGCCGATCACCTCGATGGCGGCGGCAGCGACTTCGGCCGGGCCTATGTACCGTTCATCGCCTCGCGGTTCGGCAAGGTACCGCGACTGCTGGAGTGGTGCTGCGGACCGGCGTTCATCGGCTTTTCCTTGCTGGGCGCGGGATTGTGCGAGCAGCTCGATCTGAGCGACGTGAACGAGGAGGCGGTGGCCGCCGCACGGGAGACCGTGACCGCCAACGACCTCGATGACCGGGTCTCGGTGTTCCACAGCGATTGCTTCGACAACGTGCCCGCGGATCGGACGTGGGACCTGATCGTCGGCAACCCGCCGCATATGAACGTGACCACCGCGCCCGCCGAGCACATCGAGGTGTTCCGGAAGATCAAGCCCGAGCTGGTCTACGCGGACAAGGACTGGGAAATCCATCGGCGCTTCTATGACCAGGTCGGTGTCCGGCTCGCGCCCGGTGGCAGCGTCCTGCTCCAGGAATGCTGGGCGGCCTCGGATCCTGAGGTGTTCCGGCCGATGATCGCTGACGCCGGGCTGGAGGTCGCCGGGGTCTTCCCGTGCGAGGCTCCGCATGAGCTCTTCTACTTCTTGTGGGTGCGGGCCGCGGCTTGAAGGTTGTCGTGAGTGAAGGGGTCCTTCAGGACACGACGTCGAGTCACCGAACCCCAGGGTGTCCCCAATGTGGCATTGGGGACACCCAACGTCCCCAATGCCACATTCGGCGCACGCCTCAACGGCGCGCCACGTTTGCCTCACCCCTCATTGCCACTCACAACCCCTTCGCAAAGCGCATATATAGGCATGAACCGGGCATTCGGAAAAGTGTCCCTTATGGACAGTGAGGGCGCGGCCGACTCCGATCTGTCGGTCCAGACCCGCACGCTGTGAAGACTCCTTGTCTTGAAGCAAGGCGAAGAAGGTCCTGGCAGCAGGGGGCCGATCGTGGCCCGCCGCCCGAACGCCGATCTTGCGTGTCGCGAAAGCCACTTTCGGGACGTCAGATGTCCCGAAAGTGGCTTTCGCGACACTCCTGCTGTCACCCGGCGCGGCATTTTCGCCTTACCCCTCAAGAACCCCCAGCGCCCTGGCCGCCAGCCGGTAACCGAAAGACCCCAAACCCGCGATCATTCCCGCGGCCAGCGGGGCGAGCACGGATTCGTGCCGGAAAGACTCCCGCGCCCAGATATTCGAAAGATGTACCTCGATCCACGGTTTCGGATAGTTCGCGAGCGCGTCGCGCAGGCTCCAGCCGTGGATCATCAGCGCGCCGGGGTTGATGATCGCGCCCGCGCTGTCGTAGTTCTCCTGGATGAAGCGAACGAGTTCGCCTTCACAGTCATGTTGGTACGCAAGGACCTTCCAGTCGAACTCGGCTACCTCATCGCAGACGGCCGCCTCGATGTCGGCGAGCGTGTCCGTGCCGTAGATCTCCGGTTCGCGCCGGCCGAGCATGCCGAGATTGGGCCCGTTGATCAGCAGTATTCCGGTCACGATCGACGATTATGTCAGCCGATCCGGAAAAGGTGGGACCGTCGTGGCGAGTAAGGGGGAATGAGGGGATTCATAGGGGGTTGGGCAGGCGTAGCGTCATCGGTAGCTTCGAAAGAGTCGATCAGTCCGGCGGAATGAGGATCGAGACCATGGAATTGGAATTCCCGTCGTGGCCCCGGTACGGTGACGAAGAGCGGACCGGGCTGAGCCGAGCGTTGGAACAAGGCCAATGGTGGCGAATCGCGGGCAGCGAGGTCGACGCCTTCGAGGCCGAGTTCGCTGAGCACCACGGCGCGGCGCACGCGCTGGCGGTGACGACAGGGACGCACGCGCTGGAACTGAGCCTCGAAGTGCTCGGAGCCCGCCGCGGCACCGAGGTCATCGTCCCCGCGTTCACCTTCATCTCCTCGTCGCAGGCCGCACAACGGCTCGGCGCGACCGTCATCCCGGTCGACGTCGACCCGGACACCTACTGCCTCGACCCCAGCGCCGTCGAGGCCGCGATCGGCCCGAAGACCCGCGTGATCATGCCGGTGCACATGGGCGGCCAGTTCGCGGACATGGACGCGCTGGCGAAACTGTCCGCCGACTCCGGGGTACCGCTGCTCCAGGACGCCGCCCACGCGCACGGCGGGCGGTGGCAGGGCAAACGTGTCGGTGAGCTGGGTTCGATGGCGGCGTTCAGCTTCCAGAACGGCAAGCTGATGACGGCGGGCGAGGGCGGTGCTGTGCTGTTCGACGACAGCGACCAGTATGAGGAGGCCTTCCTACGGCACAGTTGCGGCCGTCCGCGCGATGACCGGGGGTACTTCCACGCGACGTCCGGGTCGAACTTCCGGGTCACCGAGTTCACCGCGGCCGTGCTTCGTGCCCAGCTGACGAGGCTGGAGCAGCAGATCGACCTCCGTGAGCAGCGCTGGCCGGTGTTGTCCGCCGCGCTGGCCGAGATCCCCGGCGTCGTCCCGCAGTCTCGTGACGACCGCTGTGACCGGAACCCGCACTACATGGCGATGTTCCGGATTCCCGGGATCACCGAAGAGCGGCGCACGGAACTCGTCGCCGCGCTTGTCGGGCACGGCATTCCCGCGTTCGTCGCCTTCCGTGCGATCTACCGGACGAAGGCCTTCTGGGAGACCGGCGCGCCCGAAACGACGCCCGAAGAACTCGCTCGTTCCTGCCCGAATTCCGAGTCCTTGAGCCAAGACTGTGTCTGGGTGCACCATCGGGCCCTGCTGGGCACCGAGCAGCAGATGCGGGACATCGCGTCGGTCCTGGCCGGGCTCCTGTGACGATCCGGGTCGCGCTGGTGGGGCTCGGTGTGGCGGCCAAGTCGATCTGGCTGCCCCAGCTAGCGAGTCACCCTGCGTTCACGCTGACCACGGTGGTCGATCCCGATCCCGCCGCCAGAGCCGGCCTGGATTCCGGCCGCCTGACGGTGGCGCCCGGCATCGGCGCGCTCACACCGTCCGAAGTGGACTTGGCCGTCGTGGCCGCGCCGAACCACCTGCACTGCGAACTCGCCTGCGCGTTGCTTGCCAAAGGAATCCCGGTGTTCGTGGAGAAGCCCGTATGCCTGAGCACGGCCGAGGCGGACAGGTTGCGGCAGGCGGAACGAGACGGCGGCACCGTGCTGCTCGGCGGTAGTGCCGCGCGATACCGGGCCGATATCCGCGCCTTGTACGAGCTGTCCGGGCGCCTGGGCCGGATCCGGCACATCGAGCTCGGCTGGGTCCGGGCGGGCGGCGTGCCGGGTGGCTGGTTCACCCGGCGAGAGCTCTCCGGCGGCGGCGCGCTGATCGACCTCGGCTGGCACCTGCTGGATACGGCCTCGCCGTTGCTGGGTGGTAGCGCCATCGCGCAAGCGGCGGGGACGCTGTCCGCGGACTTCCTCGGCGACGAACGCCGCCGGGTCACCTGGCGGGCGGATCTCGGCGGAGGGAGCCTTGGCGACGTCGAGGACACCGCGCGCGGATTCCTGGTCACCGAGGACGGCGTGTCGGTGTCGCTGCGCGCCGGCTGGGCGTCACACGAACCGGTCGACACCACGACAATCCGGGTCGAAGGAAGTGGCGGCACGGCAACGCTTTCTTGCACCTTCGGTTTCAGCACCGACCGCGCGGGCGGCTCGGTGCTGACCCATCTGCGGGACGGGAAGAGCGTGCCGGTCACGGTGGCGGCGGAGCCGATCGGGGCGGAGTACCGCAGGCAGCTCGACCTGATCCCGCGTCAGCTCACCGATCCCGCCTGCCGCGGCCGGGTGATCGAAGACGCCGCCTGGACCGTCGACGCCATCGAGCGCTGTTACGCGTCGGCAGCCGTTTACGTGTGAAAGGAGCGAGTCCTTGGACGCGACAGTGACAGTGCCCGATCGACGTCCGCCGCTCGGGGTGATCTTCGATCTCGACGGTGTGCTGGTCAACAGCTTCGACGTCATGCGGCAGGCCTTCACCACCGCCTACGCCGAGGTGGTCGGCGCGGGGGAGGCGCCGTTCGCCGAGTACAACCGCCATCTCGGCCGCTATTTCCCCGACATCATGCGGATCATGGACCTGCCGCTGGAGATGGAGGAGCCGTTCGTCCGGGAGAGTTACCGGCTCGCGGACCAGGTGCCGGTCTTCGACGGCGTCCCCGACCTCTTGCGGACGTTGCGCGAGCGCGGGCTGCGCCTCGCTGTCGCGACAGGCAAGAGCGGTCCCCGCGCGCGGTCACTGCTGGAGGTGGTGGGGTTGCTCCCGGAGTTCGAGTACGTCATCGGGTCCGACGAGGTCGCGAACCCCAAACCGGCGCCGGACATCGTCCGGCACGCGCTCGACAAGCTCGGTCTCGGCCCGGCCGACGCGATGATGGTCGGCGACGCGGTCACGGACCTCGCCAGCGCGACCGCGGCCGGGACACTCGCGGTGGCCGCGCTCTGGGGTGAGACGGACGAGGCCGAACTTCTGCGTGCCAGGCCGGACGCGGTGCTGCGTCAGCCCGCCGACCTGCTGGATCTGTGCCCGGAGGTCGTCCGCCACTGATCATGGAACGCCTGCTGTCCGCCAGTGAAAAGGGTGTGGGCGGGTCGGGGGTCGGTCCGGTGCTCGCCCTCGCGAGTGTCGGCGAGACCGTCGACGCGCGGATCCTCGCCGACGCGCTGGAAATCCTCGCGGCGGAACATCCCTTGCTGCGAGGGAAGGTCGTCGGCGACAGGCTCCGCGTCGGGGAACACGGGCCCGAACTCGTCGTGGGCGGTGACCTGCTCACCGAGATCACCACCCCTCGGCCCGGAATCGCGCGGGCGCTGCTGTCCGGGCCCGATGTGGTGCTGGGCGTCGAACACGCCTTCGCGGACGGCCGGTTCTGCGTCACGATGCTGTACGGGCTGCTGAGTCATTACGTGAGGCTGGCCGCCGGTCGCGTGGTGCGCCCGAATCCGGCCGCACCGCTCGAATCGCCGCTGGACGTCCGGTTGAGCGGCCGCTACCACCACTTCGACGACCTGCCCGGGCCGCCGCCCCGGGTGGACCGGCTTCCGGCCGGGCGCACGGACGCGACGGGCTACGGCGTCCGCACCCTCGTGTTCGGGCAGGCGGCGACGACCGGCCTGATCACCGCCGCCCGGCGTGCGGAGCTGTCGGTGCACGCTCTGCTCGGCGGGATCCTGTCAGCGGCACTGTGCGCCGAACTCGACGCGGGCCCGTGCGTGCTGCTCGTGACGTCTTCGGTCGATCTGCGGCCTCGGCTGGCGCGGCCTGTCCGGCCTTACGACGGGCTGAACTGCGTCGGCGACATCCCCGCCGTACTGAAGGGGCCTGCCGACCCGGTCGGCTTCGGCAGGCAGCTCTTGCCGCAGCTGCGTTCGGGGCTCGCCCGCGAGGTCCCTCAGCGGCGGTTCGCCATGGTCTTCTGCGGGCCGGGTCCCCTGACGGCTTTCCCGCCCGCGTCGCTCGCGATCTCGAACCTCGGGCGGCTCGATTCGCCCGCGTACCTCGGGATCACCTCGATCCGGTTCCTCACCACGGCTCCCGGCCCGACGCCACTGATCTTTGTGACCACAGTGGACGGTCGCCTGACCATCGACGTCACCTACGATCGCGCCCACGTCTGCGAGGCCCGTGTCGTCAGCTGGACCACTCACGTCCAGCGCCTCCTCCAGACCGCTCGTGAGTGGTAGGGACGGTTCTAACCGTCCTCACCACTCACGAGGTTAGGGTGCTGAGGACGACCGACTCGGGGACCTCGACGAGCTCCGGGCCCTGCGGGCCGTCGAGGACGAAGGTCAAACCGTGCCGGGCCTTCTTGTCGGACCTCATCAGCGCGACCAGCCGCACGGGGTCCAGATCCGCCGGGACGGTCGTGGCGAGGCCGTACCCGGAGACGACCTCCGCGTGTTCGTCGACCCGTGCCTGTCCGATCCGGCCGAGCGCGCCCGCGAGGCGACCGGCGAAGACCGTGCCGATGCCGACAGCCTCGCCGTGGCGGAGTTCGAAGTCCGTGGCGTGTTCCAGCGCGTGCCCGAGTGTGTGGCCGTAGTTGAGCAGATGCCGCAAGCCATGGTCGTGCTCGTCGGCGGAGACGACGGACGCCTTGAGCGTGACACTGGCGACGATCTGTTCGTGCACCGGTAACCCCCGGAGATCGCCGGCGCCGATGAAATGGCATCGGGCGATCTCGCCGTACCCGTTGAGCCAATCGCGGCGCGGGAGTGTTTCGAGGAAGTCGGTGTCGCACAGCACGGCTCTCGGTTGCCAGAACACGCCGACGAGATTCTTGCCTTCCGGCAGGTTCACCGCCGTCTTGCCACCGACGCTGGCGTCCACCTGCGCCAGCAAGGAAGTCGGCAGGTGCACCACGGACACACCTCGGTGGTACAGGGCGGCGGCGAGCCCGACCACGTCGGTCGTGGTGCCGCCACCGCACGACACCACGACGTCGGACCTGGTCAGCCCGAACCGCGCGAACCGGCGGCACAGCCGTTCGACCTGGGTGAGGCGTTTGTCCCGCTCGCCGTCCCGGAAGGGCACCTTGAGCGTCGGCACGCCGAGGTCGGGAAGCCATTCGATGGGGCGCGCGGAGACCACGGCGGCGCGGCGGGCACCGAGTTCGGCGACGAGTCCCGGCAGGCGCGAGCGGGCGCCGGGTCCGATGTGGACGGAGTACGACCGGTCGCCGAGCGCCACTTCGACCTCGTTCATGGAAGTCCATTCTCGTGCCAGCCGGAGGATCCACGGCGAGGGGAAGTTCCTCTGCCCGGTAACCGGATGGTCTGAGGGGTTGGTTAGGGGGGTGAGTTCGCGCGGTTCCGGGTGAGGCTGGGAAGGTGCTACGTACCGACTTGATCCGGCCTTTGCCCGAGTTGCTCACGGCGCACGCCTCGGTGTCGGGTGACAAGGTCGCCTTCCGCGACGCACGCCGCGCGGTCACTTACGCGGAACTGGAGCGGCGGACGCGATGGCTGGCCGGGCACCTGTCCCGGCGCCGGGTGCAGCCCGGGGACCGCGTGGCCATCCTCCTCGGCAATCGCGTGGAGACGGTCGAAAGCTATCTCGCGATCGTCAGGGCGGCCGCTGTCGGGGTACCGGTCAACCCGCGTTCCACCGACGCCGAGCTGGCGTATCTGCTCGACGACAGCGGTGCGCGGACGGTGATCACCGACGCCGCGCAGGCCGGACGGCTGGACCGCATGCGCACGCGGCGGCCTGAGCTGGACGTCGTTGTCGTCGAAGGGAACTACGCCGCCTTCACCGGCACCGATCCGGGCGTCCCGGCCCGTGACGACCTCGGACTCGACGACATCGCCTGGATGCTCTACACCTCCGGGACCACTGGCGCGCCCAAAGGCGTGCTGTCCACGCAGCGCAACTGCCTCTGGTCGGTGGCCGCCTGCTACGTGCCCGTGCCGGGGCTGACCGGCGCCGATCGCGTCCTGTGGCCGCTGCCGCTGTTCCACAGCCTCTCCCATATCGCCTGCGTGCTCGCGGTCACCGCGGTCGGGGCCAGCGCCCGGATCGTCGACGGGTACTCGGCGCACGACGTTCTCGACGCGCTGAGCTCGGATCGCTCGACCTTCCTCGCCGGTGTCCCCGCCCTGTATCACCATCTGATCCGCGCGGCGCGTGAGAAGGGCTTCCGTGCGCCGGATCTGCGGATGGGCCTGGTCGGCGGCGCGGTCACCACCGCCGCGTTGCGCAACGCTTTCGAGGAGACCTTCGGCGTCCCGTTGCTCGACGCCTACGGCAGCACGGAAACCTGCGGCTCCATCACGATCAACTGGCCGACCGGGGCTCGCGTCGAAGGCTCGTGCGGGCTGCCGGTGCCGGGCCTCGGCGTGCGGTTGGTCGACGTCGAGACCGGGATCGACGTCGCCGACGGCGCGGAAGGCGAAGTGTGGGTGCGCGGGCCGAGTGTCATGGCCGGCTACCACAACCAGCCGGAGGAGACGGCGGCCGCGATGGGCGGAGGCTGGTACCACACGGGCGATCTGGCCCGCCGTGACGAGGACGGCTACTTCACCGTCACCGGCCGCCTCAAGGACCTGATCATCCGGGCCGGGGAGAACATTCACCCGACCGAGGTCGAGAACGTCATCCGCGCTGTACCCGGTGTCGCGGACGTCGCCGTCGTCGGCAAGCCGCACGGCGTACTCGGTGAGGTTCCGGTCGCGTTCGTGGTGCCCGGTGAAGGCGGGTTCGACCCGGACAGGCTCTTGGCCGTCTGCCGCGAGCGGCTCTCGTACTTCAAGGTGCCCGAGGAGCTCTACGAGATCGATCGTGTCCCGCGTACGGCGTCCGGCAAGACGACCCGGCACGCGCTGCTCGACAAACCCGCCAGGCTGCGTGCTTGCGGCGGTGACCACTACGAGTCGCTGTTCCGGGTCGACTGGGTGCCGGTGGCCGCCGACTCGGCCGCCGCCGATCCCGGTGAGGTGGTGTGGTGCCCGCCGGTGCCGGAGCTCTCCGGCGCCGCGATCCGGCGGAGCGTCGACGAGCTGCGGGCGCGGATCGACGGGCCGGGCCCGCGGCTGACCGTGGTCACGCGGGGCCCGGCGCACGCCGCGCTGCGGGGACTCGTCCGCTGTGCGCAGGAGGAAGAGCCGGATCGTTTCGTGCTGGTCGACCTCGAACCCGAGGCCAACGCACTGCCGTCGCTCGTCGAGGGCGAGCCGGAACTGGCGGTGCGGTCGGGCGTGGTGCTCGCGCCGCGGCTGGTGCGGGTCTCGGTGGGGGAGGAGCCCGATCCCTGGCGCGCGGTGGCGATCACCGGTGCCGACGGCGAATTGGCCACGATCCTGGCCAGGCATCTGGTGACCGGACACGGACTTCGTGACCTGCGGCTGATCGGCCCGGAGCTGGCCGCGACCCGTGCCGGGCTGGGAGACGCCGTTTCCTGGTCGGCGGACCGGGCGGCACTGGCGGAGGTGTCCGCCGTGATCCACCTGCCTTCGGGCGACCTCGAATCCTTTGTGGACGAAGTGCTTCAGCTCGACGCGCTGACCGAAACGATCGATCTGATCGTTTTTTCCCCGCTCCACGGCGTTTCAGGCGAAGCGGCGTTCCTGGAGATGGTCATCGGCGAGCGCCGCGCACGGGGCGGGCGCGGAATGGTGCTGACGTCGGATACCCCGAGACCTCCGGCACAGCGGCTCATGGCGATGTTCGACGGCGCCCGCGCGACAAACCAGGTCTCCGCCGTGGTCACCGACCTCGACACCTCGGCCTTCGACGCGGTCCCACCGCTGTTCAGGGGCCTCATCGACACGGTCGCTCCTGCGGCGGAACCGGTCCGGTTGGCAGGGTTCGGCGAGCCGGAGCAGTATCGCCTGCTGCTCGAACTCGTACGTTCCGAAGCCGCGAAGGTACGGGATTGCGCGGGGCTCGCCACTCCCGGCCGCGAGCCCACGTTCACGAGCCTCGGGTTCACCTCGGCTTCCGCCGTCGCCTTGCGAAACCGGCTCGCCGCGGCCACCGGGCTGGACCTGCCCGCGACGATCGCCTTCGACCATCCGACACCGTCCGCGCTCGCCGAGCGGCTCCAGTCCGATCTCACCGGTGAGCGGGTGGAGCCTGTCGTGGCGCGACAGGTGTCCGAGCCGAACGAGCCGATCGCGATCGTCTCCCTCGCCTGCCGATTCCCGGGCGGCGTGGCCTCGCCCGAAGACCTGTGGTGCCTGGTCGCCGATGGCGGTGACGCGATCTCGGCCTTCCCGGACGATCGCGGCTGGGACCCGGCGGGCGGAAGCTACGCCCGCGAAGGCGGCTTTCTCCCCGATGCCGCCGATTTCGACGCCGAATTGTTCGGGGTGAGCCCGCGCGAGGCCCTGGCGATGGATCCACAGCAGCGGCTACTGCTCGAGACGTCCTGGGAACTCCTCGAACGCGCGGGCCTCGATCCACTGTCGTTGCGCGGAAGCGACACCGGGGTCTTCACCGGGGTGATGCACCGGGACTACCTCAGCCGGCCCGGGTCACCGCCCGAGGACGTCGAGGGTTACCTCAGCACGGGCAACGCCGGGAGCGTCGCGTCGGGGCGGGTGGCCTACACGTTCGGCCTGGAAGGTCCGGCGATCACGGTGGACACGGCGTGTTCGTCGTCGCTGGTGGCGATGCATCTCGCGGTGCAGTCGCTGCGCCGCGGCGAGTGCTCGCTGGCGCTGGCCGGTGGCGTGACGGTGATGTCCACCCCGGAGAGTTTCGTGGAGTTCTCCCGGCAGGGCGCGCTCGCGCCGGACGGTCGCTGCAAGTCCTTCGCCGCCGCGGCCGACGGCACGGCGTGGTCCGAGGGCGTCGGCGTGGTGTTGCTCGAAAAGCTTTCCGTCGCCCGGGAACTCGGGCACCCGGTGCTCGCCGTGGTGCGCGGTTCGGCGGTCAACTCCGACGGCGCTTCGAACGGCTTGACCGCGCCCAGCGGGCCATCTCAGCAGCGGGTCATCCGGTCCGCGCTGGCCGACGCCGGCCTGTCCACTTCGGACATCGACGCCGTCGACGCGCACGGCACCGGTACCCGGCTGGGCGATCCGATCGAGGCGCAGGCCCTGCAGGCGACCTACGGCCAGGATCGCGACCGTCCATTGTGGCTCGGCTCCGTGAAGTCCAACCTCGGCCACACCCAGGCTGCCGCCGGGATCGCCGGCGTGATCAAGATGGTGCAGTCGATGCGCCACGGTACTCTCCCGAAGACCCTGCACGTCGATGCCCCCACTCCCCAGGTCGACTGGTCGTCCCACGGCGTCGAACTGCTGACGGAGTCGCGTGAGTGGCCGGAGCCGCGTCGCGCCGGGGTGTCCTCTTTCGGGGTGTCCGGCACGAACGCCCATCTCATCCTGGAGTCGGCCGAGCAAGCCGATCATCCCGGCGCGGAAGAAGTCCCGGCGGGGCCTTGGCCGGTGGTGCTGTCGGGGGCGAGCGCCGAGGCGGTGCGGGCGCAGGCACGGCGGCTGACGGAGTTCGTCGGGACGCGTCCCGACGTGAAGGTCTCCGACCTCGCCCGCTCGCTGGTCGAAACCCGGGCGTTGCTGCCGAGCCGGGCCGTCTGCGTGGCCGGCTCGATCGAGGAACTGACGGAGAAGCTGGAGGCCTGTGATGTGGGTTCTGCAGATGTGGTGGGCCGAGTTGTGTGCGTATTCCCTGGTCAGGGCGCCCAGTGGGCAGGAATGGGCCGGGCACTCCTCGGAACCAGCCCGGTGTTCCGGGAGGCGATGCTCGACTGTTCCCGGGCGCTCGAACGACTCGTCGGCTGGGACCTGCGGGAGGTGCTCGCGGACGAGGTGATGCTGGCCCGCGTCGACGTGGTGCAGCCGGTGTCGTTCGCGGTGATGGTGTCCCTGGCCGCGGTCTGGCGGTCGCTCGGCGTCGAGCCCGACGCCGTGATCGGGCACAGCCAGGGCGAGATCGCCGCCGCCCACGTCGCCGGGATCCTCACCCTCGACGACGCGCTGCGGATCGTGGTGCGCCGCTCCGCGATCATCGCCCGTGAACTGGCGGGCCACGGCGGGATGATGTCGGTGTCCGCCTCCGAGACCCGGGTGCGTGAGCTGCTGGGCGGCACCGTGTCCCTCGCCGCGGTGAACGGTCCCGAATCCGTTGTCGTGTCCGGAGAACCGGAGGCGCTGGCCACCCTCGCCGAAGACTGCGCGGCGCTCGGGATTCGTACCCGCGTCGTTCCTGTCGACTACGCCTCCCACAGCCCCCAAGTCGACCTCGTCCACGACGACCTTCTTCAGGCACTGGCAGAGATCCGGCCCGCGGCTGGAACAGTGGCCCTGTATTCCACAGTGGATGGACACTGGGCCGACGGCACGGGCATGGACGCCGGATACTGGTATCGCAATCTGCGCCAGCCGGTCGGTTTCGAGCCGGCGATCCGGGCACTCGCGGCCGAGGGTTACGACACCTTCGTGGAAGTCAGCCCGCACCCCGTCCTCACCACCGCTGTCGAGGACATCGTCGACGACGCCGGGCCCACGGTCGTCACCGGAACCCTGCGACGCGACGACGGCGACTGGGCGAGGGTTCTGGCCTCGGCGGCCCGGCTCCACGTCCGCGGCATCCCCCTTCGCTGGGAACTCGGCGCCGGACCACGGATCGACCTGCCGACCTATCCCTTCCAGCGGCGGCGCTACTGGCTGGAGCTCACCAGCCGGACGGCCACCGGGCATCCGTTCGCCGACACCGTGGTCGGCCTGGCCGGCGACGGCGAGGACGTGGTCGTCACCGGTTCCGTCTCGTTGTCCCGCCATCCGTGGCTGGCCGACCACGCGGTGTCCGGGGTGGTCGTCTTCCCCGGCACCGGCTGGGTCGACCTGGTTATCCGGGCGGGTGACGAGGCCGGGCGGCCGGTGATCGACGACCTCGTCATCGAGGCCCCGCTCGTGGTGCCGGACAGCGACGAGGTCGAGCTGCAGGTGCGGGTCGAGAGCGACGGCTCGTTCAGCGCGTATGCGAGAGTCGCGGGCGGATCCTGGAACCGCCACGCGTCGGGCTCCTTGTCCGCCGATGCTCCTTTGGCGGAAGGGCTCGGACAGTGGCCGCCCGCCGGAGCGGTTCCCCTTGACGTACGGGACTTCTACGAACGCCAGGCGGAGGCGGGCTACGAATACGGCCCCGCGTTCCAAGGGCTGCGGACGGTCTGGACACGGGGTGAGGAGATCTTCGCCGAGGTCGAACTGACCGGGCAGGCGTCCGGGTTCGGCCTGCATCCCGCACTGTTCGATGGTGCCCTGCACGCGTCCAGTCTCTGCTCCGGGCAGCGGTCGGCCGAGATCCTGCTGCCGTTCGCCTGGACCGGGATTTCCCTGCACGCCACGGGCGCGTCCGCGGTGCGGGTGCGGGCTGTCCCGATCGGACAGGCCGAGGTCTCGGTCCTGATGACCGACCACAGTGGACAGATCGTCGCCGTGATCGAGTCGCTCCGGCTCAGGCCGGTCACGGACGGACAGTTGCGCGTCGCGACGGGGGCAGCGCTGTTCCGCTCCGAATGGGTGCCGCGCACGCTGCCGTCGGCGTCCGCGGACTTCGCGACACTCGACCTCACCGAAGACCACGGCGACGCCCGCGCGATCACCTCGCGGGTGCTGGCGGCGTTGCAGGGCGACGACGCGCCACTGGCCGTGCTCACCCGCGGCGGTGTCGACGCCGGACCCGCGCAGGCCGCGGCCTGGGGACTGGTCCGGGCGGCACAGTCGGAAAGCCCGGGGCGCTGCTTCCTCATCGACATCGACGACGATCCCGCGTCCTTGGCGAGGGTGCCGTCCGTGGTCGCGTCCGGCGAACCCCAGGTCCTGATCCGGGCAGGCGTGGTGTCGGCGCACCGGCTCGCCCGCGCGGCCGGACGCGCCTGGCGATGGGAGGCGGCCGGGACCGAACTCGCCGTCGTGCCTTGCCCTGAAGTGCTCGAACCGCTGTCCGCCGGGCAGGTGCGGGTCGGCGTGCGGGCGGCCGGGCTGAACTTCCGCGACGTCATGGTGGCGCTCGACATGGTGCCCGGCCAGTCGGGGATCGGCGGCGAAGGCGCCGGAGTCGTGCTGGAGGTCGCGCCCGACGTGGTGGGGCTGGCCGCCGGAGACCGGGTGATGGGCACCTTCGACCGCTCCTTCGGCGCGTTCGGGCCGGTGGCGGTCACCGATCGGCGCTTGCTGGTCGCGATGCCGGACGGCTGGACGTTCGAGCGGGCCGCGTCGATTCCGGTCGCCTTCCTCACCGCCTGGTACGGACTGCGGGATCTGGCCAAGGCCGGACCGGGGGAGCGGGTGCTGATCCACGCGGCCGCCGGTGGCGTCGGGATGGCCGCGGTCCGGCTGGCCCGCGGGCTCGGGCTGGAGGTGTTCGGCACCGCCAGTCCGGAGAAATGGGATGCGCTGCGGGAACTCGGTCTCGACGACGAGCATCTCGCGTCTTCGCGCACGCTGGAGTTCGCGGACCGCTTCCCGGCCGTCGACATCGTGCTGAACTCGCTCACCGGCGACTTCGTGACCGCTTCGCTGGATCTGCTCGCGCCCGGCGGCCGGTTCCTCGAACTGGGGAAGACCGATCTCCGGGAGGGGATTCCGGGTTACCGCGCCTACGACCTGCGCGAGGCCGGACCGGATCGCACGCAGGAACTGCTGACCGAACTGACAGGCATGTTCGAACGCGGCGAGCTCACCCCGCTGCCTGTGACGAGTATGCCCGCGCGGCGGGCACCGGCGGCGTTCCGGCATGTCGCCCAGGCCCGGCACGTCGGCAAGGTCGTGCTGTCCATGCCGGGCGAACTCGGCCCCGGCACGGTGCTGATCACCGGTGCGGGCACCCTGGGCGGGCTGGTCGCGCGGCATCTGGTGGCCGAGCACGGGATCCGGCGCCTCGTCCTCACCAGCAGGCGGGGACCGGCCGCGCCGGGAGCGGACGAGTTGGTCGCGGAACTGGCGGAGGCAGGCGCCGAGGTCGACGTCGTCGCCTGCGACGCCGCCGATCGTGACGCGCTGGCCGCTGTTCTCTCGGCCATTCCCGATCTCACCGCCGTGGTGCACACGGCCGGTGTGCTCGACGACGGCGTGATTTCAGCCCTGACCCCGGAGCGGTTCGACACCGTCTTCCGGCCGAAGGTCGACGCCGCCTGGAACCTGCACGAGCTGACCAAGGAGCGGGACCTCGACGCGTTCGTCCTGTTCTCCTCGGCTTCGGGTGTGCTGGGGAATCCGGGGCAGGGCAACTACGCGGCGGCGAACGCGTACCTGGACGGTTTGGCCAGGTACCGGCACTCGCTGGGGCTTCCCGCGGTGTCGCTCGCCTGGGGCCTGTGGGCGATGCCCAGCGGGATGACCGGCCGGCTCGGCAAGGCCGATCTCGAACGCACCAGACGGGGCGGGATGACCGCCTTGTCCGTCGAAGAGGGACTGCGCCTCTTCGACGCCGCCCTGCACTCCGTCGAACCTGTCCTGCTTCCCGCGAAACTGGACCTCCGGACCGGCCGTACCCGGCGTGTCTCAGCGGACAGGCCGCAGACGACGGGGCTCGCGTCCCGGCTGGCCGGTATGTCCACAGTGGAGCAAGAGACCCTGCTGGTGGAGCTGGTGCGGGCGCAGGCGGCAATCGTGCTGGGACACGCCTCCGCCGAGGCGGTCGCTCAGCGGCGGCCGTTCAAGGAAGCCGGATTCGATTCGCTGACGGCGGTCGAACTGCGCAACCGGCTGAACACCGAGACTGGTCTGAAGCTGTCCGCGACAGTGGTGTTCGATCACCCGACCCCTGTCGCGCTGGCCCAGCTGATGCGGAGGGAACTGGCCGGTGAATCCCCGGCTACCGCGGCTCCCGTCACCACTTCGGTTTCGGAGGAGCCGGTGGCGATCGTGGCGATGGGCTGTCGTTTCCCCGGTGGGGTGCGTGGCCCGGAGGATTTGTGGGAGCTGGTTCATCGTGGTGGTGACGCGGTCGGCGACTTCCCTTCGGATCGTGGCTGGGATCTGAACGGTTTGTTTGATGCTGATCCTGATGCGGTGGGCCGGTGTTCGGTGCGTCAGGGTGCTTTTCTGGAGGATGTGGCGGGGTTCGATGCCGCGTTTTTCGGGATCAGTCCGCGTGAGGCGGTCGCGATGGATCCCCAGCAGCGGCTGTTGCTGGAAACCTCGTGGGAGGTGTTCGAGCGGGCGGGGATCGATCCGGAGTCGTTGCGGGGCAGCGACACCGGAGTCTTCACCGGCGTGATCACCCATGACTACGCCACGCTTTTGCGTGAAGCCGCCGATGACACCGATGGCTATCTCACCACCGGCGTTTCGGCGGGGGTGGTGTCGGGCCGGGTGGCTTATACGTTCGGGTTGGGAGGTCCGGCGTTGACGGTGGACACCGCGTGTTCCTCTTCGCTGGTGGCGATGCATCTGGCGGCGCAGTCGCTGCGGCGCGGTGAATGCTCACTGGCTTTGGCCGGTGGAGTGACCGTGATGGCCACACCCGGGCTACTGGTGGACTTCAGCCGCCAACGCGGCCTCGCCCCCGACGGCCGGTGCAAAGCCTTCGCCGGTGCCGCGGACGGAACCGGATTCAGCGAAGGCGTAGGACTGGTCTTACTGGAACGCCTCTCCGACGCCCAACGCCATCGACATCCGATCCTGGCCGTGGTGCGTGGTTCCGCGGTGAACTCCGACGGTGCTTCCAACGGCCTGACCGCGCCGAACGGGCCTGCTCAGCAGCGCGTCATCCATGCCGCCCTGGCCAACGCCGGGTTGTCTCCCGCCGACGTCGATGTGGTGGAGGCACACGGGACCGGAACCCGCCTCGGTGACCCGATCGAAGCCCAAGCCGTGCTGGCCACCTACGGCCAGGATCGCGACCGCCCGGTCTGGCTAGGGTCGGTGAAGTCCAACATCGGCCACACCCAGGGCGCCGCCGGAATCGCCGGAGTCATCAAGACAGTCCTCGCCATGCGACACGGCGTCCTCCCCAAAACCCTGCATATCGACACTCCGACACCCGAGGTCGACTGGGGCAGCGGCAACACCGCCCTACTCACTCAACACCACGACTGGCCCGAACCTCGACGCGCGGCCGTGTCCTCCTTCGGCATCTCCGGCACCAACGCCCACCTCATCCTCGAGTACCAAACTCAGTCCACAGTGGACCCGGGTGTGGGGCCGTGGCCACTGGTCGTGAGCGCGCGCACCGAATCCGCTTTCCATGATCAGGCAAACCGGTTGGCGAGACATCTGCGGGAGCACCCCGAGATCGGGATCGCCTCGGTCGCGCGAACACTGCTGAGCCGGGCGCAGTTCGACCAGCGTGGTGTCGTAGTCGCCGAGAACCGGGACGAACTCATCGCGGCCTTGGAGGACCTGACCCCGATCGTCACCGGTGGCAAGACGGCGTTCGTGTTCAGCGGGCAGGGGACCCAGCGGGCCGGGATGGGCCGCGAACTCCACGAGGCTTACCCGGTCTTCCGCGAGACGTTCGACGCCCTCTGCGAGCACTTCGAGTTTCCCTTGCGGGACATCGTGTTCGAGTCCGATCAGCTGGACGGGACCAGATATGCGCAGGCCGGGCTGTTCGCCGTCGAGACCGCGCTCTTCCGCCTGCTCGAATCCTTCGGCCTCCGGCCCGACTTCGTCGCCGGGCACTCCATCGGCGAGATCACCGCGGCCCACATCGCCGGTGCACTGTCCTTAGAGGACGCTTGCACTCTCGTGGCCGCACGTGGCGCGCTCATGCAAGACCTTCCCGAAGGCGGGGCGATGGTCGCCATCGCCGTGGCGGAGGACGAGATCGCGGCGGCGCTCGACGGCCGGGCAACCCTCGCCGCGGTCAACGGCCCGACCTCGGTCGTGATCTCCGGCGAGGAGCACGCTGTCCTCGCCGTCGCCGCCGAGTTCGCCGGACGCGGCCATCGGACCCGGCGATTGCGGGTCAGCCACGCCTTCCACTCGCCCCTGATGGACCCCATGCTCGACGAGTTCACCGCCGCGCTGAAAGACATCCGGTTCAAGGAAATGGAAATCCCGCTGGTGTCCACGGTGACCGGAGAAGTCCTGACCGAGCACAGCGCCGAGTACTGGGCCGGGCAGATCCGGCGGCCTGTGCGGTTCCACGATGCTGTCGTGGCGTTGCGCGAGCTCGGGGTCACGACCGTCCTGGAGATCGGTCCCGACGCGGCCCTCAGCACCATGGTCGACGGGGCCGTGCCGGTGCTGCGCCGCGACCGGACCGAAAAGCGGGCGGTGCTGGAGGCTTTGGCCGCCACCGGCCTCCCCGTGCGCTGGGATCGCACGTTCGATGGGTCCGCCGAGCTCGCCGACCTGCCCACCTATGCATTCCAACACGAACGCTACTGGCCGGCGGCCGCGGCCCCCACGGCCGCGGGGTCGACAGGGCTGGGGCATCCGCTGCTGGACGCGATGCTGGACCTGCCCGGCACCGAGGAGCTGGTGTTCACCGGTTTCCTGTCGAGGGACAGGCAACCGTGGCTGGCCGACCATGTCCTGCGGGGACTGGTGGTCGTTCCGGGCACCGCGTTGCTGGAGCTGGTGATGCGGGCGGCGGAGAGCGTGGGCTGCCCGCGTGTCGAAGAACTGACCAACGAGGCTCCGTTGCTGTTGCCGGACGGCGGTGTCCAGGTACAGGTCACCGTCGGCCGAGCCGACGAGCACGGCAAACGGGCGGTGGCCGTGCATTCGCGTCCGGAAGCCGGGCCGGGAGGCTGGACCCGGCACGTCGAGGGAACGCTCACCGCGGACGCGATGCCGCCCTCCTTCGAACTCTCCGAATGGCCGCCGGACGGCGCGGTTTCCCTTGACGTCAGCGAGTTCTACGAAGGCTTGCGCGACCGGGGATACGGTTACGGGCCCGCGTTCCAGTGCCTGCGGGCGGCGTGGCGTCGAGACGGCGAACTCTTCGTCGAGGTCGCGCTGCCCGGCGAGCAGGCCGATCGGTTCGCGGTGCATCCGGCTCTGCTGGACGCCGTCCTGCAGGCCATCACCCTCGGCGGCTTCGAAGACGAGGAAGAAGGCCGGCCGCGGGTCCCGTTCGCCTGGCGGGGCATCCAGGAATGGTCCGACGGCGCGACCCGGCTGCGCGCCCGGCTGGCGGCGGACGGAAACGGCGGGGTGACCGTCGGACTCGCCGATGACACCGGGGCGCCGGTCGCGGAGATCGAGTCCCTGCTTTCCCGTCCGGTGACCGGCGCGCGATGGGGGACGGGCGGCGGACTGTTCGAAGTCGAGTGGGTGCGAGCGGAGCGCGGTCGCGGGGATCCCGGGTTCGTCGTCTGCGAAGCCGGCGGAGGAGACGTGCGCGAAGTGGTCACCCGGGTGCTCGCGTTCTTGCAGACTGCCGACGCGCGCAAGCTCCTGGTGGTGACCCGCGAACAGGTCGGGCCGGGCCGCGGTGACCCGGTGGGACACGCCGTGTGGGGGCTGGTGCGGGCCGCTCAGGCGGAGGAGCCGGGACGGATTGTCCTGGCGGACCTGGACGCGGACGCCTCGCCCGGACTCGTGCCCCGGCAGGAGCCGGAAGTCGTGATCCGCGGTGACGCCGTCTTCGTGCCGAAGCTTCGGCCGGTGACCGGAAAGCAGACGGTCCTGGAGCCCGATGGCACGGTTCTGATCACCGGCGGCACCGGCGCGCTCGGCCGGGCCGTCGCCCGGCATCTGAGCGAAGTGCACGGGGTCCGGCATCTGCTGCTGGTCAGCCGGTCGGGCGGGACGATCGACCTGCCCGGCGCGCGCGTGGTGGCCTGCGACGTCGCGGACCGGGACGCGCTGGCCACCGTCCTCGACGACATCCCCGCCGGACAGCCGCTGACCGGGGTGGTGCACGCCGCGGGCGTACTCGATGACGGTGTGCTCGGATCGCTGGACCGGGAACGACTGGGAACCGTGTTCGCGCCCAAGGTCGACGGCGCGCTCAACCTGCACGAGCTCACCCGCGACCTGTCCCTGTTCGTCCTGTTCTCCTCGATCGCCGGGACCTTGGGCAACGCCGGGCAGGGCGGTTACGCCGCGGCCAACGGTTTCCTCGACGGTCTCGCCAGGCAGCGGCACGCCGAGGGGCTCCCGGCGACGTCGCTGGCGTGGGGACCGTGGGACCTCGGCATGGCCGCGGGCCGGGCACCCCGTGGCGGAGTGAAGCCGTTGGCGACCGCCGAAGCGCTGGCCTTGTTCGATCTCGCGATCGGCGCGGGCCGTCCGATCCTGATCCCGGCCCGGCTGGAGCTGGAAGCGCCGCCGAAACCCCGCAGGGCGAAGTCGCGCCTCGTGCTGGACGGCGATCCACGCCGGACAGTGCTCGAACTCGTGCTCGCCGAGGCTGTCTCCGTCGTGCGTTCCGGAAAGGACTCCTTGAAAGCGGACCAGGCGTTCCGAGAGGTCGGATTCGATTCGCTCACCGCCGTCGAACTGCGCAATCGCCTCGTGAGGGTCACCGGCGCGGAACTGCCCGCCACAGTCGTCTTCGACCATCCGACACCGCAGGCACTCGCGCTCCGCGTCCACGCGGAGCTGTTCCCCGACGCGGTGGCCGCCGAGATTCCCGAGAGCAGAGTGCCCGACTTCGACTCGATGGACGCGGCCGAACTCGTGCGGCAGGCGATGAGCCCCGAGGCTGGAGTGGCCCGTGACGACCTCTGAGGAACAGCTCGTCGAAGCGCTTCGCTCGACGCTCAAGGAAAACGAGCGGTTGCGAAGGCAGGGTGCCGGCTCCACCGATCCCATCGCCGTCGTGGCCATGGCCTGCCGGTTCCCCGGGGGTGTTCGGACGCCGGAGGAGCTGTGGGCGCTCCTTGACGGCGGCGTGGATGCGATCGCGGGGTTCCCGGACGACCGCGGCTGGGATCTGGACACGTTGTTCGACGCCGACCCGGACGCGTCCGGCAAGTCGTATGCCCGCGAAGGCGGATTCCTTTACGACATGGCCATGTTCGACCCTGGCGTCTTCGGGATCAGCCCGCGTGAGGCACTCGCGATGGATCCGCAGCAACGGCTGCTGCTCGAGACCTCGTGGGAGGCGTTCGAACGGGCGGGTATCGACCCCGGTTCGGTGCGCGGCGAGAAGATCGGGGTCTTCGGCGGCATCATCAACCACGACCACGGGACACGGCTGCGCCCGGTGCCCGAAGAAGTCGAGGGTTACGTCGGGACCGGCAGTTCGGGCAGCGCCGCGATCGGGCGGGTGGCTTACACATTCGGGCTGGAGGGCCCGGCGATCACCGTCGACACGGCGTGTTCGTCTTCGCTGGTGGCGATGCACCTCGCCGTGCAAGCGCTGCGCCGTGGTGAATGCGCGATGGCGCTGGCGGGCGGGGTGACCGTGATGTCGACGCCGGACACGTTCGTGGAATTCTCCCGGCAGCGTGCGCTCGCCCCCGACAGCCGATGCAAGTCCTTCGACGACGCCGCCGACGGCACCGTGTGGTCGGAAGGGGCGGGCATGGTGCTGCTGGAGCGGCTTTCGGTCGCCGAGGAGCGCGGACATCCGGTGCTGGCGGTCGTACGTGGTTCCGCGGTGAACTCCGACGGCGCGTCCAACGGCCTGACCGCGCCGAACGGCCCTTCCCAGCAGCGGGTGATCCGGTCCGCCCTCGCCGACGCCGGTCTGTCCACTGTAGACGTTGATGCGGTGGAAGCGCACGGCACGGGCACCCGGCTGGGCGATCCGATCGAGGCGCAAGCCCTGCTGGCGACCTACGGCCAGGACCGCGAACACCCGGTGCGGCTGGGCTCGGTGAAGTCGAACATCGGCCACACGCAGGGCGCGGCCGGGGTCGCCGGGGTGATCAAGATGGTGCTGGCCATGGGCCACGGCCTGCTCCCCAAGACGTTGCACGTCGACACCCCCACGTCGCGGGTGAACTGGTCGTCGGGTGCGGTGGAGATCCTCACCGAGGCGTGCCCGTGGCCCGAACTCGATCGTCCGCGTCGCGCCGCGCTTTCGGCTTTCGGCGCCAGCGGGACCAACGCCCACCTGATCCTGGAGTCGGTTCCGAGGCCCCACGCCGAGAGCGGCGGTCAAGCCGGACCGTGGCCGGTGCTGGTGTCGGGCGCCACCGCGGAGGCGGCGCGGGCACAGGCCGAGCGGGTCGCCGAGTTCGTGCGCACACGGCCCGACGTCGAAGTGGGCGATGTGGCCTGGTCGCTGCTGTCGTCGAGGGCGGCGTTGGCGCACCGGGCCGTCGTGGTGGCGGACGGCCGCGAAGATCTGGGCGCGAAGCTGGCAGGAGCGGAGCCGAGGAGCGCGGACGTCACCGGGCGGCTCGTGTTCGTCTTCCCTGGTCAAGGAACGCAGTGGGCGGGGATGGGGCGCGAGCTGGGGGAGTCGTGCGCGGTGTTCCGCGACTCGATGCTCGCGTGCGCCGAGGTCCTGGAAGGTCTGGTCGGCTGGAAGCTGTGGGACGCGCTCGACGACGAGGCGGCACTCACGCGGGTGGACGTCGTGCAGCCGGTGTCGTTCGCGATGATGGTGTCGCTGGCCGCGGTCTGGCGTTCGCTGGGTGTCGAGCCCGACGCGGTCGCCGGCCACAGCCAAGGCGAGATCGCGGCGGCGTACGTCGCCGGGGTCCTGTCGCTGGAGGACGCCGTCCGCGTGGTGGTGCTGCGGTCCGCGGTCATCGCCCGGGAACTGTCGGGGCGCGGGGCGATGCTGTCGGTCGTCGCCCCGGAGGACCAGGTGCGGGCGCTGCTGCCCGGCTTCGAAGGACGGCTTTGGGTGGCCGCGGTGAACGGTCCGGCGTCGGTCACCGTCTCGGGGGACGCGGACGCGATCGAGGAGTTCGGCCGCCTGCTGTCCGCCCGGCGCCTGTTGCGCTGGGCGCTGCCCGGCGTGGATTTCGCGGGCCACTCCGGCCAGGTGGAGGCCGTGCGGGAGAAGCTGCTGGAGACATTGGCCGACGTCCGTCCGGCGCCGGGCACGGTGCCCGTCTATTCCACTGTGGACGATCGCTGGTTCGACGGCACGGAGATGGACGCCGGTTACTGGTACCGGAATCTGCGACAGCCGGTGGTTTTCGAGTCCGCCATGCGCGGGCTGGTCGCCGAGGGGCACCGCGCGTTCCTGGAAGTGAGCGCGCATCCGGTGCTGACCACGAGCATCGCCGACGTCGTCGAAGAGCCCGCGGTGGTGACCGGGACACTGCGCCGCGATGAGGGCGGCTGGGGAAGGTTCCTGGCCTCGGCGGGGGAACTCCACCGGCGCGGTGTGCCTGTCGACTGGAAACCCGCCTTCGACGGACCGTACCGGCGGGTGGACCTGCCGACGTATCCGTTCCAGCGTCAGCGGTTCTGGCTGGACGCGCGCACCGGAGCCGGGGACGTGACGGCGGCGGGCCTGGCCGCGGTGGACCATCCTCTGCTCGGCGCGGTCGTCCGGCTTCCCGAAGACGACGGGGTGGCGCTGACCGCGCGGCTTTCGCTCGCCACGCATCCGTGGCTCGTGGACCACGTCGTGTTCGACACGACCGTCGTACCCGGGGTCGCGCTGGTGGAGCTGGCGATCCGGGCGGGTGACGAGGTCGGCCACCCGGTGGTCGACGAGCTGGTGATCGAGGCGCCGCTGGTGCTGCAGGACCGGGAAGCCCGCCAGCTCCGGGTCCGGGTGCGGCCGCCCGACGCCCACGGGCGCCGCGCGCTGGCCATCCACTCCCGTTCCGACGAGGCCGGGCCGGACGCCGAGTGGACCCGCCACGCGAGCGGGTTCCTGGCCGAGTCTGGTGCGCCTGCTGGCTTCGAACTCGCCGAATGGCCACCGGCCGGAGCGACACCTGTGGACATCGAGAACACCTACGCGGGATTCGCCGCCGCGGGACTGGCGTACGGACCGGGTTTCCAACGGTTGCGCGCGGTGTGGCACCGGGGCGAGGAGATCTTCGGCGAGGTCGCCCTGACCGAGGAACAGAGCCTCGAAGCCGGTCGGTTCGGCCTGCATCCGGCGTTGCTCGAATGTGCGTTGCACGCGAGCACCTTCACCGGTCAGGAGGTCGCGACGCCCGACGGTGACGTCCGGCTCCCGTTCTCGTGGACCGGCGTTTCGCTCCACGCCTCGGGCGCGACGCTGGTGCGCGTCCGCGCCGTCGCCAGGGGAGAGGGCGAGGTTTCGCTGCGGCTGGCCGACGAAACGGGCGCTCCGGTCGCCACCGTCGAGTCGCTGGTGTTCCGGCCGGTGTCCCTCGCGGGGCTGCGGACCACGACCGGCGGTTCGTTGTTCGGGGTGGAGTGGGTGCCTGCCCAGATCGAGGCCGCCGATGTGGACGTCGTGGTGTGCGAGGCCGGTACCGGTGACGTACGGGAAGTGGTGTCGAGGGTTCTCGAGCGGGTGCAGGAGTTCGTGCGGGAGGAAAGCTCGTCACGCCTGCTGGTGCTGACCCACGGCGTGTCCACACCGATAGGGGCCGCAGTGTGGGGCCTGGTGCGCTCCGCACAGGCCGAAGAACCCGGCCGGATCGTGCTGGCAGACCTCGACGACGACCCGAAATCCCGCGCCCTAATACCCCAGGTCGCCGCCAGTGACGAACCACAGGTCGCGATCCACGCCGGTCAAGTCCGGGTGCCCCGGCTCGCCCGGGTGAAGCCTGCCGGTGAGCCGCTGGTGCTGGACCCGGACGGAACAATCCTGATCACCGGCGGCACCGGCACCCTCGGCCAGATCATCGCCCGCCACCTGGTCGACACGTACGGGGTCCGGCATCTGCTGCTCCTCAGCCGCACCGGCGGCACCACCGACCTCCCCGAAGCACGAGTCGTGGCCTGCGACGTCGCCGACCGCAACGCACTCGCCACCGTCCTCGACGACATCCCGCCCGAACACCCCCTGACCGGCGTCATCCACACAGCCGGAGTCCTCGACGACGGAGTCCTCACCACCCTCAACCCACAACGCCTCGACACCGTCTTCACCCCCAAAATCGACGGCGCCCTCAACCTCCATGACCTCACCCGACACCACAACCTCAGCCTGTTCGTCCTGTTCTCGTCGGTCGCCGGTGCGCTCGGCAGCGCCGCGCAGGGCAATTACGCGGCGGCCAACGGCTTCCTGGACGGACTCGCGCACCAGCGTCACGCCGAAGGGCTCCCCGCGACGTCCCTCGCCTGGGGGCTGTGGGAGCCGACAGGCCTGACCGCAAGACTCTCCGACACCGACCGTCGCCGCTTGGCGAACACCGGTATGCGGCCACTGTCCGCAGTGGACGGTATGGCGCTGTTCGACAGCGCGATGGCGACGGGACTGCCGTCGCTCGTCCCGGCGCGGTTCGACCTCGCCGCGGTCGGGTCCGGTGAAGTACCGCCGCTTTTCCGGTCCCTGGTTCGGCGACGGCGCGCGGTCCGGATTGGATCCCCGGATTCACTCGCCCGGCTTCCCGAAGAAGAACGTCGTCAAGCGGTGCTCGACCTGGTGCGCCGGGAAGTCGCCGCCGTCCTCGCGCACGCCACGAAGGACGCCGTTGACGAGGTCAGGGCGTTCAAGGAGATGGGCCTCGATTCGCTGACCGGTGTCGAGTTGCGCAACCGCCTCGCCGCCGCGACTGGACTGCGGCTGCCCGCGACCCTGGTCTTCGACTATCCGAACCCCGGCGGATTGGCCGGTCACCTCTGCGAGCGGCTGTCGGGAGGGGAACGCAGGCGCGCCATGTCCCGCGTCACCGCCGTCGCGGACGAGCCGATCGCGATCGTGTCCATGGCGTGCCGGTTGCCGGGTGGCGTGGTGTCCCCCGAAGGCCTGTGGGACCTCGTGGCGGGCGGAGTCGACGCCGTGACGGACTTCCCGGCCGACCGCGGCTGGGAACTGGGCTCGTTGTACGACCCCGATCCGGACGCCGCCGGGAAGTCGTATGTCCGGCAAGGCGCGTTCGTCGACGACGTGGCCGGTTTCGACGCGCGGTTCTTCGCGGTGAGCCCGCGCGAGGCGCTGGCGATGGATCCGCAGCAAAGGCTGTTGCTGGAGACGTCCTGGGAGGTCTTCGAGCACGCGGGCATCGATCCCACGTCGATGCGGGGCAGCGACACCGGCGTCTTCACCGGCGTGACGAACCACGACTACGACCACTACCGCAACCCCGGTGCCGGTGACCTGGACGCCTACCGGATCACCGGGGTGTCCGGCAGCGTCGTGTCGGGCCGGGTCGCGTACACCTTCGGCCTGGAGGGGCCGGCGATCTCGATCGACACGGCGTGCTCGTCCTCGTTGGTGGCGATGCATCTCGCGGTGCAGTCGCTTCGCCGGGGCGAGTGCTCGATGGCCCTCGCGGGCGGGGTGACGGTGATGGCGACCCCCCGCGGTTTCGTGGAGTTCTCGCGACAGCGCGGATTGGCTCCCGACGGCCGGTGCAAGTCGTTCGCGGCCGCCGCCGACGGGACGGCGTGGTCGGAAGGCGCCGGTGTGGTGCTGTTGGAACGGCTTTCGGACGCTACTCGGCTGGGGCACCGAGTGCTGGCTGTCGTCCGCGGCTCGGCGATGAACTCCGACGGCGCCTCGAACGGCTTGACGGCCCCGAACGGTCCGGCACAGCAACGGGTGATCCTGTCCGCGCTGGCCGACGCCGGTCTGTCCACTTCGGACATCGACGCCGTGGAAGCGCACGGAACGGGCACACGTCTCGGCGATCCGATCGAGGCGCAGGCCGTACTGGCGACCTACGGCCAGAACCGGGATCGCCCGGTGTGGCTCGGTTCGCTGAAGTCGAATCTCGGCCACGCCCAAGGCGCCGCGGGGATCGCCGGGGTGATCAAGATGGTGCTCGCGATGCGGCACGGGGTGCTCCCGAAGACGCTGCACGTCGACGCGCCCACCCCGGAGGTCGACTGGTCGTCCGGATCCGTGGAGTTGCTCACCGAGCCTCGTGAGTGGCCCGAACCTCGCCGCGCGGGGGTTTCGTCCTTCGGTGTTTCCGGCACCAACGCGCATTTGATCCTCGAGTCCGTCGCTGAGACCGGCGAACCCGAAGCCGAGGCCGGTGACCATCGCGGGCCCTGGCCGGTGGTGCTGTCCGGGGCGACGGCGGAGGCGGTGCGGGCGCAAGCGCGGACGATGGCGGAGTTCGTGTCGGCGAACCACGACGTCGCCGTGGAAGATCTGGCGAAGTCGCTGGTGTTCTCACGGGCGATGCTGGCACAGCGTGCCGTGGTGGTGGCGGACGACCGTGACGAACTCCTGGCCGAGCTCGCCGCCTTGAGCCGTGACGCGGTCGAGGTGGCTCCGGCCGAGGGCAAGCTGGCCTTCGTGTTCAGCGGGCAGGGCAGCCAGCGAGCCGGGATGGGCCGGGAGCTGTACGAGAAGTTCCCGGTCTTCCGCGAAGCCTTCGACGAAATCTGTGGGCACTTCGCTTTCCCTTTGAAGGACAAGGTCTTCGAGTCCGACCAGCTGGACGGGACGCGATACGCGCAGGCCGGGTTGTTCGCGGTCGAGACCGCGCTGGCCCGGCTGCTGGAGTCCTTCGGGGTGCGGCCCGACCTGGTGGCTGGACATTCCCTCGGCGAGGTGACCGCGGTCCACGTGGCGGGCGCGTTGTCCCTGCGCGACGCGTGCACGCTGGTCGAGGCGCGCGGCAGGTTGATGGGCGACCTGCCACCGGGCGGAGCGATGGCCGCGGTGGCGGCCTCCGAACGGGAAGTCTCCGCGGTGGTGGAGGAACGCGCCGGCCGGATCGCCCTCGCGGCGGTGAACGCGCCGCGGGCGGTCGTGGTGTCCGGCGACGAGGACGCCGTCTCCTGGGTGACGGACCGCTGCGGCGAACACGGATGGCGGACCCGGCGGCTGCGCGTCAGCCACGCGTTCCACTCGCCCTGCGTGGACGAAGCGGCCGCGGGGCTGGAAGACGTGGTCCGCGGGCTCACCTTCACCGAACCCCGGCTTCCGGTGGTCTCGAACGTGACCGGCGACGTCGTCGGCGCCGACGTGCTGGGCGAACCCGGCTACTGGAGCACCCACCTGCGCTCGACCGTCCGATTCGCCGAGGGCGTGGCCCGGCTGCGCGCCGCCGGCGTCGGCAAGGTGCTCGAAGTCGGACCCGGTCGCGCACTGACCGGCATGGTCCGTGACTGCTGGGAAGGCGAGCGCGACACGCTGGTCGTGGCGGGACTGCGGGAACGACGCGAGACGGCCGGATTCCTTTCCGGGCTGGGCGAGTTGTCCGCGGGCGGGGTCCCGGTGGACTGGCCGTCCGTACTCGGCGGCGCCGGACGGCTTGTCGGGCTGCCGACGTATCCGTTCCAGCGGCGGCGTTTCTGGCTCGAACCCGCGAACCCGGAGCACCCGCCGACCCCCGCCGTGCCCGTCGTCGACCGGCCCGTCGTCGACGAGGTGACCATGGCCGAGCGGCTCGGGAAGCTGCCTCGCGCCGAACAGGAACGCGAACTGCTGGACCTCGTCCGCGAGCAGGCCGCGCACGTGCTCGGTTACGAGAGAGGCGCCAGCACCGGCTCGCGGGAGGCGTTCCAGGAACTGGGCTTCGACTCGGTGACCGCGGTCGAACTGCGCAACCGGATCGTCTTCGCCACCGGCCTGCGCCTCCCGGCCACCATCCTCTTCGACCACCCGACCCCCGCCGCCGTCGCCCGGGTGCTGTGGACCGAAATGTTCTCCGGGGCCTCCAACGGATCCCTTGCGCTGCTTCACGATCTGGACCGGCTCGAAGCCGTCCCGGCCGACACGCTCGACGACGGATACCGCGCCGCCGTACTCGCGCGGTTCCAGCGGATCACCGAGGGCTGGGCCCCGAGGCCGGAGGCGGACACCGGGACGGCGGACCGGCTCCGGACGGCGTCGGCGGCCGAGGTCCTCGACTTCATCGACAACGAACTCGGCCGGGCGGCGAAATGAGGCGGCATGGAGAAGCCGGTCACGAAGCGCCATCGGCTGTGGCCTTGGCTGGTGGTCTGCGCCGTCCTGGTGGCCGCGGCGTTGTTCGGCGTGGCTCAGCTCCCCGGCCCGCGCGGTGCGGAACCCCAGGCCCAGCCGGCGTCGATCCCGCAGTGGCGGGCGTTGTTCGCCGTCGCGCTGGTCGTGCTCGTCGCCCGGCTCGGTGGAACGCTGGCCACCAGATTCGGCCAGGCAAGGGTGCTCGGGGAGGTGGTCGCCGGGGTGCTGCTCGGCCCGTCCTTGCTCGGCGCCGTGTGGCCCGCCGCCCAGCTGTGGCTGTTCGACCCCGGCGTCCGCGCCACCATGGAAACGTTGGCACAGCTGGGTGTTCTGGTCTTCATGTTCCTCGTCGGGATGGAATCCGCGGTGCCGTCGCAGGGCGTGCCGCTCCGGCCGGTCGTGGCGATCGGCTTCTGCGGTCTCGCCGTGCCGTTCGCGCTCGGGGTGCTGCTCGCGGCGATCCTGTCCGGGATTCCCCGGCTCGGGCTGCCGAACGGCGGGGACGCCGCCTTCGCGCTGTTCATCGGGGTGAGCCTGAGTGTCACCGCGTTGCCGGTGCTCGCCAGGCTCGTTTCGGATCTTGGGCTGCGCGGGACCACGCTGGGAGCACTCGCTTTGCGCTGTGCCGCGGTGACCGATCTGGTGTGCTGGTGCCTGCT
Source organism: Amycolatopsis sp. NPDC102522 (assembly GCF_055584485.1). Taxonomy (NCBI): domain Bacteria; kingdom Bacillati; phylum Actinomycetota; class Actinomycetes; order Pseudonocardiales; family Pseudonocardiaceae; genus Amycolatopsis; species Amycolatopsis sp. NPDC102522. Next base: position 6,733 of record NZ_JBVJLY010000033.1, on the reverse strand, counting down.
GGGCGTGGCCGCCGCGCTGGCGGGGAACCGTTCGCCGATGGGCGTGGCCGGATCGCTGGTGCTGACCGCGGCCGTCGCCGTCCTGCTGCTCGGCGTGGTGCGCCGCGGCTTGAGCAGGCTCGGCGAGCGGCGGGCGGACCGTATCCCGTCCGGGGTGGCCGTCGGTCTCCTCGGGGGAGCGCTGCTGACGGCCGCGTTCACCGACCTGGTCGGCGTGCACAGTATTCTCGGAGCCTTTCTTTTCGGTGCCGCTGTCCCGAAAGAGCTCGCCACGAAGCTCCGGCTCGACGAAAAGCTGCGGCCCTTGGTCTCGTGGCTGCTGCTTCCGCTTTTCTTCTGCGTCATCGGTATCGACGTCCACCTCGACGCGATCGTGGAAACACCGGCGCTGCTCGCTGTCCTTCTGCTCGTGGTGCTCTTCGCGGTGGCGGGAAAATGGCTGGGTACCGGGGTGACCGCCCGATTGTCGGGATATTCCTGGCGGCGGGCGAATCTGCTTGCCACCCTGCTCAACTGCCGGGGCCTGACCGAACTCGTCGTCCTCGACACCGGGCGCCGAATGGGGATCTTGACCGACACCGTCTTTTCGTTGTTCGTCCTGATGACACTGGTGACCACTGTCGGCTGCTCGGTGCTGGCGGCCGGATTCACCGGAAAGTGTCAGACCGGGGAAAAGTCCTTGCCAGCGCAGGATTCCCGGTTTCTTGCTGCTCCGAACCGGTGATACCGGCTGGTCCGGTAAGGGACCTCGGCGACGACGATCTTGACCCTGTCCGATCGCGCTGTTTAGCTGAAATTCTCACGGCGCATTTTCCGGGAAGGGGGCGGTGTGGAATCGGCTGACCAGATGATGGTTGAACTTTCACGGTACCCGCGTGCAACGGAAATGGAGTGACGATGGTAGCGCCTGTTGTGGCCCCGTTCGTGATCGGATTCGTCGCCGGGCCGGTGACACTCAAACTGGTGAAACCGGTGGTGCGTGGTGTCATCCGGACTTCGGTGGCGATCGCGATGGAGGTGAAGAAGGCCGCCGCGCAAGCCGGTGAGGAATTGCAGGACCTGGCGGCGGAAGTGACCGCGGAGATGGCCGTTTCGCAGACGGAGAAGCCCGCGCCGGCGAAACCACCGGCGAAGGCCAGGCAAACCAGCGCGGCACGCTGATCGCCTCGGTGATGGGCAAGGCAGCCACGCTGGTCCTCCACGCGCTCGTGAAGGTCAAGGTCCGGCCCAGGTCGGTCCTGCCCGGGCGGCAACGCTGGGACATCCCGGTGATGCGCGGCCGCCCGGAGGTCGCGAAACTGCTGGCGGCCCGGCTGGAGAGCGCCTCCGGCGTGCTCAGGGCCCAGGCGAGCCCGGTCACCGGGACGATGCTCGTCCACCACGCCGCGTCGCTCGACCAGGCCGAACTCGGCCGGGTGGTGCGGCGGACCGTGACCGCGGCCGTCGGCGAGGCCCGGGCGCGGGCGGGACGAAAGGATTCCCGGCCCGGCACGGGGCCGGGCGTCCTGGCCACCGGCGTCGCGGCCACGGTCGCCGCGTTCGGGATCTGGTCCGGGCTGCTGCGCGGCCGATGACCTTCCTGGCACTGGACATCGGCGGTACCAAACTCGCGGTCAGGGCCACGTTGGCCGACAAGACGTGGGAGCGGATCGAGCCGTGGCCGCAGGACGGCGTGGAGTCCGATCTCGCGCTGCTGCGTGCCGTGCTGGCAGCGGCGCCGCCGGAGGTCGTGCGGGCGGGAGTGTCCGCCGCTCCGACGGTCGATCCCGACGGCCGGGTGACGGCGTGGCCGAGCAGGCCTTCGTGGTGCGGCCTCGACCTGCGGCGGACGATCGAGGAGACCATCGGCGCGCCGGTGCTCTTCGGCGACGACGGCACGCTCGCCGCGGTCGCCGAAGCCGAAGCGAGCGGCTGTGCCGACCTCGTCTACCTCGGGCTCGGGACTGGCGTCGGCGGCGGGGTGATCAGCGACGGACGCCTGCTCCGGGGCGCGTGGGGCACCGCGGGCGAACTCGGGCACCTGCCGATGGACCCGGCCGGACCGCTCTGCCGGTGCGGACGCGACGGCTGCCTGCAAGCCCTGCTCTCTCCCGAAGCCCTTTCCCGCCGGACAGGGCTCCCCTCGGAAGAGCTCGTCACTTCCGGGAAAGTGGTCGCCTTCGTGGCCGAAACCCTGGCTCGCGTCGTCGTGCTCCTGTCCGAACTGGTCCAGCCGAGCCGGGTGCACATCGGTGGCGGGTTCGGCGTGGCGCTGCCCGGTCTGCCCGCCCGCGTCGAAGAACGGTCGCGTGCCTGGATCAGGCAAGGGCATCGGCTGCCCGCCGTCGCGACGGCGGCTTTCGGCGCGCATGCCTCGCTGGCCGGGGCGATGGTGCTGGCGAGAACGGGCGGAACGAAGCGGTGAAGTCGCCGTCAGTCGCGATGGGCGTAGACCATGTGGATGTCGGTGCCGGAGAAGTACTCCTCGCGGAAGTACTCGACGCGGTAGCCGCGCCGGTCCAGTAGTTCGCTGATTTCGGCGAGCCGGCCGTCCTTGTCGTGCACCTCGATGGCCAGCCTGCGTACCTTCGCCCAAAGGAGATCTCGTCGATTCCGGTGCCGGAGAGGGCATCCGCCAGCGTGGTCATCGCTACCGTCTCGTGCCGGATGCCACGGTCGAACCTGTCCCAGAACTCCGCCCGGAATTCGGCGGACGGATCGAACTGCTCGAACAGGACCCGGACGTTGTGGCGGTCTTCCTCGTCGTCGACGTACAACGTCGACATGGTCGAGCGATGCGGGTAATAGGTGAGCCTCGCTTCCCCGGTCGCCGAACCGAGGGCGAGGTTGGCCACCCGTGCGCCCGGCGCGTGCCGCGAGCAGTTCTCCGCAAGGCAGTGGTAGGACGCCGACGCGGGTTCGAACGCGTAGATCCGGGCGCCCACATCGACCAGCACACTGCCCGGCGGAAGGTCCGAAACCCCTTTCGAATACGCCTGGCTGTGGACGACCTCGCTCCAGACGGATTCGGGATAGTCGGTCTTCGCGGCGAGGACGACAAGGTCACTTTCGATGACGTGGTCGGAGAACATGTCGTTTTCGAACCCCTCTGTGAAAGCGAAGAAAACAGCCTAACCGGCGGAAAACGGTGCGGGGGAGAGGGATTTCTCCAATCCGGGTTCATCCGCCGGGTAACCGGCGTCACATGTTGTTAGTAGTTAGTAACCAGTAACTTAGCTCCATGGCTGAACGGATGAGCGGGACCGAGCGACGCGCCCAGGTGCTGGCCATCGCGGCGAAGGAGTTCGCGGAACACGGGTTGCACGGGGCGTCGACGGAGGCGATCGCGAGGGAAGCGGGGATCACCCAGGCGTATGTCTTCCGGCTGTTCGGGACGAAGAAGGCCCTGTTCCTGGAGCTGATCCAGGCGGCGTTCGAGCGGGTCAGCGAAGGCATGCGGGACGCGGGCGAGGGGAAGGCCGGTCTGGGGGCGCTGTCGGCGATGGGTGCCCAGTACTTCGACCTGCTTGCCGACCGGACCGGATTGTTGTTGCAGCTTCAGGGCTTCGCCGCGTGCGGTGATCCGGAAGTGCGGGACGTCGTGCGGGAGTGCTTCGGGCGGATGTGGGACACCGCCGAGGACGGGACCGGGCTGGAACCGGTGACCGTGAAGACCTTCCTCGCGTTCGGGATGCTGCTGAACGCCGGCGCCGCGATGGACATCGGGCAGGTCGAAGCCGGGTGGGCCGACGGTGTCCGCACCCGGATCCAGCCGGGGCTGTTCGCGCACGTCACCGCCGAGACGAACCGATGAGCGGGCGTGGCGACGTCGCCACCCGGCGGGACGGACGGCTGAGCCTCGCCCTGGTGTGCACGGCGCTGGCGGGAGCGGTGATCGGCAGTGTCGGGGCGCCCCTCGTCACTCCGGTCGCCACGGGAACGCACGTGTCCCTGGACGCCGCGCAGTGGACGTTGACGGTGCCCCTGTTCAGCGGCGCGATCGCGGGCCCTGTCCTCGGCAGGCTCGGCAGCGGCCCGTACCGCCGCGTCACGATCCTGGGCACCCTCGCCGTGGTCACGGCGGGCGGGCTGCTGACCGTGCTGCCGCTCCCGTTCGCGGCGTTGGTGATCGGACGCGGCCTGCAGGGGCTCGCGATCGCGGTCGGGGCACTGTTGATGAGCGTGGCCCGCGAACACCTGCCGCCGGAGCGCTCGGCGTCCACGATCGCCGCGTTGTCGGTCGCGACGACGGTCGGCATCGGGGTCGGCTATCCGGCGGTCAGCCTGCTCGACCAGGTCGCCGGTCTGCGCGTCGCCTACGGGCTCGGGCTTCTCCTGTCCGCGGTCGCGCTCGTCGTCGCCTGGCGGACACTGCCCGCCGAGGCGCCGGGGGAGCGGCCCCGGATCGACGTCCCTGGCGCGCTGCTTCTCGCCCTCGGCACCCTCGGGCTCCTCGTGGTCATCGCCGAACCCTCGATCTGGGCGAACGCGTGGACGGCGGCAGGCATCCTCGCCGGTGCCGTCGCGTCCCTGGCCGCGTGGACGTTGATCGAACGGCGCGCCACGGCGCCGCTGGTGAATCTGCGGCTGCTCGGACAAGGCCCCCTTCTGCGCGCGAATCTCGCGATTCTCGTTGCCGGGACTGGGTTGTACCTGCTGTTCAGCGTGTTCACCCGCTACGTGCAGACCCCGTCCGGCGCCCACTACGGATTCGCCCTGCCCGGGGTGGCCGCGGGGGCGGCACTGATCCCGTTCTCGCTGCTCGGGTTCGCCGCCGGGAAGGCGGCGCCGCGTCTCATCGCGCGCTTCACCGAACGATGGACCTACACGCTCGCGCTCGCGATCGCCGTCGTCGCCGCACTGCTGTTCGCGGCCGGACCACAGTCGCTCTTCGTCGTCCTCGCCGCGATCGCCCTGCTCGGCTTCGCCGTCGGAGGTGTCTTCGCGGTGATGCCGAAGCTCGTCCTCGTCGGTGTGCCCCGAGAAGAGACGGCCAGTGTGCTCTCGATCAACCAGATCTCCCGCAGTATCGGGATGAGCGTCGGCAGCGCGTTCGCCGGTCTCCTGCTCGGCGCCGCCACGCCGGACGGCGCCGTGTTCCCGGCCCAGAACGGTTATCTCACCGCCGTGCTGTGGGCCCTGCCCCCGCTCGTCGTGAGCGCGCTGATCATCGTCAGGCGCGATCCTTCAGCCATCGGTCCGCCGTCCGCCAGATGACCTGCGGATCGACCTCGGCGGCTTGCCAGGTGGTGGCGCGGGTGGTGCCGAGGTCGCGGTACTTCCGCATGATCGCGACGTGGGCGGGGAGCCCGACGAAACCGCGGAGGCCTGTGCGGTCGCGCCAGACCGAGATCGAGCCCAGCCGCCGTCGCAACGGTTCGGCCCACAGCCACTGGCCGATCGCGCCGGGCAGCCGGGGCCACTCGCGGCTGAGCGTGTAGCCCGCCCGGTACGCGCCTGGTGTGAGCCGAAAGTCGTTCAACGTCAACTCGGTGACGCTGACCAGTACGTCTCCCGTGACGTCCGTCGCCGGGCCGGTGATCCACTTGCTCCTGATCATGCGCGCTCCTCGTATCGTTGCACTTGGTAGATGATACGCACATGCTTATGACTGTGCGCCAAGTGGAGTAACACCTCTTGACACCCGTGACAGTATTTTTCCAACTACATGACTAGTGCGTTGCCAGGGTTGTGACTGTGCAGACGACGATCCGGGCCGGCGCCTCTGGGGAGAGGATCTGTCCATGCAGCCAACCCGCCGTCTCTCGGTGGTTCTCGCACTCGGCGCCGCGGCCGGGATCGCCTTCGCTTCACCGACCATCGCGGGACCACTCGTCGCCGACGGCGGGGCGACAGCCGCCGACGACTACTACAAGGACGCGGAGGGCAAGACCGGCGCCGAACTCAAGACGGCGTTGCACGGGATCATCAGCACCGGCACCAAACTGACCTACGAGCAGGTGTGGGACGGGATCAGGGCCACCGACGAAGATCCGGCCAACCCGTCGAACGTCGTCCTGCTCTACAGCGGCCGCTCGCAGGCGAAGACCGCCAACGGCGGGGGAGTCGACGACTGGAACCGCGAGCACGTCTGGGCCAAGTCGCACGGCGACTTCGGCACGGCTGTCGGGCCCGGAACCGACCTGCACCATCTGCGCGCGGAGGACGCGTCGGTCAACAGCACCCGCGGGAACAAGGACTTCGACGCCGGCGGCTCGCCCGTCGAGGAAGCGCCCGGGAGCCTCACCGATGACGACTCGTTCGAGCCGCGGGACGCGGTCAAGGGCGACGTCGCCCGCATGATCCTGTACATGGCCGTCCGCTACGACGGCACCGACGGATTCCCTGACCTGGAACCGAACGACGCCGTCGACAACGGCTCCAAACCCAACATCGGCCGCCTCTCGGTCCTGATGAGCTGGAACACCCAGGACCCGCCCGACGCGGGCGAGCAGCGCCGGAACCAGGTCATCTACGACCAGTTCCAGCACAACCGCAACCCGTTCATCGACCACCCGGAGTGGGCTGCGTCCATCTACGGCTAGCGGCTTGGCCGCTTGTCGCTTGGCCGCTTCGGCTGAAGCAGGCCGGTGCCCTGCGGCTATGCGCCGCGCTGGCGGGTGTCGCGAAAGCCACTTTCGGGACATCAGACGTCCCGAAAGTGGCTTTCGCGACGAACCCGACCCGCCCCCCTCAGGCCTCCGGAGCGAGCATACCCCACACCAACAACACCCCGTAAATCTACACGTAAGGC